>JBIKLV010000010.1:0-72334 GCA_044359585.1 Sulfuritalea sp. | reverse complement strand
AGTCGCGCACCGCGGGCTGGTCGATGGCCGAGAAATCGAAATGGCCGGCGTAGGGCGTTTCCCACTCCGGTCGGCTCGACAGGCCGGCCGCGGCAGCGCCCGCCAGCTTTACCGTCTGCAGCCAGTCGCGCCCGATGCGGCGCAGGCGCAGGGACATGCCGCGACGACGCAGGGCCAGGTCCGGTGTGTCGTAGTAAATATTGTCGAGCGTGGCGACACGGCGATCAAGCGCCTGCTTCAGCGCGGGGTGGCGCAGGAAGCGCGCCTGCTGGTCCTCGGCCAGCGCCAGCTTGAGTTCGACTTCTTCGGCCATGGGGTTTCAGGGAAAGCAGTGACGACGCTGGCATTCTAAGGCCATCGTGCCGTGACGCCGGCGCCGACTATTCGTAACGCAGCGCCTCGATGGGCAGCAGGCGTGACGCCTTGCGCGCCGGATAGAAGCCGAAGAATATGCCGATCGCGCCGGCAAAGCCGGCGGCGAGCACGATCGAGCCGCCGGAGAGTTCGGTGCGCCAGCCGGCGAGTTCGGCGATCGCCGTAGCGCCGCCTACGCCGAGCATGATGCCGATGGCGCCGCCGATCAGGGACAGCGTTACGGCTTCGACCAGGAACTGGGTCAGGATGTCGCGGCCGCGGGCGCCAACGGCCATGCGCAGGCCGATCTCGCGCGTGCGTTCGGTGACCGAAACCAGCATGATGTTCATGATGCCGATGCCGCCGACCAGCAGCGAGACCGAGGCCACGGCGGCCAACAGCAGCGACATGACCTTGGATGAGGCTTCCTGGGCCTGCAGGATCTCGGACAGGTTGCGTATGAAAAAGTCGTCGTCCTGGCCGGTCTGGAGGCGGTGACGCTGGCGCAGCAGTTCGCGCATGCGGGCGTCGGCCGCCGCCATGTCGGCGCCGTCCTTGACCTTGACCATGATCGATCCGACGCTGCGGCTCTTGGCCTGCTGGGTCGAGCCGAGCACGCGCTTCCTGGCGGTGCTGATCGGCATCAGGATGATGTCATCCTGGTCCTGGCCCATCATGTTCTGTCCCTTGCGGTCGAGCACGCCGACGATGGTGAGCGGCACCTTGCGCACGCGGATCACCTGGTCGAGCGGGCTGGCGTCGCCGAAGAGGTTCTTGGCCACGGTCTGGCCGATCAGGACGACCTTGCCGGCGCCGCTCATTTCCGCCGGTTCGAAGCCGCGCCCCTCGATCACCGTCCATTCGCGCACTTCCAGGTATTCGGGGGTGGTGCCGTAGAAGCTGGACGACCAGTTGGCATTGCCCGCCACGGCCTGCCCAGAGCCGCGCAAGGTCGGCGCGGCGGCCTGGATCTCCTCGATCTCGCGGTTCAGCGCGTAGGCATCGTCCTCGGTGATCGTCGGCAGGGTGCCGGTACCGCCGCGGGCGCCGCCCGAGGTGGTCGAGCCGGACAGCACCATGATGATGTTCGAGCCCAGGCTGCGGATCTGGTCCTCGACGCGCGCCTGCGCGCCATTGCCGACGGCGATCATGATGATCACGGCGGCGACGCCGATGATGATGCCGAGCATGGTCAGCGCCGAGCGCAGCTTGTTGATGCGCAGGGCGAGCAGGGCGATGCGCAGGGTGGCCGTGAAGTTCATAGCGCCGCCGCCGCAGCCTTGGCCGCGTTGGCCCGGTCCTCGATCACCTTGCCGTCGCGGAAGGAAATGATGCGTCCGGCAAAATCCGCGATGTCGTGCTCGTGGGTCACCAGCACGATGGTGATGCCCTCGCGATTCAGTTCCTGGAGCAGGGCCATGATTTCGACGCTGGTGCGCGAATCCAGCGCGCCGGTCGGTTCGTCCGCGAGCACCAGTTGCGGATCGTTGACCAGCGCGCGGGCGATGGCGACGCGCTGCTGCTGGCCGCCGGAGAGCTGGGCGGGATGGTGGTCCATGCGTTCGGCGAGGCCGATCTGGGTAAGGCGGCGCGTCGCCCGTTTGAGGCGTTCGGCGGCAGGTACGTTGCCGTACAGCAGCGGCAGCGCGACGTTGTCCAGCGCGGTAGTGCGCGCGAGCAGGTTGAAGTGCTGGAAAACGAAGCCCAGCTTGCGACTCCTGACCGCCGCGAGTTCGTCGCCGGAAAGTGCCGAAACTTCCTGGCCGTCGAGCGAGTAGCGGCCGGCGGTCGGATGGTCGAGGCAGCCGAGCAGGTTCATGAAGGTCGATTTGCCGGAGCCCGAGGGGCCCATCACGGCGACGAATTCGCCGGCATCGATGTCGAGCGTGACGCCGCGCAGCGCCGGCACCACGTTGCTGCCCATCACGTAATCCTTGGCCAGATCGATGACCCGGATCAGTGGCTCGCTCATGGCGACAGTGCCTAGAACAGGCGCGGACCGGGCATGCCGGAAGCCTTCGGGGTCGCCGCTGATTGCTGGCCGGTGATAACCTCCTGCGCGTCCTTGATCTCGCCGGAAACGATCTCGGTCATGCTGCCGTCCGTGAGGCCGAGGCGCAGTTCGACCGCCTTCGGCTTGCCGTCCTCGCCGACGATCCAGATGCGACCGGTACCGCCGCCTCCGCCAGAGCGGGCGGCGGCCGTCTGCGCACCGAGTTCGTCATAGCGCAGCTTCTGTTCCGGGGTCAGCATGGCCGCTACCTTTTCGCGGATCTCGGCGCGGTTGCGTTCCTGGGCCTTCGACTTCTCGGCCTCGGGCAGGTCGCGCGCGGCCATGAACTTGTCGCGCATGCCGGCGAAGATCGCGTCGAGCTTGCCCTGCTGGTCGGCATCGAGCTTGAGTTCCGCGACCAGCCGTTCCTTGATCTGGGCGGACCCGCCGCCGCCGCCGGAAGTCGGCGCTGGCGACACGGCAGCCGGCGCCGCCGTCGAGGGCTTCTTTTCATCGGTGGCGCCGGCGGGGCGATAGCGCAGCGCCGCATTGGGGACCTTGAGCACCTTGTCCTTCTGCGCGGTGATGATGCGCACGTTGGCGGTCATGCCCGGCAGCAGCGTGAGGTCGAGGTTCGCCGCCGAGATGACCACGGTATAGGTGACGACGTTGGAGACCACCGTGGCCGCCTTGCGCACCTGGCGCACTTCGCCTTCGAAATGGCGGCCGGCGAAGGCATCCACGGTGAACGTGGCCTTCTGTCCGAGGCGGACACGGCCGACGTCGGCCTCGTCGATCGAGGTTTCCACCTGCATGTCGGTCAGGTTCTTGGCGATGACGAACAACTCCGGCGCCTGCAGGCTCGCCGCCACGGTCTGTCCCGGCTCGATGCTGCGTTTCACCACGACGCCGTCGACCGGCGCGGTGATCGAGGTGCGCGTCAGGTCCACGCGCGCCGCCGCCAGTTGCGCTTCGCGCTGGCGCACGATGGCTTCGCCGTTCCTCACTTGCGCCTCGGCCGAGGCGAGCGAGGCGCGGGCGGCGTCCAGGTTGTTCTGCGCCGTATCGCGTTCGGCCGGAGAGATGAAGTTCTTCTCCACCAGGGTTTTCTTGCGTTCGTAATCGCGTTGGGCGTTCGACAGGTTGGCGCGGGCGCGGGCCACTTCGGCCTGTTGCACGCCCTGCGCGGCGCGCGCGGCGTCCACGTCCGCTTCGGCCTGGCGCACCCGATGCTGGTAGGTTTCCGGATCGAGGCGCGCGATCAGCTGGCCGGACTTCACCGGCGAGTTGAAGTCGACCAGGATTTCCTTGATCTGCCCGGAGACCTGCGAGCCGACCTGGACCGAGACGACGGGGTTCAAGGTGCCGGTCGCGGAAACCGCCGCCGTGAGCGGTCCGGATTCGACCTTGGCCAGCTTGTATTTCGTTGCATCGGCGCTGCGATCCGACGATTGCCAGAGAAAGAAGGCTCCGAGACCGAGGGCGACAACGATTGCCGCCAGCACGAGGTTGCGCTTATTCATTCGGCGATTCTAGCCGACCCGCGATGTGCTCTGGCAGTCGGACTTGCAAATGAATGTTACTGCGACGCATCGGCCGTGCTCGGTTTTCCTGGCGGGCTGCCGACGTTCCTGCCCGGGCAGAGAACTGTTGTGTTCGCCGGCGGGGGCGAGTAATGTTTTAAGTTGAAACTATTTAAGGGACGGCACCGTCCTGCCCGACGAGGAGAGAATCCATGAATGCCAAATTGTTCCGCTGCCTGACTATCGCGCTGTTGGTGCCGGCGCTGCTGCTGGGCGGATGTGCGACCGTCGACCTTGCCGCGAACGCCCATCCGGACAAGGTCGTCTATCACGTCAATGATTCGGCGGTGGCCTCCGACGTGTTGCGCAACGTCGGCAACCACCTCGATGTCAACCCGCAGGCTCAGATCGTGGTGGTTACGCATGCGCGCGGCGTGGATTTCCTGATGGACGGCGCCAAGGACAAGAACGGCAACGCCTACAACGTCGTTGTGGAGACGCTTGCCGGACGAGGGGTGACCTTCGATGTATGCGAGATCACGCTCAAGAGCCGCAAGCTGGATCGCAAGCAGTTCATTCCCGAGTCCGTGTTCGTGCCGTCGGGTGTCGCCGAAATCGCCAAGCTCCAGGCGCGCGGCGGCTATGCCTACCTGAAGCCCTGACGAATCCTCGGCGATGGTCGCCGCGCCCCGCGGCGCGGCCGTTCGCCGCCGCCGCCGGGCTCAGGCGGCGTATCCCGGATTCCCTTTCATTCCCACCAGCTTCGGCTGGTTGAGCTTGCGCGGGGTGATCGTCTTCTTGTCGCGCAGGTAGCGCGCCACGACGTCCCATACCGGCTCTCCCTTCGCTCCTTCCGCGACGGGCGCCCAGCCGGCAACCTTGTAGGTCTTGTCGGCAGCCAGCGGCTTTCCTGCGAGGCGCATGTCCTGGATGCGATGGCCGATCTTCGCGTTCGGAACGCAGGTGTATTCGAGCCCGCCGACGCGAACCATGTCGCCACCCTGCTGGTAGTACGGGTCGGGATTGAACAGGTTGTCGCCCACGTCTTCGAGGATGCTCTTGATCTGCTCGCCCTTCATCTCGGTCAGCGTCGCGCTCGGATAGGTGATCGCGGTCTGGTCCATCAGGTGCTCGAAGGTGATCGCCTGGCCAGGCAGGATCGTGGTGCCCCAGCGGAAGCCCGGCGAAAATCCGATATCGGCGCCCTGTACTTCCATGATGGCGTCGAGGATCAACTGGTCCCAACTGCCGTTGAAGTTGCCGCGACGGTAGAGCAGGCCTTCCGACACCGCGAGCTTTTCCTCCAGCTTCGCCTTGTGCGGGGCGCGGACCTTGTCGATCAGGGCGCTCATCTCGGCATCGGCCGGTAACAGATTGGAGAACACCGGCAGCAACTTGTAGCGGAAGCCGGAAATCTTTCCACCCTTGACGTCGAAGTCGAGCACGCCAAGGAACTTGCCGTTGGACCCGGCGTTGGTGACCAGGGTCTGGCCGCCGGCATTCTTCACGATCGAGGGTTGCGGCACGCCGTCATGGGTATGGCCGCCGAGGATGGCGTCGATGCCGGTAACGCGGCTCGCCATCTTGAGGTCGACGTCCATGCCGTTGTGCGACAGCACGACCACGACCTGTGCCCCCTTGGCGCGCGCCTCGTCGACCGTCTTCTGCATGTTGTCGTCCTGGATGCCGAAGGTCCAGTCCGGAATCATCCAGCGCGGATTTGCGATGGGCGTGTACGGGAAGGCCTGGCCGATCACGGCGACCCGAATTGTTCCTTCTGGCCCGTTCATTTCGCGCATGCTGTAGGGCTCGAACACCTTGTCGCCGAAGTCGCTGGTCTTGATGTTCTGGGCGACGAAATCGATCTTTCCCTTGAAGTCCTTCTCCACGATTTCCAGGACACGCTTGTCGCCCAGGGTGAATTCCCAGTGGCCGGCCATGATGTCCACGCCAAGCAGCTTGCAGGCGTCGACCATGTCCTGCCCTTTGCTCCAGAGCGCCGTGGCGGAGCCCTGCCAGGTGTCGCCACCATCGAGCAGCAGGGCGCCCGGGCGATCGGCGCGCAGGCGCTTGACCAGCGTGGCAAGGTGGGCGAAGCCGCCGACCTTGCCGTAGGTCTTTGCCGCCTTTTCGAAGTTCAGGTAGGTGAATGCGTGCGCCTCGATGCCGGCAGGCTTGATGCCAAACGCCTTGAGGAGGTGCTCTCCGATCAGGTGCGGCGCCTTGCCGGTGGCGCCAGCAAGTCCCAGGTTGACGCTCGGTTCGCGAAAATGGATCGGCAGCAACTGCGCGTGGCAATCGGTGAAGTGCAGCAGGTGGACATTGCCGAACTTCGGTACCTGGTACAGGGTGTCGCCCTTGCCGGCGGCCCACACGGTGCGCGCATCAAGTGCCATGCCGGCGGCCGATGCGGCGGCAAGCAGTTGCAGGAATTCACGACGATTCATCGATGACATGGAGGACTCCAGGGCTGATCCTGAGGCAGAACGCTTCCCCTTGGGTCGGGGAAATAAAAAGCCTGGCCGTGGCCAGGCTTTTGGGGTGTGCGAGGCTTATTTGTTGACTGGCGATTCGGGGTCGAGCAGCAGTGCCACGAGGTGCTTTACCTGCTGTTCGTTCAGCGCGCCGGCATGGCCGAAGCGCGGCATTTCCGAGCACAGGTTGAACGCCTTGGCATTCCAGATCTTGCTGTAGGCATATTTCTGCATGTCGGGAGTATTGCCGCGAATCTTGCCGAACTGGAACAGGCTCGGACCGACGGTGCCGAACGAAGTCTCCTTCGGGGCAATCTGGTGGCAGTTGTAGCAGTTGCCTCCCACCGGCAGGCCGGGGTTGTCGGTCCAGGTGAAGCCGCGACCGCTCTGCGCGATCTTCTCGCCCTCCTTCCAGTCGCCCATCAACTTGCCGTCGGCGGGAAACTTGACTGTCTGCAGTTGGTCGTCCTGCATCCGCTTCGCGATGTACTCCGGCGGCTTGTTGCCGGTGCGGTTGCAAATCGCCTGCAGTCCGTCTTCCGCCAGGCGGTCAAGGCCGGCCTGGCCGCGAGGCTGGAAGTCCTTCTTGATCACGGCGATGGCCTTGGCGCGCTGGTCGCCGTCGGCGACGGCAGGCAGGGCGATCGTCAGGAGCGGCAGGGCCGCTGCGGCGGCCAGATAAATGGTCTTGGTCATGTCTGTCTCCCTGTTAGCGCTTGATGCCCGGGCCTTTGTAGACCTGGCCGTTGGCATTGCCGATCATGTAGGTCAGCAGGTAGGCGACCGCGTCTGAGGCGTACTTCGGTTGCGGGAAACGCTGCTGGCGGAAACAGTCGCCCATGCGCCATTGATGGGTCAGCATCACGCCACCGGTCATGCGATAGCCGGGCCAGCCCTGCACGCCGCTCATCGCACCCTTGGGCGTGGCGATGTTGGGCAGGTTCTGCATGCGAATCCGCTTGCCATCGACGCCATGGCAGGTGTTGCAGGAAAAGTCGTAGGGTCCGGCGCGGTAGGCGGCCATCTCCTTGCCGGTTTCATACGCGTCGCGCACCTTCGGATCCTTGAGCGGCACGTCGATCTTCATGTTGCGCGAATGGCCGGCAACATAGGTGACCAGGTTGGTGATGTCCGGCGTGAAGGTCTCGTTGGCGAAGGGCTTGGCGGCGATGTCGTCGAACTTGAAGCCCTGCTTTTCGACCATGCACCAGACGATGCGCCGCTCGGCATCCATCACCGCGTCTGCGTCTGCAAAATAGCGCGGCATCTTGACGTAGGCGCCGTCAACCTTGCCCACGCCCTGGCCAAGGTCGCAGCTTTCGGCCAGCGAAACATTCTTCGGGCCGCGCTTGCTCGTCCATTGCTCCTGACCCTTGGCTTCGAAGAGTTCGGCCGGATTGCTGTCCTCCATTTCCGCTCGAAACTTTTCGAACTCGAGTGTCGCGGCATCCTTGGCTTCGGCAGCGGGTGACGATGCGGTTTTGACGGCGGGTTTGGCTGGGGGCTTCTTCGGCGTCTGGGCAATGCTGCCACCGACAAACGCCACGGCGCACAGGGCGCCTACCAAATGTTGCTTCATGGGTTCCTCCTGTCGAGAATTGGGGCGGGTGCATCCCGCCGCTATCTTATTTTCCCTGCCTCCTGCCCAGGAATCGCCTTGGGCAGGAGATTTGCTGCTCTGTCAGGCCACCGTGGCCTCGTCGGTGCGCTTGTCGCCCTTGTTGTCGACCCAGTTCACGACGACCTTGTCGCCGGCCTTGGCGCCTTTCATCTTGAAGCCGAAGACCGGATTGCGGGAAACGGAGGTGCCGATCTGGCCATCGACAACGCGCTTGCCGGCGACGTCTACCGTCATCGATTGGATGAAGTGGGCCGGCACGGTGGCACCCGCCGCGTCCTTGCGCTGGCCGGTTTCCATTGCGTGTCCCATCAGGATGCGGATTTCTGCGACGTCGCCTTTGATCTGGGCGCGAATTTTCATCGGATCTGCCATGGTGTTTTCCTTTTATTCCTGTTGGGTTGCTTCAGCCGCCGCAGCCGCCGACGGTGACCTTGACTTCCTTTTGCGCCGTGTAGAACTTGCCGTCGGCCTTGGCGACCGCCTTGACCAGGGACGTCTGTCCCATTTTCAGGCGCGCCGAAACGTCGGCTACTGCCCCGTTGGCAAACTCGAAATGGGCGCACAACGGCGACGGATTCTTCTCGACCAGGATGGAAATGGAGGTGGTCTTCGGGATGTTGCTGGTGACATCAACCGGCACTACGGCACCGTTTTCCGCGATGTCGGGTACCTTGAGCAGCAGGTCCTTGCTGTCGGCGGGGCTTCCGGCACCGATGCCTTTCAGCGCCCCTGCCGTGTCCTTGGCTTCGAAAGCGGCCTTGTTCCAGTCGGCGGCATAGACTGCGGTCGGCTTGAGTACTCCGGCCAGCACCAGTGCGGACAGGGCTCCCAGGCTGCCTGCGCCGCGAAGCACCGTTCTCCGTGCGGGGTTCATTTCCATCGCTTTGATCTCCTCCGTAACATCAGATTAATTGTCGGCTGCGTCGCCGCCAAACCTATCACCGAATCCACGCGAAATAAAGTATCGCCCGACGCAGCTTGCCGATTCAACAAATGTTGAAGTTTCACACAGGAGGCACGCGAAGCGAATGAAAATTCGCTATTCGTGCAATCGCCAAAGCAATGGAATATATCGCCCTGGGAGTTCGTCAATTGCCTATTGCGACGCAGCAATCGCCGGTTGGATCAGAGTTCGACCTGAGTACCGAGTTCGACCACGCGATTGGTCGGCAACTTGAAGAAATCCGTTGCGGTGTCTGCGTTGCGGAACATCCACATGAACAGCACCTGGCGCCACAGCGTCATCGCCGGCACGCGGTTGGGGACGATGGTTTCGCGGCCGAGGAAGAAGGAGGTTTCCATCATTTCGACCGGCGCCATGCCGTGCTTGCCGCAGAGTTCCAGCGCCAGCGGAATGTTGGGATCGTCCTTGAAGCCATAGCGCAGCATGACGCGGTAAAAGCCGTCGCTGAGCGGTTCGACCAGGATGCGTTCCGCCTCGTCGACATGGGGAATGTCCTGCATGCTGACATTGAGCAGGACCACGCGTTCGTGCAGCACCTTGTTGTGCAGCATGTTGTGCAGCATGGCGCGCGGCACGCCGTCAGGGCGCGTGGTCATGAAAATCCCGGTTCCGGCGACGCGATGCGGCCCGCCGTAGCTGAGGCTTGAAAGGAAGGCATCGAGCGGCATCGAGTCCTCCTTGAGTCTTTCGTAGAGCAGGGCACGGCCGCGCTTCCAGGTCGCGAACAGGGTGAAGATGCCAAGCCCGAGGAGCAGGGGGAACCATCCGCCATCCATGACCTTTACCAGGTTGGCGGAGAAGAACGCGAAATCGACCACGATGAACAGTGCGAGGAACAGCCCGGCCTGCAGCCAGTTCCATTTCCACAGCGCGCGCACCACGATGAAGGCGAGCAGGGTGTCGATCATCATGGTCAGCGTCACGGCGATGCCATAGGCCGAGGCCAGATTCGAGGACGACTTGAAGCCGAGCACGAGGATGATCACGGCCAGCAGCAGCAGCCAGTTGATGTTGGGTACGTAAATCTGTCCCTTTTCGCGTTCGGAAGTGAACTTCACCTGTATGCGCGGGCAGTAGCCCAGTTGCATGGCCTGGCTGGTCAATGAGAACGCGCCGGAAATGACCGCCTGCGAGGCGATCACCGCGGCGGCCGTGGCGAGCACGACCATCGGGTAGAGCAGGCCATCGGGCACCAGCATGAAGAAGGGATTCTTTACCGCAGCCGGGTTGTCGAGGATCAGCGCGCCTTGTCCGAGGTAGTTCAGGTACAGGCAGGGGAAGACGTAACCGAGCCAGGCCCATTTGATCGAGCGCCGGCCGAAGTGTCCCATGTCGGCATACAGGGCTTCGCCGCCGGTGATGGCGAGCACCACCGCGCCCAGAGCCAGCCAGGCGTGGGTCCGGTTCTCCAGGAAAAAGTGTGCCGCGTACCAGGGATTGATCGCCGCCAGCACGTCGGGGTGCTTGAGGATGTTCCACACGCCGAGCGCGCCCAGGGTACCGAACCAGAACAGCATTACTGGTCCGAACAGGGCGCCGACGCTGGCCGTGCCGCGCGGCTGGAACAGGAACAGGCCGCACAGCACCAGCACGGTGATCGGCACCACGTAGGGCTTGAACATCGGGGTGGCGACTTCCAGCCCCTCGACCGCCGACAGCACCGACATTGCCGGCGTGATCACGGCGTCGCCATAGAACAGCCCGGCGCCGAAGATGCCCAGGACCGACATCAGCCACAGCATGCGCGGCCCGGCGCCCTGCGTGCGCAGGGCGAGCGAGGTCAGCGCCATGATGCCGCCTTCGCCACGATTGTCGGCGCGGGTGATGAACATCACGTACTTGAGCGAGACCGTGATGGTCAGGGCCCAGAAGATCAGCGAGAGTATGCCCAGCAGGTTGTCCGGGGTTACGGCGACCGCGTGGGGGCCGTTGAAGACTTCCTTCATGGTGTACAGCGGACTGGTGCCGATGTCGCCGTAAACCACGCCCATCGCCGCCACCGAGGTGGCGAGAAGGCGTGGGGACGACGTGCCGGTTGAATTGCTGCTTTGCACCATCGGTGGATTATAGGCGCTTCGTTATATGTACGCGATGCCGCAGACGCTGCGCTCGTTCGCGTGTTGTCGAATGGCGACGCTGCGCCGCGCAAAAAAAAATCGGCGCCGGCGACACGGCGCGGGGACACGGCAGGGGGACATTGTGGGACAGGCGGGATTGTCGGATAATGCGCGCCTCCCGCAACCTGGAGTTTCAGGGGGCGACATCCCGGGCCGGGGTGACGGAATCGGTAGACGTAGCGGTCTCAAACACCGCCGCCGCAAGGCATGGGGATTCGACTTCCCCCCCCGGCACCAGCAGCCTGCGAGCAAATCCAGCCGGTCAGGGCAGCCGCAGCCGCCGGCACGGTGGAAAATCGGCGCCAATCCGGATTACACTTTGCCTTGAGTGCAGATTGCAGTCTTCGCGGAGGTTATCGATTGATGTCGCCAAATCCCGGCGTTTCCTTGACGGTCCTTAGGGCGTTGCCGATCTTCGAGATGCTCGACGACGAGTGCCTCAGGCCGCTTACCCGTGTCGCCATGCTGCGTCACATTCCCCGCCACACCGTGGTACTGCACGCCGGAGACCATACCGACAACATCTATTTTGTTTTGTCCGGGGCGTTGAAGGTCCAGGTAAGCGACGAGGAGGGGCGCGAGGTGATCCTCTCGATGCTTGGCCCCGGCGAACTGTTCGGCGAGATGGGCGTGCTCGACGACCATCCCCGATCGGCTACCGTGCTGGCGGTCGAGTCGAGCGATGTGGTGGTCATGGGCAAGGAGGATTTCAAGCATTGCCTGGTCGACAACCCCGATGTTTCGCTGTTCATCATGCGCAGCCTGACCAAGCGCCTGCGCCTGGCCGACCGCAACATCGAGAGCCTCGCCCTGCTCGACGTCTATGGACGCGTGGCGCGCCTGCTGCTCGAATCGGCGGAGACGATCGACGGACGCAAGGTCGTGACGCACAAGATGACCAAACAGGACATTGCCAAGATGATCGGCGCGTCGCGCGAGATGGTGAGCCGCGTGATGCGCGACCTGACGGCGCAGGGCTTGATCCAGGAGCACGAGGGCCAGCTGATCCTGGTCGACCTGGCGGCATTCCGCCGACACGGCGATCTCGATGCCTTGACTTGAAAGGCGGCGGCACCGAAACGATTTACCCGATGCTCGCACCATCCGCCTGCCGCGGCCGCTCGCCGCGGTGGCGGCTGCGGATATGTCCGCCATGCCTGCGGCCGTTCCCGCCTCAATGCCAACGATGTCCCTGACCCTCGCCGATTTCGACTACCTGCTGCCGCCGGAACTGGTGGCGCAGGCGCCCCTGCCGCAACGTTCGGCGAGCCGCTTGCTGGTTGTCGCCGGCGACGATTGCATCGATAGCGGCATTGCCGAGCTGCCGCAATGGCTGCGCGCCGGCGACCTCCTGGTGATGAACGACACCCGGGTGCTGCATGCGCGCCTGCTCGGCCGCAAGGAAAGCGGCGGGCAAATCGAGGTGCTGGTGGAGCGCCTGCTCGATGAGCGCGTCGCGCTGGCGCAGGTGCGCGCCAGCAAGTCGCCGCGCGCCGGTGGCCGCCTGTGGCTGGAGGATGCCATCGAGGTCGAGGTGCTGGGACGCGAGGGCGAGTTCTACCGCCTGCGCTTTCCCGGCGATGCCGCGCCGCTGATCGAACGCCACGGGCGCCTGCCGCTGCCGCCGTATATCGAACGCGCCGCAGCGGAGCCCGATGAAGCGCGCTACCAGACGGTCTATGCACGCGAGAGCGGATCGGTGGCGGCGCCTACCGCGGGGCTGCATTTCGACGACGAACTGCTGGCGAAGCTGCGCAAGATGGGTGTCGGCACCGCCTGGGTCACCCTGCACGTCGGTGCCGGCACGTTCCAGCCGGTGCGGACCGAGGACCTCGCCGCGCACCGCATGCATTCCGAGCGCTACGTGCTGCCGCAGGCGACCGCCGACGCGATCGAGGCGACGCGGCGCAATGGCGGCCGCGTCGTGGCGGTCGGCACGACGTCGGTGCGGGTGCTGGAATCGGCGGCACTCGAAGGAGGCCTGAAAGTCGGCGCCGGCGAGACGGCGCTGTTCGTCACTCCCGGCTTCGAATTCCGCGTCGCGGACATGCTGATCACCAATTTCCATCTGCCGAAGTCCACGCTGCTAATGCTGGTGTCGGCCTTCGGCGGGCTGGAACAGTTGCGGGCGGCCTACCGCCATGCGATCGCCGCCCGCTATCGCTTTTTCAGTTATGGGGATGCCATGTTGCTGCATCGCAGGACCGGATCATGAAGTTCGACTTGCTCGCCACGGATGGCGCGGCGCGGCGCGGAACCTTGACGCTGGCGCACGGCGTGGCACAGACGCCGACCTTCATGCCGGTGGGAACCTATGGCACGGTGAAGGCCATGTCGCCCGAGGAACTGGTCGGCATCGGCGCATCCATCGTGCTCGGCAACACTTTCCACCTCTGGTTGCGGCCAGGGCTGGAGGTGGCCGCCGCGCATGGCGGCCTGCATCGATTCATGGGTTGGAACGGGCCGATCCTGACCGATTCGGGCGGCTTCCAGGTGTTTTCGCTGGGCGAGTTGCGCAAGATCAGCGAGGAAGGCGTCAAGTTCGCGTCGCCGATCAACGGCGACCGGCTGTTCCTGACGCCGGAGGAGTCCATGCGCATCCAGCATGTGCTGAACTCCGACGTGGTGATGATCTTCGACGAATGCACGCCCTATCCGGCGGACCTGGCGACCGCGGCCGCCTCGATGCGCCTTTCCCTGCGCTGGGCGCGTCGCTCGCGCGACGAACATGACCGCCTGCAGAATTCGAATGCCCTGTTCGGCATCGTCCAGGGCGGCATGCATGAGGCCCTGCGCGACGAATCGCTGGCGGCGCTGGACGACATCGGTTTCGACGGTTTCGCCATCGGCGGCTTGTCCGTCGGTGAGCCGAAGGAGGACATGGCGCGCATCCTGGCTCACACCGCGCCGCGCCTGCCCTCCGGCAAACCACGCTACCTGATGGGGGTGGGCACACCGGAAGACCTGGTGTATGCCGTGGGGCACGGCATCGACATGTTCGATTGCGTGATGCCCACGCGCAACGCGCGCAACGGCTGGCTGTTTACCCGCCATGGCGACGTCAAGATCAAGAACGCCAGCCACAAGAACGATACCCGTCCGCTGGACGAGACCTGTGCCTGTTATACCTGTCGTAATTTCACGCGCGCCTACCTGCACCACCTGCATCGCATCGGCGAGATCCTCGGCGCGCGCCTGAACACCATCCACAATCTGTTCTACTACCAGACACTGATGGCGGAAATGCGGGCGGCCATCGAACAGGGCGACTTTGCCGGTTTCCGCCTGCGCTTCACGCGGGGGCGTGCAGGCGAGCAGGTATAATTCGCCGGTTCTGTCCGACAATCCTGGAGATACATAGTGCTGATTTCAAATGCTTACGCGCAGGCGGCCGGCGCCGCTGCCGATCCGACCGGTGGCCTGATGGGCATGCTGCCTATTCTGCTTATGTTCGTCGTGCTCTGGTTCGTCATGATCCGGCCGCAGATGAAGAAGGCCAAGGAGCAGCAAAAGATGGTCAGCGAACTGGCCAAGGGCGACGAAGTGGTCACCCAGGGCGGTATCACCGGCCGCATTTCGAAGGTCGGCGAAAACTACCTGAGCCTGGAAGTCGCTGAAGGCAAGGATGGTCCGGTGGTGATCACCGTGCAGAAAAACGCCGTGGGCGCGCTCTTGCCCAAGGGTACGCTCAAGAATCTGTAACGTGCGAGGGGCGCTGGCGCGGCCCTGAGGTCGCGTCGCGCATCTTCGGCATCCCTTACTTCTTCCTACCGAAAAAATGAATCGCTATCCTCTCTGGAAGAATGCCACGGTCCTGA
Organism: Sulfuritalea sp.; assembly: GCA_044359585.1. GTDB lineage: Bacteria > Pseudomonadota > Gammaproteobacteria > Burkholderiales > Rhodocyclaceae > Sulfuritalea. Next base: position 57,470 of record JBIKLV010000010.1, on the reverse strand, counting down.
TCGCCCTGGTGCTCGGACTGTTGTACACCCTGCCCAACTTCTTTGGCGAGGCGCCCGCCGTGCAGGTGGCCAGCGTAAAGGCGACGCACAAGGTTGACGCCCGGCTGATGTCGCAGGTGGAGGCAGCGCTCAAGGCCGCCGCCGTGGCGCCGCAGGGCGTGGTGCTCGACCTCAATAGCATACGGGTGCGCCTGGCCGATACCGATACCCAGCTCAAGGCCAAGGACGCCATCGAGAAGGCACTGAATCCTGTAGCGGCGGACGCCAGCTACAGCGTCGCGCTCAACCTGGTGTCCGACTCGCCCAACTGGCTGACCGGAATCCATGCGCTGCCGATGTATCTCGGCCTCGACCTGCGTGGCGGCGTGCATTTCCTGCTGCAGGTGGACATGAAGGGCGCCCTGACCAAGCGGCTCGATTCGATCGGTGCGGATTTGCGCGGCCTGATGCGCGACAAGAACATCCGCCACGGCGGCATCGTGCGCGAAGGGCAGACGGTGGCAATCCGCTTCCGCGACCTCGAAACCCGCGACAAGGCACGCGCCGTGCTGACTGACAGCCAGCCCGACCTGCTGCTGGTCGACGCCCAGGATGGCGCCGATTTCCGTCTGGTGGCAACGCTCAAGCCGCAGGCCGAAAAGCGCATCCAGGAATTCGCGGTGAAGCAGAACATCACCACCCTGCATAACCGCATCAACGAACTCGGCGTTGCCGAGCCGGTGATCCAGCAACAGGGCATCGACCGGATCGTGGTGCAGCTGCCCGGCGTGCAGGACACCGCCAAGGCGAAGGACATCCTCGGCCGCACGGCGACTCTGGAAGTGCGCATGGTCGATGACGAAGCCAGCGCCAACATGGACATCATGGATCAGGCGGCGCGCGGCCAGCCGCCGCCGGGTACCGAGTACTACATCGAGCGTGGCGGGCGCGGCCTGCTGGTGAAGAAGCAGGTGGTGCTGACCGGCGAGCGGCTGACCGACGCCCAGGCCGGGTTTGACAGCCAGACCCAGGAACCGGCGGTGCATCTTTCGCTCGACTCCTCCGGCGCGCGCATCTTCAAGGACGTGACGCGCGAGAGCGTCGGCAAGCGCATGGCCATCCTGCTGATCGAAAAAGGCAAGGGCGAAGTGGTCACCGCCCCGGTGATTCGCACGGAGATCGGTGGCGGGCGGGTGCAGATTTCGGGTCGCATGAGCACCGTCGAGGCGAATGACGTGGCCCTGCTGCTACGCGCGGGATCGCTCGCGGCGCCGATGGAGATCATCGAGGAGCGCACGGTCGGTCCCAGCCTCGGCGCCGACAACATCGCCAAGGGTTTCAACTCGACGATGTGGGGCTTCATCGCCATCTCGGTGTTCATGATCTCGTACTACCTGCTGTTCGGCGTTGTCTCGGTGTTGGCGCTGTCGGCCAACCTGCTGTTTCTGGTGGCGCTGCTGTCGCTCCTGCAGGCGACGCTGACGCTGCCCGGCATCGCCGCCATCGCCCTGACGCTGGGCATGGCGATCGACGCCAACGTGCTGATCAACGAGCGGGTACGGGAGGAGTTGCGCGGCGGAAATTCGCCGCAGGCGTCGATCACCGCCGGTTACGAACGCGCCTGGGCCACCATCCTCGATTCGAACATCACCACGCTGATCGCCGGCGTCGCACTACTGATCTTTGGTTCCGGACCGGTGCGCGGCTTCGCGGTGGTGCATTGCCTGGGCATCCTGACCTCGATTTTCAGTTCGGTGGTGGTGTCGCGCGCGCTGATCAATTGGATCTACGGCTACCGGCGCAAACTGGTGTCGGTGAGCATCGGCCAAGTCTGGAAACCGGGAGTCTGAAAACATGGTCCCCACGCTCAATTCTTTCGCTGCCCCCACAGGGGGCCCTGCCCCCCTCGGGGCGGCCCATCGGGAGGCATGATGGAATTTTTCCGCATACGCAAAGACATTCCATTCATGCGCCATGCCCTGGTGTTCAACGTCATCTCGTTGATCACCTTCCTCGCCGCGGTGTTCTTCCTGGCGACCAAGGGGCTGCATTTTTCCGTCGAGTTCACCGGCGGCACGCTGTTGGAAGTCAGTTATACGCAGGCGCCGGACCTGGGGAAGATACGGCAACAACTGGAAAGCGACGGCTTTGCCGATCCGCAGGTACAGAACTTCGGTTCTTCGCGCGATGTGCTGATCCGCGTGCCGCTGGCCAAGGGCGCCGAAAGTTCCAAGGTCGGCGAGCAGGTCATGGCCTCGTTGATGAAAGTTCCCGAAGGGACGCAGAGCGCTGGCGCTGGCGGCACGGCAGCGGCGATGACGCCGCAGCTCAAGCGGGTCGAGTTCGTCGGTCCCCAGGTCGGCAAGGAACTTGCCGAAGACGGCGCACTGGCCTTGCTGCTGGTGATCGTGGGCATCGTGCTCTACCTCGCGTTCCGCTTCGAGTGGCGCTTCGCCGTCTCCGCCATCATCGCCAACCTGCATGACGTGGTGATCATCCTCGGCTTCTTCGCCTTCTTCCAGTGGGAGTTCTCCCTGCCGGTGCTGGCCGCCGTGCTGGCGGTGCTGGGCTATTCGGTGAACGAATCGGTGGTGGTGTTTGACCGCGTGCGCGAAACCTTCAAGAAGAAGCGCGGCATGACGACGCCGCAGGTGCTCGACCACGCCATCACCAGCACCATTTCGCGCACCATCATCACCCATGGCTCGACGCAGATGATGGTCACTTCAATGTTGATCTTCGGTGGCGCGGCGCTGCACTATTTCGCCCTGGCCCTGACCATCGGCATCTGTTTCGGCATCTACTCGTCGGTGCTGGTCGCCAGTCCGCTGGTGATGTGGATGGGCGTGTCGCGCGAGCAGTTCGTCAAGCCCAAGGTCGAGAAGCAGGAGGCCGTGGTCTGATGCAGCGCATCCTGGTATGGGACCTGCCGCTGCGGCTGTTCCATTGGCTGCTGGTGATATGCGTAACGGGTTCCTTCGTCAGTGCGAAGATCGGCGGCAACGCGATGGTTTGGCATGGCCGCTTCGGCCTGGTGGTGGTCGGCCTGCTGGTATTCCGGCTGGTCTGGGGTTTTGTCGGATCGACCTACGCCCGGTTCTTCCAGTTCGTGCGCGGACCCGCTGCAATCGTCGCCTATCTGCGCGGGCAGTGGCACGGCGAGGGACACAACCCGCTCGGCGCGCTTTCCGTTCTGGCCATGCTCGGCACTCTGCTGCTCCTGGTGTCGACGGGCCTGTTCGCGAATGACGACATTGCCTTCGAAGGTCCGTTGTACGCACTGGTCGGCAAGGATCTGTCGGATCGCGTGGTGGGCATCCACCGCCTGGTCGAACCGCTGATCATCCTGCTGGTGGTGGCGCACCTTGCCGCGATCGCCTTCTATGTCCGGATCAAGAAGGAAACCTTGATCATGCCGATGGTCACGGGGGAGAAAGTCGGCGCTGGCGACACGGCAAAAGGCGGCGGCCTCGCGGCTTTCTGCGTGGCTTTGGCGATCGGGCTGGCGGCGGCGTATGGTGCAAGTGGTGTCTGGATTCCCGCACCGCCGCCCGTGACAAACGAAAACCCGACCTGGTAGGTTGTCTGAGGTGGGCCGTTGTTAACAGAAAACGGCCGCCCGCAGACGGCCGTTTCGCGGTTCATTACTTTTACTTGAGTTCTTTGCGGAACTTGTCGTGGCAGTTGTCGCAGGATTTCGCCAGCTTGCCGAACTGCGTCTTGACGGCAGCGGCATCGCCTCCCGCAGCTACCGTGGCCATTTCCTTGGCTTCCTTGATGTAGGCGCCGGCAAGTTTGCCGATTTCGTCCTTGCTCTCAGGTTTGAAGAACTCGGGCTTGACGTTCGTCTCGCGCCAGCCCTTTCCGGTGTTGGTATCGGGCTGGAATAGCGCGCCCATGCCAGATGTGGCAATCGCCTGGACCACATTGGCGGCCTGCACTACCTGATCCTTGTTGTAGGTGCCTTCGATATTGGCCTTTATACGCTGCATATTCCAAAGCATGGTCTGGTAGGCCGACTGGCGCCAGCGAATCTGGTCTTCTGCCTTGCCGATAACCTGGCCCATGGCGGCGCCGGTGAGGCCAATGGCGAGTGCGGCAACGACGATCTTCTTGAATTTCATAGTGACTCCTTGTTCTGTCTAGGGAAAGGCCAGCAGGAAGCGGCACGGGATATACGTTTGGCCGCCGGCGATTATTCCATACATCTACGGATCGGCAGCGCAAGCCGAGCCAAGCCCCGACGAAACCTACTCGATCGTCGTGGCAAACAGGTGTTTGACGCGCAGCAAACCTTCGTTCGCCGCAGCCAGTGCCAGCAGCCGGTCGATGTTGGGATGTTTGCCGGGGTTCAGCTGGGCGTCGCTGCAGTGTTCAGCGTAAAGTTCCAGCCCCTTCTTCGCAGCCTCGACCGTGATCGCGCCATAAATCTGCCCGAGGTGGTTGTAGATGGACAGGGAGCCGGTCTGACCGGGCTTGTTTTCTATGGTACCGACGACGACTCCATCCCGATCCAGCAGCTGGATCGCCGCAAGATGCGAAATGCGCGGCAATTGCTTGAGGTTTTCGGCGAAACCCATCTCAGATATTCCTCGCCAGTTCGGCGGCCTTGCCGATGTAGGAGGCCGGGGTCATGGCGAGCAGGCGCTGGCGATCCGCTTCCGGCAATGGCAGCTTTGCAATGAACTCTTGCAGGGCATCGCGCTCGATGCCCTTGCCGCGCGTCAGTTCCTTGAGTTGTTCGTAGGGATTGGGGACGCCGAAGCGGCGCATCACGGTCTGTACCGGTTCGGCCAGCACTTCCCACGCATCCTCCAGATCCTCGGCCAGTCGCTGCGGATTGGCTTCCAGCTTGTTCAGGCCGCGCAGCGTGGAATCGAAGGCGAGCAGGGTGTAGCCGAAAGCCACACCCATGTTGCGCAGCACGGTCGAGTCGGTGAGGTCACGCTGCAGGCGCGAGATCGGCAGCTTTTCCGCCAGGTGCCGCAGCACCGCGTTGGCGAGCCCGAGGTTGCCTTCGGAGTTTTCGAAGTCGATCGGATTGACCTTGTGCGGCATGGTCGAGGAACCGATCTCGCCATCCTTGAGTTTCTGCTTGAAATAGCCCAGCGAGATGTACTGCCAGATGTCGCGGTCGGCATCGATCAGGACGGTATTGGCACGCGCCATGGCATCGAACAGTTCGGCCATGGCATCGTGCGGTTCGATCTGGATCGTGTAGGGATTGAACTCGAGTCCGAGCGATTCGACGAAGCGACGGTTGAAGGCCTCCCAATCGACCTCCGGATAGGCCGCGAGATGGGCGTTGTAGTTGCCCACGGCACCATTGAATTTGGCGCAGAGGGATACGGCGCAAACCTGCTTTCGGCAGCGCATCAGGCGCGCCGCGATATTGGCCATTTCCTTGCCCAGCGTGGTCGGTGTCGCCGGTTGCCCATGGGTGCGGGCAAGCATGGGCAATTCCGCCAATTGATGGGCCAGGTCCCGCAGGCGTGCGATCAGGCGATCCAGTTCGGGCAACAGGCTGCCGCTGACCGCATCCTTCAGCATCAGGGCATGCGAAACATTGTTGATGTCTTCCGAGGTGCATCCGAAATGGATGAATTCGCTGACACGCATGACTTCCGGATTATTCGCCAGGGCATCCTTCAGCCAGTACTCCATCGCCTTTACGTCGTGATTTGTGCGCGCTTCGATGGCTTTTACGGCGTCTGCGTCCGCAACCGCAAATCCTGAAATGATCGCGTCGAGTTGCGCAATCGTAGGGGCGGAAAACGCCGGGCATTCAACGAACCGGCTGTCTGCAGCAAGTGCTTTCAGCCATTCGATCTCGACCCGAACCCGATTGCGTATGAGCCCGAATTCGGAAAAGTGGATGCGCAGGCTTTCGACCTTGGATGCGTAACGTCCGTCCAGAGGGGAGAGCGCGGTCAGTGCGGTTAGTTTCATTTCGATGGCGCGGGGCGCTGTGCTGAGGGCATTGAAAGCACGACAATTTTACCATGCAGGCCGCGCCGCGCCGGGAACGGACGCCTCTAGTCATCTGGGGCGCATGGTATAGTTTCCCCGCTCCGAACTTCCCGATTTCCCCAATGAAACTGATCGGTTCGCTTACCAGTCCCTATGTTCGCAAGATCCGCGTCGTGCTCGCGGAAAAAAAGATCGATTACGATCTCGTTCTCGACAATCCCTGGGCCGCGGACAACCGGGTCGGCGCACTGAATCCGCTGGGTAAGGTCCCGGTTCTGGTTCTCGATGATGACAGCACCCTCTATGATTCGCGAGTCATCGCGGAATATCTGGATACGGTCGCGCCGAACAATCGGCTGATCCCGGCCTCGGGTCGCGAGCGGATCAGCGTGAAGCGCTGGGAGGCGCTCGCCGACGGAGTGCTCGATGCAGCGGTCGCGGCGTTTCTCGAGGCAAAGCGCCCCGATGGTGAGCGCAGTCCGTCCTGGATCGAGCGCCAGCGCGGCAAGGTAGATCAGGCGCTGAAGGTAATGGCCGACGACCTGGGGGATCAGCCATGGTGTCACGGCACCGGGTTCTCGCTGGCGGATGCCGCGGTGGGTTGTGCGTTGGGTTACGTGTCGTTCCGGCTGGCCGACATGCCCTGGGCTGGCCAATACCCGAAATTGTCGGCCCTGTATGAGAAGCTGATGCAACGCCAGGCGTTTGCGGACACCGTGCCGCGGGCCTAGTCGGTCGATTTTGGTTCGGCCATGTCGGCCGAGCCGTCGAGGCGGGCCATGAGTCTCGGCAGCAGATTCCGTTCAGCCTGATGGGTCAGTTCTTCCATCAACTGGTCTGCGAGTCCATCCGTCACCTTCAGCACGGCGTGCGGCAATTCCTGTTCAAGCCAGCGCGACAATTCATCGCGCAACGCGTCAAGATGCTGCTGCATGTGAGGCGGTGCGGTCGCGAATGCGATGTCATGTTCCGAGACAATTTCGGTCAGAACCGGCAAGTCATCGTCTGCTGGCGCGGCCGGTTGCTGCGTTGCCTGGGTTCCGGCGACATATGTGCGCGAGCGCCGGATCAGCGCGTCGGCCTTTAGCAGAATTTCCCTGGTGCCGTCGTCAGCCATTGGGCTCGAAGCCGTTCGAAATATCGTCGTTCCTGAGGGGGTAGCCGCGCTCGCGATAGAAGCGGAAGCGCTCCCGGCCCGGCAGGCGGTCTTGGTCATCGACGCTGACTATTTCGACGAGGCTCTGGAACCGACTGAACCCGGGCGGAATTTCGTCGGAAAGATTCAACAGGCATTCGTCGCTAACCAGATTATCCAGCCCGGAGGCGAGAACGATCGGCGTTTCCTGGGCCAAACGGTCATCAGCCATGCAGTGAGCGATAAAGCCAGTCGCCGGAGCAGACCAGAGCAGGCGATCCAGTTTCTGGCAATCGTCATTCGACGGGACATACACGACGACCGGACGATGTTCATGTCCGGCGCGGCTCAACCATTCCGCGGCCGCCTGAAGGCGGTTTCCTGCACCATGGTAGAACTGGATACTTGTCATCGCCGCCCGCGTTTGCCGTCAGTCTCTTTTGCTGCACTGGCGCGGTCGATCAGGAATTGGCTCAGCAATGGCACCGGGCGTCCGGTGGCTCCCTTGTCCTTGCCCGAACGCCATGCCGTACCGGCAATGTCGAGGTGCGCCCACTGATACTTTTCCGTGAACCGGGCGAGGAAGCAAGCCGCGGTAATTGTTCCGGCCGGTTTGCCGCCAATATTCGCCATGTCGGCGAAGTTGCTCTTCAACTGTTCCTGGTAGTCATCCCAGAGCGGCATCTGCCAGGCGCGGTCGTAGGCTTCCTGGCCGGCATCGAGCAATTCCTTCGCGAGGCCTTCGTTGTTTGCAAGCAATCCGGTCGCGACGTGGCCCAGTGCAATCACGCAGGCACCGGTCAGCGTTGCGATATCGACGACGCATTGCGGTTCAAAGCGCTCGACATAGGTCAGTGCATCACAGAGGATCAGTCGTCCCTCGGCATCGGTGTTGAGTATCTCCACGGTCTGGCCCGACATCGAGGTAATCACGTCGCCCGGCTTTGTCGCCGCGCCCCCGGGCATGTTCTCCGTCGATGGAATCACACCGATGACGTTGAGCGGCAGTTGCATGATGGCGATGGACTTGAGTGTCCCGAGCACGCTGGCGGCGCCACACATGTCATATTTCATTTCGTCCATTTCGGCGCCGGGCTTGAGTGAAATGCCCCCGGAGTCGAACGTGATGCCCTTGCCGACGAGTACCACCGGCTTTGCTCCGTCGGGGCCTCCCAGGTGACGAAGGACAATGAACTTTGGCGGCTCGTGCGATCCCCGCGCGACGGAGAGCAAGGTGTTCATGCCCAGCTTTTCCATATCGGCGCGGTCAAGGATGTCAACGCCCAGTCCGTGCGATGCCGCGAGTTGCCTCGCCTGGTCGGCAAGGTAGGTCGGAGTGCAGATGTTTCCTGGAAGGTTGCCGAGGTCCTTGGCCAGTTCGACGCCTGCACCCATCGCCATGCCTTGCGCGAGCGCCAGTTCGGCTGCGGCCAGTTCGTTGCGGCGTGCGACGCAAAACGTCAACTTGCGCAGCGGTCGCCGAACAGCTTCCTTCTTTGACTTGAGGCGTTCGAACCGGTACAGAGTTTCCTGGGCCACGAGTGCGGCTTGGCGAATCTTCCAGGATACGTCGCGCTTTCTGACGGGCAGGTCCGTCAGAAACACAGTGCCATCGAAGCCACCGGTTTCGTTTAGTTGGCGAACTGCCGTTGCGATCGCTGAACGGTATTCCTTTTCACGGAACTCCCGCTCTTTGCCAAGTCCAACCAGCAGGACCCGGTCGGCTTCGATACCGGAAACGCCATGCAGCAGCAGGCTGGTGCCTGCCTTGCCTTCCATGTCGCCACGACGGAGGATATCGCTCAGAAACTGCTTGCTGGCCTGATCGATTACTTCGGCTGCAGCAGAAAGCTTTCTGGTTTCGAAGACGCCGACAACGACGCACGCGCTGCGCTGCTTTTCCGGGCTTCCGCTTTTTATGCTAAATTCCAAAACATACCCCTTTCCGGCGGTTGGAAATCCTCGAAAGCATGATGTTTCGAGCGATTTCCATGCTGTTTCCCATTATTCCCCAAGTTTTCTCCAAATGTCAAAGCGGACATTCTGCTAAGCGATGATTTTTCAGCGTGCCGCGATTCGGGAATTTACAAACACGGCGGCGGGAGTTTTCGTCGCACTGTTCGCAATCCTGATGACAACCCAGTTGATCCGTCTTCTGGGAGATGCCGCCGGCGGCAAGTTGGCGTCTGAGGCAGTAATTGCCTTGCTCGGCTTTCGGGCAATCAGCTATCTGCCGGTGTTGCTGTCGCTGACAGTCTTCATCGCGGTACTTATGACCTTGTCGCGCTGGTATCGCGATTCCGAGATGGTGGTGTGGCTGGCATCGGGAATTCCCCTGACTGCGTGGGTCGTCCCGGTATTGAAATTTGCCGGGCCGCCGGTGGTGGTCATCGCGCTGCTTTCCCTGCTGCTTGCACCTTGGGCGAACTGGAAAAGCGAGACTTATCGCCAGACCATGAATCAGCGAGACGATGTTGCACGCGTATCGCCCGGCGCGTTCAACGAGTCGGGTTCCGCGGATCGGGTGTTCTTTGTCGAAAGTGCCGCTGGCGAGGACGGGAAGGTCAAGAACGTTTTCATTAGTTCGATTCAGCATGGTCGGTTGGGCGTGATGGCGACCGCCCAGGGGCACACCGAGACAATGAGCAACGGTGACAGGTTTCTGGTGCTTGATCGCGGGCGACGCTATGAGGGCACGGCTGGGACTGCGGAATATCGGGTAATGGAGTTCGATCGATACTTCGTTCGAATTGAAACCAAGGAAGCAAGGGGCTTCGAAGATTCGCCACGCACCAAGCCGCTGTGGGATCTGGTGCGCGATCAGCAACCGGCCCATCTGGCCGAGTTGCTCTGGCGAATTGGTTTGCCGTTGGCGGCATTGAACTTGGCCGTGCTGGCGATTCCGCTTGCATTCGTCAACCCGCGCGCCGGGCGCGCCAACAACCTCCTGTTCGCGCTTCTCACTTACATGATCTACAGCAATTTGTTGAGCGTGAGCCAGGCATGGGTCGCGCAAGGCAAGCTGCGCTTCGAAGTTGGCGTTTGGGCAGTGCACGTCGGGATGTTTCTCCTGCTTGTCGTCCTGTTCTACAGGCGCCAGAACCCGCTTGCCTGGGGGAGATTGCGTTGGCGCTGAAGTTCAAGATTTATGAACGCCATCTGGCGCGAGAAATCTACGCAACGACAGGCCTCGTATTGCTTGCCTTTTTGATGCTTTTTGCTTTCTTCGACCTGGTTCACCAGCTCGAGAGCATCGGCAAGGGCGGCTACCAGATTCAGCATGCACTTGGATATGTAGTACTGACCTTGCCCGGGCGGCTTTATGAATTGTTTCCGATCGGCGTGCTGATTGGAACCTTGTACGCGTTGACGGTGCTGGCGCGACATTCCGAGATTACGGTATTGCGTGCAGCCGGGCTGTCTACGCGGGATTTTCTGTTCGTACTTGGGAAAATCGGAATAGTGTTTTCCGCTCTTACCCTGCTGGTTGGCGAGTTCGTCGCTCCGCCCTCGGAGCGCGCGGCTCAGCAATTGAGGCTCAAGGCCATGGGCGCTTTGGTGGCGCAGGAGTTTCGTTCCGGTTTGTGGGTCCGCGACGAGCGTTCGTTCGTCAATGTGCGCGAAGTTTTGCCAGACACAACGCTGCAGAATGTTCGTGTATTCGAGTTCGACGATCGGTTTCAGCTTCGCTCGATCAGTCAGGCCGACGGTGGTCGATACATCAAGGATGGCATTTGGCTGCTTGATGGTGTGGTACGTACTGTATTTACGGGCGATGCCGCGCATGTCGAAAAATATCGCGAACTGCAGTGGAAGTCGGCGCTTAATCCGGACCTGCTGGCGGTGCTGATGGTCGTGCCGGAACGCATGTCCTTGGTGAATCTATATCTGTACATCAGGCATTTGAGCGGAAATCAGCAAAAAACCGATCGTTACGACATTGCGATCTGGAAAAAGCTGATCTATCCCATGGCGGCGGTCGTAATGATGGTGCTGGCACTTCCGTTTGCCTATATGCAGGATCGAATGGGTGCCGTCAGCATCCGGGTCTTTGCCGGAATCATGCTCGGTATCGGCTTCCACATGCTGAACGGACTTTTTTCTAGTCTCGGGGTTATCAACAGCTGGCCACCGTTCTTTTCTGCAATTACCCCCAGCGTAATCTTTCTTCTGACCGCTGCAGGGCTGCTGTGGTGGGTTGAGCGACGTTGATTGTTTCTAGTGCGACTTGAATACGATACGAGTTCCGGCTAGCCTGTCGTGAAGGAATTGCCCGTCTCGATCGAACAGCGCCCAAAAGATTCCCACCCCGAAATAAATCAAACTTGGCCAGCTAAGCGCATATCGCAATGCCAGACGGGACAGACTGGGTTGTGCACCATCCGGTGTCGCTATCCGGATTTTCCAGGTTTGCATCGCGAGAGTTTGTCCTCCGTGATGCCAGTACCACAGAAAATAGCAGCCAACCACGACGAAGACATTGCAAAGGAGAGCCCAGCCAGGCAGAAGCAGGCTGAATCCCATGCCCAATATGATCTGCGGCAACATGAACCCGACTGACAGAACGCCAAGCAGCAGCAAACTATCGTAGGCCATGCTTGCAATTCGACGGCCGAACCCTGGAAATTCACCTGCTGGGCGTGGCATGCGATTGAATGGAAGCACTCTTAGCGATTCGCCGCTGGCGTGGATACGGGCGGATTTCCTGAAACAGACGGTACGACCGGTGCGACGGTCGACTTCGACGGTACGGGGCGCGCAGTGGGCTTGCTCGCCACCTCCGCTTTCAGGCGGGCTTTCTCGCCCTCCGGTAGGTCTTTATATTCCTGCCATTTGAGCTTGACCTCCTCCTTCTTTTCGGGAGGAGCCTTTTGCATGGATTTGTACTGGTCTCTTGCTCGTTTGCGCTCTTCTGGCGTGAGCTTCGCCCAAGTCGTCATTCTGCGCTGGATGCGGGTCTGCTCATCAGGGCTAAGAGCCTGGTAGCGCTGTGCAATTCCCAACCACTTCTTGCGCCTGAAGCCGTCAAGCTGGTCCCATTCACCGGCGAGAGGAGCGAGGACACGCTTCTGCTCCGCGTTTAGCTCGCTCCAGGATGGCTGTGAGAGCGGAGGTACGATGACGGCGTTGCTGATTGGAGCAACCAGCCAGAGCGCTATTGCGAAGACGAGTCCGAAGCGCGTTCGAGCCATGCGTGGAAGCCTCGGTCAAGATAGGCGGACGGTGGAAGCTCGTCAGCAAGAAGTGCGCTGTCGATTTCCTCGTATTCCTGCGCTTGTTCGTAAGCGTTCCAGTAATACGTCCCGGTTGCGCCAATAACCAGAGCCATGGCGGCGATCAAGCTTCGAACATACGGGAACACCGCCAACTCAACGCTGTGTCCAATGCTGGCGAGCCGCAGTCCGCGAACCGGCACACGTTGCGAGTTCAGTGCGCTTTGGCGCGCTTCCTGCAGGCGAACCATAACTTTCCTTTCCAAGGTATCCACACCATTGTTAAGGATTTGTCTTGTCTTGTATCCGAATTCCGTATCTTGGTTCATAGCACGATGCCCTTTGCCTTGAGCGCTGCAGCCAAAGTATGTGTGGCACGCGAACAGTGCGTTTTCACGCTACCTTCGGTGCATCCCATCGCCGCAGCAGTCTCGGCAATATCCATTTCCTCCCAGTAACGCATCAGAAAGGCTTCACGTTGACGTGGTGGCAACTTGGAAACCTCTTTTTCAATAATTCCAATAAGTTGAGAGCGCTCCAATTCTCTGTCGGGCCCTCTAAATCCGTCGGACTCCTTGGTGACGAGATAAGTTTCAAGTGGATCAGTTTCTTCCTCTTCTCCGGAAGACAACGAGGAAAGCAATGTCGTCCACAGGGACCGCACCTTGGATCTCCTGTAACTGTCACGAATGGCGTTTTGCAGGATTCTCTGAAAGAGCATCGGCCATTCGGCGACGGGTCGATCACCGTATTTTTCCGCAAGGCGCATCATTGCGTCCTGAACAATGTCCAGCGCCGTTTCCTCGTTCCGCACTGCGAACATCGCCTGTTTGAAGGCGCGTCGCTCTACTCCGGCAAGGAAGTCCGATAGCTCAGTTCGGGAACCCAGAAGCTTCTCCTGAAGCCTGTATTCAGTTTAAAAACCCCAAGGGCGAACTATAGCCCCTATGAATGTCAATTCCTGAACCGGTTTCGGAGACATAAATCTTGACCATTTGCGAACGAGCCAGTATGGTTATATGTTTCACTCAAAAAGTGCAACAGGTGTAATCAATGCAGCTAACTGGCGCGGAAATTGTAATCAGATGCTTGCAAGAGGAAAAAGTCGAGTACGTCTTCGGCTATCCCGGCGGCTCAGTTCTATACATCTACGACGAACTGTTCAAGCAGGACAAGTTCAAGCATGTTCTGGTTCGGCATGAGCAGGCTGCCGTACATGCGGCAGACGCGTATTCGCGTTCGTCAAACAAGATCGGTGTCTGCTTGGTCACGTCCGGCCCTGGCGTGACCAATGCCGTCACCGGCATTGCCACGGCGCATATGGACTCAGTGCCGATGGTGATCATCAGCGGTCAGGTCCCGACCGCCTACATCGGTCAGGATGCCTTTCAGGAGTGCGATACCGTCGGCATTACGCGGCCCTGTGTAAAGCACAATTTCCTGGTCAAGGATGTAAGGGATCTCGCAATCACTTTGAAAAAGGCGTTCTATATCGCCAAGACAGGTCGTCCCGGCCCGGTGCTGGTGGACATTCCAAAGGATGTGACGAATCAGAAGTGCGAGTTTGAGTATCCGAAGACGATCGCCATGCGCTCCTACAACCCGGTGGTTAAGGGTCACGGTGGCCAGATCAAGAAGGCGGTTCAGATGCTGCTGGATGCCAAGCGTCCGATGATCTACGCGGGCGGTGGGGTCATCCTCTCAGACGCAGCAGACCGGTTGGTGAAACTTGCCCGAACCCTTGGTTATCCGGTAACCAATACCCTGATGGGACTTGGGGGATACCCGGCCACTGACAAGCAGTCGCTTGGAATGCTCGGCATGCACGGTACCTATGAAGCCAACATGGCCATGCAGAACTGCGATGTTTTGATCGCGGTCGGTGCTCGATTCGACGATCGGGTAATCGGCAATCCGGCTCATTTTGCAGAGGTTGCTCGAAAGATCATTCACATTGATATCGATCCATCCTCTATATCGAAGCGTGTCAAGGTCGATGTACCGATCGTTGGCAACCTTCCCGACGTGCTGGACGAGTTGCAAAAGTTGCTCGAAGCATCTTCTGGAGTTCCGGACGCAAAGGCACTGTCAGCATGGTGGAAGCAGATCGATGAATGGCGCAGCAAGAAGTCGTTGAAATACAAACAGGGCAAGGAAATCATCATGCCCCAGTACGTCGTCGAGAAGCTTTATGAGGTCACCGGCGGCGAAGCTTTCGTTACGTCCGATGTCGGTCAGCATCAGATGTGGGCGGCGCAGTACTACAAGTTCGACAAGCCGCGGCGCTGGATCAATTCCGGCGGTCTGGGGACCATGGGCGTCGGACTGCCGTATGCCATGGGCGTTCGTTTTGCGAATCCGAAGGCCACAGTCGCCTGCATCACCGGCGAGGCTTCCATCCAGATGAATATTCAGGAGCTGTCGACAGCGAAGCAATTCCGGTTGCCGATCAAGATCATCAACCTGAATAATCGCTATTTGGGCATGGTTCGCCAATGGCAGCAAATGTTCCACGGCAACCGTTATGCAGAGTCCTACGTCGATGCCCTGCCCGATTTCGTCAAGCTGGCCGAATCCTACGGGCATGTCGGAATGAAGATCGAGCGTCCGGCGGACGTGGAGCCCGCGCTGCGCGAGGCGTTTACCAAACACAAGAATGATCTGGTTTTTATGGATTTCCTCACCGATCAGACGGCCAACGTGTATCCCATGGTTGCGGCTGGCAAGGGATTGTCCGAGATGATTCTGGCTGAGGAATTGTGAGCATGCGACACATCATTTCAATACTCATTGAAAACGAAGCCGGTGCCCTTTCGCGCGTGTCGGGTCTTTTCTCCGCAAGGGCCTTCAACATCGAATCGCTGACGGTTGCGCCGACCGAGGATGCATCCCTTTCACGGATGACGATCGTCAGCAGCGGTTCGGACGATGTCATCGAGCAGATTACCAAGCAGCTCAACAAACTGATCGATGTCGTCAAGGTGGTGGATCTGTCTGAGGCGGCTCATATCGAGCGCGAACTCATGCTGGTAAAGGTTCGGGCGGCCGGCAAGGATCGCGAAGAAATGAAGCGCATCGCGGATATTTTTCGTGGCCGCATCATTGACGTGACGGATTCGACCTACGTCATTGAATTGACCGGCAATGGTTCCAAGCTGGACGCCTTTCTCGAGGCCATCGACAGATCGTTGATTCTCGAAACAGTACGCACCGGTGTTTCCGGGATCGGGCGTGGTGATCGAATTCTCAAAGTCTGAACACTGAAAACAAGGACATGCAATGAAAGTTTATTACGACAAAGATGCGGACCTTTCCCTGATCAAGGGCAAGAAGGTGACTATTGTTGGCTACGGTTCGCAGGGTCACGCCCATGCGCAGAATCTCAAGGATTCTGGCGTCAAGGTGACTGTCGGTTTGCGCAAGGGAGGTGCATCCTGGGACAAGGCGAAAAAGGCCGGTTTGAAGGTCGAAGAGGTTGCCAAGGCGGTCAAGGACGCGGATGTTGTGATGATGCTGTTGCCTGATGAGACTATCCCCGCTGTCTACCACGCAGACGTTGAAGGGAACATGAGGAAGGGTGCCGCTCTAGCCTTCGCCCACGGGTTCAATGTTCACTACAATCAGGTAATTCCCCGCACCGATGTAGACGTCATCATGATCGCTCCTAAGGGGCCGGGCCACACGGTTCGTTCGGAATATTTGCGTGGCGGCGGTGTCCCGTCGCTGATCGCGATTCATCAGGACAAGTCAGGCAAGGCAAAGGACATCGCTTTGTCTTACGCGGCGGCGAACGGCGGTACAAAGGGTGGCGTGATCGAGACCAACTTTCGTGAAGAGACTGAAACTGACCTGTTCGGTGAACAGGCCGTTCTTTGCGGTGGATTGGTCGAATTGATCAAGGCGGGCTACGAAACTCTCACCGATGCCGGCTATGCTCCGGAAATGGCCTATTTCGAATGTCTGCACGAGGTCAAGTTGATCGTCGACCTGATTTTCGAAGGCGGCATTGCCAACATGAACTACTCCATTTCCAATAACGCCGAGTATGGCGAGTATGTGACCGGCCCCAAGGTGATCGGTGCCGAGGCCCGTGCAGCGATGAAGGAAGCCCTGAAGGCCATTCAGGAAGGTGAGTATGCGAAAAAGTTCATTCTCGAAGGCCGCACCAACTATCCGGAAATGACTGCCCGTCGTCGTCTGACGGCGGCCCATCCGATCGAGCAGGTTGGTGAGCAACTGCGAGCGATGATGCCTTGGATCAAGAAGAACAAGCTCGTCGATCAGACCAAGAACTGACGCACCTGCATGTCGAAAAGGCGCGACTTAGTCGCGCCTTTTTTATTTTCGCCTCCTTGCTTTCCTCCCAATCATGCTTCCGAACTCACTCCGGAATGGCGGCATATCGTCAAAGTCCTTTGAACCGTTAGAATAGGACATGAATTTTTCGGATTTCCCTTGACCATGCCGGCACTGCCTCCACGCAAGACGTTGATGAATCCCGAACTGCGTCGGCGCGGAATTTTCCTGCTGCCCAATCTGCTGACGACGGCAGGCCTCTTCGCGGGTTTCTACGCTATCGTTCAAGCCATGACCGGACGTTTCGAGAATGCGGCGGTGGCAATATTCATTGCGATGGTGTTCGATGGTTTGGATGGCCGTGTGGCACGCATGACTCGCACCCAGAGCGCATTTGGCGCTGAGTATGATTCCTTGTCGGACATGGTGTCGTTTGGCGCCGCCCCAGCCCTGATTGCGTTCGAGTGGGCAATGAAGGGGATGGGGAAATGGGGCTGGATTGCTGCTTTTGTATATTGCGCGGGAGCTGCTTTGCGCTTGGCCCGTTTCAATACCAACATCGGCGTTGTAGATAAGCGCTACTTTCAGGGATTGCCGAGTCCGGCCGCAGCAGCATTGGTTGCTGGTTTTGTCTGGATCATCAATGACCTGAATATTCCTGGTGAAGATGTTCGATGGTATGCGTTTGCGTTGACGCTTTTCTCGGGCATTACGATGGTCAGTACCCTGCGTTACTGGAGCGGGAAGGACATCAATCTGCGCCGCAGCGTACCCTTCATGGTGCTTCCGGTGATTGTGCTTGGTTATGTGCTGGTATCCACCTATCCGCCGGGCGTACTTTTCGCATTGTTTCTCGCCTATGCAATTTCCGGATATCTGATGGCCGCTTGGGATTGGCGCGGTCGGAGAAAATCTGTTGCGCGCTCCGAGTAATATCTTTATAGTGAAAACATGTTCGCTGAACTTTTCTTTGCTGTCTTGTTTCTCGGCCTCTCGGGCGTGCTGATCGCACGCCGGCCATTGCGGGCGAAGCTGCTCCCGCTGCTGCGCCGCGCGCGCTAAAAAACCACCCACTCAATCCGGTTGTCGATAGTGCCTGCTCCACGAGGGGCGGGATAAACCCATTCCTGTTTTGCCTGGAGAGAATCATGGCCAAAGATCAATTGATCATTTTCGATACGACATTGCGCGACGGTGAGCAGAGTCCCGGGGCGTCAATGACCAAAGAGGAAAAGCTGAGGATAGCCCGTCAATTGGAGAGGATGCGTGTCGACGTCATCGAGGCCGGTTTTCCGGCTGCATCCAATGGCGACTTTGAAGCTGTAAAGGCGGTGGCCGAAGCCATCAAGGATTCCACCGTTGCCGGCTTGTGCCGCGCCTTCGACAAAGACATCGCGCGGGCACTGGAGGCGGTAAAGCCGGCCAGGTCGGGACGCATTCACACTTTCATTGCGACCAGTCCGATTCACATGGAGAAGAAGCTGCGCATGGCGCCGGACGACGTCCTCGTGGCGGCGCAGAAGGCCGTGCGGTTCGCACGCAACGGCATCGACGATGTCGAGTTTTCTTGCGAAGACGCCGGACGCTCCGATCTGGATTTTCTCTGCAGGATCATCGAGGCGGTAATCAAGGAGGGAGCCACCACCATCAATATTCCGGACACGGTGGGTTACAACGTCCCTGAGCAATACGCTGAAAGGATAAGGCAACTGCGCGAGCGGATTCCCGGTTCGGAGAAGGTGATATGGTCAGTCCATTGCCATAACGACCTGGGTCTTGCGGTGGCGAACAGCCTTGCCGCGGTGATGGCGGGGGCACGCCAGGTCGAATGCACCATCAATGGCCTTGGCGAGCGTGCAGGCAATGCCGCGCTGGAAGAGATCGTCATGGCGGTCCATACGCGGCAGGACGTATTTCCCTGCGTGACGCGCATCGACACGACGCAGATCGTCGCCGCATCCAAAATGGTGTCCAGCATCACCGGATTCCCAGTGCAGCCGAACAAGGCGATTGTCGGGGCGAACGCGTTTGCGCACGAGTCGGGAATTCACCAGGACGGGGTACTCAAGCATCGCGAAACCTATGAAATCATGCGTGCCGAAGATGTCGGCTGGAATGCCAACAAGCTGGTGCTCGGCAAGCATTCCGGACGTACGGCCTTCAGGGCCCGCCTGAAGGAGCTTGGCATCGAGGTGGAAAGCGAGCAGGTTCTGAACGTTGCGTTCGCGCACTTCAAGGAACTCGCCGACAAAAAGCATGAAATATTCGATGAAGACCTGCACGCGCTGATGAGCGACGAAATGGTCGTCACCGATGACGAGCATTACAAGCTCGTTTCGTCGATGTTCCACTCCGAAACGGGGGAGGCGCCCCTGGCCAGGCTGACACTGTCCGCCGGCGGCGCCGAGCAGCAGGCTGAATCAAGCGGCAGCGGGCCGGTAGACGCGACCTTCAAGGCCATCGAAACCGTAGCAGCCAGCGGCTCCGAACTTCTGCTCTACTCGGTGAATGCGATTACCACGGGGACGGATGCGCAGGGCGAGGTTACCGTTCGCCTGGCCAGGGATGGACGGATCGTGAATGGCCAGGGTGCCGATACCGACATCGTGGTTGCGTCCGCCAAGGCCTATATCAACGCACTCAACAAGCTGCGCTACGGGCAGGAAAAGCTCAATCCGCAGCTTTGACGGCCCGGGAAGGGGCCGTCACGCGTGCGTGGCCGAGACATCCGGCGAACAGACCGGTTGCCATGATGATCTCGGCCATCGCCAGAATCTGGCTTGCGCCCTGGTCGGATGCGGCCCGTACTAGGCCCTCGGCGACATAGATCAGCGAGAGCATCGAAGTCCATTGGTGGGTATAGCGTTTGCCGCGCAGGATGCCGAACAGCGGAAACAGCAAAGGCAGCGCCTTCAAGGCCAGCATCGAGCCGCCCGGGCGCAGCGGCGCGATCCAGAGTTCCCAGGACAGGCAGAGGAACAGCAGACCGACCAGGCTGACCGCAGCCAATCGGTTGAACCATGGATTCATGTCGCGAGTTTCTTCGCAGCTTCGGCCAAGCGGCGCCCAAGCGCAATCGCCAGCGACTTCTCATGTGCAGACGCGACCGAGTTCCCGGCTATGCCGTTGACATGACTTGCGCCATAGGGTGTGCCGCCTTCGCGGGTTTCCGAGAGGGCTGCTTCGGTATAGGGAATTCCGACGATCATCATGCCGTGGTGCAGCAGCGGCAGCATCATCGACAGGAGGGTCGATTCCTGGCCGCCGTGCATGGTGGTGGTCGATGTGAAGACCGCGGCGGGTTTCCCCGCCAGTGCGCCTTTCAGCCAGAGGTCGCTGGTCGAGTCCAGAAAATACTTCAATGGCGCGGCCATGTTGCCGAACCGGGTGGGGCTGCCCATCGCCAGACCGATGCATTGCTCCAGATCGACGAACTCGACATACGGTGCTCCCGCGTCGGGAATGTCCGAGTCGGTTGCCTCGCACACCGTGGATACTTTCGGTACCGTGCGCACGCGGGCGCAGACTCCCTGAACTTGCTCGATTCCGCGCGCGATGTGGCGAGCCAGTTCGCGTGTCGCGCCATGATGGCTGTAGTAGAGAACAAGTATTTCCCGGGTTTCGCCTGCCGTTTGCATTTTGCCGCCTCCAGTAGAATTCGATTATATGTGGCTACTGGCACCCTTTCGGCTGATCTTCCGCACGACCCAACGGTTTCATCGCGAACATTGCGTGCAGACGGCGGCAGCACTTTCGTTCGCCACCCTGATTGGCCTGGTACCGATGATTGCCGGTGCGTTCGCGCTTGTCTCATATCTTCCGGTCGGAGTCGGGCTTGGTTCAGCTCTGGAAAAGTTCCTGCTATCCAACCTGCTGCCGGAAAAAGCCGGCGTCATCATCGCGAAATACATTGGTCAGTTCGCCTCACGTGCCGGCCGGCTGACGTTTTTCGGTGTCATGGTGCTTGCGGTCACTGCGCTGATGCAAATGCTGACCATCGAACGGG
Source organism: Sulfuritalea sp. (assembly GCA_044359585.1). GTDB lineage: Bacteria > Pseudomonadota > Gammaproteobacteria > Burkholderiales > Rhodocyclaceae > Sulfuritalea. The sequence goes on along the minus strand of JBIKLV010000010.1, from coordinate 36,871 downwards.
CCTTCAACCAGATTTGGAAAGTGCGTTCCGGGCGCCCCTTCCTGCGGCGACTGGCCATTCATGGCATTGCACTGCTGCTCGGACCGCTGGTTTTCGGTGCCAGCCTGGCGGCGATGTCATTTGTCGTCGGCGTCTCGTTCGGTTTCCTGCATGAACCCTTGTGGTTGAACACCTTCGTGATTCGCGGACTGTTGCCGTTCGTGTTCATGAGCGCACTGTTCGGGCTGCTCTACTGGGGGGTGCCGAACAGGCCGGTCAAGGCTTGGCACGCCGCATTCGGAGGAGCTACGGCGGCCATCGGCTTCGTCGGTCTGCAAAAACTGTTTACCGTCTATATCGCCACGGGGTTCACAGTGAATGCTGTCGTCTATGGGGCGTTCTCGGCGATTCCGATGTTCCTGATCTGGCTCTACGCATCGTGGAGCGTGATCCTTGTCGGCGCACTGATCGTCGCCGAATTGCCTCAGGCGTCGCGGCCCTAGCTGCCGGATCTGTTGCGAAGGAACTCGAAGACTTCGATGCTGGAAGTTTCGATCAGCGTCCGCTGCGGAATGTATTCGGCGACCTGCAAATGGGACTCGTGCTCTTGCAGCAAGGTGAACGGGCGGGCGTTGTAGTTCCCGCGGCCTGCCAGTATGGATTCACTCCGATTGATGCTCGGCATCGCTGGAAGCAGTAACGCAGGTACCGGTGGTTCAGGATTTCGAGTGCCGATTGCCTGGATGCGTACCGGCGTCGCGGAAGGTGAAATGACCTCCAGTCCCAGTTCGACGTGGCTGCTGCTCCTGCTGCGAGCCCAGCGGACGAGGCAGATTTGCCAAGCCGCGCCAGCCCCGGTGCGCAATCCCACCGCACATCCCGGCACGATGCCCATGACCGCACCCACCACATGCACTATTGCATAACCCGATGGACCTTCATTGAGCAAGGTCCAGTCGCTGTAGGTCAGTTCGCAAACCGAGGAGGTCGGGTCCGGCTCCGATTCGCCTTTGAGGGCCGTCCAGATCGAACTCAGCTGTGTGCAAACCTCTACCGGCAATGACTGCGGCCGGCGATTGAAACTGCGGCGGCGCGGGGCTGCCCAGTGCTGCCTGGCGCGTTCGAGTGCGTTGCGGTAGTCGGCGCCGGCTGCCTGCAGCGGAAGGCCGAGCGTCCGCGGGGGACTGCCGTCGTTCAACTGTTCTAGGTGCCGCGCCGCTTCAGCGGCAAGTTCGCCGAAGCGGATATAGATGGATTGGCCACCACTCGGTTTCATTCGTTCGAGCGGAACCGGCGGTTGATCCATGCTCAGGTCGAGCCAGTACCAGTCTTCAGAAGCCTGCGGTGCAATCGGGTCGATTCTCGCAAGCCCTGCCGTTGATTCCAGGTACTCGGCGAGGAACACGATTTCGCGTGGCGTGAGCCCTTCAGGTTGTGCTGCCGTGAGCGCCAGCATGACTTTGAACTTGGCATCGATTGCCGAGATTTCGGCGGGAAGCGTCGAGTCCGGATCCACCGACTCGTGGGCGGCATGATAGAGCGCCTGGCAATTGCGCCAGAAGTTCAGGGGGGTCGGTATCGCGACCACCTGCACCGCCATAAATTGCCGCGCGAGGTTGTTTATGCCCTGCAGGCATATCTGTGGTCGGCTGCGATGTACGCGCGCGAGATCCTGGGGGTCGGCCTCGCCTGCGATGCGCAACCAGGTTTCACCGAGTTCGGCGCGCAAGCCAATCAGACTGTGGGCAACCGTTCCCAACGATACGGGGAGCGGCAGTTTTACGTCGAGCAGCAGTGGAATGAGTGCTTCGTCGATGCGTTCGGCTCTTTGCTGCAGCAGTTCGTCGATCTTCAGGCGATGCAGGACGGGAATCTGCAGCGACCCAATTGCCGCGAGGTGCTTGCGCAGGGGTATCAGATCCAGGAGCGGATCATCTTCCGCCGGCTCGGCGAGCCAATCCAGCGCCTGCTGCAGCAGAGGATGAGGGGGGGGCAATGTCTGTTTGCGGCTCATTTTGGGCAGGACAGCCTGTATGAATTGCGATTCTAGTGGAAACTGAATGTATTTTCTTTGGTCGCGCATGATGACGTCGGCACTCCAGGAGTGCTCGATCCTCTATGGGGTTGGGGTTGCCAGGGCTTTCGTCACTGCCGCGGAGTAACGAAGGCAGTCGGGTGCTCAAGAGCCATCTGAAGTCAGGCTCTTCTTTTGTGCTGGGCGGCTGGGGGTGGGGGCTTCTCGTGTTTGGCGGAGGCGGAGTCCACAGGCCAAAAAGGGGGACAACTTCTTGTTTTATCCGTGTCTTTGCAATAGAATCGCCGGCTTTCCCGCTTTTCAAGAGAACACCATGGTTGTTATTCGTCTGGCCCGCAGCGGCGCCAAAAAGCGCCCGTTCTTCAATATGGTGGTTGCCGATTCGCGCAATCGCCGTGACGGTCGCTTCATTGAGCGCATCGGCTACTACAATCCCGTCGCTGCCGCGAATGAGCAGGGTCTGGTGATCAACACCGAGCGCCTGGCCTACTGGCAGGGGCACGGCGCCCAACTGTCGCCGACCGCAGCCCGTCTGGTCAAGCAGGCGGCCGCTACCAAGGCTGCCTGATTCGCATGATCGTGTTGGGGCGCATTGTCGCCCCGTTCGGGGTTCAGGGCTGGCTCAGGGTGCACCCCTTCGGCGATGATCCCGAGGCATGGCGAAAGATGCCGCAATGGTGGCTCTCAGCGGATGCTGAGGCGCCGGCGGAACACTGGACGCCTCGCGCTCTTGAGGCGGTAAAGCTGCACGGCGACGGTGTCGTGGCCAAACTGTCCGGGATCGATGATCGCGACGCATCAGAGGCTCTGGGCAGTTGCTATTTCGGCGCACCACGCGAAGCTTTGCCGGAGCCGTCGCAGGATGAGTACTACTGGGCCGACCTGGTCGGCCTCGATGTTGTGAATATGCAGGATCAGCCGCTGGGTCGCGTCAAGTCCCTGATTGAGACGGGCGCGAACGAGGTGCTGGTCGTGGCCGACGGAGAGCGCGAACGCTTGCTGCCCTTTGTCGAGCAGGTGGTCAAGAAGGTCGATGTCGTAGCGAAGTTGGTGCGTGTCGACTGGGATAGCGACTGGTGAGTTTGCGCTTCGATGTCATTACGCTGTTCCCGGAGATGTTCGCGGCCTTGACCGCATCCGGGATTACGCGGAGGGCGCTGGAACGCGGCTTGTGGCAGGTGGAGTTTCGCAATCCGCGAGAGTGGACGCAGGATGTGCATCGAACGGTGGATGACCGGCCGTATGGCGGTGGCCCCGGGATGGTGATGATGGCTTCACCGCTGGAGCAGGCGATTGGTGTGGCAAAAGCGGCGGCCGCGGCAAAAGTCGGCGCTGGCGCTACGGCGAAAGTGATCTACCTTTCGCCGCAGGGACGGCGGATCGACCAGCGACGTGTTGCTGGACTGGTGGCGGAGGGCGGGGCGATCCTGCTGTGTGGGCGCTACGAAGGAATAGACGAGCGTGTGATCGAACGCTGCGTGGATGAAGAACTGTCGCTGGGCGATTTTGTATTGTCCGGCGGCGAACTGGCGGCGATGGCCCTGATGGATGCCTGCATCAGGCTGCTGCCAGGAGCATTGAACGATGAAGCCTCGGCAGCGGAGGATTCGTTTGCTGCAGGCTTGCTGGACTGTCCGCACTACACGCGGCCGGAGGTGTACGAAGGAATTGCGGTACCGGCGGTTTTGCTGTCCGGCAACCATGAGGCAATACGGCGCTGGCGCCTGAAACAGGCGCTGGGTCGGACGTGGCAACGGCGCCCGGATCTGATCGAGACGAGGGTGTTGAGCAGTGAAGAGGCCATCCTGCTGGGCGAGTTCCAGCGGGAGGTCAATTAGAAACGGCGCGTATCAGGACAGTGTGTCCTGCTCTGCGGGCAAGGCTGACGGGAAGCATCCGTAGCCACAAAATATGGAGTGAAGCATGAACCTGATTCAGCAACTCGAAAAGGAAGAAATTGAACGCCTGGGCAAGACCGTGCCCGAGTTCGCTCCCGGCGATACCGTGGTCGTCAACGTGAATGTGGTCGAAGGCGATCGCAAGCGCGTCCAGGCATTCGAAGGCGTGGTGATCTCCAAGCGCAATCGCGGCCTCAACTCGAATTTCATCGTGCGCAAGATTTCCTCCGGCGAGGGCGTCGAGCGTACTTTCCAGACTTACTCGCCGCTGATCGCCAGCATCGAACTCAAGCGTCGTGGTGATGTCCGTCGCGCCAAGCTCTACTACCTGCGCGACCGTTCCGGCAAGTCGGCCCGCATCAAGGAAAAGCTCACGCGCAAGGCGTGAGCTTTCAGTGCAGGCTAATGCCCGCGTCAGCGGGCGTTGGCCGGAACTAAAAGCCGCACTAGCAAGGCCTTATCGCCTGCGCCGCAAGAACAACGGGCCGCCCGGCGTAACCGGGCGGCCCGTTTCATTTGTGTCGGGAGGACTCAGGAGCGGTCAGTAGCGCTTCTTGTTGCACTCGATCAGCGCGTAGGCCGAGTGGTTGTGGATCGACTCGAAGTTTTCGCTTTCGACCACGTACGCGTCGATGCGCGGATCGGCATTGAGCGCGCCGGCAACGTCGCGCACCAAGTCTTCGACGAACTTGGGATTGTCGTAGGCGCGCTCGGTCACGAGTTTTTCATCGGGACGCTTGAGCAAGCCGTAGAGCTCGCAGGAAGCCTGGGTTTCGGCCATGCGCACGAGGTCTTCGATCCACACCAGCTGGTTGGTGGTCGCCGTGATGGTGACGTGGGAGCGCTGGTTGTGGGCACCACGGTCGGAGATCTTCTTCGAGCAGGGGCAGAGGCTGGTTACCGGCACCACGACCTTGATGGTCTGGCGGTAATGGTTTCCGGGGATGATTTCGCCGATGAAGGTGACCTCGTAATCCATCAGGCTCTTGACGCCCGAAACGGGTGCCGCCTTATTGATGAAATACGGGAAACTCATTTCGAGGTGCCCGGTCTCCGCCTCGAGGCGAGTGACCATTTCGCGCAGCATGGTCTCGAAGCTCTCGACCGAAATCTCTTCCTCATGCGAGTTGAGGATCTCGACGAAGCGCGACATGTGGGTGCCCTTGAAATTGTGGGGCAGTCCGACATACATGTTGAAGGTGGCGATCGTGTGGCGTACGCCGCCGCTCTTGTCCAAGACCTTGAAAGGATGGCGTATGTCCTTGATGCCGACCTTGTTGATCGGCAACTGGCGCGAATCCTCGCTGTTCTGGACGTCTGCAATCGGGGCTTGCTTGGCTGGAGCCATGGGATTCCTGCTGTTCATTGTGCTGGTTGGCGATTGTCGATAGACGAACTATAGCATTTCCCGACTGAATTACTCAACTATTGCTCGCCCTGTTCAGGCTGGCCCTGACGCTACGCTCAATTCCGGGGGCGTCAAGGCCTAGTTCCGCGAGCAGCAGTACCGAATCGCCGTGATCGATGAATCGGTCGGGCAGGCCCAAGCGCAGGAAGGGCACTGTGATTCCAGCTTCCTCGAGCGCGCGGGCAATCTCGGCGCCGCCGCCGCCGATCAGGGCGTTCTCCTCGATGCTGACCAGGAGTTCGTGTTCCGCGGCCAACTGGCGCACCAGTTCGGTGTCGAGCGGCTTGACGAAGCGCATGTTGGCGACGCTGGCATCGAGTGCTTCCGCCGCCTTCAAGGCCGGCGCCAGCATCGAGCCAAAGGCCAGCAGCGCCACTCGCTTGCCGCGCCGGCGCAACTCCCCCTTGCCGGTCGGCAGGACGTCCAGCGAGGCTTCCACGGGGGTTCCCGGGCCGCTGCCACGCGGGTAGCGGACCGCGCTCGGGCAGTTCAGCGTGTAGGCCGTGGAAAGCATCTTGCGGCATTCGTTCTCGTCGCTCGGCGTCATCACGACCATGTTCGGGATGCAGGTCAGGTAGGACAGGTCGAAAGCGCCGTTGTGGGTGGCTCCGTCGGCGCCCACCAGGCCGCCGCGATCGATGGCGAACACCACCGGCAGGTTTTGCAGGGCGATGTCGTGGATCAGCTGGTCGTAGGCGCGCTGCAGGAAGGTCGAGTAGATCGCCACCACCGGACGCATGCCCTCGCAGGCCAAGCCGCCGGCAAAGGTGACGGCATGCTGTTCGGCGATGCCGACGTCGAAGTAGCGCTGCGGAAACTCCTGGGCGAAGCGCACCATGCCGGAGCCCTCGCGCATTGCCGGCGTGATGCCGATCAGGCGGTTGTCGGCTTTGGCCTGGTCGCACAGCCAGTCGCCAAAGACCTGCGTGTAGGTCGGACGCCCCGACGCCTTGGCCTGTTCGATGCCATTCGCGGCGTCGAACTTGCCGACCCCGTGATAGAGGATCGGATCAGCCTCGGCCAGCTTGTAGCCCTGGCCCTTGCGCGTTATTACGTGGAGGAACTGCGGGCCCTTCAGCTTGCGCAGGTTCTGCAGCGTCGGGATCAGCGCATCGAGGTCGTGGCCGTCGATGGGGCCGATGTAGTTGAAGCCGAACTCTTCGAACAGGGTGCCCGGCGAGATCATGCCCTTGACGTGCTCCTCGACGCGGTTGGCGAATTCGAGGACGTTCGGCAGCGAGGCCAGGACCTTTTCGCCAGCGCGGCGCGCCGCGTTGAAGGTGCCGCCGGACAGCAGGCGCGCCAGGTACTTGTTGAGCGCGCCCACCGGCGGCGAGATCGACATGTCATTGTCGTTGAGTATCACCAGCAGGTTGGCGTCGATCACGCCGGCGTTGTTGAGCGCCTCGAAGGCCTGTCCGGCGGACATCGCGCCGTCGCCGATGATCGCCACCACGCGCCGCTCCTCGCCCCGGTTGCGGGCGGCGACCGCCATGCCCAGCGCGGCCGAAATCGAGGTCGAGGAATGTCCGACGCCGAAGGTGTCGTACTCGCTCTCGCAGCGGCGCGGAAAGCCGGAGACGCCGTCCTTCATGCGCAGGCGCTCCATGCCGCCGCGGCGGCCCGTCAGCGCCTTGTGTGGATAGGTCTGGTGACCGACGTCCCAGACCAGTCGATCGGCGGGCGTATCGAAGACGTAATGCAGGGCGACGGTCAGTTCCACCGTGCCCAGGTTGGACGACAGGTGTCCGCCCGTTTTGGAGACCGATTCGAGCAGGAATGCCCGCAATTCGTCGGCGATTTGCGGCAACTGTTCGCGCGGCAGGGCGCGCAGGTCGGCGGGAGAAAGGATTGCGTCAAGCAGGGGATGGGTCATCAGAAGGTCCGCTCGACGATGAAGTCGGCAAGTTCGTGCAGGCGCGTGGCGGAATTGCCGAATGGGGCAAGCGCGTCGTGGGCATCCTGACGCAGCTTGGCGGCCATGGCTTTCGACTCTTTCACGCCGAGAAAATTGACATAGGTGGGCTTGTTTTGCGCAGCGTCCTTGCCGGCGGTCTTGCCCAGCGTGGCGGTACTCGCTTCGGCATCGAGGATGTCGTCGACCACCTGGAACAGCAGGCCGATGCGGTTGGCGAAGCGCCCGAGGCGCTCCATCGCGTCGGGCGCCGCTTCGCCGCAATGTGCGCCGAGCAGCACGGCGGCACGGATCAGCGCGCCGGTCTTGTGGATGTGCATGTACTCGAGCTCGCCGATGTCGAGCTGGCGGCCTACCGCGGCAAGGTCGATGGCCTGGCCGCCGGCCATGCCGCGCGATCCCGAGGCAACCGCCAGCAGGTGCATCATCTCTATCTGTCGCGGCGCGGAGATGCCGGGGAGCCGTTCGGCGAGCACCTGAAAGGCCATGGTCTGCAAGGCGTCGCCGACCAGGAGCGCGGTCGCCTCGTCGAACTCGACGTGGCAGGTCGGCTTGCCGCGGCGAAGCACGTCGTCGTCCATGCAGGGCATGTCATCGTGCACCAGCGAATAGGCATGGATCAGTTCGACGGCGATGGCCGGAGCATCCAGCACCTTCTCTGCGGCGCCGAAGATCGCGCCGGTCGCATGGCAAAGCAGCGGGCGTACGCGTTTGCCGCCGCCAAGGACCGAATACCGCATCGCCTGGTGCAGGCGCGCGGGCGAAAGGTCGGAGGCCGGCAGGGCGGCCTCGAGGGCCGATTCGGTGCGCCGCTGGATGGCGGACATCCAGGTCAGGAAATCCATGGGTGCTTCAGCTTTCTTGTTTGCCGTCGAGTTCCGCGTCGAAATCGCGCAGTCTATCGCCGTCGAGGATGCGTATCTGCTGCTCCGCCGCGTTGAGCGTCGCCTGGCACTGGCGCAACAGGGCCGAGCCGCGCTTGTAGGCGTCAAGGGCATCCTGCAGGGGCATCTGGCCGGCCTCCATCGCCGCGACTATCGCTTCCAGTTCGCCGAGGGCGTTTTCAAACGACGGGGAGCTATCGCCGGCGGAATCGGTATCCAAAACAGTGTTCGAAGATGTGGCCATGAGTGAAGCCTTGGCCGAAAGCAGTGACCGGCGGCAAGGGAAAAGCGTAAAAATAGCCTAAGGTGCGCCCTCTGGTCAAATTGGCTACAATTGCGCGGCCGGATTTTCCGGCCGATTGTCTGTCTTGGCGGACCTTCAGTTTCGGCAAATCGCCCGCTGGCACGGGGCATCGGCCTGTTTCGAAACTTGGCATTCCGTCCGTTTCCGGTTTCCGGGTAAACCCTCTTGGAGGTTGGGAATCATGTCCGAAGTAGGCTCGCGAGCGCTCCTGTCGCCAGGTGCGTCGCAGTTTCCGGTTGAGTGGTATTTCGATGAGAAGCGCTTCGAAATGGAGAAGAAGCTGATCTTCGATGCCGGACCGGGCTATGTCGGCCATGAACTGATGGTTCCCGAAGTCCATGACTATCGTTCGCAGGAGTGGCACGACCATGCGCGCATGGTGGTGCATCAGCCCGACGGCCACTACGAGATGTCCAATGTCTGCCGCCACAGGCAGGCCATCATGCTGCAGGGCGCGGGCAATGCGAAGAACATCGTCTGCCCGATCCATCGCTGGACCTACGACACCGGCGGCGAACTGATCGGGGCACCGCACTTTCCCGCCAATCCCTGCCTCAACCTCGCCAAGCAAAAGCTGGAAAACTGGCAGGGCCTGCTGTTCAAGGGGCCGCGTTCGGCCAACGTCGACCTGGCCGGCATGAAGGTGGCTGGCGAACTCAAGTTCGACGGCTACAAGCTCGACCATGTCGAACTGCACCAGTGCAATTACAACTGGAAGACCTTCATCGAGGTGTATCTGGAGGACTACCACGTCGCGCCCTATCACCCCGGCCTCGGCGGCTTCGTCACCTGCGAGGACCTAGCCTGGCAGTTCGGCGACTGGTACTCGGTGCAGCGGGTCGGCATCACCTCGCTGGCCAAGCCCGGTTCGGCGACCTACAAGCAGTGGCACAAGGCGGTGCTGGATTACTACAACGGCGAACTGCCGAAGCACGGCGCGATCTGGCTCACCTACTACCCGAACATCATGGTCGAGTGGTATCCGCACGTGCTGGTGGTGTCGACCCTGATTCCCCAGGACGTGGACCGGACCCTGAATGTCGTCGAGTTCTACTACCCAGAGGACATCGCGCTGTTCGAGCCCGAATTCATCAAGGCCGAGCAGGCCGCCTACATGGAGACAGCGATCGAGGACGACGACATCGGCGAACGCATGGATCGCGGCCGTCGCGCGCTGATGAAGCAGGGACGCAGCGAAGTCGGACCCTACCAGTCGCCCATGGAAGACGGCATGCAGCACTTTCATGAGTTCTACCGGCGCGTGATGGCGGACCCAGCCTGATCGAGGATGTCCGCTACGGGCGCCGGTGGGTCGCCGGTGCCCGTAGCGCGAGAGCCTGACCAATTTCGTCATTCCGGCGAAAGCCGGAATCCAGTACTTTCGGTTACATGAGCACCGGCCTTGCCACCCCGCGTCCCGCAAGGGGATACCGTCCCTGCGGGACATAAAGCGGAATCCAGGGCATGCAGAGCCGACGGTGGGCCGGCCCTATTCAGTGGATCTCCAAATGCAATCACTCTGGATGGTCGCGGCAAGCCTGCTGTTCGCCTGCATGGGCGTCTGCGTCAAGCTTGGCGCCGCGCAGTTTTCCGCCGCCGAGCTGGTGTTCTGGCGCGGCTTCATCGCCACGCTGCTGATCGGCTCCTACGTCGTCCTGCGCCGCCTGCCGCTGGCGACGCCGCATGCGCGGACGCATGTGGTGCGCGGCCTTTCGGGATTCGTTTCGCTGGTGATGTACTTCTACGCCATCAGCATGATCCCGCTGGCGGCGGCGGTGACGCTGAACTACACTTCGCCGCTTTTCCTCGCCCTGCTGCTGGCGTTGTGGGTCAAGGAACCGGTGCGGCGCGGCTTTTACGGGGTTCTTGCGGTCGGCTTCGTCGGCGTGATCCTCCTGCTGCAGCCGACGCTGGCCCGTGACCAGTGGCTGGGTGCGGTGTTCGGCCTCGGCTCCGGGATCATCTCCAGTGTCGCCTACCTCAACGTGCGGCGCCTGGGCGAACTGGGCGAGCCGGAATGGCGCACCGTGTTCTATTTCTCGGCCATGGCCACCCTGGGCGGCCTGCCCTGGCTGCTGACGGCCAGCCCCTTCCATGCCATCGACCTGCGCGGCTGGCTGCTGCTGCTCGGCGTCGGCGGCTTCGGCCTGCTCGCGCAGCTGTGCATGACGGCCGCCTACAAGCGCGGCAAGACGCTAACTTCGGCCAGCCTCGCCTACAGCACGGTGGTGTTTTCCAGCGCCTTCGGCATGCTGCTGTGGGGCGAAACCCTGCCCTGGGTGGGCTGGGCCGGCGTGGTGATGATCGTCGCCAGCGGCCTGTTCGCCACGGTGCTGTCGCGGCGTACGGATACGGCGGCGGTGACGGACTGACCTGAAATCTGGGGCCGTTGCCCTAAAAGAATTGGCAAACGGACGATGGCAAGGGATCGTTACGTCGCTTGCTGGCAACGCTGAAAAATTCAGTCATCGTCCATGCTCCAATAGCCGGCTTCACGTTGATGGCGCAGTGCAAGAATCAGGACGGCATCCCGGTCTTCCTCGAAGCTATAGAGGGCTACATACCCGGTACGCCCTCTGGATATCACCAATTCTCGCAATTCATGTTCCACCGGCCGGCCTATCAGTGGATGGCGCCTTAACAATTCAACGGCTTCCTCGATAAGTCCGATCGTTTCTTCTGCGGCGGGCGGGTCGCTCTCGATCAGGAAGTCGGCCAGCCTTTCGAGATCGGCGAGCGCTCTTCCCGAATAGATCAGCCTTGCCAAGACTTGGCTTTCGGCTTCGCAGGCCTTTTGCCGGATATCCGCGCCGTGAGGTAGTCGTGCACCTCACGGGCATCGTAGCCCTTTCCGCTGCTCAGCATTTGTTCCCGTGCTGCCAGAGCTTCGCCTACGAAACTGGCCCGCCGCTCGGCGGCCGTGGCTGCCTGCTCAATGGCATTGACCATGAAGGCATGGGGCGACACGCCTTTCTTTTCGGCAGCGGCAACCGCCCGTTGTTTGAGATCCTCGGAAAGCTTAAGTGAGGTAGTGGGCATGGTTCAGTACCTGCTGCTATAAGGTGACACTAGGGTAACACCTGGGTGCCCGGGTTTGCAAATTGGCAGGGGATCATCATGCTGATATGGGCAATCAACGATGAATGGCTGTACTGCTGCGGGGGATAGCCAATCCTTCTGCGAACGCCGGTGGATTCCCGCTTCGCCCGCCGCGAAGTGGAATCCCGGGTGTGTCGAGACCGCAGGAATGATGGGGCATTGGCTCGTAGGCCACTGTTTGCATGCAGCACTGCGTAAGCGCCCTCGTTCGGATACCCGAAAAAAAGCCGCCGCATTTTGAATGCGGCGGCTGCTGATGGTTGCGGATCGCGGATCAGTCGATCGCCAGCGACGTGGTCGGCTTCTTCGGAGTGGACTGCTTGCCGTCGTCCTTGGCCTTGTCGCCGGGACAGGCCCAGGCCGACGTGGCCGCCAGCGCGAACATGAGCGCGAGAATACGTGCGACGAATTTCATGGATCACCTCCTTCGGTTGGCTGCGGAACTTGAAATCTAAACCTCTGGCGTGGCAATTTCAAGCCCCGTACCTCAGCCGGTGATCTTGCGCTTCACCGCGCGGGTCACCATGCGCAGGCGCTGGGCGAGCGGCAGGCGCTTGAAGTTGGTCTTTACCGCGCCCTGGGTGAAGGCGGTGCGCTTCGAATAATCCATGATCAGGTCGACGATCACCGGCCTGCCAGTGGCGGCGGTTTCGCGTGCGCGGGCGATGGCCGGGATCACCTCGGCGTTGGACGGGACGGCGATGTATTCCGCGCCGGTGGCGATCGCGACGCCGCTGAAGTCGATGGCGCCCAGAGCGGTGCAGGGCTTGCGGTTGAAGGGGATCTCCTGCGCCTGGGCGATCTGCGACAGTTCGCCGTCGTGGAACACGTAGTACACGATGCCCAGTCCCAGCCGCGTGGCGGAGACGATCTCCATGCAGGTCATGGTGAAGGCGCCGTCGCCGACGATGCCGAACACTTCGCGTTCGGGATTCGCCAGCTTGGCACCGATGGCGGCGGGCACGGCGTAGCCCATGGCGTTGAAGTCGGTGGGCACGATCAGGGCCTTCGACTGGTGTACCGGGAACAGTTCCGCCGTCAGGTAGGTGTGGTTGCCGTCGTCCACCACGGCGATCGCGTCGCCGGGGACGGCGGCGCGCAGGGCGTTGAAGAACGCCGCGGGATTGACCTTGCCGCCGCTGTCGTGGCGCAGCCATTCGTCGTTGTAGGCCTGCTTGTCGCGCTGGATGCTGGCATGCAGCGCGGAATTCGCCGTGGCGCCGGCGCCGACTCTTCGCAGTTCGTCGAGCAGCGCGGTCAGCACCGCAGCCGCATCGCCTTCGAGCGTCACGGCGGCTGGGTAATTGGCGCTGAACACCTGCGGGTTGATGTCGACATGGACCAGGTTCGGCGGCACCGTTACACCGAAGCTGCCGGTGGCGATCTCGGCGAAGCGCGTGCCCACCGCCAGCAGGCAGTCGCAGTCGGCGAAGGCGTTGCGCGCCGCGGGCACCGCCGCCGCGCCGAAGCCGTAGCCGGTGTGCAGGGGATGGTTGGCGGGGAACACCGACAGGCCCTGCAGCGTGGTCGCAATCGGCGCCTGCAGCAGGTCGGCGATGGCGCGGGTCAGGTCAACCGCGTCGCGCGCGCCCCAGCCGAGGAACAGCGCCGGATGCTTCGCCGCGCGCAGCATCTGCGCGGCGCGCTGAAAGTCGGCGCTGGCGGCACGGTGCGGACGCTCGATGACGGGCAGCGGAGGCAGCGGCGTCACCTCGCCGGGGAACATCTGCAGGTTCACCGGAATCTCGACGAATACCGGGCCCGGTTCGCCGCTGTGGGCGGTCTCCCAGGCCTTGAACAGCATCGGCACGATCTCGTCATGGCGGGTGACGAGGAAGGTCGCCTTGGTCAGGGCCTTGACGAAGGCATGCTGATCCATCTCGTGCAGCTGGTAGGTCTTGTCGAGGTCGTTGCGGATGCCGCCGCAGATCACCAGCATCGGGATGCCGTCGAGGAAGGCCTCACCGATGCCGCTGGCGGCGTGGGTGGCGCCGGCGGCGGGGACGATGACCAGGGTACCGGTGAGTCCCGAGGTGCGGCTCATGCCGTCGGCCATGAAGGATGCGCCGCCTTCGTGCGTCACCAGCACCGGCGTGATTGTTTCCGAGCTGTTGAGCTCGTCGTACAGCTCGGTGTTGTGCACGCCGGGAATGCCGAAGGTATAGCGGATGCCGAGGGCTTCGAGCGCGCGCACCGCGATCCAGGCGCCGGTTCTTTTCATGTCGGGTTCTCCAGTGATGTCATGCGGATGCGGCGGCCTGGCCGGCCAGCCGCCCGCTGAGGATGCAGCCGCCGAGGAAGCTGCCTTCCAGCGCGCGCAGGCCGTGCATGCCGCCGCCGCCGAAGCCGGCGGCCTCGCCCGCCGCGTAGAGGCCGGGGATCGGCTGGCCGCCGGCGTCGAGCACGCGGCACTGCAGGTCGGTCTGGATGCCGCCCAGGCTCTTGCGGCTGATGATGAACTCGCGCACGGCGAGCAGCGGCCCGGCCTTCGGGTCGAGGATCTTCTGGAACTTGCAGGTGCGCAGGCGGTCGCCTTTCCAGTGGCGCACATAGGCGATGCGGCGCAGTTGCTCGTCGTTGTGGAAGGTCTGGCCGCGATCGATCTGCGCGTCGTAGCTTTCGGTCGCGGCGCGGATCTCGTCGAGGCTCACGGCATCGTCGCCCTGCAGGGCGTTCATCTTCGCGACCAGTTCCGCCAGGTCGCGGCCGACCACGAAGTCCTCGCAGCGGCTGGTCATTTCCTCGTAGAGCCACTTGTTGCCGAACAGCAGGTCGCGCAGGAAGGCGAGCTTCTTCATGTCGCGAATCGACGGGTTGTGCTCGGCGCCGGAGACGGCGAGTTCCTTGATGGCGATGGCCTTGTTCATCAGCTGCCAGGAGTACTGGCGCTCAGTGGCGCAGACCTGCGCCACCAGGTCGCGCGTGTCGAAGCCCGTCACCAGCGGCATCGGCCCGATGCGCCGGCCGCGCCAGTCGAGCCAAAGTGCGGAGCGCGGCGGCACGATGGAAAGCCCGTGTCCGGGCTTGCGCGGCTGCGGGTGATGCACGCCGGCGGCGTAGTTCCACATCGCGTCGAGATGGGTGAGATGGCCGCCCGCCGCGCTCACCGCGTCGTGCAGGCGGCCGTCGGCGTAGCGGTGCGAGCCGTTGAGGATCACCGGCGGCGGCGTCTTCCAGTCGCGGTGCCAGTGCCGGCGCACGCGTTCGATGTTGCCGTTGAAGCCGCCTGCGGCGACGATCACGCAGCCCGCAGTGAGTTCGAAGGGCTTGCCGTCGTCCTCGCCGACGCCGCGGCAGCCGGTGACGGTGTCGTTGCCGGTCAGCAAGTCCTCGACGCGCTGGCCGAAGCGGATCTCCAGATTGGCCCTGCGCGGATGGCTTTCCAGGGTGGCGATCAGGCGCAGCGCCAGTTGGCGCCCAGTGCCCCAGACGATGTGGAAGCGAGGTACCGAATTGCCGGGGGTGTACAGGCCGCGTTCGACCCAGTGCGGCGCCGGCACGAAACCGACGCCGCGCGCGCGCAGCCAGAGGCCGACGTCGTCGTGGCAGCGATGCGTGTAGGCCTCGGCCCAGGCATTGGGCCAGCGGTCGGCCGGATCGAGTTCGCCGAAGGCGCGCCAGTCGGTCAGTGCCAGTTGCGGCGTGTCGCGGATGCCGGCGCGACGCTGTTCTTGCGTGCCGACGAGGAAGATGCCGCCGAAGCTTTCCCTGGCCAGGCCGCCGAAATTCTCGGCCCGGTCGCGGTCGAGCAGGAGCACCTTGCGCCCGGCGTCGAGCAGTTCCAGTGCGGCGCAGATGCCGGCGATGCCGCCGCCGATGATGATGACTTCGCTCACGTTGCTTTCCTCGAAGCGGGGGTAGCGCAGCGACCCGGCATCGGTGGGTCCGACGCCGGGCTCCTCGTGTTTTTCTTTTGGAGTTTAACGTGAAGCACCTTGTTTGAGCCCCGTGAGACTTACGCGCATAGCGCGCCGATTGGTAACCCCCCCGCGAGGGGGGAAGGGGGCGGGCCTTCAATTCGCCTTTAGTTACGGCCGCTGCGCTTAACGCCGATGACGCCGGCGTTAGCCTCCACTGAAACTTCGTTTTCGCGTGTTTCATCATCAGCGCATGGCTCTTGCTGCCATGAGCGTTAGCCCGAATCCATCGTGGTCCGGGCATGGCAAACGCGTGTCGAACCGGCTGGCATTCATGATGCGGGAAACATTACCCCGCATCATGAATGCCAGCCCTTCTGCAACGCCCGCCCCCCTTCCCGCTGCGCGGCCCACGGCTGGCTTTGCACAGCCAGCCGGCTGCGGCGGCGCGACGCATGCGTCGCGAATTCCCGCCTCGCCCCCTCGCGGGGGGTTCCTGATTGGCTCGCTGCGCTCGATAGCACACCGCGCTCCGACGCCGTATTTCACGCTAAGCTGCGTTCCGTGATACGACCCCGATTTTTCTTCGCAATGTCTCTCCTGCCGATGCTGCTGGCCCCGGCTGGCCTGTGGGCGCAGGCCGTTGTGCCGGCGCCGACCATCACGGTGGAGAACGCCGTGGCCGAACGGGCGCGCGCCAAGGCGATCCGCGATGCCGCCGAACGTCGCTACCTGGAAGACAAGGCCGATTGCAGCACGCGCATGGTGGCCATCGGTTGCATGACGGCGGCAAAGGAGCGCCGCGCCGCGGCGGGGGCCGAAGCGGAGGCGATTCGCAAGGAAAGCTATCGCGTCGAGCGCGAGGCGCGTCAGGCCAAGGTGGCGGACAGAGAGGCGCAGCGCGCCGCCGCCGCGCCGGCGGAAGCGGCCGGCAACCAGGGCCGGGTGGAGCGCCATCGCGAGGAGGAGGGCGCGCGCACCGCCGAGCGTGAGCGCCGCCAGGCCGAGGCGCAGTCCAAGCTGGAAAGCCGGCGCGCCAAGGCGGCCGAAGAGCGTGCCGCCAGGCAGCGCAAGGCCGAGGAGCGCAGCCGCGAAGAAGCCCGGCGTGCGGCCGCAGGGCCGGAGAATGCGCGCAAGGCCGCCGAGCGCAAACGCAAGCATGCGGAGAAGGTGCAGGAGATCGAACAGCGCGAGCGCGACTACGAGACACAGCGCAAGTACCGCGAGGCGGAAAAGGCGGCCGCCGAGGCGCGGCGCGCTGCAGCGGCGGCGAAGCAGTGATCTCGCGCAAATACCTCTACCTGATTGCCTTGGCGCGCGAGAAGCATTTCGGCCGCGCCGCAGTGGCCTGTCATGTCTCGCCCTCGACCCTGTCGGCGGCGATCCGCGACCTCGAAACGGAACTCGGTGTGGCCGTGGTCGAACGCGGCAAGCAGTTCGCCGGCCTGACGCCGGAAGGCCGCAGCGTGGTCGAATACGCCCAGCGCATGGCCGCCAGCGCCGAGGGCCTCAAGCAGGAACTGGCCAGCCTGCGCGATGGCCTTGCGGGTCGCCTGCGCCTCGGGGTGATCCCCACGGCCTTGACCGTGGTGGCGGCGCTGACCTCGTCCTTCGCCCGGCGCCATGCCCATGTCACGGCCGAGGTGCTGTCGCTGGCGACCGACGAAATCCTCGCGCGCCTGCGCCGCTTCGAGCTCGATGCCGGCATCATCTATGTCGAATCTGCCGCAGCGGCCGGGCTGGACATCGTGCCGATCTGGCACGAACGCCATGTGCTGCTGACAGGTGCCAGCGGACGTTTCGCCGGGCGCGAGAGCGTGAGCTGGGCCGAGGCCGCTACCGCCCCGCTGGCCCTGCTGACGCCCGACATGCAGAACCGCAAGACCATCGACGCGGTGTTTTCAAGAGTCGGCGCTGACGTTACGGCGATGCTGGAGACCAACTCCATCGTCAGCATCCTCGCCCATGTCGGCTCGGGCCACTGGTCCTCGATCGTGCCGCGCGCGGTGCTGGAACAGGTCGGCACGCCGCCCGGCGTGATCGCCATTGAACTGGTCGAGCCGGCGGTCGATTGGGCCACGGGTCTCGTCACCCTGGCGCGCGAGCCGCAACCGCCGATGGTCGCCGCGCTGGTAGCCGAGGCGCGCGCCCTGGCGGAGTCGTTCGAGAAACCTGCATAGGCCTTCGGCTTTTCCCGCTTTCACTTCGTGGCGTGGCGGGGTACAAAGCGGGATGGACACCACCGCCATCCTCAGCCGCATCCTCGACGCCCATCGCGAACAGCCCGGGGCGCTGCTGCCTGTGCTGCACGAGGTGCAGGACACACTCGGCCACATCCCGGCGGACGCCATCCCGGCGATCGCCACGGCGCTGAACGTGTCGCGCGCCGAAGTGCATGGCGTGATCAGCTACTACCACCACCTCCGCCAGGAGCCGGCGGGCCGCCACGTGGTACGCGTCTGCTGCGCCGAGGCCTGCCAGGCGGTAGGCGGCGAGGCCCTGGCCGAGCACGCGCGGACGCGGCTGGCCGGTAGCGAGGTGACGCTGGAACCGGTGTATTGCCTCGGTCTCTGCGCCTGCGGTCCGGCAGTGCAGGTCGACGAAATGCAATTGCATGCGGCGATGACGCCGGCCAAGTTCGATGTGCTGGTGGCGCGACTGGAGTCGGAACCATGAGGACCACCGTCTACGTTCCCGGCGACGCCGCCGCGCTGGCCCTCGGCGCCGATGCGGTGGCCGAGGCGATCCTGGCCGAGGCGGCCGAGCGCGGCATCGACCTGCGTCTGATACGCAACGGCTCGCGCGGCATGGTCTGGCTCGAGCCGCTGGTCGAGGTGGTCACGGCGCAGGGGCGCATCGCCTATGGCCCGGTGACGGTCGATCGAGTGGCGGAATTGTTTTCGGCCGGCTTTCTGACCGGCGGCGCGCATTCCTTGGCTCTCGGGCCCACCGAGCAGATTCCCTGGCTGGCGCGGCAGCAGCGCCGGGTGTCGCGCCGCCTCGGCGTGGTCGATCCGCGCTCGCTGACCGATTACGTCGCGCGCGGCGGCGGCGAAGGCCTGCGCCGGGCGCGTGCCATGGCGCGGTCAGCGATCGTGCAAGCCATTGCCGACTCCGGTCTGCGCGGACGCGGTGGCGCGGCCTTTCCGGCCGGCATCAAGTGGCGCACGGTGCTCGACGCAGCGGCGGCGCAGAAATACGTGGTTTGCAATGCCGACGAGGGCGACTCCGGCACCTTTTCCGATCGCATGCTGATGGAGGGCGACCCCTTCTGCCTGCTCGAAGGCATGGCCATCGCGGGTCTTGCGGTCGGCGCGAATCGCGGCTACATCTACGTGCGTTCCGAGTACCCGCATGCGATCGCCTCACTCGATGCCGCGCTCGCCGCTGCTGGCGATTTCCTCGGCGACTTCCATGTCGAGGTGCGCCAGGGCGCCGGCTCCTATGTCTGTGGCGAAGAGACGGCGCTGCTGGAAAGCATCGAGGGCAAGCGCGGCATCGTCCGTTCCAAGCCGCCGCTGCCGGCGATCGAAGGCCTGTTCGGCCAGCCGACGCTGATCCACAACGTGATCACCCTGGCCAGCGTGCCGGACATCCTCGCCGGTGGTGCGGCGGCCCATCGCGATCTCGGCATCGGACGCTCGCGCGGCACCTTGCCCTTCCAGCTGGCCGGCAACATCCGCCACGGCGGCCTGGTCGAAGTGCCTTTCGGCCTGACATTGCGCGAGCTGCTTTACGAGTTCGGCGGCGGTTCGCGTTCGGGTCGGCCGCTGCGCGCGGTGCAGGTCGGCGGGCCGCTGGGCGCCTACCTGCCCGAGTCGCAATTCGATACGCCGCTCGACTACGAGGCCTTCGCCGCGATCGGGGCGGGTCTCGGTCACGGCGGCATCGTTGCCTTCGACGACACGGTGGACATGGCGAAGCAGGCGCGTTACGCGATGAAGTTCTGCGCCGTCGAATCCTGCGGCAAGTGCACGCCCTGCCGCATCGGCTCGACGCGCGGCGTCGAAGTCATCGACCGCATCCGCGCCGGTGATCGCGCGCAGATCGAATTGCTGGAAGACCTGTGCGAGACCATGGTGCAAGGCTCGGCCTGCGCCATGGGCAGCATGACGCCGATTCCGGTGATGTCGGCGCTGCATCACTTTCCGGAGGATTTCGCATGAACGCTCCGCAGGAACTCCAGCTCAGCGCCGCAAGAGTCGGCGCTGGCGATACGGTAACTTTGGAGATCGACGGCATCGCTGTCAGCGTCCCGGCCGGCACCCCGTTGCTGCGCGCTGCCGTCGCCGCCGGCGTGATGATCCCAAAACTGTGCGACAGCAAGGAACTCAAGCCCTTCGGCTCCTGCCGCCTGTGCCTGGTCGAGGTCGAGGGCCGCAAGGGCTACCCGTCCTCCTGCACCACGCCGGCCGAAGCCGGCATGAAGGTGCGCACCCAGTCGCCGCAACTGGCGAAGCTGCGGCGCAACGTCATGGAGCTCTACATCTCCGACCATCCGCTCGACTGCCTGACCTGTGCCGCCAACGGCGACTGCGAGCTGCAGGACATGGCCGGCGTGGTCGGCCTGCGCGAGGTGCGCTATGGCGCAGGTGACCCAAACCCAGGAGAGAACCATTTCACCGAGGCGGCGAAGGACGAATCCAACCCCTATTTCAGCTACGACCCCGGCAAGTGCATCGTTTGCAACCGTTGCGTGCGCGCCTGCGAGGAAACCCAGGGCACCTTCGCGCTGACCATCACCGGGCGCGGCTTCGGCTCGCGCGTCACGGCGGGGCAGGGCGAATCCTTCATGGCCTCCGACTGCGTCTCCTGCGGCGCCTGCGTCAAGGCCTGCCCGACGGCGACGCTGGTCGAAAAGACGGTCGTCGAGCAGGGTCAGGCCGAGCGCAGCGTAGCCACCACCTGCGCCTATTGCGGCGTCGGCTGCGGCTTCCATGCCGAGGTGAAGGGCAATCAGGTGGTGCGCATGGTGCCGGCCGACGAGGGCCGCGCCAACGAGGGCCACGCCTGCGTCAAGGGCCGCTTCGCCTGGGGCTACGCGACCCACTCCGACCGCATCACGAAACCCATGATCAGGGCCAGGATCAGCGATCCTTGGCGCGAGGTGTCGTGGGAGGAGGCACTGAGCCACGCCGCGAGTGAATTCCGTCGTATCCAGGACAAGCACGGCCGCAACGCCATCGGCGCCATCGTCTCCAGCCGCTGCACCAACGAAGAGGACTACCTGGTGCAGAAGCTGGTGCGTACCGCCTTCGGCAACAACAACGTCGATACCTGCGCCCGTGTCTGCCATTCGCCGACCGGCTACGGCCTCAAGCAGACCCTGGGCGAGTCGGCTGGGACGCAGACCTTCAAGTCGGTCGAGCAGGCCGATGTCATCGTGGTGATCGGCGCCAATCCGAGCGACGCGCATCCGGTGTTCGCCTCGCGCCTCAAGCGCCGCGTGCGCGAGGGCGCGCAGCTGATCGTGATCGATCCGCGTGCCATCGACCTGGTCAGCTCGCCGCATGTGCGCGCCGCCCACCATCTGCAACTGCGGCCCGGCACCAACGTCGCGGTGCTCTCGGCCATGGCCCATGTCATCGTCAGCGAGGGCCTGGTCGATGAGGCCTTCGTCGCCGAGCGCTGCGAAGCGAAGGCTTTTGCCGAATGGCGCGAGTTCGCCGCGCGGCCGGAGAATTCGCCCGAGGCGCTGGAGGCCGCGAGCGGCGTGCCGGCCGCCGCGGTGCGGGCCGCGGCGCGCCTGTATGCCACCGGCGTGAATGGACGCAAAAACGCCGCGATCTACTACGGGCTGGGCGTCACGGAGCATTCGCAGGGCTCGACGGCCGTGATCGCCATCGCCAACCTCGCCATGGCCACCGGCAACGTCGGCCGCGAGGGCGTCGGCGTCAATCCGTTGCGCGGCCAGAACAACGTGCAGGGCTCCTGCGACATGGGCAGCTTCCCGCACGAACTGCCGGGCTACCGCCATGTTTCCGACACGGCGACGCGCGAGCTGTTCGAGCGCGATTGGGGCGTACAAATCCAGTCCGAGCCCGGCCTGCGCATCCCCAACATGCTCGATGCCGCGCTCGACGGTTCCTTCCTCGGCCTCTATTGCCAGGGCGAGGACCCGGCGCAATCGGACCCTGATACCCGCCACGTCACGGCCGCGTTGTCGGCCATGGAATGCGTGGTGGTGCAGGACCTGTTCCTCAACGAAACCGCCAAGTACGCCCACGTCTTCCTGCCCGGTGCCTCCTTCCTCGAAAAGGACGGCACCTTCACCAACGCCGAGCGCCGCATCTCGCGCGTGCGCCGCGTCATGCCGCCGCTGGCCGGCAAGGCCGACTGGGAAACCACGCTGGCGCTGGCGAAAGCCCTAGGCTACGAGATGCACTACGAGCACCCGAGCCAGATCATGGACGAGATCGCGCGTCTGACGCCTACTTTCACCGGCGTCAGCTACGACAGACTCGATCACCTGGGCTCGATTCAGTGGCCCTGCAACGACGCGGCGCCGGAAGGCACGCCGACCATGCACGTCGATGGCTTCGTGCGCGGAAAAGGCCGCTTCCTGATCACGCAATACGTGCCGACCGACGAGAAGGTGACGCGCCGTTTCCCCTTGCTGCTGACCACCGGCCGCGTGCTCTCGCAGTACAACGTCGGGGCGCAGACGCGCCGTACCGCCAACACCGACTTTTACTCGGCGGACCTGCTGGAGATCCACCCGCATGACGCCGAGGAACGCGGCATCCGCGAGGGCGACCGCGTCGCCATCGAATCGCGCGTCGGCCGCACGCGGCTTGCGGCTACCGTGACCGAGCGCGTGGCGCCGGGCGTGGTCTACACCACCTTCCACTTTCCCGAATCCGGCGCCAACGTGATCACCACCGAGAACTCCGACTGGGCCACCAACTGCCCCGAGTACAAGGTCACGGCGGTGCAGGTGTCGCGGGCCAGCGGCGCATGAAAGCCGTCGAGCAGCGCGGCGTCTGGCGCGATGGCGTGGAGCGCGGCGACCAGCTGGCGGTCGAGACGCCGGTCGCCTTCGAGTACAACGGCATCAGCCATGCGGTGATGCTGGCCACGCCTGCCGACCTTGAAGACTTCGCGCTCGGCTTCAGCCTGTCGGAAGGCATCGTGGCACGGCGCGGCGACATCTTCGGCATCGAGATCGAGGAAGCGGCAGCCGGCATCACGCTCAAGATCGAAATCGCGGCCGGTGATTTCATGCGCCTCAAGCAGCGTCGCCGCAGCCTCGCCGGACGCACCGGCTGCGGCCTGTGCGGCACCGAGAGCCTGGACCAGGTGCTGCGCGAACTGGCGCCGCTGCCGGAAGGCGATCCCTTCCCGCTCGTCGCGCTTTACGCCGGAATGCGCGCGCTGCCGGCGCAGCAGCGGCTGCAGCAGGCCACCGGCGCCACCCATGCCGCCTGCCGCGTCGGCCGCGACGGCGCGATCAGCCACGTGCGCGAGGACGTCGGTCGCCACAATGCGCTGGACAAGACGCTCGGCGCGCTGGTGCGCGATGGCATCGATGCTTCGTGCGATGCGCTGATCATCACCAGCCGCGCCAGCGTCGAGATGGTGCAGAAGGCCGTCGCGCTGGGCGTCGGCACGCTGGCGGCGGTGTCCGCGCCGACCGCGACGGCGGTGGGTCTCGCGGAGAAATTCAATCTCGCCTTGTTCGGCTTTTTGCGTGGCGATACTTGCGTGGCCTACACGCGGGCCTGCCGTGTAACGGAGCTGACAGCATGAAGCTGGAAAAGTTGATCGCCATGGCCAACCAGATCGGCGCCTTCTTCGAGGCCATGCCGGATCGCGAGCAGGCCGTGGCCGACGTCGCCAACCACCTGCGGCGCAGCTGGGAGCCGCGCATGCGCGAGCAGATCCTGTCCAGCCTCGGTACAGCCGACGAGGCGCAGCTCATGCCGCTGCTGCGCGAGGCGCTGCGCCGGCTCTGAGAAAAGTTATGCGAAGCGGTATCCCGCGGGACGGCGCTGACGCTACGGCGTTTTGGCGGTCGCGCTGCTGTCCATGCGCTCCCGCAGCCAGGCGCCGATGTCGATGATCTCTTCGATGCACACCGAATGCGGCATCGGGTACTCGTGCCATGCCACGTCATGGCCGAGGCGCAGCACCAGATCGCGCGCGCGGGTGCCCAGTTCAGGCGACACCACGTCGTCCTCCGTGCCGTGGGCGGCGAAGATCGGCAGGACGGCGTTGACGGCGGTGGCTTCGGTCTCGAGCAGTGCCGGCGTCGGGATGTAGGTCGACAGGGCGATGATCCCGGCCAGGCGCTGCGGATGGGTCAGCGCGGTGGCGTAGGCGATCGCGCCGCCCTGCGAGAAGCCGGCGACGAAGATGCGCTCGCTGGGCACGCCGCGCTGGTTCTCGCGCTCGATCAGGCGGCGGATGGCTTCCCGGCTGCGCACGATGCCGGCTTCGTCCACGGTGCGCGTGGTGCTGTCGAGCGTGATGATGTCGTACCAGGCCGGCATCACGTAGCCGCCGTTGCAGGTCACCGGAATCTGCGGCGCATTGGGGAAGACGAAGCGCATGGAAGGCGCATCGTCGAGGCCCAGGTGCGGCACCACCGGCACGAAATCCGAGCCGTCGGCGCCGAGGCCATGCATCCAGATCACGGAAAAACGCGGGGATTCGTCGGATTGCAGTTCGATCGCGGTGAGCAGTGGGTCCATGGCCCGATAATACCCGCCCATGAACTTCCTCGCCCATGCCCTCCTGGCCGGCGACGACCCCGCGCTGGTGGTCGGCGGCGTCGTCGGCGACTGGATCAAGGGCCCGCTGCCCGGCCGCCTGCCGCCCGACCTTGCGCGCGGCGTCGCCCTGCATCGCGCCATCGACAGCCATGCCGAAACCCATCCGGCCTTTCGCCGCAGCCGCGCCCGCGTCTCACCCGCGCGCCGCCGCTATGCCGGCGTGCTTGTCGACATTTTCTACGACCACCTGCTGGCGCGCGAGTGGGCGCAACTGCACCCCCGGCCCTTTGCCGAGTACCGCCACGACGTCTATCGGCAGGTCGCCGAGCGCTTCGCCGACCTGCCGCTGGATTCGCATTACGCCCTGACGCTGATGGCCTCCGAAGACTGGTTCCACGGTTATGCGCGGATCGACGGCATCGCCGACGTCCTCGCCCGCATGGCGCGGCGCGCACGGCGGCCCAATCCGCTGGCCGGCGGGGAAGACGAGTTCCTCGTCGATGCGGAGGGTTTCCGCGAGGATTTTTTGGACTGGCTTCCGGCCGCGACCGCCTTCGTCGGGCAGTGGCGATCCGCGTCGTTTGCCGGATCGGGCCACGGCACGTGAGCATCCGTCCTGAATCGGGCCGGCCAAGCACGGCGACAGCCGGCATTCCGTCCTCTTCGCTTGCAATGCGCGGCAATCTGGCCCTCCACCAAGTTCTGGGTCATATCACCCATTTGTGGTGGGGCAAATCAGTTCCCGACTCCCGGCCAGCATGGCGCGACTTTTTATTTCATATATAAATCAGTTTCTTGTGAGCACGTTCCAGGCTGGCACTGTTTCTGCATACCAGTTGGGCAACACCGGCTCCGATGGAGTCTGGTGTGACCGGGATTCAAGCCCGAAGACCCTGACCCCAATGGAGAACTATCATGAACAACGTCGCCACGCAAATCGTTTCCTACCTGATCGCAGCATCGCTTCTGACCTTGCCAATGGTGACTCCGGCTTCGGCTGGCAACAGCACCAGCCTGGGCCACGGCGTCAAATGCACCTGGGTGCTGGTTTCCTCCGTGAACAACACCAATACCTACAAGCAGGTCTGCCGCAAGGGCGTCTGATCGTCGCCACGCTGGCCGCTCGCGCAGCGCGCGGCCTGGCGGCGCTCGGCTTTGCCCTGGCCTTGCCGGCGCTGGCCGAAGTCGCCGGTCCGGTATCCGGGCCGCCGACCACGACGAACTTCGCCGCCGAGTTCGGCGTCGGCCATGAGTCGCAGACGTCCCCGCTGGTCCGCATTTCTCCCGAAGGCGTGCTGATCCGCCTCGACGGCTTCGATCGCCTGGCCGGAACGCATTACCAGGGAGGCATCAGCGGATTCACCGACTGGGCGCTCGGCGCCGAATCGCGTCTGGCTCTGGGTGGCGACATTCGTTACAAGCGGGCGCCGGGCGTGCAGGCACTCGATTTCGCCATGGCATCGGTCAATCCGATGCTGCGCACCCCCTTCGCCGGGGGCTACTTCGGCATTGGGCCCAACCTGCAGCGGATCGAGGTGGCCGGCGAACGCTTCCGCTCGGTACGCGGCTGGCATGCCGACTGGGCGACCGGCGACCTTGCCGGCAATCACTGGCTGCTGTTCCTCGATCGCGGCACCAATCGCCATTGGGATGACCTGGTCGACCTCGATTCGACCGCCACCCTGTTCATGGTGAAGCGACGCCAGGTCGAGCCCGTGCCGGGCATCGATGCGATCGACCTCGAGATCGCCGTCGGCCGCGAACGCAACGATCGCGGCTTCGCCGAACTGGCGAATCGCAACGCGTTCTTCCGGGTGTCGCTGGACCGCAGGCAATGGGGCATCGGCTGGAGCGCGGGCATGTCATGGCAATCCGCCGTGTTCGACGATACGCCGCTGCCCGGCCTGCCGGCGCGCCGCGACCGCGCGACCACGGTCGAATTCGGCGGCGCCTATGAAGTCGCGCCGGGACAAACCCTCAAGTTCGAGGCGATCGCCGCCACCAATCGCGCGAACCTGGCGCTCTACGAGAATCGCTATCGCCAGGTCTCGCTGGCGTATGCGATAAGCTGGTAAAACGCGGCGCGTCCGGGACGGGGAATTCAAGGTAGAGGCAATGGCAAACGGGGAACACGGCAAACCATTCAACCTGCTGCGCTGGTTCGCCTGGCTCAGCCCGATCGTCATTGCCGCGATCGCGCTGGCCAACGTCTGGCTGATCTCCAACTTCCTCAACAGTCACCTGTTCCAGCGCGAAGCCTCGATCAGCCGCGAATTCGTGCAGAACATCATGGTCGCCGACGGCTCGCTCGAGTTCCTTACGCGGCCGAGCGACCCGGAACTCGCGGCGCGCTTTCGCAACACCGTGGAACATCTGTCCACCATGCGCGACGTGTTGCGTGCCAACGTCTTCGGCCAGGACCGGTCCGTCCTCTGGTCCAGCGATCCGCAGTTGATCGGGCGCCGCTTCGCCGACAACGACGAACTCGACGATGCCATGAAGGGCGAGCTCGTCGTCCATGCCGGACGCATCACGGCGTCGAGCCAGGAAAAGCGCGAGCACGAGGGCCTCAATCCGTCGATCGAATTCTTCGTCGAAAGCTACATTCCGGTGAAGCGCCCCGACGGCCAGGTAGTTGGCGTCGTCGAGCTCTACAAGGCGCCGCTGGCGCTATCGGAAGCAATCAACGAAGGGCGGGTGCAGGTCGGCCTGACGGCGCTGGGCAGCGCGCTGCTGCTCTACCTCACGCTGTTCTGGATGATCCGCCGCGCCGACAGCACGATACAGCTGCAGCATGCGCGCCTGGTCGAGGCCGAGACGCTTGCGGTGGTCGGCGAGCTGACCTCGTCGGTGGCGCACAACATCCGCAACCCGCTGTCGTCGATCCGCTCCGCCGCGGAACTGGCGCTCGAAGCGCCGACCGAGGATTGTTCGGAGCAGGCCCAGGACATCATCCGCGAAGTCGACCGGATATCGGCGCGCATCGTCGAGCTGCTGAACTTTTCCGGCAAGGCGATGCAATCCGGCGCCCCTGGCGACCTCGGCGAGTTGCTGGTGCGCTGCGTCGCCGACCACCTGCCGGCCTTCGAGCGGCAGGGCCTGACGCTGGTCTGCGAATGCGCGGCAGCCAAGCCCATCGTCGCCGCCGACATGGCGCTGCTGCGGCAGGTGTTCGACAGCCTGTTGAGCAATGCCGCCGAGGCGATGCAGGCCGGTGGCCGTTGCCGGGTCGGGCTGGCCGATCATGACGGCAACCGCCTGCGGGTCGACATCGCCGACCACGGCGGCGGCATCGCGCCGGACATCCGCGAGCAGGTGTTCCGACCGTTTTTCACGACCAAGCCCAAGGGGCTCGGCCTCGGGCTGCCGCTGGCACGCCGGGTGGTCGAGCGCTACGGCGGCACGCTGGCGCTGGGCGCCGGCGAGGCGGGCGGCACGGTCGTCAGCGTAGTTTTGCCCAGGGCCTGAACCATGGCGACCTTCCTGATCGTCGACGACGAAGAGACATTTTCCAAGAACGCCGCCAAGTTCCTCGAAAAGGGCGGCCACACGGTGCGCACCGCGGCCACCGGCGGCGCCGGCATCAGCGCCTTCACCGAATGCTCGCCGGACGCGGTGGTGCTCGATTTCCGCCTGCCGGACATCGACGGCCTGACGGTGATCGCCCGCATCCGTGCGCTGGACGCCGCGGTGCCCATCCTGATGATCACCGGCCATGGCAGCATCGAACTCGCGGTCGAGGCGATGAAGGCCGGCGCCAACGACCTGCTGACCAAGCCCGTCGCGCTCGGCGACCTGCGCCAGCGCCTGGTGCAACTGGCGCAGCGCCAGCTGGAAGCCACGCGCCTGCAGTATTACGAAACGCGCGAACGCGGCACCGGCGGCCTGGGCGCCATCGTCGGCGACAGCGCGGTGATGCACGAACTCAGGGAACGCATCGCGCGCATCGCCGATGTCGATGTCAAGGGCGCCGTGCCGCCGGTCCTGATCATCGGCGAGACCGGCACCGGCAAGGAACTCGTCGCTCGCGCCTGCCATTTCGGCAGTGCCCGGCGCGACCGTCCCTTCATCGAAATCAACTGTGCGGCGATTCCGGCCAACCTGCTCGAATCCGAACTGTTCGGCCATGAGCGCGGCGCCTTCACCGACGCCAAGGAACGCAAGCACGGCCTGATCGAAGCCGCCGACGGCGGCACGCTGTTCCTCGACGAGATCGGCGAAATGGACGTCGGCATGCAGGCCAAGCTGCTCAAGGTGATCGAGGACGGCAAACTGCGCCGCGTCGGCTCATTGCAGGAGCGCAAGGTGGATGTCTGCGTGCTCGCCGCGACCAACCAGGACCTCGAAGAGCGGATACGCCAGGGCGCGTTCCGCGCCGACCTCTACTTCCGCCTGGCCGTGCTCAAGATCCGCGTGCCGGCCCTGCGCGACCGTGACGGCGACGCACTGGTGCTGGCGCGCCACTTCCTCGCCGAATTCGCGCGCCGCTACCGCAAGCCGGGCATCCGCTTCGATTCCACCGCCGAAGCCGCGCTGGCCGCGCACGCCTGGCCCGGCAACGTGCGCGAATTGCGCAACGTGGTCGAGCAGG
This sequence comes from Sulfuritalea sp., assembly GCA_044359585.1. Taxonomy (GTDB): domain Bacteria; phylum Pseudomonadota; class Gammaproteobacteria; order Burkholderiales; family Rhodocyclaceae; genus Sulfuritalea. Next base: position 8,187 of record JBIKLV010000010.1, on the reverse strand, counting down.
CGGTGTTGCTGGCCGGCGCCGACGTGATCGCCGCCGGTGCGCTGATGCTGCCGCAGCCCGCGTTGCCGGCCGCAGCTCCGACCGCGCCGCCAGGAGTGGCGACTGCAACGACCGCCAGCGCGGCCGATCCCGCCGATGGCGGCTCGACGCTCGACCGCGTAGAGCGCGAAATGCTGCTGCAGGCGCTCGCCGTGTCCGGCGGCAACGTCTCGAAGGCCGCGCGCGAACTGGGTGTCAGCCGCGACACTCTGCGCTACCGGATGGACAAGCACGGGCTGGGCAACGGGCGTTCGGGCTGACGGCGAGGGGGTTCACTGCCGAAACCAGGCGGCGGCAAAACCATCTGCGCGCATCGCAGCCGCCCATCCTTTGGGTACCAGCCATGCAGCGCAATCCGTCACGGCGCCGGGTCGTTGCCGATGTACAAACGACAACCCCGCCGAAGCGGGGTTGTTTTGACAAATGCTGCGCTCGCTCAGGCGGCCTTCTGTTTCCGTCGCCTTGCCGTCAGCCCGAGCAGTCCCAGGCCAGCCAGCATCATCGCGTAGGTTTCGGGTTCCGGCACCGGGGTAAGCGGGGCGGGTGCAACCGATGAATCGTTGAAGCGGATGTTGTCGAAGTACGCATTGGCCGCACCGTCCGCACCACCAAAGTCTTCAAACATCAGATGGACTGTCTGGCCGATTTGCGAACTGAAAGTCAGGCTGTAGCTGTGCCAGGTGTTGTCGGAAACCAGGTGGATGGGAACCGGGTAGGACGGGTCGCCGGCAACCCATTGATGGGGCCCGGCAAAGCCTCCTTGAAAAACGCTGTTGCTGATGCCGAAGAACCCGCCCGTGGGCACGCCCGGCGCGATCGGTCGTCCCAGAAAATCGAAGGAAACGGTAAACAGGCCGCTTGACACGATGCTGTTGGTGGTGAAGATGCTGCCGGCCGATCCCAGTTGGACAAAGGCGAGAACGTGGTTGGACGAGTTCAGTGGATCGAGCGCAATGATCGATTGGGGATTGCCCGGAGTACGGTCTGTCCATGCACCGAGTCCGTTTTCGAAGTTGTCCGAAAAAGCGGTAACCGGGTCCGCGAGGGCCACGGACGACGCAGCGGCGAACATGACGCCGATCGCCAGCGCGAGTCGGCCGGGCTTCACGATTGAAAGGGCATTCGCATGGATGCGGCGATTCTTCGCAATGGACATTTTTCTGGGCTCCCATTCTTTATTTGATCGAAACATGCAGAAAAGTGACTCCCTGCCATTGGGTAAGAGCTTAGGGACCCCGGTAGTCCATTGCAATAGTCTTTTCGGCCTAACGGGTATTCGCTTCGATGGCATGGTAGTCAAGCCGGAGCCGACCAAGGACGGGGCATGGCGTGCAGTCGGCATTCGGATGATCACTCGCAGGCCGATGGGGCAGCGGCACTCATTTTTGGTCAGTTGGGAGCTATGTGAAACTGGGAAGCATTGGCCACGGAGACGGCCCCGTTCGCCGGGCTCGGGGCGAATGTCGAACCGTATGGGGGCGCTGCCTCGCTTTGTTGGTCCGCGGGGTCGGCGTCAGACCAACAACAAACGGCTCGGGCAAGCAGGCGCGCGTTACGGGAGTTCTGCTCCCGCCATGGTCTGCGTTCAGGCCGTGGTGTTGATGATGGTGCCCGTGACCTGACCCTGGGTATTGGTCACCGGCTTTTGTTCCTGTGCTTGCGCCTGGGCCTGTTGCTGCGCCCGCAACTGCCTTTCGCGCTCGGCCTCGCTGATGTCCTTTTTCGCGGCCTCCGGCTGGGTCGATTGGCGCGGTTGTTGTACCTGCGGTGCCTGGGCGGTCACGGAACTGATTTCACTCGAAGCCATGATTGTCTTTCCTTTCTGCTGTGCGGCTTATGCCATCGTATCGATGAAGCCGCCAATACTGCCGATCGCTGCCAGCCGCTGGCGCGCACTCACGGCGGCAGCTTGGGCCTGATCCGATTCCGCGGCAATGGAGTCGGCGTTGGCCTGGGCCTGATTCAGTGCGCGCTCGGCTTCCCTGCTCATGCTTTGCAGCGATCTGGCATAGTCATCCGCACTTGCAACGTTTGCCTGCGCCTGTCGAATCGCGCTCAGGTTGGTACTCGAGATTGACGAAATTGCGACCATTGCGCCCCCCTGCGACTGCTTGAAGCTTAGTACGCAGGTCCCGGCTTTGCAAGTCGTATCCGTGGGCCATGTGTCGGGAACCAATGAGTCGCCCAATTCTGTCGCAGGCCATCCGTCCGGCGGCCATGATGCCCTGAGGCGGGGCGACTTGAATCCCGAGGAAAGAAGCAGGTACCAGAAAGCAAAACGCCCCGGAAAGGGGCGTTTTGCTTGGTTCTCTGGCGGAGACGCAGTCCGCCTGATAGTAGTTCGACAGAATCCCAAGCAGTCCATAAAGTACATTACATAACAACAAGATATACAACAACAGCATCCAAGATAGTTCTTTACGATCCCGTCAAATCCGGCTATAGTTTGATAGTCAATTTGATAGTGGAGCGAATAGATGGCACGCCAACAACAACGACTTTCTGCACTCCAAGTCAGCAAGCTTACCAAGCCGGGGCTGTATGGCGACGGAGGTGGTTTGACGCTCCAGATCACCGCCACGGGCGCGAAGTCCTGGCTGTTGCGCTACATGGTCGCTGGCAAGCCGTTTGGGATGGGGCTGGGGCCAACCCATACCGTGAGTCTGGCCGAGGCGCGGCAGAAGGCGCTGGATGCGCGGAAGCTGCTGCTCGATGGCATCAATCCTTTGGCGGCCAAGAAGCAGAACCAGATCGCCGCCGCGCTGGCCGACGCCAAGATGATGAGCTTCGACCAGTGTGCCGAGGCGTACATCCTTGCACACAAGGTGGGCTGGAAGAACGCCAAGCATGGCGACCAATGGACCAACACGCTCAACACCTACGCCAGCCCGGTGTTTGGCCATTTGCCTGTGGCCGAGATCGACACCGGCCTGGTCGTGAAGTGTCTTGCGCCGATCTGGGAGAGCAAGACCGAAACTGCCAGTCGCGTGCGTGGTCGTATCGAGTCGGTGCTCGGCTGGGCAACCACCAGCGGCTATCGTACCGGTGAGAATCCTGCCCGCTGGAAAGGCCACCTCGAAAACCTGCTGGCAACGATCAGCAAGAGCAGCCGGACGAAGAACCATCCATCGCTACCCTGGCAGCGCATCGGCGCGTTCATGTCGGCCTTGCGAGTGCGTGAGGGTGTATCCGCCCGAGCGGTCGAGTTCGCCATCCTGACCGCCTGCCGGTCGGGCGAGGTACGTGGTGCTCGATGGTCCGAGTTCGATACGGCCGGCAAGCTCTGGACGATACCGGCCGAACGCATGAAGGCCAAACGGGAACACCAGGTGCCGTTGAGCGACGCGGCGCTTGCCTTGCTGGAGTCGATGACTAAGGGCGACGATGCTGATGTGGTGTTTGCCGGTACGAAAGGCCAGCCCTTGTCGGACATGTCGCTGACTGCCGTGATCCGACGCATGAACGGCGACAAAAAGCCCGTCTGGGCGGATGCCAATGGCGAAAGCATCACCGTTCATGGCTTCCGCAGCACTTTCCGTATGTGGGCGGCAGAGACCACCAATTACCCGCGTGAGGTAGCCGAACATGCGCTGGCTCACCAATTGCCGGATGCGGTCGAACGTGCTTATCAGCGCGGTTCGCAGTTCGCCAAGCGTGCGGCATTGATGGCGGAGTGGGCCGTGTATTGCGCCACGGTGCCGACCGATGCGGTGGTCCAGCCGATACGGGGTGCTGCCTGATCAACGCAAAGCCAGCGTGTAGATGCAAATGGCTCAGATTGGACGGCAGCTTTACGGCAGGGAATCTGATTACGCGGCTGGCGGTGATCGGCCAAGAGCCGACTTTGAATAGTGCGCGCCTCTGTCAAATCGAACGACCGTTATGTGTTCGATTGCGGCTGTTCTGTGGCTAGATTTCTGGTTTAAAAATCACTATGGAAAGAGAGCCTTCCGGGTAACTGCGAGCACGAGAAGTCCGATCGCAGCTCCCCAACTTCCAAGTACTCGAACAACGATCGCAAACCATGCAGGCCCCTTGCTCAAGAGACTTGAAGTGATGATCAAGCCGTAAGCCATTACAAAGAAGCCTGACAAGGTCATTCCGGAAAGAAACATCAATTTGCGCATGTCTACGGTTAGGGCGGTTCCGTTGCCATAGCCGTGCGTTACGCCGAACGCAACAACTAGGGACATCAGAATTGTCGCTGGCAGCTGCCGTGCGGATGCAACCAGCACGCCAAGCAAGATTAGCGAAAAAACGTTTATTGCATCGACACTGGGAAGGGCGGGCACAGCCAATGCCAAAGCACCGCCGACCGCCAGCGCCAGTGGAAACAGCCACAAGGCCGGTTCCGTACGCGCGATTCCATGTTGACCGAGCAGCATTCCAAGCACGAATATTGGGAGTACGTGGATAAGTTCTGTCACCGGGTGAATCATTCCGGCATGAAAGTCGTTAATCCCCTTTATTGCGCCATGCGCTTGAGCGTCGCCACAAGCCAATACCGCAGTGCCGCAAACTAGAAGTAGCGCAACGGCAGCCCTATGGCCAGGCAACCGAGCCGTAGTACCAAGCAAACGACTAACCCTTCAGAGCTGCGAACAGAAAATACACACCGCCCGCACCAATCAAGGCGCCGATCACGCGCAATACATAGGTACCGTACTTCTTGCGATTGATTTCCCCAATCAGGATGCCACAGGCGTGCAACAGGCCGGTCGCCATCACGAATCCTAGGGAATAGGCCATCGCGTTGGCGGATTCCGGAAGTTCTGTACCGTGTGCATGGCCATGGAACACGGCGAAGATAGCGACGATGACGGCCGCCATCACAAGAGGAGGCCGTGCGGAAAATGCAATTGCAGCTCCCAGCGCGAGTGCTGAAACGGCGATTCCTACCTCGATTCCTGGGATGGCGATTCCAAAGGCCCCAAGTACGCCGCCGAAGGCCATCACCACCGGGAACGTTACAGGTAGTGCCCAAATCGCCGGCCGGCCAAGTTGGGCGCCCCAAATACCGACCGCAATCATGGCCAAAACATGATCCCAACCGTTTACAGGATGAACGAACCCTGATGAGAAGCCGCCGGCAATGTCTCCCTGCCCCACATGCGCGGACACCAATGGCGAGCAACAGCTCAATAGAAGCGCAATGATTGCAGTAAGGAATGGGCGATCGACTCGCCCTGCAGTTGAAGTGAATGTCATGAAGGAAGGGCTCGAGGAATGGTCAGGAGAGATGGCTTATGGCAAGTATGTCACGAACAGTTTGGCTTCTAGGGAACGCCGGCGTGAATAGTGCCAATGACGCTGTAGCAAAACCGCGTGTTCAGCGTTTGATTTGCCGACTTTAACAACGCATGCCAGGGTTCAGAATCTCCTGTGAGTCGAATAGTTTCTGGCTAGCTTACGTATACGCGCTAACCATATCCGAAGTTCATCAACACGATAATAAATCATTAAAACAAAGGGCTGCAAATTTGTTCCGAGTGGCATGCTTCTTGTAAGAGGATTTCTATAAACTTCCTACGCTGTATCGGCGCGCTCGTTGTTCAGCCGTTCGAGGTTGGTTGTGCCATGCAAATGCATGGGCCGGTGGTGGGTCGCTTTTGCATTGGTCACCATAGTGTAAGTAGGTCAATGCGCACGGTTTGCCAGATGCACGAAGCAGCTAGCTTTGATGTCTATTTTTTCTTAGGAGAGCGAAATGTTGCATAAATCAGTTCGTCATGTCGGAATGGTTACCCTAGTTTGCGCAAGCGGAGCTGCTTACGCGCATACCGGACACGGTACCTCAGGGATAGCCAATGGATTGGTTCACCCGTTTGGCCTTGATCACCTGCTAGCCATGGTTGCCGTGGGTATTTGGTCCGTTTCCGCCTTGCCGCGCAACCGGGCTTGGTGGGGGCCCGCCGCATTTATGTCTGCGTTGATGGTCAGCGCCGCAATTGGGGCTGCAGGAATTTCTGTTCCTTATCTCGAGACATTGATTGCAGCAAGCGTGGTCTTGTTTGGCGCGATGCTAGTAATTTCTCGCCTCCAACTGCCGGCAACTGTTGGACTGTCTGCAATTGCTGTCGCTGCATCGCTTCATGGATTGGCCCATGGGGCCGAAACGCCTGATACCGGATTTGCCAGCTATGCCATTGGGTTCCTGGTTACAACTGCCTCGCTTCACCTGGGTGGAGTGATGTTAGGGCTCGGCATCCACAAATACTTTAGCCGACAAGCTCCAATGGCCGTCCAACTACTCGGTGTTGGTTGTGGGGGCGCAGGCGTCTTCCTGCTTAGTCAAATGTAATTGCTACATTGCTGGCCTTTAGTGTCCGCATCACAATTGTGTTTGGATATTTTGGCTGCGCTGCTAAAAACTCTCCTCCGGGCATGATTCTGACTTTGAGATGAGGTAAAGCAGCCGCTCGGTGCAATTCTGGTCTGAACGGCTGCTCCTTGGCATCAAGCGGTCGTCGCGAGAGCTTTCCGTCAATGACCGCAAAGGGCACGCTGCACGCATTGCCTCCTTCAAGTTCGAAGCCGAATTACCGCCATTGAGTTCTGGTGCCAGGTAGCTCCCGGTGGTCACCGGGTGTGCCGGCCATTAACTGCCGGTTGGAACTCTGCTCCCATTGCGGCCATTGGAGTGAAGGTGCCAAACCGCAGTAAGCGGCGGGCTGTGAGTATTTGCCAACTCCAAGCATGATTAGCCAATGTGTTCTGCGAACTGACCGACAAGAAACTGCACGTCCTCTCTCGAAAGAGTAGTTCCGTAGGCGTTAAGGGTCTCCTCGATTCGCCAGTATTCCAGCTTAGTAGCCACATCGACAGTCAAGTTCTCGAGGTTCCAGACAAATAGCTCCTTGTGGGGAAATACGATTATCGTTCCCACCCTCAAGTTCTCAAACTTTGCCCCAGCAATTTCTTGAACACATTCAGTTGCTCGAATCAATTGCTTGCTTGGGCTCTCCATAAAATTCTCGCTGGACTGAGGATTTCCCCGACCATGATGAGAGCGGTACCAGTCGTCCCCAACGCAACTCACGGTACCTCGGATATTTTTTACTTCTATTGTGAAAATACCATTCGGGCCAATAAGTAACCCATCAATCTCACCGGTGCTCCCCTTGTAGTTAGTTAGATACGTCCAGTCGCCATCTAGCGTGTTCTTCAATGCAAGAGCTATCTCGTACTCGCCCTGTATGCCAGCAGCAATCATCTGATCTTCATCATTGAAATAGTCTTCCATTTGCCGTGTTTCAGCCACGATAATCTGGAAGGAATTCAACGCATCGGCGCGAATAACTGGGTCTTGAGTATCTCGAAAGACCGCTTCGATATCTAAGTGAGCCTCTCGAAGTTTCTTGCGTCTGAGATAGGAGCAGGTTCTAGTTTCAACTGCTTCCAGAATCGGTGGTAGAGGTAGCGCAATATGGTGCATCACGCTGTCGAAGCGTGGGTGCCAGTACGTGGAAAGCGTGTCAGCCAGTTCAATATCGCCTTCCAGCAAGAAAAATTCGCTATTCCGATTCGGATTGGCTAGGCGTCGCCTTAGAGCAATCAATGCCTCAAATGTTTCCTCGCGCTTTGGGTCAATACCTCTAATCGCTCTATCTAGCGCACGTTCCAACGTGACGTATGAAAAGTCCACCGTAGGGTTTATGTCAGATTGGTACAAACGTGTGCGTAGGGTTTGAAGCCCATCTCGCGCGAATTTCTGCTGCGTTTCGCGCAGAGTTTTCTTCTTGAGAAGAAGTTGCTGTTCCGTCAGAACCTCATTGTCCTCAGAAGGCGAATCAAGACCTATGGCCATAGCAAGCGCGATTTACGAGTGCGGACTCATTAAATTTGCCAGGAAACACACGCTTGAGAAGCCCAAGCTAGATTGCCCTCAGCTCAGGCCATTGCTGGGAACAGTATGCCTCGGCCTTTTCTTTCGTCTCGAACCGGATTGGCTTTTGGGCACAGTCAGTTAAGTGCGCCTGCACATTTCCTATCAGGCTAACTGTCCAATACTGTTTGTATTGTGCGGCCTCAAAAGTGACGCTGTAACCCACTGGGTCAATAGAGGACATCTTATCAGCCGTGAGGTGGCATGGATGAAGCATTCTGGTTCGCCTTTTGATTAAATTCTTAGAGCTGATGGAAGTGCGT
>JBIKLV010000057.1:0-24700 GCA_044359585.1 Sulfuritalea sp. | reverse complement strand
CTCCGACCCCTGCCCGAGCCAGACCATGAGCCACTTCACGCACCACGTCTTCTTCTGCACCAACCAGCGCGCGGCGGGCGAAGCCTGCTGCAACGACCACGGCGCCAGCGACATGCGCGCCTACGCCAAAGACAAGGTCAAGGCGCTCGGCGACACGATGCCGGGCAAGGTGCGCATCAATGCGGCCGGCTGCCTCGACCGCTGCGAGAAGGGCCCGGTGATGGTGATCTATCCCGAGGCGGTCTGGTACACCTACGTGGACCAGGAAGACATCGACGAGATCATCGACCAGCATCTGGTCAACGGCCGCGTCGTCGAACGCCTCAAGATCTCGTGAATAAATCTACTGCGCGTGCCGGATCGGGGCTTGGGCGGCTCATTTGGCAAGCCCGGCTATCCTCACGTAGAACGACACGCGTTCCGGTAGCTGCGCTCCGTCCGCACCCCGCTGCGGCCCAGCGGCTACGCCCCGAAGGAAGTCCCCTTGGGGGACGATTTCTTAACGATATCGGAAAGCCAGACAATGTCGCGCCATGAACGCGTGCTGCTGGACGGGCCCGACGGCAAGATCGAGGTCTTCGTCGAGGACCACGAAAATCCGACCGGCATCGCCCTGATCGCGCATCCGCATCCGCTGTTCGGCGGCACCGCCGACAACAAGGTGGTGACCACGCTGGCGCGCGCCTTCCGCGAGCGCGGCTGCATTACGCTGCGGCCGAGCTTTCGCGGCGTCGGCGGCAGCGAGGGCGAGCACGACCATGGCGATGCCGAGACCGACGACGTGCTGGCGGTGCACGACTGGGCGCGCGAACACTTCGCCGGCCGGCTCACCCCTGCCGGCACGCCGCTGCCCCTTTATCTCGCCGGCTTTTCCTTCGGCGCCTATGTCACCACGCGACTGGCGAAACGCCTCGCCGCCGCCGGCGATCCGGCGCGCTGGCTGGTACTGGTAGGTACCGCGGCTGGTTTCGTCGAAGGCATGCGCCGTTATGAGACGGAGTCGGTGGCGCCCGACACGCTGGTGATCCACGGTTCGGAAGACGAGACCGTGCGCCTGGCCAACGTCCTGGCCTGGGCCACGCCGCTCGACCTGCCGGTGGTGGTGATTCCCGGCGCCGACCACTTCTTCCACCGCCGCCTGCACCTGATCCGCGACCTGATCCAGCGCGCCTGGCACTGACGCTCATCGCGGCGGGAGGCACTCGCCGATGATGAAGCGCACTGTTTGACGCACCTCTGGATCAGTGCGGCGTGGCGTCCCAGGTTTTGCGAATCTGCTCCAGGCGGTGATTGCCGACGTCGCGCTGGGCGACGAAATTCAGGTAGCCCTGCATCCGGTTGTTGAGGCGCTTGCGGGTGTCGGCGTCGATCGCCAGGTGGCCCGAGGCGACTTCTTCGAAGCACTTGACGATGCAGGTCGCGGCATTGAGGTAGACCGCGACGTTCTTGTTCGACTCGGCCAGCCGGGCGAATTCCTCCACGGCGTCGAGCAACTGGCCATGCTTGGCCATGTTGGCGGCGGCGACGTTCATCTGCCGCAGGTTTTCGCTGGCGCCTTCGGCGATCCGCGTCGCATGGGCCTCCCAGCCGCCACTGACCATCATGGTCTTGATGCGTTCCTCGATCGACTGGTTGCCGATGTGGTCCTGGTACAGGGCCTGCGCCATTTGGCACGCCGTCGCCTCGTCGCCCATTTCGACCGCCGCTTCGAGCACGAACATCGACTCCTCGCGATCCATCTCGTGCCCACCCGCCTCGGTTGACTCCAGCGCCTGGCGCATCTTCTGGTAGGCGTCGTCGACGGCCTTGCGGTCGCCCTTGGCCAGGGCGGCGGCGTAGGACACCGTCTTGCCGGAAAGCGCGTAGGCAGGGTCGTTCTTGTGGAAGTCGGCCAGGTTGCCGGCAAGCCCTTCGAGCCGTTCCAGCGCGGCCTTGCTGCCGCTCTTGATCAGCATGCCGGCATAGGTGCTGAAATCGCCGGGACGGATGAAGCTCGACCCTCGACCGTGCTGGTGCATCATCGCGTAGGCATCGATCGCCGTCAGCGGATCGTCGGTGGCCACCGCGATGCGCGCGATCTCGCGCTGGCGCTGGAGCGACTTGGGGTTCTTCTGCAGCACCAGCTTGAGCAGCGCCTTGGTCGCTTCGAGGTCGCCCTTGCGTTCATGAACCTTGGCCAGCAGGTCATGCGCGTGCAGGTAATCCGGGTTGTCGTGGATCAGTTCTTCGATGATGGCCGCGGTCTCGTCGTAGCGATCGAGGTGGAAGAACGCGCGGGCCTTGCCCAGCTTGGCCCAGGGCAGCATCGGGCGAATCTCCAGGATCGACTCGAAATGGTCGTAGGCTTCCTGGTAATGCTCCATCTGCAACATGCATTCGCCGGCGATCCGCTGGAATCCTGCTGCGTGGCGCGGGTTGTCGAGCGAACTGCGCCGGCACACCTCCAGCGCCTCGCCGAAGCGGCCGGCATCGAACAGGTCGGTCGCCCCCTTCAGCGCCTGGCGGTGGTCCCAGGCCTTGCCCAGCCGATCGTGCAGCAGCTCCGGCGAGATGGGCTTGATCAGGTAATCGTCGGGCGCCAGTTCCACCGCCGAAAAAACCTGTTCGTACTTGCGCTCGCCGGTGATCATGATCCAGATGGTCGACTGCGGAAGCAGCTTCTGTCGCCGCACCTCCTCCAGCAGTTGCTGGCCGTCGCGCGTGTCGGACAGGATGTAGTCGCACAGCACCACATCGTAATTGCCGCGGTTGCGGATCCGGTACAGCGCGTCGTGGTAGCTGTCGGAGACATCGATCTTGGTGCCACCCGCGTTGGCAATGGTGTTGCGCAGCCAGACGCGCATGGTCTGCGAGTCCTCGATCAACAGATAGGAAAGCGCGTCGTAGGGGCAAGGCAGGAGCTTCGCCGCCGGTCGCCGGACCGGGGTTTCGGCGGGCTCGCCGCCACCGCCGCCATCGTCGGCAAACAGACCATCCAGATCAGTGAGTTCAGACATCGCCGACATCGCCTCCCGGCAAGCACCACGTCAAACACCGGGAACCCCGGAGTCCCCTTCTGTCCGTCGCCAGCCGGACGCATGTCGCCGCCACATGGATCGCTCGCGCGAAGGGGCTGCGGCGGACTGTTAGAATTTTACCTTCAGGCGAAGGAACCGGAACATGCGCTGCGTCAAGGATCAACCATGAGCCCATTGCGGGTTGTCGCACTGCGCAAATCCTACGAGGGCCGCGAGGTCGTCGCCGGACTCGGCTTCGAACTGCGGCGCGGCGAGTGCTACGGCCTGCTCGGCCCCAACGGTGCCGGCAAGACCACTACCCTGCGCTGCTGCCTCGGTCTGACGATGCCGGATTCGGGAGAGATTTCCCTGGTCGGCGAACCGGTGCCACAGCGGGCCCGCGAAGCGCGCATGAAGATCGGCGTGGTGCCGCAGTTCGACAACCTCGATCCGGATTTCACCGCCGCCGAAAACCTGATCGTGTATGGCCGCTACTTCGGCATGAAGGACGCCGAGATCCGCCCCAAGATCGCCGAACTGCTGGATTTCGCCGGCCTCGCCGGCAAGGAAAAAGCCAACATCCGCACCCTGTCCGGAGGCATGAAGCGGCGCCTGACCCTGGCCCGCGCCCTGGTCAACGACCCCGAACTGCTGCTGCTCGACGAGCCCACCACCGGGCTCGACCCGCAAGCGCGCCACCTCATCTGGGAACGCCTCAAGCGCCTGCAGGCGCAGGGCAAGACCATCCTGCTGACGACGCATTTCATGGACGAGGCGGAGCGCCTCTGCCAACGTCTGGCCATCATCGACGCCGGCCGCATGGTCGCCGAAGGCGCGCCGCGCGACCTGATCCGGGACAACATCGAAGCGCAGGTGGTCGAGGTCTATGGCGAGGATGCGCCGGGTTGGGCCGGGCGCGAAGCGCAGGCCTATTCAAGCCGCGTCGAGGTCAGCGGCGAAACGGCCTTCTGCTACGTTGCCGACGCAACGCCCCTGCTGACCCACCTCGCCGCCTTCCCCAGCCTGCGCACCCTGCACCGGCCGGCGAACCTGGAAGACGTGTTCCTCAAGCTGACCGGCAGGGAGTTGCGGGACTGAGTGCGGTGCCACCGGCTTGATTGGGTCGGCATCAGCAAACTTGCAACCACCGTTCGGGCTGAGCCTGTCGAAGCCCAGCGCGCCCTTCGACGAACTCAGGACGAACGATCAAGTAGATTGTCGCCGACTCAATCACGTAGCGCCTCGATCCGGACCGGATCAAAGGGGCGATGCAAAAGTCGGCGCTGGCGATACGGCAATGCCGTCGGCGAGCGTCAAGCACCGATTGACACTAGTCAATGGTGGCTTTACACTCCACCCATGATTCTCAGCTACCGGCACAAGGGCTTGGCGGAACTGGCCGCTACGGACAAGTCGGCCAAAATCCGGCCCGATCTGTGGGTACGAACGGTGCGGCGGCTGGATGCCATCGCCACGGCAAAGACGCCCGAGGCGCTGCGACTGCCCGGATTTGATTTTCATCCGCTGCGAGGCGTGCCGCAGCGTTACAGCGTGCATGTGCATGGGCCGTGGTGTCTCACCTTCGGCTGGGACGGTGAAAATGCCGTCGATGTGAATCTGGAAAACTATCACTGAGGAGTGTGCCTGATGAAGACGATGACGCGCTGCCCGACGCATCCGGGCGCGATTCTGCGAGAGGATTCCCTGCCCGCGATGGGCTTGTCGGTAGCGGCTTTCGCCCGCGCGCTCGGCGTTTCGCGCCAGATGGTGCATGGCATTCTGGCTGAGCGTTCCGCCGTATCGCCGGAGATGGCGGTGCGCCTCGGAGCGTTCTTTGGTAACGGCCCGCAATTGTGGATCGACATGCAGACCCGCCGCGATCTCTGGCTGGCGGAAAAGCGCATGGCGGGCCATTTGCCGAAGACGTTCGAGAACTTGACCGCATGAAGATTCAGAAATTTTCGCCATGATTGGCAACTGACGGCCATGAGCGCACAACTCCATCTGCCCCGCCTCTCCCTGCGTGCCTTCGCCGTCTGGAGGCGCAATTTCCTGGTCTGGAAGAAGCTGGCGATCCCGTCGCTGCTGGGCAACCTGGCCGACCCGATGATTTACCTGTTCGGCCTCGGCTACGGCCTCGGCGGGCTGTTGCCGCAGGTGGGCGGCGTGTCCTACATCGCCTTCCTCGCCGCCGGCACGGTGTGCGCCTCGACCATGAACGCCGCCTCCTTCGAGGCGCTCTACTCGGCCTTCTCGCGCATGCACGTGCAGCGCACCTGGGAAGCGATCATGAACGCGCCGGTGACGCTGGACGACGTGATGGCCGGCGAACTGCTGTGGGCGGCGGCCAAGGCCACGCTGTCTGGCATCGCGATCCTGATCGTGATCTGGGCGCTGGGGCTGATCGGATCACCGCTCGCATTGTGGGCGGTACCGGTGATCTTCCTCACCGGGCTGGCCTTCGCTGCGCTGGGCCTGATCGTCACCGCGCTGGCGCCTTCCTACGACTTCTTCATGTACTACTTCACGCTGTTCATCACGCCGATGGTGCTGCTGTGTGGTGTGTTCTTCCCGCCCGACCAGTTGCCACCGGCGGTGCAGGCGGTGGCGGCCTGGCTGCCGCTGACCCACGCCGTGGCGCTGGTGCGGCCGCTGCTGTTCGGCGAAATTCCGACCGGCATCATCGGCCACATCGCCGCGCTGCTGGCGGTCGCCGTGATCGCCTTCGGCATCGCCTCGGCGCTGATCCGGCGCCGCCTGCTGAAGTAAAATTCGCGAATGGAACTCATCATCAACGGCGAAGCGCAAACACTGCCGGCACCGCTTTCCGTCGCCGCGTTGCTGGAGGCGCGCGGCCTCGCCGGCAAGCGTGTCGCCATCGAGCGCAACGGCGAGATCGTGGCGAAGAGCCGCCATGCCGACACCCTGCTCGCCGACGGCGACCAGATCGAAATCGTCGTCGCCGTCGGCGGCGGCTGAATTTTTCCGGAACCAGAATCCATGAGCAACGATTCCCTCGTCATCGCCGGCAAGACCTATGGCTCGCGCCTGCTGGTCGGCACCGGCAAGTACCAGGACTTCACGCAGACCCGCGAGGCCATCGACGCCTCCGGCGCCGAGATCATCACGGTCGCCATCCGCCGCACCAACATCGGCCAGGAACCGGGGCAACCCTCGCTGCTGGAAGTCTTGCCGCCGTCGCAATTCACCATCCTGCCCAATACCGCCGGCTGCTACACGGCCGATGACGCGGTGCGCACGTTGCGCCTCGGCCGCGAGCTGCTGGACGGCCACGCTCTGTGCAAGCTCGAAGTGCTCGGCGATCCGCAGACGCTGTTTCCCAACATGCCGGAAACCCTGAAAGCGGCGGCGACCCTGGTCAAGGATGGCTTCGATGTCATGGTGTACTGCTCCGATGATCCGATCCAGGCGCGCATGCTGGAAGACATCGGTTGCGTCGCCGTGATGCCGCTGGCCTCGCTGATCGGCTCCGGCATGGGCATCCTGAATCCGTGGAACCTCAAGCTCATCATCGAGCAGTCGAAGGTGCCGGTGCTGGTCGATGCCGGCGTCGGCACCGCGTCCGACGCGGCCATCGCGATGGAGCTGGGTTGCGATGGCGTGCTGATGAATACCGCGATCGCCGCGGCGAAGGATCCGGTGCTGATGGCCGGCGCCATGAGGAAGGCGGTCGAAGCCGGCCGCGAGGCGTTCCGTGCCGGACGCATGCCGAAGAAGTTCTATGCCGCGACGCCCAGTTCCCCGGTCGGCGGAATGATCGGCCAGGCAGGCGCGTGAAATACTTCGTCGTTTGCGTACTCTGCGTCGCCCTGCTGGCTCAGGCGCGGGCGGCGGATGCCGCGCCGGAGCCGACGCCGGCGACGACACCGGCGACCGTCGAGCTGACGCCACGACACCAGGGCTATGCTTTCGAACAACCACGGGTGCTGTTGCGCCAGCGCCTGTTCGGCCTGGCCCACGGGCTGTCCATGCTCGCTGCGGCATGTCTCGACCTGCCGCAGCATTCCGGCCCGATCCAGGATGCTTACGCGAACTGGCATGCAAAGCAGGCCCGCTCCATCGAGGTGCTGGTGCTCGACCTCGCCCGCTACTATTTCGCCGAGCGTGCCGACCAGGCCAACTGGCCCGACCTGGCGCGCGCGCTGGGCCTCAATGACAGCATCCTGCCGGCGCTGGGCAGTGTCAGCCTGGAAGATGCCTGCGCCAGCCTACCGCAGGCGATAACCGGGGCGCGCTACGATTTCGCGCGCTTGCTGGCGGAAGCTCCCGCGACCGACACCGCGGCGGCGATGGCGATCGCCGTGCCGCCGTCGCCGACTCCTGCAAAGCCCGCCGAATGAGCGATATCGACGACACCGACGCGGACGGCGCCACGCCAGGCCACGGCCACATCCGCAGTTACGTGCTGCGCCAGGGCCGCGTCTCCGACGCGCAGCGCCGCTTCCATGAGGAAGGCATGCCGCGTTGGGGCATTCCCTACCAGGCGACGCCGCTCGACTTCGACGCCGTGTTCGGCCGCCGCACCCACCGCATCCTCGAAATCGGCTGCGGCATGGGGGAAACCACGGCCACCATCGCCGAACGGCACCCGCAGAACGACTACCTCGGCATCGAGGTGCACACCCCCGGCGTCGGCAGCCTGCTGAAGGAAATTTCCACGCGCGGCATCGCCAACCTGCGGGTAATCCAGCATGACGCCGTCGAGGTGGTGCGCGACATGATCGCGCCCGGCGCCCTGTCCGGCATCCACATCTTCTTTCCCGATCCCTGGCCGAAGAAGCGCCAGCAGAAGCGCCGCCTGATCCAGCCCGAATTCGTCGCGCTGCTGGCTGAACGCCTTGCGCCAAGCGGCTACCTGCATTGCGCGACCGACTGGGAGGACTATGCCAACCAGATGCTGGAGGTCCTCAATGGCGAGCGACGGCTGCAGAACATGGCCAACGGCTTCACGCCGCGGCCGCCCTACCGGCCGCAAACCAAGTTCGAAAGCCGCGGCCTGAAGCTCGGCCACGGCGTCTGGGACCTCGTCTTCCGGCGCGCCTCGATGCGATGAACATCGACCCGCGCACCGTCATCCTGCTCGCCGGAGTCATGGGCGGCATGATGTCGGTGGTGCTGTTCGTCATGCGCCGCAACTACCCGACGGTGATCGTCGGCCTCGGCGAGTGGGCGTCCGCCACGGGACTGATCTTCGTCTCGACGCTGCTGCTCGGCGCGCGCGGCGTGATTCCGGACCTGTTCTCGGTGGTTGGCGGCAACCTGTTCCTGCTCATCGGCCTGGCCCTGTTCCACATCGGCAGCCAGCGCTTCCTCGCCACGCCGCCCTGGACGCGCACCTGGACGGTGCTGATACTTTCCTCGCTGCCGATGATGCTCTGGTTCACCCTCGTCGAACCGCATTACGGGATCCGCGTGCTGACGATGAGCCTGCTCATGGCCGTGCTCACCGCGGCCCACGCCTGGACCATCGCGCGCCACGGCATCCGCAGCCTGGCCAGCTACCTGTGCATCGCGGCACTGGTGGTGCAGGCCATCGCCCAGGCGGTGCGCTTCTTCTCCGCCTTCGGCACCACGCCCGACAGCCACCTGTTCCTCCTGTCGCCGGCACAAACCTATTTCGTCACCACCTATGCCTTCTGCCTGCTGGTGCTGAGCATCGGCGTGGTGCTGATGGCGACCGACAAGCTGCGCGCCGAGTTCGAGCACATGGCGCGGCACGACTCGCTCACCGGCGCGCTGACGCGGCGTGCCTTCCTCGATGCCTGCGAACAGGAACTGGAACGCGACCGGCGCAAGAACCGGGTCAGTTCGCTGTTGATCATGGACCTCGACCATTTCAAGGCGGTCAACGACAACTATGGACACCAGGCCGGCGATCGCGTGCTGGTGGATTTCGTCGAACGGGTCGGCGGCCTGCTGCGTCGCCCGGACAAACTGGGTCGCTTCGGCGGCGAGGAGTTCGTCGCACTGCTGCCGGAAACCATCCTCGACGAAGCGCTGGTGGTCGCCGAACGCATACGGGCCGGAGTCGAGCAGGCGCGCGCACAACCGGGTTGCACCGTGAGCATCGGTGTCGCGGTGAGCGTTCCCGGCGAAGGCACGATGGACACGATCCTCGGGCGCGCCGACGCCGCCTTGTATCGCGCCAAGGCCGCTGGCCGCAACTGCGTCC
This sequence comes from Sulfuritalea sp., assembly GCA_044359585.1. Taxonomy (GTDB): domain Bacteria; phylum Pseudomonadota; class Gammaproteobacteria; order Burkholderiales; family Rhodocyclaceae; genus Sulfuritalea. The sequence continues at coordinate 15,511 of JBIKLV010000057.1, read as the reverse complement.
GCGCTGCGGTCTGAACAGCCATGGGATACTTTGCGCACCCGCTGTGGCTGGTCGGCTTCCGGCCCTTCTTCGCACTGGCCTGCCTCGCCGGGATGAGCCTGCCCACGCTCTGGGTTCTGATTTACTTCGGTCACCTGCCGGCGCCGGCGCTGCCGGCGGCGTCGCTGCAGTGGCATGCCCATGAAATGTTCTTCGGCTTCGGCTGGGCGGTGCTCGGCGGCTTCCTGCTGACCTCGACCAAGAACTGGGTGGGTATCCGCGGCTACCACGGCGCGTCGCTGATGGTCCTCTCCGCCGCCTGGCTGTTCGAACGCGCCGGGATGTGGCTGGGCGGCGCCTGGCCAGGCTGGCTGTTCCAGATTTCCAGCCTGGGCTTCCTCTCCGCCATCGTCGCCATGCTGCTGTGGACCCTGGTGCGCCACTACAAGGACGATAGCTACCGCGACAACTATTTCTTCCTGCTGATCCTGCCCACCTTCCTGGTGGCGAAACACCTGATGCTGGACGCCGCGCAGTTCCAGGTTGGCATCGCGATGGCGACCGGGCTTTTCCGCGTCGCCTTCCTGGTGATGCTGGAGCGCACCCTGACCCAGTTCATGAAGAACATCTACCAGGTCGACATCCTGCGCCATGCCGCGCTCGATCGCGCCATCAAGCTGCTCGGCCTGACCCTGGTCGGCGCCGGCTGGATGGCGCCGCCGCTGGCCGCCGGCCTCTCGCTGGCGCTGGCGCTGCTGCTGGCCGGCCGCCTGGCGTTCTGGCACCCCCACCTGGCGCTGCGCCGGATCGACCTCGGCATCATGTACGCCGGTTATGCCGCCATCGTGCTGCAACTGCTGGTCGAGTTCCTCGCCGTGGCGGCGCCGCCGAACTGGGTTGGCGCCTTCTCCACGCACGTGTTCGGGCTCGGCGTGATGGGCCTGATCATTCCCGCGATGCTGATCCGCATCGCCAAGGGCCACACCGGGCGCAAGGTGGTATTCGAGCCCATTGACCGGGCGGTGCTGTGGATCATGATCGGCGCCTTCCTGCTGCGCGTCCTTGCGCCGCAATTGCTGCCGGCGTCCTATGCGCTATGGCTGGCACTGGCCGCCGGTGGCTGGCTGGCCGGCTTCGGCATCCTGGCCTGGCGCCTGATCCCCTTCCTGTTGCAGCCTCGAGTGGACGGCAAGGAACACTGATAGTTGGACGATGCAGATTCAGATGGATGGATCCGTCATTCCGGCGAAAGCCGGAACCCAGTCGGCGGCCGTAACTGGATCCCGGGTCAAGCCCGGGATGACCAGTGGAGTTGAGTCCATCGCTTTCAACCTGACTCTGTACTAGCCGCCGGCCCGCCTACTGCCCGAGTTCCAGATCGCTGCGGTAGGGTTCGCGCGGATAGTGGAAGGCCACCGGGCCGTCCGGTTCGGCGTGGATGAACTGATGCACCGAGGGATTCGACGAGTTCAGCAGTTCGTCGGGCGTGCCGGCCGAGACCACCTTGCCGTCGTGGATGAAGTAGGCATAGTCGACCACCTTCAGCGTTTCCGATACGTCGTAGGTGACCACGATGGAGGTCGCGCCCAGCGCGTCGTTGAGGCGGCGGATCAGTTGCGCGATGACGTTGAGCGAGATCGGGTCGAGCCCGGCGAAAGGCTCGTCGTACATGGTCAGGCCGGGGTCGAGGGCGATCGCCCGGGCCAGCGCGACGCGGCGCGCCATGCCTCCTGACAATTCGTTCGGCATCAGCTCGCTGGACCCGCGCAGGCCGACCGCATGCAGCTTCATCAGCACCAGGTCGTGGATCAGGTCGTCGGGCAGGTCGGTCAGCTCGCGCATCGGAAAGGCGATGTTTTCATAGACGGAAATATCGCTGAACAAGCCGCCGGCCTGGAACATCATGCCCATGTCGCGACGCAATTCGTAGAGGCCGCCTTCATCGAGCTCATGCACGACGCGGCCATCGACGCGCACCCGGCCGCGGTCGGGCCGCAACTGGCCGCCGATCAGCTTGAGGATGGTGCTCTTGCCGGCGCCGCTGACGCCGAGGATGCCGACCACCTTGCCGCGCGGCACGGCGAGCTGGATCCCCTGCAGCACCTTGTTGCTGCCGTAGGCGAAGTGCAGGTCTTCGATCTCGATCAGGTTTCCGCTGGTGCCCTTCACGCCGCTGCGTCCTTGTCCGTGGTTTGCCGGGCCGTATGGTGACACAGAACGCGCACCATCAGACCGCGCCGTCGGCGAGGAACATGCCCAGCAGCCGGTTCAGGAAACGTCGTCCCTGCAAGGTCGGCCGCATCCAGCCGTCGGCCACCTCCAGCAGGCCCTCGCGCCGTGCCGCCAGCGCCGACTTTTCGATGGCGGCCAGCGGCAGGCCGGTGCGTTCGGTGAGCAGCGGCAGCGGAAAGCCGCCATTGAGGCGCAAGGCATTCATCATGAACTCGCCGGGCAGGTCGGCGCGATCGACATCCTGCCGCGTGGCGATGAAGTCGCCGCGCGCCGCAGCGTCCAGGTAGGCGCGCGGATTGCGATGGCGCGTTTCGCGCCAGATCGAGGCGTGGTTCGACAGCTTTCCATGGGCACCGGCGCCTAGCCCCAGGTAATCGCCGAAGCGCCAGTAGTTGAGGTTGTGCGCGCACTGCGAATTGCTGCCGCCTGCGGGTCGGGCGAAGGCCGAGGTTTCGTAGTGCTCGAAGCCGGCGGCACCGAGCCGGGCTTCGACCATCTCCTGCATGTCGGCCGCCAGGTCGTCGTCGGGCAGCGGCGGCGGCGCGTGGTGGAAGGCGGTGTTCGGTTCCAGCGTCAGGTGGTAGGCCGAAATGTGGCCGACCCCGCTGTTGATCGCGGTGGTGATGTCGCCTTCGGCCTGCGCCAGCGTCTGCCCCGGCAGCGCGTACATCAGGTCGAGATTGACGCGCTCGAAATTCTTCAGCCCGAGCTCGATGGCGCGCCGCGCTTCGCCGCCGTCGTGGATGCGGCCCAGCGCGGCGAGCTTTTCATCGTCGAAACTCTGCACGCCGATCGAGAGCCGGGTCACGCCCGCGGCGCGGAAGGCGGCGAACTTCGTCGCCTCTGCGGTGCCGGGATTGGCTTCGAGCGTGATCTCGGCGCCGGGTTGCAGCGGCAGGCGCATGCGGATCGCCGCCAGCAGCGCCTCGGCGGTTTCGCCGCGCATCAGGCTCGGCGTGCCGCCACCGATGAAGACGCTCGACACCGGTCGGTTCCAGACTTGCGGCAAGGCGCCTTCGAGGTCGGCGACCAGCGCGGCGAGATAGGCGGCCTCGTCGACCTCGCCACGGGCCTCGTGCGAATTGAAATCGCAGTAGGGGCACTTTTTCACGCACCAGGGCCAGTGCACATAGAGCGCCAGCGGCGGCGGTGCGACCAGTCCGGAGGAGGCTGCAAGAGTCGGCGCTGGTGCTACGGCGGCGACCGGGATGATCGGAATCACGCCCCGGCTCGAAGGCGGGTGATGAGTTGCGCCAGCGCCTGGCCGCGATGCGAGCGGCGATTCTTTTCCTCGTGTGGCAGCTCCGCCACGGTAAGCCCCAACTCGGGCACCAGGAAATACGGGTCGTAACCAAAGCCGCCATCGCCGCGCGGCGCATCGACGATCGCGCCATGCCATTCGCCTTCGGCGACGATGGGTTGCGGATCGTCGGCTGAACGCATCAGCACCAGCACGGCAACATAGTGCGCGCGACGGTCGGCGACGCCGGCGAGATCGGCCAGCAATTTCGCATTGTTCTTCGCATCCGATTTCGGCTCACCGCCGTAGCGTGCCGACCAAACCCCCGGCGCGCCGCCCAAAGCCGCCACGCACAGGCCCGAGTCGTCGGCCAGCGCCGGCAGTCCGGTCAATTGCGCGGCATGGCGCGCCTTGGCGATCGCGTTCTCGACGAAGGTGACATGCGGTTCCTCGGCCTCCGGCACGTTGAAAGCCGACTGCGGCAGCACTTCGAAATCGAAGGGCGCCAGCAGTTGCCCGAATTCGCGCAGCTTGCCGGCATTGCCCGAGGCAAGGACGAGTTTCTTCATGCCGCCACCGCCGGGCCGTCCCAAAGTGGCGGCAAGCCACGACCCGGAAGCCACATCAGTGGCTGAACCACGGTCACCCCCTGCCTTGGGCAGGGGGATGGGGGAATGGCTGTCCCGATCACCGTAGCGCCAGCGCCGACTTCTGGGCAGCGATGATCTCGCCGATGCCGGCCGCGGCGAGTTCCAGCAGGGTATCGAGCTCGGCGCGCGAAAACGGTGCACCCTCGGCCGTGCCCTGCACTTCGATGATGCCGCCGCCGGCTGTCATCACCACATTCATGTCGGTGTCGCAGGCGGAATCCTCGGCGTAGTCGAGGTCGAGCACAGGGATGCCTTCGACGATGCCGACCGACACGGCCGCCACCAGTTCGCGCATCGCGTGCTGCGCCAGTTTGCCGCCGGCGACCAGTGTGCCGATGGCGTCGTGCAGCGCCACGCAGGCACCGGTGATCGAGGCGCAGCGCGTGCCGCCGTCGGCCTGCAGCACGTCGCAGTCGAGCGTGATCTGGCGTTCGCCGAGCGCCTTGAGGTCGGTCACGGCGCGCAAGCTGCGGCCGATCAGGCGCTGGATTTCCTGGGTGCGGCCGGACTGCTTGCCCTTCGCCGCCTCGCGCGCGGTGCGGGTGTTGGTGGCGCGCGGCAGCATGCCGTACTCGGCGGTGACCCAGCCGGAACCCTTGCCGCGCAGGAAGCCGGGTACCGACTCCTCGACGCTGGCGGTACACAGGACTTTGGTGTTGCCGAACTCGACCAGCACGCTGCCTTCGGCGTGGCGGGTGTAGCCGCGGGTGATGCGCAATTCGCGCAGTTGCGCGGCGTCACGGGAAATGCGTTGCGAGGGACGATTCATCAAGGAACTCCGTTGGCGTGAAATACGCTCTCCAACAATCGAGCGCAGCGAGCAAATCAGTCACCTCCCCCGCGAGGGGGAGGATGGGAGGGGGCGGGCGTTTGAGAAGACCCCTCCTGGGCGGCAGCCCGGGAGGGGGCGGGCATTTGAGAAGACCTCTCCTGGGCGACAGCCCTGGAAGAGGTGTAGGGAATGCGGCGGCGTATGTCGGCCACGGCGGTTTCGATTTCCTCATCGCTGATCGGCACCAGCAGCAGTTCGCGCGGTGCGTCGGGGCGCTGGTTGAGTGTGTGCGCATCGGGGTCGGGGGCGTCCCAGCGCATGGCGATCACGGTCAGGTTGTCGGCGCCGGGACCGGCGGCGCGTTCCGCGGCGTCAAGCAGGTGCGGCACGGAGCTGGTCAGCGGCGCGCAGGCCAGTTCATTGACCAGGCGTTCGCCGAGCGGCGACCACGCGCCGTCGGTGCACAACGCGATCAGGTCGCCGTCCTCCAGCGACACCAGGCGCGAGACCTCGATGTGCGGGGCGACGCTGCCGCCAAGGCAGCTGAAAACGCGATTGCGCATCGGATGGGACGCGGCCTGCTCGCTGCTGAGGGTGCCGTCGTCGACCATGCGCTGTACCACGCTGTGGTCGCGGGTGCGCATCACGTTGGCATTGTCCGGCGCGCGGCCGTGGATCAGGTACAGCCGCGAATCGCCGGCATGCGCCCAGCAGGCCTGGCCGTCCTGCACCACGCAGGCGATGCAGGTGGTGCGCGGCGCGGCATGGGCGGCGATCTGGCAGGCGTCGGCGTGATTGATGATGTTTGAGTGGGCCCGTTCGAAGGCCTCGACCAGGAAGCGGCCCGGATCGGCCAGACGCGAGCCGGCGTCGCGGCGAAAGCACTCGACCACCGTATCGACCGCAAGCTGGGCCGCGATCTCGCCCTGCAAATGGCCGCCCATGCCGTCGGCCACGACCATCAGCAGCGTGTCGTCCGTGGCCAGCCAGGCGGCGCGATCCTGGTTGATCTCGCGCCCGCCAATGCGGCTGTCATGAACGATGGTGTATTTCATCGATGGCGTCAGAAGCCGAGGCGGGACAGCCATGAACGCGACCTGACGGCGTCCGGATCGGCCATCAGCGAGGCGTGCAGGGCGCGCGCATGCTGCGGCCGGCGCGGCGGGTCGAGGCGCAGGCATTCGTCGATGGTGGTCAGCAGCCGCAGCGAATAGTCGCGGCCCCAGCGCTGGCGGGCGGGCAGCAACTGGTCGTCGACCAGACGCTCGTCGGCCGCCTGCGGCGCCGAGCCGGCCAGCGCCGCGTAGATGCACGCGCCGACGGCGTAGATGTCGGTCCACGGCCCCAGCGTGTACTTGCCGTGGTACTGCTCGGGTGCCGCATAGCCCGGGGTGTACATGGCGCGCGGCTCGGGCGGGCCGATGTCGACCGCGTAGCGCGCGGCGCCGAAGTCGAGCAGCACCGGGCTGCCGTCGGTACGCAGCCAGATGTTGGCCGGCTTGATATCGAGGTGCAGCAGGCCGCGGCCATGCACCTCGCCGAGGCCGTCGAGTACGCCGCAGAACATGCCGCGCATGAAGGCTTCGTCCATCCGGCCGCGATGCTGGCGAATGTAGTCGCGCAGCGTCTGCCCGGTCTCGAAGCGCATCACCAGATAAACCGTCTCGTTGGCGCGGAAGAAATTCAGCACCTGCACCACGTTGGGGTGGACGATGCCGGTCAGCGCGCGGCCTTCCTCGAAAAAGCACTTGAGGCCGAAGTTGAACTCCGCCTGGTATTCCGGCGGGATAACGGGAGCCAACTGACCTTCGCCACGCAAGGCCAGCGCATTGGGCAGGTATTCCTTGATCGCCACCGGCGTGCCCTCGGCATCGTGCGCCAGGTAGACGATGGAGAAGCCGCCGACCGAAAGCTGCCGCTCGATGCGATAGCCTTCAAGTTGGCATCCGGGAGGAAGTGCCTGATTGTTCTGCGAGACCACGATGGACTAGAGACGCGTTGATATACTGACGCAATTTTCCTTGTTCGCCCCCTCGCTGTAAACAACTGCTTTTGGCGCCGCGAACCGGCTCCGAACTTTCATGGCAGCGAGAGCCCCTGTCGATGATTAAACACGCGAAAACGAAGTTTCAGTGGAGGCTAATGCCGGTATCATCGGCGTTAAGCGCAGCGGCCGTAACTAAAGGCGAATTAGTAGGCCCGCCCCTCCCATCCTCCCCTCACGGGGAGGCTACTTTTCAGCTCGCTTTGCTCGACTACCACCCGTCGCTCTGAACGAGTTATTCCACGCTATCGGAAAGACCCCCCACAATGATCCACAGCATGACCGGCTATGCCGCCGCCAGCCGCGACCTGGGCACCGCGGTAATCAACCTTGAAATCAAGAGCGTCAATTCGCGCTACCTCGATATCGGCTTTCGCCTGAGCGAGGACCTGCGCTTCCTGGAGATGCCGCTGCGCGAAAAGATCACCGAGCGCATCGCGCGCGGCAAGATCGAATGCCGCGGCTACCTGCAGGCACAGCCGGCTCAGGGCCACGCCGCCCGCCAACGCCTGCCCGATGCGGCGCTGCTGGCGGAACTGGGCAGCCTCGACGCGACAGTACGCAAGGCGCTGCCCCAGGCCGCGCCGCTGTCGGTGGCCGAAGTGCTGCGCTGGCCCGGCGTGCTGGCGGACGACTCGCTGAGCGCAGATCAATTGCAGGCAGCGGCGCAGGAACTGTTCGCCACCCTGCTCGTCGAGTTCGTCGCCTCGCGCGAACGCGAAGGCGCCAAGCTGGCCGACGTGTTGAAAGACCGCGCGGCACGCATGCGCGAGCGCGTGGCCGCCGCCGAACCCCTGCTGCCGGCTGCGCTGGCGGCCTATCGCGAACGCCTGGCGGCCAAGCTGCGCGAAGCCGTGGCCAACCTCGACGAAGAACGCATCCGCCAGGAAGTCGGCGTCTTCGCCGCCAAGATCGACGTCGCCGAGGAAATCGCGCGGCTGGTGACCCACCTCGACGAACTCGACCGGGTGCTGAAGAAGGGCGGCGCGGTCGGCAAGCGGCTGGATTTCCTGATGCAGGAACTCAACCGCGAGGCCAATACGCTGTCGTCCAAGTCGGTCTCGGCCGAAGTCACCGCCATCGCGCTCGACCTCAAGCTGCTGATCGAGCAGATGCGCGAACAGGTGCAGAACCTCGAGTAGGCGGCGCCCGTCTTCGCCCGCCCAAGAGTCGGCGCTGACGACACGGCGATTGAACCGACCGAATGCCGGCTACGCCCGCCTTCATCGCCATCCATGCCGCCGCGCCCGCCAAGCCTGCGCCTGGCGCCGCGTGCAACGGCTGCGGCGTCTGCTGCTGCGCGGCGCCCTGCCCGGTCAGCCGCATCCTGCTCGGACATCGACACGGCGCCTGCCCTGCCCTGACCTGGCGTGAAGGCGACCGGCGTTATGCCTGCGGAATGATCACGCGGCCGGCCGATTTCCTGCGCTGGCTGCCCGCGCGCTGGGAGGCCGCGGCCAGCCGGCGTTTCGCGCGCTGGGTTGCTGCCGGCATCGGTTGCGACTCGAATATCGAGCCCGAATGATCATGCCCAGGGAGCACGCGACGGATCGGTGGCGACTCCGATCCATGGCGGCGCGACTCAATGCTTGTGCTGCTGGTCCATCTTTTCCGGCGCCTTGGCCGCGCTGGCAAGGGGTTTGGCCGGCGCCTTGACCTCGATCGTGGACCGCTTCTTGTCCTTGTCCTCGATGACCAGGGTCAGCGGCACGACGTCGCCCTCCTTCACCTGCTGCTTGAGATCCATCAGCATCACATGGTAGCCGCCCGGCTTGAGTTCGACGCTCTTGCCGGCGGGCAGGGCCAGGCCCTCTGAAAGGGCGCGCATTTTCATGACGTCCTTTTCCATCTTCATCTCGTGCACTTCGACCACGCCGGCGACCGGCGACTTGGCCTCGACCAGGCGCGCATCCTGCATCGAGGTGATTTGCATGAAGGCGCCGGTGGCCTTTTGCTGGGACACGGTGGCGCGCACCCAGGGATCCTTGACGGTGACCTGCGCCTGGGCGGGCAGGACGAAAGTAGCGGACAGCAGGGCGGACAGCACGGTGGTACGGGCGATGCGATTCATGGCGACTCCTTGCGATGGAATGTGTCCCGCGCCGGGGCGCGGATCGGTTTGCGTGCGCCACACGAGTGTGACGCGGCACGGACGACGGGCGAAGCGGGTCAGGCCATGACCGGCGGACCGCGCGGGGCGTGGGCGGTCCGCGGAGCATGCGGGCGCGGCGCACGCGAGCGCCAATCCTGCGCGGCGTGGAAAGTCGGCGCCGGCGCCACGGCAGGATCATGGCCCGCTGCCAGCAACGGGGCGCCGGCCGCGCACAGCGTGCAGCAGTCATGGGCCTCGCCGGCCGGAACCTTGCCGCCGGATTGCCCGAGATCCATTTTGACCACGCCATGGCTGGTGCATAGCTCGGTGAGAAAGCCGCCATTGCCGCCTAGCGCCGGCGCTGCACGCGTCATCCCGCTGCCTGCCACCAGGTGCAGCGCCATGGCCAGCAGGCCAAGCGCCAGCAGCATGACGGGGCGGCCTCGAATCGGAAGTGGATGGGCGGAATTGCGCATGGGCCGCGTATACTAATGCATCGCTTTCCCGTGCAACCTTGACCCAGCTCAAGCACCGCAAACCATGATTTCCGGAACACTTTTCATCGTCTCGGCACCCTCCGGCGCCGGCAAGACCACGCTGGTGGGACGCCTGCTGCAGGACGACGCGCAGGTGCGGCACTCGGTCTCCTTCACCACGCGCGCGCCGCGCCCGGGCGAGCAGGACGGCCGCGAATACAACTTCATCGCCGTGCAGCGCTTCCTCGCCATGCGCGAGCGCGGCGAGTTCGCCGAATGGGCGGAAGTGCACGACAACTTCTACGGCACCTCGCGCACCTGGCTCGAACAGCGCATGAAGGAAGGCTGCGACATGATGCTGGAGATCGACTGGCAGGGCGCGCAGCAGATGCGCCGCCAGTTTCCCGAAGCCGTCAGCATATTCATCCTGCCGCCCTCGATCGCCGAACTGGAGCGCCGCTTGCGTGGCCGCGGCGCCGATAGTGAAGACGTCATAGCGCGCCGGGTGGCCGGCGCCCTGGGCGAAATGCGTCACGTGGCCGAGTTCGATTTTGTTATAATCAACAATGACTTGGATATTGCGCTCGGCGAACTCAAAGCCGCCGTGTGCGCTTCGCGTCTGCGCTTCCCGCGTCAGCGCGCACGTCTTCCCGACGTATTCCGCTTTTTAGAACAGGACTGAAACCATGGCCCGTGTCACCATCGACGATTGCATCAAGCTCATCCCCAACCGTTTCCAGCTGACCCTGGCGGCGACCTACCGCGCGCGCCAGCTGACGCTGGGCAATACGCCACTGGTCGATCCCGGCCGCGACAAGCCGACCGTGATCGCCCTGCGCGAAATCGCCGCAGGCAAGGTCGGCGTCGAGATCCTGACTCGCAGCAACACGTAGGCAACATGCGAACGGGGTGAATCGTGACAGCGGCGCAGGTTCCACTCCGGCCACATCCCGTTTCGCCACTGATGGACCCCGGCGTTGTGCCGGGGGCACTCGACGAACCGCCGCTGATTTCGGCGGACATGCATCCTCCGGTCGACCTGGCCGAGGATCTGGAGCGCTTCAACAGCCGGCTCGCCACCTACCTCAAGCCTGAAGACATCGCGCGCGTCGGCGCCGCCTATGTCTTTTCCGACGCGGCCCACCGCGGCCAGATGCGCCTCAGCGGCGGCCCCTACATCACGCATCCGCTGGCCGTGGCGGAGACCCTCGCGGGATGGCACCTCGACCCGCACGCGCTGATGGCGGCGCTGCTGCACGACGTGATGGAAGACACGTCGATCACCAAGGAGCAGATCGCCGAACGCTTCGGCAGTGTCGCCGCGGAACTGGTCGACGGCGTCTCCAAACTCGACCGCATCGAACACCAGAGTTTCGAGGAAGCCCAGGCGGAAAACTTCCGCAAGATGCTGCTGGCGATGGCGCGCGACGTGCGCGTGATCCTGATCAAGCTGGCCGACCGCCTGCACAACATGCAGACGCTGGACGCGATGCGGCCCGAGAAGCGGCGCCGCATCGCGCGCGAAACCCTCGACATCTACGCCCCGATTGCCAACCGCCTGGGTTTGAACGCGCTGTATCGCGAGCTGCAGGAACTGGCCTTCCGCCACGCCCATCCGCTGCGCTATCGGGTGCTGGCCAAGGCCGTAAAGGGCGCCCGCGGAAATCGCCGCGAGGTGGTCGGCCGCATCCTCGACGCGATTCGCCTGGCGCTGCCGGCCGCCGGCATCGACGCCGACGTCATGGGACGGGAAAAGCACCTGTACGGCATCTACCGCAAGATGCGTGACAAGCGCCTTTCCTTCTCGCAGGTGCTGGACATCTACGGCTTTCGCATCATCGTCAAGGATCGCCCCACCTGCTACCTTGGGCTTGGCGCGCTGCATGCGCTGTACCAGCCGGTGCCGGGCAAGTTCAAGGACTACATTGCGATCCCCAAGGCGAATGGCTACCAGTCGCTGCACACCACGCTGATCGGGCCTTTCGGCACCCCGGTGGAAATCCAGATCCGCGACGCCGACATGCACCATGTCGCCGAATCCGGCGTCGCCTCGCACTGGCTGTACAAGGACGAAACGGCACTCGACCAGTTGCAGAAGAAGACCCACAAGTGGCTGCAGTCGCTGGTCGAACTGCAATCCACCAGCGGCGACTCCTCGGAATTCCTGGAGCATGTCAAAGTCGACCTGTTCCCCAGCGAAGTCTATGTGTTCAGCCCGCGGGGCAAGATTTTCGCGCTGCCGCGCGGCTCGACCCCGGTCGACCTGGCCTACGCCGTGCATACCGACATCGGCGACCGCTGCGTCGCCTGCCGCATCAATTTCGAAACCATGCCGCTGCGCACCGAACTGCGCAATGGCGACCGCGTCGAGATCGTCACCGCACCCAACGCCGTGCCCAATCCGGCCTGGCTGGGCTACGTCAAGAGCGCGCGGGCGCGCTCCAAGATCCGCCACTTCCTCAACACCAAGCAAGCCGAAGAATCCGCCGCGCTGGGCGAGCGGCTGCTGTCGCACGCCCTGCGCGACCTCGGCCTGGCACTGGCAAAGCTGCCGGCACAGGCCTGGGATCGTTTCAAGCGTGCCTCTGGCGCCCGTTCGCAGAAGGCCGTGCTGGCTGAAATCGGGTTGGGCAAGCGCCTGCCGGCCATCGTCGCGCGGCGCCTGGCCGAGGGCGTCGATACCGGCGCAGCGAACGCCGCCACCGAAGGGCGCGGCAAGCAGGCCATCCTGATCCACGGGCCCGAAGGCGTCGCAGTCAAGCTCGGCAATTGCTGCCGTCCCATCCCCGGCGACCCGATCGTCGGCCTGATCCGCAAGGGCCAGGGCCTGGTGGTGCATACCCACGATTGCACGGCAATCGCCAAGCTGCGCAGCGAGCGCGGCAACTGGGTGGACGTCGAATGGGAGCCGGACATCAAGGGCATGTTCGAAGCGAGCATTCGCGTCATCGCCAAGAATGTGCGCGGCGTCCTTGCCCGGATCGCCGCCGGCATGGCCGAAGCCGGCTCCAATATCGTCAATATCAGCATGGACGACGACAGCGGCGAGGCCACCACGCTGTTCTTCACCCTGCAGGTCACCGACCGAATCCACCTCGCCCGCATCCTGCGCTCGCTCCGGCACGTGCCGGAAGTGGTGCGCATCACCCGTTATGTCGATGTCAAACCCCGAAAGGAAAACTGATGGCACTCTATGAATCCGAGCACACCAAGTTCATGCGCGAATGGATGGCAAAGCATCCCGAGGAAAAGGCCGAGCAGCAGAAAGGGCGCGCCCTCTGGTGGGACAAGGCGCCGCAGTCGCTGGACACGATGAAGGAGAAAATCGCGGCGAAGGTGCCGGGCAAGGCGTATTACTACGACGCGAATTGAACATCGGGGCGTTCCGGCGATAAATCACAGCTGGCACGGCCGCAAGAGTCGGCGCCCCACGGGGACTTCCTTCGGTCGCTGGCGAGACGGTGACAAGAGCGGAAAGGAAGATACGCGTATCCCCGGAGAACCGTGGCTCCCTGCTCTCCAGTTCTTGCACTCTGTTGACGCTCTTGGGCGATGCACTGGTTTGACAGCGACGAAGTGGCTGCCATATACTGTGGCACATGGCAGTCTGGAGAAAGAAAATGGAACAGCGAACCGCACGGGTAGGAAAAAACAATCGAACTCAGGTGGTGACGCTTCCGCTTGAGTTCAGGTTCCCGGAAGGCATGAAGGAAGTATTTATCCGTAAAGTCGGGGAGGATGTTGTGTTATCGCCACGCCCTCCGTCATGGGCGGATTTCTTGGCGTCGGAGGTGCGCGTGAGCGATGACTTCATGGTTGGCATTGAAGACCTTCCCGTACAGGAGCGCCAATTCGGATGAGTCGGATTTACATGCTGGACACGGACACCTGCATTTTCATTCTTCGGCGTTCAATACCTGCGCTGGTATCGCGCATCCAATCCGTGCCACTTCATGATCAGGCGATTTCAGTCGTCACTCTGGCGGAGCTTCTGTATGGGGTACAAGAATCGTCGAAGAAGAAAGCAAATCAGGCGGGTGTCGATGCTCTGGTTCGCCATGTCACAGTTATGGAGTGGCCTGCCAAGGCCGCAGAACATTATGCGGAAATCCGGGCAGACCTAAGACGCAAAGGGCAATCCATTGGAGCCAATGACCTCATGATTGCCGCTCATGCCCGTAGTGAGGGCGCCATTGTCGTGACCAACAACCTAAAGGACTTTGGGCGCGTCAAAGGACTTAAAGTGGAAAACTGGACAACGTAAGACGCCTACCGGGCGAGTTTTGGCATCATGGCGCAGAAAGCCGGGGGCCGATCCTGAGTGTCCTCTGGCGGGTTCCAGGCAAATATCATCGTGGCTGGCACGGCCGCAAGAGTCGGCGCTGGCGAGACGGTGACAAGAGCGGAATAGAAGAGGCGCGTATCCCAGAAAATCGTGGTCTGTCCCCTGTTTCCCTTTCTTACTACGACGCGAACTGAGAGCCGGCTTCCACGCCGAACCTCGGACAAGGGTATTCGTCCGCAGGAGTCGGCGCTGGCGGAACGGCAGCAGGTGGGGCGACATCCCGATTTGGCTCGCACTTCCGGCTGAAAATACAAAAAGAGGCGGAACCTGTTAGTGCAGGTTCCGCCTCTTTTGCGCCGGGTCCAGCCCGGATTCTGCTAAGCCAAATTACTGGAACTTGTAGATGTAGCGGGCTCCAAGGAAATTGGACGACTGATTCTGGTTGCTGGTGACGGTGGTGCCATCGGTCACCGTACCGAAGACGAACGGTCCACCGCCGGCGAACTGCCAGGTCCAGTCGTTGGTCTTCCAGCGCTCGTGGATGAAGTCGAAGCGCAGTTCGGTGTTCTTGTCCATCACGTAGTTGGCAAACAGGCTCAGCTTGGTCAGCGCGTTCTCGATGTCCGGCATGTTGGCGGACATGTTCGCGGTCTGCGCCGCCGTCAGGGCCTGGTTGTAGCGGCTGTTGTTGCGGATCCGCTGCAGGTCGGCGCCAAATGCGATATCGCTGGTCAAGTCGCCGCGCACGCCGATGCCAAGCGATTTGCCGGCATCCTCGAGGTTGCTGTTCTTGATCGAAGGGCCCGCCGCGGCGCGATTGTTCAACTGGCTTGCCTTGTTGTGGTCATACGAATACCAGGCATTGGCGCGCCAGGTGTCGCTCAGCTTGTAGCTGGCATCGATGCCGTACAAGTGGGCGATGCCCGACTTCAGGCCAAAGCCGCGGCCGTTGTCGGGATAGATGTCCTTGGCATGGGCAACATTGGCCTGGATCGAAAGGGCTTCGATGGGCGACCAGTCGATCGCCATGCGCACCTTGTCGCGCTGGCGGTCGGCGATGTTGATCGGATTGGCGAAGTCGGGCTCGACACCGCCCGGACCGGCCCCCGCCATCACGTAGGTCGATCCCTTCCGGTCGCCGGTCAGGTAGGACAGGGAGCCATTGACGGTATCCGAGAGCGAACGGCGCAGTTCGAGGCGCAGCGTGGTTTCGTCCAGGCGTGCGCGCCAGGGCACGACGCGCTGGTTGTCAAGCCCGCCGGCACCCAGCCCGTTCGAGACCGGCACGGTGCGGTCCTGCTTGACGTCCTCGACCCCGGCAGTGACGCTGTAGCCGTCGGGCAGGCGATAAGTGCCTTCCAGCTTGGCGGTCAGGGTCTTGTAGGACAGCGGCGTGTTGTCGGTACACTGGTTCGCGCCGGGCGGCGTGATACAGGTTCCGGTGCCGCCCTGGACAAAGCGATTGACCGGGGTGGCGTCGTCCATGTTGTGGTAACGCAGGTTGGCGACCAATGACAGCTCGCTGATCGGGCGCGAAGTCAGGCCAAGCTGAACCAGCGTCGTATTGACTGCGCCGCTCAGGGTTTCCGGCGATCCGACGAAGGACAGCGTCGGTACATCCTTCATAGGCAGGTGCTGGCTCTGGGTGGCGTGGGTGTACTCGACCTTGAAGGTTCCGCGCGTGCTCGGCGTGAAGTTGTAGCCGCCGTTGAGGAACAGCTTGTGAGCCTGGTTGTCGAGC
>JBIKLV010000056.1:0-24889 GCA_044359585.1 Sulfuritalea sp. | reverse complement strand
TTGGCGTCATGTTCGATGCGCTCCGCTTCGCCTTCGATGTAGCCGTCCTGGGCCTCGCGCTTCTGGCGGAAGGTCGGAAGCACGCCGGGACCGCCGGTTGCGACGCCGCGCTGGTAGCCGTCATCGTCCTGGATCACGACGATGCGCTCGGCGCGAATCACCAGCGTACCCTTGGACAACTGCACGTTGCCTTCGAAGGTCTGCACCTTCTTCACGTCATCGACGCTGACCCGGTCCGCCTCGATGTTGACCGGCTTGTCGCGGTCGGCCTTTTCCGCCCAGGCCGCGGGTGCGGCCAGGAAGCTGCCGGCGATGCCGGCCAGCGCGGCGTAGCGAAGGAATGCGTTCATGGTTTTTCTGTCCGGTTGCTGTGGAGGGTGCCGGTGACGCGGCCGCGCAGGACCGTGACGCCGGTTTTGTTGTCGAACTCGAGCCCGCTGCCGCGCAGGATGCTCCCGCCCTGGGTGATGACCACCGGCGCCCCGGTGCGCCCCTTTTCGGCGTCGGGAAAGATCTTCAGCGCCCGGGTTTCCAGCACGGTCGGCGGGGCATCGCCCGTCGCGCCCTGGCGGACAACGCGAACGTCATCGACGAGGTCGATTTCCTTGCCGTCTGAGCCGACATAGGCCATGCGCGCCGAAATCTCCGCAGGCGCTCCGTGGTGGTAGGTGAGTTGCGGTGCGGTGACGATCGTGGTGTCGTCATCCGGGTAGTGCAGGAGCTTCGTGGCCACCAGGGTGTGCTGCAATTTTCCATCCAGGTCGAAGCGGCGCACCACGAAATTCTCGACCCAGTAATCGGGATCGTGCCGTTGCGGGCCGCGCGGCTTGTCGCCCTCGATCACACGGTTGAGCCAGAAGGTCAGGGCCGCGAGCAGCACCAGCATCGCCAGCGGGAACAGCGAGGCGCTGCGGCGGTCTTTCATGCCAGGTACTCCGCCATGGCTTCGTCCCACTTGCCGCGGGCGCGCAGGATCAGGTCGCAAACTTCGCGCACGGCGCCGCTGCCGCCCTTCCTGGCCGCGACGTAATCCACGCGGCCGAGCACCTCGTCGTGACCGTCGGCCACGGTGGCGGAAAAGCCGCAGGCACGCAGCACCGGCAGGTCGACCACGTCGTCGCCCATGTACCCGGCCTGGGCGAATCCGATTCCGCGCCGCGCGAGGAGTTCGCCCATCACCGCGCGCTTGTCCTCGATGCCCATGTGCAGCTCCGTGATGCCCAGGTTCGCTGCCCGAAGTTCCAGTGCGGCGGAACTGCGGCCACTGATGATGGCGACTTCGACGCCACCACGCTGCAGCATCTTCAGGCCATGGCCGTCGAGGCTGGAAAAGGCCTTCAT
Source organism: Sulfuritalea sp. (assembly GCA_044359585.1). Classification (GTDB taxonomy): domain Bacteria; phylum Pseudomonadota; class Gammaproteobacteria; order Burkholderiales; family Rhodocyclaceae; genus Sulfuritalea. The sequence goes on along the minus strand of JBIKLV010000056.1, from coordinate 23,548 downwards.
CGCGTCGCCCTGGGCGCTGAAATACAGGGTGCCGTCGGTGAGTACGCCGTCGACGTCGAACCCCATCAGGACCACCTGACCGGCCTTGGTCATGGCGCTGGTCGCCCCGCCGGCCATCAGACCACCTTCGCCCGGAACAGGTCGTGCATGTTCAGCGCACCCAGCAGCGCGCCGGCCTCGTCGGTCACCAGCAGCTGGTTGATCTTGTTGGCCTCCATCATTTCCACCGCCTCCACCGCCAGGCGGCGCGGGCCGATGCGGCGCGGATGGCGCGTCATCACCGCGGAAACCGGTGTCGCGCGCAGGTCGCCGAGGCGTTCCAGCGCGCGCCGCAGGTCGCCGTCGGTGAAGATGCCGGTGATCTTCATCGTGGCGTCGAGCACCACGGCCATGCCCATGCCGCCCTGGGTCATCGCTGCCAGCGCGGCCGGTACGGGGGTCTCCTCGACCAGGGTCGGCACGGCGGTCTGCATCACGTCGCCGACGTGGGTGAGCAACTTCCGGCCCAGTGCTCCGCCAGGGTGCGAGCGGGCGAAATCGTCCGCGCCGAAGCCGCGCGCATCGAGCAGCGCGACGGCCAGCGCATCGCCAAGAGCCAGCGCCGCCGTGGTGCTGGCGGTCGGGGCGAGGTTCAGCGGACAGGCTTCCTGGTCGACGCGGGCGTCAAGGTGGATGTCGGCTTCCTGCGCCAGCGAGGAGCTTTCGTTGCCGGTGATCGCGATCAGCTTGCCGCCCAGCCGCTTGACCAGAGGCACGATGGTGAGCAGTTCGTCATTCTCGCCGGAATTGGAGATCGCGATCAGCACGTCATCGCGCGTGATCATGCCGAGGTCACCGTGCACCGCCTCTGCCGCATGCACGAAATAGGCTGGCGTGCCGGTGCTGGCGAAGGTGGCGGCCAGTTTCCGGGCGATGTGGCCCGACTTGCCGATGCCGCTGACGACGACGCGCCCACGGCTGTCCAGGATCAGCCTGACCGCGGCGCTGAACTCGGGGCCCAGGCGGCGTGCCAGCACGGCCACCGCGGCGGCCTCGATCTCCAGCACCTGCCGGCCCATGGCGACGGCGCGATCAACGTCGTTGCTGGTTCCGGCTGTCGGCGGAATGCCTTGGTTCATCTCGGGCTGACGTTTATGATGGAGCCAAATTATAGCAACCGCATTGCGCGGTTCTTCTTTTGCCCCTGCCTGCGACCGCCCGATGACCGACACCCTGCCGCTGATCCTGCTGCTGCTGGCCGCTGCCGTGGTCGTCGTGGTGATCTTCCGCATGCTCGGACTGCCCCCGATCATGGGCTACCTGCTGGTCGGCGCCGGGCTTGGGCCGCATGCGGCGGGCTGGGTGCCGGATACCGAGCAGACGCGGCATTTGGCCGAGTTCGGCGTCGTTTTCCTGATGTTCAGCATTGGACTGGAGTTCTCGCTCTCGCGGCTGTACAGCATGAAGCGCATCGTGTTCGGGCTGGGAGGCATCCAGGTCCTCGTCAGCGCCCTGATTGCGACCGTGCTGGCGCGCGTGGCGGGTATACCCTGGCTGGCCGGACTGGCGCTGGGTGGTGCGCTGGCAATGTCGTCGACGGCGATGTTGTCGAAATTGCTGACAGAGCGCGGCGAGCTCGACGCGCCGCATGGCCGCGAGGTGATCGGCGTGCTGCTGTTCCAGGACATCGCCGTGGTGCCGCTGCTGGTGCTGATTCCGGCGCTGTCGCAGCCGCTCGACGTGATGGCCGAGGCGCTGCTGTGGGCGGGCATCAAGGCCGCCGTGCTGCTCTCGCTGGTGCTGTTCATCGGCCAGCGCGCCCTTTCCGCGTGGTTCTACCTTGTTGCACGGCGCCGCTCCGCCGAACTGTTCATGCTCAATGTGCTGCTGATCACGCTCGGGCTTGCCTGGTTGACCGAACTGGCCGGACTGTCGCTGGCGCTGGGCGCCTTCACGGCCGGCATGCTGATCGGCGAAACCGAATACCGCTACCAGGTGGAAGAAGATATCAAGCCCTTCCGCGACGTTCTCCTGGGCCTGTTTTTCGTCGCCATCGGCATGCGCCTCGACGTGCCGCAGATCATCGATCAATGGCCGCTGGTGGCCGGTCTGCTGGTTGCGCTGATGACTGTCAAGCTGGTGGTGGTCGGCGTTGCCTCGAGGCTGCTGGGCAGTACTCCGGGCACCGCGCTGCGCAGCGGGCTGTGGCTTTGCGCCGGCGGCGAGTTCGGCTTCGTCATCCTTGCCCGCAGCGACGACGTCAATCTGCTCGATGCGGCCACGCTGCAGCCGGTGCTCGCGGCCATGGTGCTTTCCCTGTTGCTGGCGCCGCTGATCGTGCATTTCTCCGAACGCCTGGTGTTTCGTTTCGTGGCGTCGGAATGGCTGTTGCGGTCGATGCAATTGACGCAACTGGCGGCGCAGTCGCTTTCCTCCGACAAGCACGCCATCATCTGCGGCTATGGCCGCACCGGGCAGCATCTGGCCCGTTTCCTCGAAGCCGAAGGGGTTTCCTTCATGGCGCTCGATCTCGATCCGGAACGCGTGCGCGAAGCCAACATTGCAGCTGAGGCGGTTTCCTACGGCGATTCTTCGAAGAAGGAAACCCTGCTGGCGGCCGGGCTCTCGCGCGCCAGCGTGGTGATCATCACCTTCGCCGATGTCGATGCCGCCTTGCGCGTCATCCACCGCGTGCGCGAACTGCGGCCGGATGTCGCCATCGTTGCCCGTGCGCCGGAACAGGACGACGGCGAGAAACTTTACGCGGCGGGCGCCGCCGAGGTCGTGCCGGAAGCCCTCGAATCGAGCGTGATGCTTGCCACGCACGCGCTGGCGTTGTCGGGCATACCGATGCACAAGGTGATCAAGCGCCTGCGCGAAATGCGCGAGCAGCACTATTCGCTGCTGCGCGGATTTTTCCACGGCGCCACCGACACCGGCGCCCACCTGGCCGATGCCGACCAGCCGCGCCTGCACGCGGTGACCCTGACGCCCGGGGCCTGGGCCATTGGCCGCGCGGTCGGCGCACTCGACCTGGAAAAAGTCGGCGCTGGCGCCACGGCAATTCGCCGTCGCACGCAGCGTGTGATCAAGCTGGAAGCTGCGCTCGAACTGATCGAAGGCGACGTGGTGGTGCTGATCGGCACCGCCGCGGCGGTGATGGCTGGCGAGGAGCGGCTGCTGCGCGGAAAATAAAAAAGCCCGCCGAAGCGGGCTTTAGGGAAGTGACGCTGTTCTCGATCAGAGGCCCATGCAGACCACGTAGGACGTGGCATCGTCGGCCAGCATGGTCGATACCGGCAGGCTGTTGCGTGTGGCGCGATTTGCCATGGTAAGGACGCGCATGTTGCCGGTTGCCGTCTGGCCGTCGTCGAGCGTGGTGTCGAGTTGCTTGGCGTACTTGCCGAGGATGCCTTCGGAGCAAATCAGGTAGGTCGGCGAGAACGTCGTCGGCGTTCCCAAGGCCGTAACAGCGCCCGTGGTCGCGTCGACCGCGCCGTTCTGGATCAGGGCGCCACCTGTGGCGCCGCCACCGCTTTCGATGCCGATCAGGCCACCGTCGGCATTACGCGGCAGGTAGTTGGCGTCTGCCGTGTTGGTCGGTCCCGCGCCGAGCCCGGCAAGACGGGAGTGTTGCCAGAAGGTGTAGGTTTCATCGGTAACCGCAGTGGCGGTCCAGACGCCATTGATCACGCCATTGCCTTTGGCGCAGATACCTGCGGCGTCGGGCGTGCACGTCGTACCGGAGGTGCCGAACCTGCCGGTAGCGGCTCCCGTGACTTGCGCATCGTCCCCCGGCAACGCCTTGTATTTGTCCTGGTAACCGTAGATCAGAAGCGGAATGTTGCGGAAGTCGGTGGCAAAATTCTTCACCTTGGCGCTGTTGATCAGTTCCTGGCCTTTCAGCACGCCGCCCAGCAAGAGGCCGATGATTACCAGCACGATCGCGATTTCGATCAGGGTAAAACCGGATTGTTTGTTGTTCATGATCGTCTCCCCCCTTGGGGTGGTTATTGATGCCTAAACATAAGCATAGGCCATGCCAGTCTATTTAGTTATTAATAATCAATAATATAGATAATTCTCTTGAACAAGATCGGAATCGCATCTGTCGATTATTGGACAGGTTCGTCAGCTATTTGGCAGACCGGGTGGCTTGGCGCTGGCTAGAATCGGCCTATCCTTCTCGCTTTCTGCCCTAGATTCGGCAATTTTTCGTGGCGATCCTTCCCGTTCCAGAAACGCTTTCCGCGCGCTTGATCGCGGTGCGCCGCGGTTTGCTCCTGGCGATGCTCGCCGCTCTCTACCTCGTATTGTGGCAGGGGCCACACAGCTTGCTTGGGCGCACCCTGTTCGTCGCCCATCTGGGGCTGTTCATGCTCTGGCAACCCTTCGTGCAGACCGAGCGGCGCTTGTCGCCCACATCGTTGCTGGCGGTCGTAGCCGTCGCCCTGCTGGCCGGCGCCTATCTCAAAGGCTGGATGATCGTGCTCTGGATCATGATGCTGGCGGGCATCATCGGCGGCAAGGTGCTGCTTTACGGCAGCCGGGCATCGCGCCTGTTCTACCTGTTCGCGCTGGCCTTCCTCCTGCTCGCATTGATGATCATGGCCGCGCCGATGGCGGTTCCCATCGCCAAGCCGCCGGCGGAAATACTCTGGCTCGGGTTCACCGGGCTACCCCTGGTGCTGATGTTGATGGCGCTACTGCCGCCGGGTCAGGAGGTGGAGAAAGCGCGCGAGGTGGTCGATTTCGTGTCCAGCCTCTTCGTATTCCTGTTGCTTACCGTGCTGATGCTGGGCAGCCTGGCGGCCATGCTGCTGCTGGGCAGTGGTTATATCGAGGCATTGCTGCAGACCCTGCTGGTGACCGGCCTCACGCTCCTGCTGCTGGGCCTGGTGTCGAATCCGCGGACCGGATTCTCCGGCATCGGCAGCCTGATTTCCCGGTACATGATGTCGATCGGCCTGCCCATGGAGCAGTGGTTGCAGGCCTTGTCCAACTTGGCGCTGCGCGAAGAGGATCCGCAGGCCTTCCTCGAGCAGGCCTGCGTCGAAATCGCGCAGCGCCTGCCCTGGGTTCGCGGCGGCGAGTGGATTGCGGGCAAGAGCAGCGGCAGCTTTGGCACCGAGGAAGGCCGCCGCTCCGAGTTCAGCCATGGCGGCATGGTGCTCGTGTTCTATACCCTGCATTCGCCGTCTCCCACGCTGATCTGGCATTACAACCTGCTGGCACAGTTGCTGGCGCAGTTCCATGCCGACAAGCAGCGCGCGGTCGAGCTCAAGCAATTGTCGTATTTGCAGGCAATTCATGAAACCGGCGCGCGGCTCACGCACGACGTCAAGAACCTCCTGCAGTCACTCAATGCGCTGTGTTCGGCAGGAGTCGAGCCGGGCGCCGAATCATCGCTGGAGTATCAATCGCTGTTGCGGCGGCAACTGCCTGCGATCACCGAGCGCCTTGCCGAAACCCTGATCAAGCTCAATGCGCCGCAGGACATTGCGTCGGCGCGCTGGGTGGGAGCCGCCGACTGGTGGCGCGAACTCAGCCAGCGCATGGCCGCGCTGCAGTGGATCGAGTTCCGCGCCGCGACACCTTTGACTGGCGACCTGCCGGCCGAAGTGTTTTCCGGCGTGGCCGACAACCTGATTCGCAATGCCGCGGAAAAGCACCTGCGCGAGCCATCGCTGCGTGTCGAGATCGAACTGGCGAAGACCATTGTCGGCTTCCAGTTGATGGCCTGCGACAATGGCTCGGCGATGCCGGAGGAAGTGGCATCCAGCCTGTTCCTCGGCCCGGTCACCTCGGCCAGTGGTTATGGTATCGGGCTGTATCAGGCGGCGCGGTATGCCCAGATTGCCGGTTATCGACTCGAACTGGCCTGCAACCGCCCCGGGCGCGTATGTTTCCGCCTTGCGGTGGCCTGACTACGCGGCTGTCAGGCTTGCCCGGCGGGGCATTTCATCATGCTTGCGGGGCGTCACCATCGGCCGCCGCTCCCTTGCGGCCGACCAGTCGATATACCGTCATGTTGCCCTTGCCTTTGAGGTAAATGCTCTGCGGTTCGTAAAAATCGAAACTGGATGCGAGGCGGTGGTAGGTCATGGTGTCGCACTGGATCATTCCCGGCACGCCTTCGGACGTTATGCGGCTGGCGATATTGACGGTGTCGCCCCACAGGTCGTAGATGAACTTCTTCTTGCCCAGTACGCCCGCGACGATGGGGCCGGTGCCGATTCCGATACGCACTTCGAGATGCGACGAGTTGATGGCGAAGTCGCGCCCCAGCAAGTCGCGCATCGCCAGCGCCATGTCGGCGATCGCCGCCGAATAGTCGGTGACATTGTCATCGAGCCCGCCGGCGACCATGTAGGCATCGCCGATGGTCTTGATCTTCTCCAGCCCGTATTGCTCCGCCAGTTCGTCGAAGGCGGAAAAGATGCGGTTGAGCATGGCGAACACCTGGGACGGCGACATGTTGGCCGCCACCTGGGTGAAATTGACGATGTCCGCGAACATCACCGTGACGTCGGCGAAGCCGTCGGCGATCGTCTTGTCCGACGTTTTCAAGCGATCAGCGATGGAGCCGGGCAGGATGTTGAGCAACAGTTTCTCCGAGCGCTCCTGCTCGATCTGGATTTGCTTGTGAGCCAGTTCCAGGCTATCGAGCGTCTTCCGCCGTTCGGCAATCGAGCGGCGCAACAGCAGGTAGATGATGGTCGAGATCGCAATGAAATTGAGCGCAAAGAACACGATCGTGGTGCGCACTGGGACGTTGCTCTTCTGGCCGAAGACCGTATCGGCCAGATACCAGTCGGCGGCACCCGACAGCGCGGTGAGGATGACCCAGGCGATGAACCAGCCGACCGACTGGCGCACGCCGATGCAGAGTATGGCGCCGATGGGACCGAGCAGAGCCCACAGCAGCACGCCGCTGGTCGAGATGATGGTGCCGCTCCACTGCGCGATGAATGGCAGGAACAGGAAGAGGCCCAGTTGCGTTACGCGGAAGAAATCGAAATTGCGCGTGCGGATGAACAGCAGCATGTTGCCGGCCAGCAGCAACTGGAATACGAGCGGTGCCGTGGTGGAGAACTGCGGTCCGAGCGCAAGATAGATCGCCACCCAGATCATGATGGCGACGCTGGCCAAGCCGGTGGCCAGCATCAGCAAGGATTTGTTGAGCCTCAGTTCCTCGCTGTCACCGGGCTCGATGCCCGCATTTTGCAGTCTTGCCAGGAAACGCTGCTGGGAGGAGCTTGTTTCGTAAGTGATCATGTCCTGGGATGCCGCCATCGCACGCGATGCGATGCGCATAAAACGGCTTCGGGCTGGGGGAGCGGCGGCCAATCGGTTCGCATGGCGGAAGTGTCGCGGAATCGAGCGAAATGGTCAAGAATCATGCGCGAGGTTCTGTGCCTTGGGCGACTCGCGCGGGACATTTCTTGCCGGCCGGCCGAATTTGGTGTTGAATGCGGCCCTCATGGCCGAATCGAAGAAATACGAGGTGACGGTTGCCGTCGCGACCCACTATATTGCGGAGCAGTCCGATCCGGCGATAAACCGGCACGTCTTTGCCTACACGGTCACCATCACCAATACCGGAAACGTCCCGGCGCAGTTGATTTCGCGCCACTGGATCATCACCGATGCCGAGGGACACGTACAGGAAGTGCGTGGTCTTGGCGTTGTCGGCCACCAGCCCCTTTTGGCCCCAGGCCAGAGCTTCGAGTACACCAGCGGTTGCCAACTCGCCACGCCGGTCGGCACCATGAAGGGCAGCTACCAGATGACGGCAGAGGACGGCCTGCAGTTCGAAGCGCAGATAGCCGAGTTCGTCTTGTCTATGCCGCGCGTGCTGCACTGAGGCAGGTTTCTGGTCCGCCACAGGGCGAGCCCTATTTTTTTACGACCAGCGGAATCACGCGTCGCACCGGCTTGCGCGATGCGCTCCCGGCGACGATTCCCCTGCCGTCCCGTAGCCGCCACCAGAGGCGCCAACCCAGCAGCAATACCAGCAGCGCCGCGTACGCCGATGGTTTGGCGATGTCGGCCTTGACCATCCAAGAGTAATGGAGCACTGCCAGCGGGCTGGCGAGGTAGATGAGGCGATGAAGTTTCTGCCAGCGTTTGCCGCCCAGCCTGCGTAGCGCGATTGCATTCGAGGTAACGGCGAGGGGCAGCAGCAGCGCGAATCCCAGCATTCCGGCGATCATGAAGGGGCGTTTCGACACGTCCTCGACAATCGCCTGCCAGTCGAAGCGCTGGTCGAGGCCAAGGTAGGATGCCATGTGCGCGGATGCATAGAAGAACGCGTAAAGCCCCAGCATGCGGCGCAGGGGCGCCAGCCATGTCCAGCCGGTGTGTTTGCGCAAGGGCTTCAGCATCAGCGTCAGCAGCAGGAAGTTCAGCGCCCAACCGCCGAGACCACGAGTCATGGCTTCGATCGATTCGACATCATGGGCATCGGTCATTGCAACCTGGGCAAGATGCGCGAGCGGCAGGAGGCAGAGCAGGAACAAGGGCAGCTTTATCAACGCGGGGTTCAGGGCTGCCTCACTAATATCTGTCAAGTCGGTGCATGGTACGGGACTGCTTTTCGCCAGCCACATACGAATTCATGCAGTTGACCGGATGGCTTCGTCACCGTTAGAATATTCCGAGTTATTTACTCAACTATTATTGGAACGCAAAATGGACATCAAGGAAAAAATTCACCAGACCGTAACTGGCAATCCGGTGGTCCTCTACATGAAGGGCACCCAGCAGTTTCCGCAATGCGGCTTTTCGGCGCGTGCCGTGCAGATTCTTTCGGCTTGCGGCGTAAAGAACTTCGTCAGCGTCGATGTGCTGGCCGATCCCGACGTGCGCCAGGGCGTCAAGGATTACGCCAACTGGCCGACTGTGCCGCAACTCTACATCAATGGCGAGTTCGTCGGTGGCAGCGACATCATGACCGAGATGTATCAGTCCGGCGAACTGCAGAAGCAACTGGAACCGGTCGTAAAGGCGGCCTGATGCGCCAGAGGTCAGCGGCGGAGCACTGCCACTAGACGCTCGATCATGCGTTCAACCTGGCCGAGGTAAGCACCGCCGAACAGGTTGAAGTGGTTGAGCATGTGATACAGGTTGTACATCGGTTTGCGGGTTTCGTAACCGCGATCGAGTGGCCAGGCGCTGCGGTAAGCGACATGGAAGCTTTCGGGAAAGCCGCCGAAGAGTTCCGCCATGGCAATGTCGGTTTCCCGGTCGCCCCAATAGCAGGCAGGGTCGAAGATCAGGGGCTTGCCATTGCTGTCCTGAGCGGTGTTGCCGGACCACAGGTCGCCGTGCAACAGGCTCGGTAGCGGGTGATAGTCGATGAACAAGCCGCCGAGGCAGTCGGCGATGCCGAGGCCCTTCGCCACGAGTTTCGGGTCCATGCCTTTTTGTCTGGCCAGCGCAAGCTGAGGACGCAGGCGGCATTCGCCGAAGAAGTGCGGCCAATCGGCGTGGGGCGTATTGCGCTGTACGGTGGCACCGATGAAGTTGTCTTCGGTCCAGCCGAAGCCTGGGCCGCGGATCCGATGCAGTTCTGCCAGGGCGGCGCCAAGTAGGGTACCGCCGCTCCTGTCAAGCGCTTCCATGTCGACAAACTCGAGAATCAGGAACGCCCCGCCATCGGTCTTGCCCTGGGCAACGAAAGTCGGCGCCCGTAGCACGGCGGCTTCAGACAGTGCGCGCAAGCCTTGTGCTTCGGCGGCAAACATCGCGCCGGAAGCGTGTTCGCCGGTCTTCACGAAAAACCTGTGATCATCGTCCTCCACGCGCCACGACTGATGAATCGAGCCTCCACCGACGGGGTTGATCGAATGGGGATGGAACGGAATTCCCGTGTGGGCCGCGATCGCTGCGGCGATCGGCCCGAGGTCGGGTGTCAAAGTGCGGCGAGTCGCGCGTTGGCGTCGGCCAAACGCCCGGCGATGACGTCGAGAAAACCCTGGTAGAAGTGCATCCGGCAGGCGTCCGAGGCATGCTGCAGCGCCTGTGCAGATACCGTGACAACTTTTGCGGCGGTCTGTGCCACGACGTCGGCGCCACGCGCATGTTCGCCGCGACGAATGATGGCCATTTCGCCAAAGCACTCCCCGGCGGCAAGTGTGCCCAAGGTATGGCCGCACTTGGAAACGGCCAATTCCCCGTCGAGCAGGAATGCAAAGAAATCGCCGCGTTCGCCATCGCGCATGATCACGGTGCCGGCCGCTACCTCATCCCACCGTGAGAAACGTACGACTTCCCAGAGATTCACGTCGGTGAATTCGCGGAAGAACGAAAGCCCGCGAAGGCTTTCGAATTTTTCACTATCGGGGAAAGCCTGCCGCTGGGATACCAATAGCTTGTTGCGGAAGGACTGCGCCAGGTCATGGGAAAACTCCTCCCAGCTTTGGTAGCGGGCCTCGATCTCCTTTTGCATGGCGCGCGCGACCACGGCATCGAGGCTGGTCGGCATGTCTGTGCGAAAGGTCGACGGCGGCGGCGGATCGGTATTGCAGATCTGGTAGATCATCCCGTAGTTCGAAGTTGACTGGAACGGCAGGCGCGCCGTCAGCAACTGGTACATCACCACGCCCAGCGAGTAGATGTCGGTCTGGTGATTCAGCGGCATGTCGCGCACCTGCTGCGGCGACATGTAAGCCGGCGAACCCACGCCTGACACCTGGGTGCGGCTTTGCTCGCCCGTGCTCATCATCGCCGCGCCGAAGTCCGAGATCTTGATGTCGCCACTGGCATGCTCCGGACTGTCGCTCGGATTGACGAGCAGGATGTTTGCCGGCTTGATGTCGCGGTGGGTGATGCCGGCACGGAAGGCATAGTCGAGCGCCCGCGTGCACTTGAAGATCATCTCCACCAGACGATCCACGGGCAGCAGGCTGCTCGGCGTGCAGAAGGCCTCCAGCGTGCCGCCCTTGACGTACTCCATGACGATGTAGCTTTGTTCCTCGGCGAGCACGGCGTCGAAAATCTCCACGATGTGCGGATGGTTCAACTTGCCGGCGAGCGATGCCTCCGTCATCAGGAGGTTGCGGTACAGCTTGCCGCGTTCCTTGTCGCGCAACACCTCCGGAAAGATCGCCTTGACCGCGACTTCGCGTTTGGCGAAAGGGTCGTAGCCGAGGTAGACGATGGAGGTGGCGCCTTCCCCCAACTGGCGGCTAATCTCGTATTTGCCGATCCGGTCGGGAATGGCCATCGTTCAGAGTCGGGCGCGCGATCGCGCGATCGCGGCGCGTACCTGTGTTGGCGCGGTGCCGCCAAGATGGTTGCGGGCTGCCAGCGAGCCGGTAACGGTGAGTACAGCGAAGGCATCTTCAGCCACCAGCGGCGAGAATGTACGCAGTTCGTCCAGCGTCAGGTCCGGCAGGTCGCACCCGCGTGCCTCGCAGGCACGTACGGCGCGGGCGACCACTTCGTGCGCGTCGCGAAAGGGCAGTCCCTTCTTCACCAGGTAATCCGCGAGGTCGGTCGCCGTGGCGTACCCCTGACGCAGGGCGGCCGCCATGGCATCCGCCTTGACGCGTATGCCTGGTACCAGGTCGGCAAAGATGCGCAGGGTGTCGATCAGCGTATCGGCCGTGTCGAACAGCGGTTCCTTGTCTTCCTGGTTGTCCTTGTTGTAGGCCAAGGGCTGGCCCTTCATCAGCGTCAGCAAGCCCATCAGGTGGCCGAAGATGCGCCCGGTCTTGCCGCGCGCGAGTTCCGGCACGTCGGGATTCTTCTTCTGCGGCATGATCGAAGAACCGGTACAGAAGCGATCCGCGAGATCGATGAAGCCGATGCGGGGGTTCATCCAGAGCACCAATTCCTCGGAGAAGCGCGATACGTGCACCATCGTCACCGATGCGGCGGAACAGAATTCAATGGCGAAGTCCCGATCGGAAACTGCGTCCAGGGAATTTTCGCAAACGCCTTCGAAGCCCAGTTCGCGTGCCACCGATTCGCGGTCGATCGGGAAGGTGGTGCCGGCCAGCGCAGCTGCGCCCAAGGGGAGTTGGTTGGTACGGCGCCGGCAGTCGGCGAAACGCTCGCGATCGCGTCGCAGCATTTCGAAATAGGCCAGCAAGTGGTGGCCGAAGCTCACCGGCTGAGCCACTTGGAGGTGGGTAAAGCCCGGCATCGGGGTTTCGGCATGCGTTTCCGCCGCGTTGAGCAGCGCGGTCTGGAGGTTGCGCATCAGGATATCAATGTCATCAATCGTGTCACGCATCCATAGCCGGATATCGGTGGCCACCTGGTCGTTGCGAGAGCGGCCGGTGTGCAGGCGCTTGCCGGCGTCTCCGACAAGAACGGTGAGGCGCTTCTCTATGTTGAGATGCACGTCCTCGTCATCGAGGTTCCAGTTGAAATTGCCCGCCTCGATCTCCCCGATGATCGTCGCCATGCCCTGTTCGATGGCGGCCAGGTCCGCGGCGCCGATGATGCCCTGGCGAGTGAGCATGCGGGCATGCGCCAGCGACGCGCGGATGTCCTGCCGCCACATGCGGCGATCGAAGAACACCGAAGCGGTATAGCGCTTCACCAAGTCGGAAACGGGCTCGGAAAAGCGCCCTGACCAGGCAGCCTGGGGAATTTGGGACTGGGGTAGTTTCGAATCGCTCATGATGGGGTTGCTGTTGCGGCAGGCAGGCAAAGCGGTTGGCCGTTGTTTCCTGAAGGCGGCTGCCGGATCAATCGGAGTCCGGCATCTCGACGGAAATTAAAAATGCAGGAAAATCATAGGAGAAAGTCGATAATCTCAAGCCCGAAGTATAAGGGGAAACCCCCTGTCATCCTGCCGGCAGGACTTCCGTTGACGCCGGCCGACGTGCCGCCTAACATCGCGCTTTCGTTTCAGCTTCCGACATCCGCCGTGGACTTTTCCAGCCTGTATGCCCCCATTGACGCCGACATGCGCGCAGTCGACGCCGTGGTTCGTGTCCGTTTGCACTCCGATGTGGCGCTGGTGCGCCAAGTCGCCGAATACATCATCTCTGCCGGCGGGAAGCGCATGCGCCCGGCCCTTGTCCTGCTGGCCGCCGGAGCCTGCGGCTATTCCGGTACCCGCCATCACGAACTGGCCGCAGTGGTCGAGTTCATCCATACCGCCACATTGCTGCATGACGACGTCGTCGATGAGTCCTCGCTGCGTCGCGGTCGCGATACCGCCAACGCCGTATTCGGCAATCCCGCCAGCGTGCTGGTGGGCGATTTCCTGTATTCCCGCGCGTTCCAGATCATGGTCGGCGTCGGCAGCATGCGCGTGATGCAGGTGCTGGCCGATGCGACCAACACGATCGCCGAGGGCGAGGTGCTGCAGCTGATGAACTGTCGCAATGCCGACATCGAAGTTGATGCCTACCTTCAAGTGATTCGCTACAAGACGGCCAAGCTGTTCGAAGCGGCCGGCCGGCTCGGAGCGATCCTGGGCGATGCCAGCGAGGGCGTCGAAGACGCATTGGCGGCCTACGGCACCCACATCGGTACCGCCTTCCAGTTGATCGACGACGTGCTGGACTATTCCGGGCAGGAAGCGGAAACCGGCAAGCACCTGGGCGACGATTTGGCCGAGGGCAAGCCGACGTTGCCTCTGATCCACGTGATCCAGCATGGCAATTCCCAGGAGGCCGCTTTGGTCCGTTCTGCGATCGAGAACGCGAGCGGTGAGAATTTTGCGGAAGTGCTGGCGGCAGTGCGCTCAAGCGGTGCGCTGGATGCGGCACATCGCCACGGAGTTGCCGAAGCTGAACTCGCAAAAGCGGCGCTTGCAGCGTTGCCGGATTCAAAGTTCAGGGAAACGCTGCTACAATTAGCGGACTTTGCGGTACAAAGAAGGTTTTGATCGCTGCAAGGTTTGCAAGGATGACTCTCGGGCAGTTGTAACCGGCCCGATCCCGCATGTCATGCCATGCCACCAATTACCATCGGGGCGTAGCTCAGCCTGGTAGAGTACTGCGTTCGGGACGCAGGAGTCGGAGGTTCGAATCCTCTCGCCCCGACCAGAATCCTCGAAGTGTGCCGGGCCGTGATGTTCGGCTTTATCGCCCTCTGTCTGGCGAAGCGAGCCCCGTTGTTTCGGGCATATTTCCTTGAATGATCGAACCTGATGGTTTAATCTGAAACAGTTGCGTCTTAACGACGTCCCGTCAGGAGAGCATCATGATAAAGTCATTTCATTCGGCAAGAAAACTCAGCTTTTCGATCTTCCTGCTTGCGCTTGCAGGCGCGGTTTTCGCGGCCGAGTCAGGGTCCATCGACAAGATGTCAGGCGACGTCACTGTGATTGGGGCGGACAAGCAATCGCGTAAGGCCGGACCCAACGAAAAGATCCTGTCGGGTGATACGGTGACCACCCAGGCCAAAAGCGAGGTTGTCATCAAATTGGCCGACGAGTCCGTTGTCGCGCTGAGGCCGAACACACAATTCAAACTGGATGACTTCAAGTTTGAAAAGAAGTCGACGGACGCTGCTCAGTTCTCCCTGCTCAGGGGCGCCGCCCGCTTCCTGACTGGCCTGATAGGCAAGACCTCGCGTGATCGCGTGCAGGTGACTGCATCCACAGCTACGGTAGGAATTCGCGGTACGGATTTCGAAATCGCCATCGTTGCCGAGGACACGCCGGAGGCTCGCGCCGGCGTTTATGACTTCGTCCATGACGGAGCGACCAACATCAAGCTGGCGGCAGGACCTTCCCTGGATGTGAGCAAGGAACAGACGGCCTTTGCGCCCGACAAGCCAAAGCCGGGCGAGGCGCCACTGTACATCCTCGATTCGACCCCGGTATTCCTGCAGCAGGGTGGCGGATTCGATTCGCTAATGCAATCCCTGACGATGCAGCCGGTAAACGTCATCCAGCAGATGCCGATGTTCCGCTGAACGGCCGGCGGATCGCAGGTCAATTGGCGAGGCAGGAATGGGTTCGCAACTCTGGCCATTCCTGCTTCCAGCAGCATTGGTGGTCGTAGTCGCTCTTGTCGATCACTCGTGCTCCCGGAACCTGCGCCAGAAAGCGGCGACTTGTTGCCGACGGTACCAGGGTATCTTTCTGGCCGCGGAAATGTGTCTGGCTTAGAGACCTGAGCTTTCCCGCATGGTCGGCCGGGTTCAGGGAGTAGCTGAGTCGGGAAACACCGATCGCCGCAGTCCAGGCGTCGGAATCGAGCGGGGCGGCGATCGTTACCAGACACTTGACGTCCGCGCGCCGCGCGGCGACCAAGGCGGCTATCGCGCCGCCACCGGAATAACCGACGAGATTGATTGAAGAGACCCGGGCGCGATTTTTCATGGCGGTCAATGCGGCGTCCGTTGCCGCTATTGCATCTTCACTAAAACGGCCCAGCATCCACAAGGCTGGATCGCATTGGGCCAGTGCGTGCGGAGTGAGATACTGGCATGGGCGCCCGAGGTAGCCCACCTTACCGCCAGGGTCGGAGGCAGCCATCTGCAGCACCATCGGCTTGTGAGGGGTCGGGTCGAATGGCGGCTCATCCGGTACCCGCCAAGGAGCACCATCGCTTTCGATGTAGATCGTAAGCGTACGCACTGTGTCAGGAGAGGATGTGAGCCTGACGAAGCCTTTCAGTCGCGTGTCCGGAAGTTCGACCGGCAAAAATCCAGCTTCGGACGCAATGGCCAGCGCCTGTTCTGTGGGTGCCTGAAGCAGGACGCATGCGCTCAAAAACAAAACTGCCGAACCGGGAATTACCCAATTCGGCAGTTTCATTTGTAGCGAGTCGTCGGCGTTCGACTGCCGACAAACAAACGTTGCTTAGAAGCGTGCGCCCATGTTCAGCATGATCTGGTTGTTCTTGATCTGGCTGCGGTTGAGTTCGGACGAGTACTGCAGGCCACCGTAGAAGCCGCTCGGGACGCTGAACTTCAAGCCAAGCACAGCCTGGAAGGCATCGCGATCGTTGGCGGCACCTGCCTGGCTCGGCGCGCTGACGTCGTAGATGTAGTTCAGGCCAGCATATGGAACGAAGACACCGAGGTTGTAGGCCGCCTGACCACCGAAGCGCAGTTGCGAGAGGCTGACGCTCGAATCCGTAACGAACGTACCGTTGGACATCGTGTAGGCACCGAGCTTGTCCCTGACCGCGAGGTAGGAACCGCGACCGGTAAGCATCCACTTGTTGTCGTTGCCGGCCATTTGGCGATACGACATACCCAAACTGGCGGTACGACGATTGTCGGTCATTCGGCTGGTGATACCAGTGATCTCGGTATCGACCGTGGTCTTGCCCCAGCCAACCGACATGTCGGCCGACCAGTTCTTGTTCAGCGGTATGCCAACGTATGGAGAATAGGTGGTTCCCTTGCCGGTCAGCTTGCCGCCGATGAAGTTCAGGTTGATGTCCGACTTGTCGGCAGCGATCGCCATACCCGCCACGATGCTGTTCCTGAAAGTGTAGTCAACGCCAATCAGGCCGACACGGACCTTGCCGCTGGATTGCAGGGGAGCGTAGTCGTAGGAAACAGTATTTTGAGAAGCGGCAAACCACGCGTTCCAAGCCTTGCCGCCAGGAGCCGCAGCAGCGCCGGTTCCGCCTTGGCCCGGCAGTGCCAGGCGGGTGACACCAGCTGGTAGCGCCGAGAAGGTGCCGCCGCCGCCCGCAGCCGCGCCACCCGCAATTGCACCGACCGTGCTGCCGATCGTGGAGGCAGTCGCGGCGCCGGTTGTCGTCAGCAAGCCGGCAACCAAGCCGGGATTGTTGCTAGGTTGGGCCGCTGCTGCCGCGGCAGCCTGCGTCGATGACTGCTGGGCTGCTGCCAGTCCGCTTGCACCGACCACGCCTAGGGCGATGAGTGTCTTGATTGAAACGCTGGTTGAAATCCGCATGGCTCGACTGCCCCCTTATTGCTTTCGATTAATGCCCTGCCATGGAGCAGGGCTACTAGATGCCGATATTATCAGATTTGCCGCCGGCGTGTCCGCAATGAATATGCTGAAGCTATTTCTGTTGTATCCCGGCAACAGCCAGCAGGCGTTGAATTCCGTTTTCGTCGAGCCGTTGCCTGGCACGCTCAATGGTCTCACTAACGGTTTCCATGTTGTTGATTTGTTTTGCCATTATTACCCTTTCGAAGTAGGGCTCGATCTCGTTGGGTATAGTACTCTCCATGCGGTCAAGCAGGCGAAATGCGCCCCAATTGTCCCCTTCATTGAACCTTAACTGAGCCCAGTTTCGTAGCAGCAATGGTTGGTTGGGGAATATTTCGTAGGCGCGGGCGAAAAGTTCGTCGGCTTCCAGTGCGGCTTTTCGGCCATCTTCTCCAGCAAATGGTCGAATTGCGGGTAATGCCCGTATCTGCATCACGTTGGCGACCGCAAGCACGATCCATGGGTCCGTCGGGAATCGCCGCATGCTCTCCCTTGCCTGATCTTCAGCTTGATCCAGCAGGCCGCGAATTTTTGGATAGCTTTCGGCCGAACTGGAACGCTTTACGTCTTCCATGGCGCGGGCGAGCAAATCGAAGGTTCGCTGCCTCTGGTAATGACGTTCGTAAGGCATTGCGCCAATTGTTGCCAGCAGGATTCGATCACTGACTTCCGGCTGCTTGTTTGCAGCCCAACTTCCGACGGTCGATCCGATGTCGGCCTTGAGTGCCGTCAGGGCAAAGAACCCGGCCAGTCCAGTGAGGACGAAAGCCGGCAGTGCCACGACCATGGAGCGGGCGGGAATCGCGGATTCCGCTGTCGTCCGGGTCTGCCTAGCGGCCATTGCCGCTGCCGCGATGCCAAGCAAAAGCATGAACAGGCCGCCGACGCCAGCGATACCGGTGAGTCGGGCAACATTTTGCGGATCGATCAGCGGTCCGACATTCGGCACCAAGGTCCAATGCAGGACTGCATAAATGGCCGCAAGTCCGGTGACGATCGCAGCCCAGCGCAACAATTGCGCCGGGCGATCGCTGTCGGCTGCGCAGCGCAGCCATGCGTGGAGCGCGCCGAGCGTCAGCAGCAAACCGATGGAAATCCCGCTCAGCCACCACCTATCGGTTTCCTGGGCGCGCATGCTTGCATCCAGAGCCACCGCCGGCAGGAAACTCGCGCAGGCGGCGACGATCGGAAAGATGATTGCCCACGATGGGGTGGTCGCGATCACGGGGGGTTCCTCCCCGGCCGGGTTCGACAAGGCCGCCGCCAGGGCAAGTACCAGGGCCGCAATTCCAAACGATAGCAATCGGCTGGTCAAAGTCGGGATATTTACTTGCACATCGATCCAGAACACCACCAGTGAGGCGGTGAGAGCGGCAAGCAGAGCCCATAACTCGGGGCGCGACCGGAGGCTTTCAGGCAACCCGTAGCGTGAGGCGCGCCAGGCAAAGAGCAGAAAAAGAAGAATCCAGCCAGCGCCGATGCCAATACCCGCGGCAGGTACCATCGTCGACGGCAAACCGGCGAACCGGGCCAATCCTGCGGCTATTGCGGCGACTGCAAGGGGCATCAACGCGAACGCCAGATACAGCGACCTGCTGCCGACGCCGAAGAGCGCCCCGGCTGCCGCCGCAAAGACTGCGCTGAATATGCCGAGGTAAGCAAGCCAGCCTAGAACCCCGTAGTTCAAGGTGATATCGAGAGTGTCGGCATGGAACCGGTCATAGGAGTTCGACTGCCAATAGCCGTCGACCTGCATCACCTCGTCGGGCAGGTACGGGTAATAGTGGGTGGATGCGGACTCCGGGCCGAATCCGATCAGTTTCGTCAAGGTGGGCGCCTCGACATAGGTTTCCGTGGCGGCCTTCCAGATGCCAAGGCGGGCTGCCGTGCTGCGTGAGGCCAGCGAGGTCACGGTTCCGGGCTGGCTGCCTTCCAGGTTGTATATCAGCCGTCCGAGCACCGGCAGGTCGCGGGCCATGCGCTGGGCAGTGGCATTGGTGTTGATCAGGACCAGCGTGGCGACGACAGCGGCCAACAACACTCCGATGGCAACAAAAGTGCCCCGCGACCGCCTGAATCCGGCCGCCAGGACGGCCAGTAATCCCAAACCCAGGATCAGTGCCAGCAGCGGCCCACGGCTCTGGGAGATCAGCAGGCCGGTGGCCTGCAGCAGGACGATCGGCAGCCACAGTGCCAACTCGGACAGGCGGTGGCGCCCAAGCCAGCAACGGACCGCCGTGATCGGCAGCAGCATCGCGAAATAGGCGCCAAGGAACACCGGGTTGCCCAGCGTTCCGTTCGGGCGCCCCGGGTCGCGATTGCCAACGAAAAAGAAATCCAGGCCCAGGCGTTGCTGGATCGCATACGCGGCGGGGATGATGCTGGCAAGCAGGAGTAGTTCCACGACTTCGACAACGCCAGACTGGGAACGGCCCTGCGTCCAGCGCAGGACCGCTATAAAGAACGCAGCGTAAACGGTCCACGCCAAAAGCCCTTCGCGCCTGAAATAGCCACCGAAAAACGCCACCGCCGGCTGCGCCGACAGCAGGGCCGAGACACCCGCCAGCAAGAGAAATGCGATGAAGCAAAAGGTGGCGACCCGCGCGTCGCCAGACGTCGAGCCTTGCCAGCGCCAGCCACGGGCCATCAGGATCGATGCCAGCGCCAGGAATGCCAGTGGCTGGGCAAGCGCTAGTTTGGCGACCTCGTAACCCCTATCCATGATCGAACTCATCATGATCGGCGTGGCGGAAACGATTGCCAAAATGAGCATGCCGGCCAGGCTGTTCCAGAATGTAGCGTGTCGCAGCATCGTCAGTTTTTATCGGTGGGACGGGGTGGGTTACGCCGCATCGACATCCAGCGTGGCGAGCGGAAGCGCACGATGCGCACGTAGGCATACACATAGGCTGCCGCAAAAACAATGCAGCCGATCTGCAGGACAAGCGTATGTTGCCAGAACACCACGGCCGGTCCCACGCCGATCGACGTGAGGATCCAGAGATAGGGCGAGGTCAGCGCGTTGCCGTGTTCGTGCCGGACATGCGTTCCGCCCGGACCGACCAGCCAGCGCACCAGGCGCTTGTAGATCAGGTGATGCAGGTGCGCGATGTCCGGCGCGCCGGGATGGGAGCGGCGGACAAAGGCGCGGCGGTAAATCGAGAACAGCATTTCGCACACCGGGTAGGAACACAGCAGCGCCGGAAACCAGGCGGATACCTGCGGGTTGCGCGCCACCAGCATGATCAGCAATTCGCCGATCCAGAACCCCAGCAGGTAGGCGCCACCGTCGCCGAGGTAGATCAGGCCGCGCGGAAAGTTGAAGAGCATGAAGCCGGCGATGGCGCCGATCGCCGTGAGGGACGCCGTCAGCACCACCACGTCGCCCACCTTGAAGGCGACATAGGCGATGCCGACCAGGATCAGGCTGGCGACGCCGCCGGCGAGGCCGTTGAAGCCGTCGATGATGTTGAATGCATTGACCAGGCCGGCCACCATCATGCAGGAGAACACGATGGCCACGGCGGGAACGGCGAAGGCCACGTCGATTGCGGGTACGTCGATCCGATTAACCCAGGTGTCGAGGAACAGTCCGGCCAGCAGCGCCGAAACGAAAGCGGCCACCAGTCGCAGCGAGGGGCGCACGCGTTGCGTGAAATCGTCCGCCAGGCCGGCGACAAACACCGGCGCCGCTGCCAGCAGCAACCAGAGGCTGGTCCCCGCGATCGCCGCATCGTCGAACAGCCGTAGCGCCAGGCTGAACAGCAGGCCGGCCGCCACGCCCAGTCCGCCGGCGCGTCCCCAGCCCTTGAGGTTGGCTTCCCGCGTCCATGCGGTCAATCTGCTTGCCGGCGGAACCCCCTGCCGCCGGCGCGCGTCGGCAAAGCTGCGACGCATGACGAACAGCGTCACGACCAGGGCCGCCGCGAGTGCCGCAAGGATGAATGCCATTTACTGCCCGGCGCGTTGGCGCCAACCCGTCAGGAGAGAGGGCGCGATCATAATTCACCCATCATCGTTTATCAAACGGATCGTGGCGAGCCCGGAGCCGCCTGCCGCCATCGATAGCCGCTACAACTTCAACCGCCGCCCGTTGCCGCACAGGACGTTGCGTCCCTTCGAATTCATCACGATGGTGACCTCGTACTCTCCCGGAGGCAGGCCTTCAACCGAGACTACCGCACGGTATCCGGCCCTGACGAAGGTGGGAATACCGAAGTGTCGCGCCACGTCGGGGCGGTCCTGCACTGTCGTAGCTGCATGGTAGCGACGGCCGTTGGCGCCTTCCAGTCGCAGGTAGGTGGCCTCCGCCAGAACCCGTTCCTCGTCGTCGACCGCCCAGCCGTCGATGCGCAGCGACTTGCGGTCCTTGACCGCCAGTATCGCGTTTTCCCACAACTGGCCATCGAGCGTATCCATGTAGCAGCCGGTGCCGAAGCCGAATGCCTGTTTCTCCATTGCCTCCGGCAGCGCGGGGGTCAGTTTGACCGCCGCCGGTGGCGTGGGGGCCACGATCGCCGGCTTGACCGGAGCAGTTTGACTCGCCACCACCGGTGCAGGCGCGGGAGTCGGCGCTGGCGCGACGGCGGGGGTCGCGGGCTTGACGGCGGCAGCCTTGGCGGGCTCGGCGACAGGGGCTGGCGGCGCGGGGATGGTCGCCGGAACGGCAGGTTTTGGCGAGGGTGGCGGTGCCGGCGGCACCGATGCTGGCGCCACGGGGGCCGGCGGCGGCGTCTTGATCGCAGCGGGCGGCGTCGAAGTCGGCGCTGGCAGTACGGGCGTTGGCGCTGGCGCGACTGCGGCAGCCTTGACGGGCTCGGAGACAGGGGCAGCAGGCGCCGGGACGGTCGCCGGAACGGCAGGTTTTGGCGAGGGTGGCGGTGCCGGCGGCACCGATGCTGGCGCCACGGGGGCTGGCGGCGGCGTCTTGATTGCAGCGGGCGGCGTCGCAGTCGGCGCTGGCTGTGCGAGAGTCGGCGCTGGCGCGACGGCGAGGGGCACGGGCTTGACTGCGGCAGCCTTGACGGGCTCGACGACAGTGGCTGGCGGCGCGGGGACGGTCGCCGGTACGGCAGGTTTTGGCGAGGGAGGCGGTGCCGGTGTCACCGATGCTTGCGCCATGGTGGCTGGCGGCGACATCTTGATCGCAGCGGGCGGCGTTGAAGTCAATGTTGGCGGTGTGGGAGTCGGCGCTGGTGCAACGGCGGCGAGGGGTGTTGGGAGGGAGGCGGTAACCCTGGGCGATGCATCCGCGGAGGGCGTCGGCGCCGGCCGCGGGGGAACCACCGTTGCAGGCACCACTACCGGGGGTGCCGGCAGGGCAATGCTTGCTTTGGGAACCGGCGGTGCTACTGTCGGCTTCAATGCGGCAACCGTTGCCGGCAGGGTGGGCTTGGGCTCGGCCGGAGGCGCAGATGCTGCAGGCGCCGGGAGGGATGACGGAGGTGCAGTTGGTGCAACGGCAGGAGCACCGGTGGCGACGGCCGCCGCCGCCCTGAGACTCAATGCGTCCGGGTCGGCCGCTCGCGGCGTTGCTTCCGCAATTGCCTGGGATCGCTTCGCTTCGGGATCGAGTACGCGGGTCGTGAAGCTGCTGCTGTGCTGGTCGGCCCCGCGCACCGGGATCGGCTTAGGCGCGCCCTTGGCCACCCCGCTGACGAACTCCACGCGGGCGAGGCTGGTCCAGGACCTGGCGCTGTCATCGAACCGTTCCAGCGACTCGCGGGTCCATGGTCCGGTTCTCACGCCATTCTTTGCTCGGCCGGAGTAGTAGTAGGCGAAGTGCTTGCTGCGGCCGCCCTCGATGAAGATACCCTCCTGGCGCAGGACGCCGGGTCCGGAGATGAGCCCTTCTGCGCAGCGTCCATCCCAGGTGACAGAGCCGCCGACAGCGATCTCCTGCATGCGCCTGACCGACGATTCCGTGGCCAGGATCCGGCATCCGCCGGACTCGATGAATACGTACAGCGGACCATTGTCCGGCGTGGCGGCGGCAGCGGCCTTGCCCTTCTTGCCGGCCTTCGCTTTGGCCTTTGTCGACGCCTTCTTCACCGCCGCCGCCTTGCAGCGGCCGGCGCTGTCGGCACGCTTGCCGCCCTTGCAGGTCGCGGCATCCGCCGCAGGAAGCAGGGCGATCAGACCGCCGGCCAGTACCACCAGCATCCTGCCCAATATCCTCATGGCCTGTGTTTCCTGTCGTTGCATTAGCGATGTCGGCGAATTTACCAAGGGAAAGCCGCCACTATTCCGGGAAAAAAAGGGGGGAACTGCCCGATACGGGCCCAACACGGCATGCCGATCCCTGTCAGCGCCGATCTGCTGCGCCGGTCCATGCCGTGTACCCGCCGCAGCACGCGGAAAGTCGGTGCCCCACAGGGACTTCCTACGGTCGCCGGCGACCCGGCATCGCCAGCGAATCAAGGCGGCATGGCGCCGCGTGTAAAATTCGCGCCGTCCCGATACCGATCCGGCCCAGCCCCTGATGGCAGCGCATTCGACCCATGTGGCAATTTTCCTTTGCACCCATCAGGGCGAATGCTTTCTTCCCGCGCAACTGGATTCCGTCGCCGTCCAGACCCACACCGATTGGCGCATCTGGGCTGCCGACGACCACTCCACCGATGGCACGCTGGATGTCCTGCGGAATTACAGCAACAAATGGGGCGAGAAGAGGAT
>JBIKLV010000142.1:0-7132 GCA_044359585.1 Sulfuritalea sp. | reverse complement strand
TACGTGCTGCTGGTGCTGCCGCCCTGGCGCGCCGAGATTTCTCTCAACCTGTTCCTGTTGCTCTGCGCGGTCGGCTTCTTGGTCATCCACCTGCTGGCGCGTGCCGTCAGCCATACCCTCGGCCTGCCGCGCGCGGTGGCCGAATTCCGCCGGCGGCGGCGCGAGGAACGGTCCACGCAGGCGCTGCGCGACGCCTGGCGCCTGCTTCAGGAAGGGCGCTACGGGCATGCCATGCGCTGTGCCGAGAAGGCCACCACCGACGACGCGGCGGCAGGCATGCTGGCGCTGGCCGGCTGGCGCGCGGCCCATGCCTTGCGCGACACCGCGCGCAGCGCGGAATGGGCACAGCGCGTGCGCGGCCACGATCGCGATGGACTGCAGGCCGCGCGCCTGATGGTCGAAGCCGAGTTCGCCCTGGAGGAACGGCGCTTCGAGGATGCCCGCGATGCACTGCGCCAGTTCTCCGCGAGCGAAGGCCGTCACATCGCCGCACTGCGTCTTTCGCTGCGAGCGGAACAGGGACTGGGCAACTGGCGCGAAGTGGCGCGCCTGGTGCGTCAACTCGAAAAGCACCAGGCGCTGACCGCCGACCAGGCGGCGCCGATCCGCAGCCGCGCCCTGCGCGAAGCACTGCGCAGCCTGCGCGAGGATCCGGCCGGATTGATGCGCTACTGGCGCGAACTCGATGACGGCGACCGCGCCGAACCGGCGCTGGCCCTCGAAGCGGCTCGCGCGCTGGTGGCGGCTGGAGATTGCCGCGAAGCGCAGCGCGTGATCGAGGATGCGCTCGACGAACACTGGGATGCGACGCTGGTGCTGGCCTATGCCGATTGCCGCGGCGGCGACGTGCTGGGGCGCATCGCCCATGCAGAGAAATGGCTGCACCAGCATCCGCGCGACGAGGCGCTGCTGCTGACGCTGGGCCGCCTGTGCCGCGAGCAGCAACTGTGGGGCAAGGCGCGCAGTTTTCTGGAAACCTCGATCGCGGTGCGCCCGACGCGGGCGGCCCACATCGACCTGGCGCAGTTGCTCGACCAATTGCAAGAGTCGGCGCTGGCGGAACGGCACTACCGCGCCGCCGCATTGCTGGCATAGCGCCGTAGCGCCAGCGCCGACTTTTGAGCGGCGATCTTTACAGGTCCAGCGCGCTCAGGCCCGGATGGTCGTCAGGGCGACGGCCCAGCGACCAGAAAAACTTGCGGTCGGCTTCCCGTATCGGCAGGTCGTTGATGCTGGCGAAGCGGCGCATCATGAAGCCCTGCTCGTTGAACTCCCAGTTCTCGTTGCCGTAGGAGCGGTACCAGTGGCCGGAATCGTCGTGCCACTCGTAGGCGAAGCGCACCGCGATGCGGTTGCCGGCACAGGCCCAGAGCTCCTTGATCAGGCGGTAGTCGAGTTCCTTGGCCCACTTGCGCACCAGGAATTGCCGCACCTCGGCGCGTCCGACCGGAAACTCAGAGCGGTTGCGCCAGCGCGTGTCCTCGGTATAGACCAGCACCACGCGGTCAGGGTCGCGGGTGTTCCATGCGTCCTCGGCCATGCGCACTTTTTGCGCGGCGGTTTCGGGAGTGAATGGAGGCAGGGGCGGCTTGGTTTCCATGGTCGGCTCCGGGTGGGGTTAGAGACAAATGTTTAGGGTAGACAACCCTGTCTACTGCGGCAAGTCTATCTCCGGTAGACAGAGTTGTCTACAATGCGGCCATGACTGCCATCGCCAGCCCCGTGCCGCCCGTCCGAGATTCCGCCGCGCGCCAGCGCATCCTGCTCACCGCGCACGACCTGTTCTATCGCGACGGCGTGCGCGCCACCGGCATCGACCGCGTGATCGCCGAGTCCGGCGTCACCAAGGCCACCTTCTATCGCCATTTCCCGAGCAAGAACGACCTGGTGCGCGCCTTCCTCGACCATCGCCACCGGCGCTGGATGGCATGGTTCGTCGAGGCGCTGCAGCGTAACGGCGGCGCGCCCGCGGCGATCGTGCCGTCATTGGCGGAGTGGTTTCGCGGCGAAGGCTTTCGCGGCTGCGCCTTCATCAACAGCCTGGGCGAACTGGCCGGATCGCTGCCCGAGGTCGCCGACATCACGCGGCGCCACAAGCAGGACATGACGGATGCGATCGCCGCAGTGCTGCCCGCGTCTCGGCAGCGCCGGCAGCAGGCCGACGCCGCGGCGCTGGCGGTCGATGGCGCGATCATCCGCGCCCAGTTCGATCCGACGCCCGACGCCGCGCTGGCGGCATTGGCGCGCATCCTGAAGTCGCTGCTGGCTTAGTTTTGGCTGCTGGCCTCAGAGCCAGTCGCGCGGCGGCAGGAAGTCGCTGTAGAGCCTGGCTTCGGCGCTGCCCGCCTCGGGTTGCCAGCTGTAACGCCACTTGACGATGGGCGGCAGCGACATCAGGATGGATTCGGTGCGCCCGCCCGATTGCAGGCCGAACAGCGTGCCGCGGTCCCAGACCAGGTTGAATTCGACATAGCGCCCGCGGCGGTAGGCCTGGAAGTCGCGTTCGCGTTCGCCGTAGGCGGTGTCGCGACGCCGCGCGATGATCGGCAGGTAAGCGGTGGTGAAGCTGTCGCCGACGGCCCGGGTCAGCGCGAAGCAGCGCTGGAAGGGCGTTTCGCCGCCCATGCCGCCTTCGTTGAGGTCGTCGAAGAAGATGCCGCCGACGCCGCGCGCTTCATTGCGATGCTTGAGGACGAAGTAGTCGTCGCACCATTTCTTGTAGCGCGCGTGGACGTCGGTACCGAAGGGCGCCAGCGCGTCGCGGCAGGAGCGGTGGAAATGGGTCGCGTCCTCGGCGAAGCCGTAATAGGGCGTAAGGTCCATGCCACCGCCGAACCACCAGATCGGGCTGTCGGATTCCGCCTTGGGATAGGCGACGAAGAAACGCACGTTCATGTGCGCGGTAGGGCAATAGGGATTGCGCGGATGCAGCACCAGCGAGACGCCCATCGCCTCCCAGCGCCGCCCCGCCAGTTCGGGCCGGTGCGCGGTGGCCGAGGCGGGCATCTGCTCGCCCAGGACGTGCGAGAAATTGACGCCGCCGCGCTCGAACAGCCCGCCGTCCTCGATCAGGCGCGAGATGCCGCCGCCGCCCTGCGGCCGGTCCCAGGCGTCGCGCAGGAAGGGACTGCCTTCCGCGGCCTCGAGTTCGCCGATGATGCGGTCCTGCAGCCCGGTAAAGAAATCCCGGATCGGCGCGATGTCCATCAGGCGTCTTTGGGATCCGGCAGCTTCATCGCCAGCACCTTGTCGCTCTGGCGGGTACGGAAATCCTCGAGCTTCTTTGCCAGGCTGCGGCCGTAATCGTCGTTCGCGGTGGCGATGATGGCGATCGCGGTAAGCGCCGCGTTGGCCGCGCCGGCTTCACCGATGGCGAAGGTGGCGACCGGCACGCCTTTCGGCATCTGCACGATGGAGAGCAGCGAGTCGAGTCCGTTGAGGTGCTTGGATGGGACCGGCACACCGAGCACCGGAACGATGGTCTTGGCCGCCAGCATGCCGGGCAGGTGCGCGGCGCCGCCGGCACCGGC
The DNA here is from genome assembly GCA_044359585.1 of Sulfuritalea sp. Classification (GTDB taxonomy): domain Bacteria; phylum Pseudomonadota; class Gammaproteobacteria; order Burkholderiales; family Rhodocyclaceae; genus Sulfuritalea. The sequence continues at coordinate 3,602 of JBIKLV010000142.1, read as the reverse complement.
GATGATGGCGCGCAGGTCGCGTTCCTGTGCCATCGCCGCATAGTCGAACAGCAGGTCGGGCGTGCGGTGCGCCGAGACCACGCGCGCCTCGTAGGGCACGCCGAATTCCTTGAGCATTGCGGCGGCGGCCTGCATCACCGGCCAGTCCGACTCCGAGCCCATCACGATGCCGACCAGTGGTTTCATTTCACGCACCTCTCAGCCGCTTCAAGCGTATTCGCCAGCAGCATGGTAATGGTCATCGGCCCGACGCCGCCGGGCACCGGGGTGATGGCACCGGCCACTTCCTTGGCGGATTCGAAATCGACGTCGCCGCAGAGCTTGCCTTCGGCAGTGCGGTTGATGCCGACGTCGATCACCGTCGCGCCGGGCTTGATCATGTCACCGGTAATCATCTTCGCGCGGCCCACGGCGGCGACCAGGATGTCGGCGCGTTTGGTATGGAAGGCCAGGTCCTTGGACTGCGAATGGCAGATCGTGACGGTGCAGCTCTGGGCCAGCAGCAGCATGGCCATCGGCTTGCCGACGATGTTGCTACGGCCGACGATGACGACTTCGGCACCCTTGAGCGGCACGTTCGCGCTCTCGAGCATTTTCATCACGCCGTAGGGCGTGCAGGGAATGAAGCGCGGGTTGCCCTGCATCAGGGCACCGACGTTCTCGGCATGGAAACCGTCGACGTCCTTTTCCGGCGAGATCGACTCGAGTACGGCTTCGGAATCGAAGTGCTTGGGCAGCGGCAACTGCACCAGGATGCCATGCACCGTGGGGTCGGCGTTGAGTTCGGCGATGCGCTTGAACACCACGGCGGGATCGACGTCGGGCGCATAGACGTCGCGCAGCGAGCGCATGCCGGCCTTCTCGCAGGCGGCGACCTTGTTGCGCACGTAGACGGCGGAGGCCGGGTCTTCGCCGACCAGGATCACGGCGAGGCAGGGCGTGACGCCCTTGGCCGTCAAGGCGGCGGCGCGTGCGGCGAGTTGGCCGCGGACTTCCGCGGAAAGGGCATTTCCGTCGATGATTCGTGCAGTCATGAGGTGTTCCGTTTTAGTTCAAGCAGGAGTCGTGGCGAGTTGTTTCGCCACGGCGTCGCGCCCGGCGGCAAAGGCCTGGCGATTGGCTTCGACGACTTTTTCGCCCTTGCGCGCGAAGCGCTTGTCGATGCAGGCCAGCAGCACGTCCGGCGAAAACGGCAGGTAGTCGGCGATGGCGCCCAGCATCACGGTGTTGCCGAGGCGAATCTCGCCGAGGTCGCGCGCGATCGACATGGCGTCGAAGGACACCACGCGGTGGCCGGCGGCGCGCATCTGCCCGGTGGGGTCTTCGGGGTAGTCGAAGAGGCCGAGCTCGACTACGGGAGGCACCAGCTTGGCATTGTTCACCAGCGCCAGGCCTTCCGGGCGCAGGTAGTGCGACCAGCGCAGGGCTTCTGCGCCCTCGAAGCCGAGCAGCACCTGCACCGTGCCCGGCTCGATCTGCGGCGAGAGCACCTTGGGGCCGAAGCGCAGGTGCGAGGTGACGACGCCACCGCGCTGGGCCATGCCGGCGACTTCGGTCTTCTTCACGTCGTGGCCTTCCGCGATGGCCGCTTCGGCGAGGATCTCGGTGGCCGTCATGACACCCTGGCCGCCGATACCGCAGACGAGGATGTTGGTGATGTCGTTCTGGCTCATGGTTCGCGCGAAATACCTTGTTCGAAGTTCCCCGTGATAGACGCGCACCGCGCGCCGACTAGTAGCCCCGCCCTGGGGCGGGGACGGGGGTGGGGGGCGTTCAATTCGCCTTTGCAAGCTTTCATCGTCGGCGCTGCAGTCGTCGCCGTATGCAAGTAGCGGTTCATGTTTTCACGATGTGGATCGGGATGTCGCGGCGCGGCACATGCTGGATCGCATCCGGCGCGCAGGGTTGTACGCAAAGGCCGCAGCCGGTGCAGGCCTGGCTGTCGATGGTGACGAAGGCCAGATCGACTTCCTTGCCCGAGGGCTTGATCACCTTGTCGCGATGCGTGACATGGATCGCCGGGCAGCCAACCTCGACGCAGTTGCCGCAGCCGGTGCACTTGTCCTCTTCGACCAGGTAGGGCCGGAAGGCCTTGAACTCGTCGATCAGCACGCAGGGCCGGCGCGCGATGATGACCGAGGGGCCTTCGATCTTGATCTCCTCGCGCACGGTCTTGAACAGCACCGGAAGTTCGTAGGGATCGACGATCTTGATGCGTTCGTTGGGCACGCCCAGCGCCTCGACGATCTTGAACAGGTCGACCTTCGGCGCTTCCTTGCCGTGGATGTCCTTGCCCGAGGCCGGCGTGGCCTGGCCGCCGGTCATGCCGGTGGTGTTGTTGTCCAGCAGCAGCACGGTGACGTTGCCGTGGTTGTAGGTGATGTCGAGCAGACCCTGCATGCCCATGTGCATGAAGGTCGAATCGCCGATCACGGCGAGGATCCGCTTGTTCTTGTCGACGCTGCCTCTGCCCTTGTCGATGCCCAGCGCCACGCCCATGGTGGCGCCCATGCAGATCGTGGTGTCCAGCGCGTTCCACGGGTGGCCGGCGCCCAGCGTGTAGCAGCCGATGTCGCCGGTGACGATGATGTTCTTGATCTGCGACAGCGTGTAGTACATGCCCATGTGCGGGCAGGAGGCGCACAGCGTCGGTGGCCGCGGGAAGACTTTGGGCGGCGCGGCGGCGGGGGCGGGCGGCGGCACCGGCTTGCCGAGCAGGCGATCCACCGCCGGGTGCAGCACCTGCGGCGAAAGTTCGCCGATGCTGGGCAGAAAATCCTTGCCGTGGCAGGTGATGCCGGCGGCCTTGAGTTCGGTTTCCAGCAGCTTCTCGGTTTCCTCGACCACCACCAGCTTGTCGCACAGCGCCGCCAGTTCGCGAACTTTTTCCGGCGGCCATGGGTAGGAGAGGCCCAGTTTCAGCACCGGCGCATCGGGGAAAGCTTCCTTGACGTGCATGTAGGCCGGGCCGGAGGTCACGAAGCCGACGCTGCGATCCGTGCCCGCTTCCAGCACATTCAGCGGCGACGTTTCCGACACGGCACGCAAGGTTTCGTCGCGCTGAAACAGGGCGGGAAGGCGTGCCTTGGCGTGGGCCGGCACCATCACCCAGCGCTGCGGATTCTTGATGAAGCCGGCCGGTTCGTGCGCCTCGCGCTCGCCGACGACCACCAGGCCCTTGACGTGGCAAATGCGCGTGGTGAGGCGCAGCAGCACCGGCGTTTCATATTGCTCGGAGAAGCCGAAGGCGAACTTGGTCATCTCGTAGGCTTCCTGCGAATCGGCCGGTTCCAGCACCGGGATGTGCGCGAAGCGGCCCCAGAAGCGCGAATCCTGCTCGTTCTGCGAGGAAGACATGCCGACGTCGTCGGCCACGGCGATCACCAGGCCGCCATAGGCGCCGGTGATGGTCATGGTCATCAGGCAGTCGCTGGCGACGTTGAGGCCGACATGCTTCATGGCGCAGAAGGCCCGTGCGCCGGTCATCGAGGCGCCCAGTGCGACTTCCATCGAGACTTTTTCGTTCACCGACCATTCGGCGTACAGGTCCGGGTAGCGCGCCAGCGATTCGATGATCTCGGTGGCCGGCGTGCCGGGATAGG
>JBIKLV010000141.1:0-7145 GCA_044359585.1 Sulfuritalea sp. | reverse complement strand
CCTGCTCGAACGCAACGAACAGGCGTTGCTGTTCCTCCGGGCTGATGCCGATGCCGGAATCCTGCACTTCGCAGCGCAACAGTACGTCATCCGGACTTTCTTCGAGCTTCTTGATGCGCAGGGTAATGGCACCTTGCGCAGTGAACTTGACGCCATTCCCCGTCAGATTGAGCAGGATTTGCCCCAGACGCAGAGGATCGCCCAAGAGCGACAAGCGGGCAATTTCAGGTGGCAAATCGATGGACAGCTCCAAACCTTTTTCCGCAGCCCGCTGACCAACCATGCTCACTAGGTTCTCCAGCACCGGACCGAACTTGAAGCTGACCCGCTCCAGCGTGAGACGCTCGGCCTCGATCTTGGAGATGTCCAAGATGTCATTGATGACGGAAAGCAGATGATGGGAGGCGTTGTCGATCTTGGTCAGCTTATCCACCAGTTGCGGTTCATTCGCCCGGCGCAGCGCCAGACTGGTCATGCCCATGATGGCATTCATGGGAGTGCGTAGTTCATGGGACATGTTGGCGAGGAACTGGCTTTTGGCCCGGCTGGCGGCTTCGGCTTGGTCGCGGGCTTGTTCGAGCGCCAGCATGGTGCGTTGCAACTTGACCATCATCCACAGGTTGTCGCCAATCAATTGCACTTGCAGCACATCAGTGTCGTCGTAAGGTGCGGACTTATTCCCAATGCCCATCACCATGCGGACCTGCGAGCCTTCCAGAACGGGGACGCCGAGATGTCGCGTTAGCGGAAAATGTCCTTCCGGATAGCCGGCGCGTCCTTCCATGTGTTGATAATCGTTATGGATGACCGGTTGCTTGAAACGCACCGTATCCGCCCAGATGCCGGCCTGAGCTACGGGGTAATGGCTGTCGTGGGCCGCCGTGCAGTGTTTCAGCGTAGTGGCGCTCCACGTGACCAGTTCGATGGTTTCCTGATCGTCGTTGATGTAGTGCAGATAAGCGACTTCACTTTGGGTGAGGCGCTGGGCTTCCTCGAGGCCCAATTGCAGCAGTTCGCGCTCGCGCATATTGGCGGCGCTTTGCCTCAGCGTCAGCAGCGACTTGAAACGGCTCTCGTTGAGCTTAAGCGCCTCATTGGCTGCGTCAGCAATCGAGAGCGCGTTGGTGCGCAAAGCAGCTTCAGCTTTCAACTCGTGCTGTGCCTCAGCCAGTTGCTTATAGGGCTCTTCGATCGCTTCGATGACGATGGCGCGATAGATCAACAGGTAGGAAATCACCTTGTAAATGTGCCCCAGCACGTTATAGCCACCGGTCATGGTGGTGTAAAGCGTAAAGAAGAACTCCCCCATCCCCATGACACAGACCGCGCCAAACAACAGGGGGGCATTGAACGACTGCGGCTGGCGCATCTTGTTCCAGAGCAGCAGCGCTGTGAAGACATTGAGCGCGATGGATAGATACTCCAGGTTCTTCTTGAATGGTGTCAGACCCTGTCCGTCAATGAAGGTACGCGGCAGGGCTCCCTGATGAAATAGCACAAGCCAATTGATCAAAAGCGTCAAACTAACCAACACCGCCATCAAAAGGTAGCGTGACCGGGTCGAGGCGAACGGTTGCCAAGGTCTGATGGCGACGACAAATAAGGCAATTGCAGACAACAGGCGCGAAGCAAGCCAATAGTTGAGCTGCTTGTCGGCATTGTTCGGTGTGTAGAAATCAGGCATGCCCTGATACGAAACGGTATGGAAGAAATCCAGCCAGCCAATCGCAAAAAACATGCATGCCAGCAGTGCAATGCTCCCTGGCAATAGGCGGCTATGCGCGTTCCAACCAACCGTGAAGACCATCATGGAAACGACGATGGACGCGATTTCAAACAGGGTATGTAGCGGCAGGTAACCACGAATCCCACCCGCGTCAAACTGCGGCGGCGTCATCCAGGCAAGTAGTTGAATGAGCGCAAGCAACAGTATTAAGCCACCGACACGGCGCATCGGGCGAAGGTGGGAAGGGTGCAACTCAAACGTCCCAGTCCAATAAGGAGATCGCATTTTCGATTTTCCAGAAACCATCTACGGGCACCCTGGCCCAGAGATGGGAAAATCAGCCCAACCAATCCCTGATAAGGCAAGAGGCGATTAAATTATGGATCAAGCGGTTTTTTTTTGAAAAGTTATTTCGAAAGTGATAGCGCTATATGCATTCTGGCGCCCCGGTACTTCCGCTTTATGACTAGAGTTGCCGCTCCAATGGCCATTTGCAAAGAAAATCGAATGCCCGCAGTTGGCCGGAAGGAGCTACCTTACTGAAGCCATCGCCAAGCGTGACGGTTTTCCTTCCCCTCTGACCCGCCGAGCGAGGAAGGTTCGCCGGGAGCAGTCTGGTCGCGTTGTCCGACGCCGGCCGCTTTTTGGCCGGCTAGTTTAGCGACCGGCCCGGCGGGCCTTTCGCAGTAAGGGCAGCCCGCAGGGCCGGGGAGGCGGGGCACGTTTCTTTGGGCACTTTCTTGTCGTGTAACAAGAAAGTACCTCGCCCGCCGGGGCGAGTCCCGGCAAGCTCACGTAACGAAAAACCTGAAATTCGGCGCTGGTAATTCGGCGCTTAAGCATAGCCTAGCCCAGCAACAGCAAACGCAGTCTCAAAAGGGCTTCACCACCGCCAGAATGCAGACTGCGGCCAAGGCCAGCACGGGAATTTCATTGAAGAAGCGGAACCAGACATGGCTCTTCGTCGAACTGCCGTCACGGAATTCGGCCAGCAGCATGCCGCACCAGGCGTGGTAGGCGATCAGGCCGATCACCAGTGCGGTCTTGGCATGCAGCCAGCCGCCGGTGAAGCCGTAGCCGAACCAGAGCCAGAGCCCGAGGCCGACGGCGATCACGCCCAGCGGCGTCATGAAGCGGAACAGCTTGCCCGCCATAAGCAGCAGGCGATCACGTTCGGCGCTGCTTTCCGCTGGCACCATGGCGAGGTTCACGAAAATGCGCGGCAGGTAGAAAAGGCCGGCGAACCAGCTGGTGACAAACAGGATGTGAAAGGCCTTTACCCAGAGCATGTGATCTCCTGTGCCGCGGCAATGCCGGCGGCGACCGTCGGAAAGTTCAGGTGCAGGCGAAGTTCGCGCTTCATCCGCGTGTTGTCGAGCCGGCGCGACTCGCTCATGAATGACCATTGCATTGCGGGTACGGTGCGCCTGACTTCCTCGCGTGGCAGGCGTGGCGCGCGCGGAAGGCCGAAGCGGTCGGCCAGCAGGTCGAACCATTCACCCATGGCCAGCGCCGAATCGTCATTGATGTTGTAGACACGATTGCTGCCGCCGTGCGACAGCGCCGCGATGCAGGCGCGGCCGAGGTCGTCGGCGTGGATGTGGTTGGTGTGGCTGTCTTCGGCGTGGAGCATCAGCGGCAAGCCGCGATGCAGGCGTTCCAGGGGCAGGCGGTCGCTGGCGTAGATGCCCGGTGCGCGCAGGATGCTGACGCGGCACAGGCTGCCGACGCGGCGCCCGAAGCGGCGCAGGCGGCGCTCGGCGTCGACCCGCCGTGCCGCCCGCGCCGACTTTGCCGCAACCGCGCGGGTTTCATCGACCCGGGCGCCGCCGCAATCGCCATAGACGCCGCTGGTGCTGATGTAGATCAGCCGGCGTGGTAGACTTTTTCCGCGTTGCAGCAGGGCAAGCAAACGGCCGGTACGCGGGTCGCCCTTGCCTTCCGCAGGAGGTGGCGCGCTGTGGATAACGGCATCGGAAATGCCGGACAGCCGCTTCAGGGTTTCGGGATGGTCGAGGTCGCCTTCGATCTGCGTTACGCCCAGTGCGGCGAGCGCGGGGTCGCGGCGGCGCACCAGTGCCGTTACCCGCCAGCGGCGCACAAGCAGTGGCAGCGTGCGGCGCATCACGTCACCGCAGCCGATTATCAGCAATCTACGCATCGGAAGATTATCGCATGGCCTCAGTTGTCACCTCAGCAGCCAGCTTTCGCATCACGCTCCAGCCCAGCGGGCACAGCTTCGAATCCGACGGCAGTGACAGCGTACTGCAGGCCGCGCTCGATGCCGGCCTGACCCTGCCCTACGGTTGCCGCAACGGTGCCTGCGGCGCCTGCAAGGGCAAGGTGCTGGAGGGGTTGGTCGACCACGGCCAGGCACAGGACACTGCTCTGCCGACTTCCGACCGCGCCGCCGGGATGACGCTGTTCTGCTGTGCCAAGCCGCTGTCCGATCTGGTGCTGGAAGTTCGCGAGGTGGGTACGGCGCGCGACATCCCGGTGAAGATCCTGCCCTGCCGAGTGCAGGCGCTCGATCGCGTCGCCGATGACGTGATCGTGCTCAGCCTCAAGCTCCCCGCTAACGAACGGCTGCAATTCCTCGCCGGCCAGTACATCGAATTCCTGCTCAAGGACGGTAAGCGTCGCGCCTTCTCGATTGCCAATGCCCCGCATGACGACGGATTCCTCCAGTTGCATATCCGCCACGTGCCGGGCGGCGAATTTACCGGGCATATATTCGGCGCCATGAAGGAAAAGGACATCCTGCGCTTCCAGGGCCCCTACGGCAGCTTCTTCCTGCGCGAGGAATCGGCCAAGCCGATGATCCTGGTGGCCGGCGGTACCGGCTTCGCGCCGATCAAGTCGCTGGTCGAGCATGCGATCCACCAGAAGCTGCAGCGCCCGATGGAAATCTATTGGGGTGCGCGCGACCGCGCGGGCCTCTATCTGCCGGAACTACCCCTGGCATGGGCGCGCGAACACGCGCACATCCGCTACCTGCCGGTGCTCTCGGATGCAACGCCAGCCGACGCCTGGACGGGGCGCACCGGCTTCGTGCACCGTGCCGTACTGGAAGACCATCCCGAGCTTGCCGCCTACCAGGTCTATGCCTGCGGCGCGCCGGCGATGATCGACGCGGCGCGCGCCGACTTCGCCGCCGCCGGCCTGCCGGCCGAGGAATTCTTCGCCGATTCGTTTACCTATGCCGCCGGCTGAAAGTTAGGCGGAGCGGTATCCCCTGGGACGGCGCTGATGAACCCTCTGCGCAGCAAGGCGGTCGAGCAAAGTACGCTCTCTTTGCCGCTGCGGATGACGGTACGGCGATCATTCGCCAAGATAGGCCGCCCGCACCCGTGGATCGGCCAGCAGATTGGCCGAGGTGTCGGCCACCGTGATCGCGCCGCTTTCCATGACATAGCCGCGCGAGCAGAGTTCAAGTGCGAGCTTCGCGTTCTGCTCCACCAGCAAAACGGTCACGCCTTCGGCAGCGACGGCGCGAATAACTTCGAAGACCTTCTCCACCATCAGCGGCGCCAGGCCCATCGAGGGCTCGTCGAGCAGCAGCAGCCTGGGGCGGCCCATCAGGGCGCGGCCAATGGCCAGCATCTGCTGCTCGCCACCGGAGAGCGTGCCGGCGACCTGTGCGCTGCGCTCCTTCAGGCGTGGCAGCAGGGCATGGATGCGCTCCAGATCGGCGCCAATGCCGGCCTTGTCGTCGCGGTGATAGGCGCCCATGGCAAGGTTCTCCGCCACGGTGAGGCGAGCGAAGATGCCGCGCCCTTCGGGTACCAGGGCGAGGCCTTTGCCGATCAGTTCGTGCGGTGCCACACCATCGATGCGCCCGGCGCCGTAATGGATTTCGCCTTGCGCCGGGATCATCCGCGCCAGGGCTTTCAGCGTCGAAGTCTTGCCGGCGCCGTTGGCGCCGATCAGGCAGACCATCTCGCCTTCCTCGACTGCGAAAGACACCCCTTTGACGGCCGCGATGCCGCCGTAGTGGATCGAGAGATTCAGGGCCTCAATGAGCGCTCGTGCCAAGATAGGCCTCGATGACTTTGGGATTGCTGCGCACCACCTCGGGAACGTCCTCGGCGATTTTCTCGCCGTACTCCAGCACGGCAACGCGGTCGCACAGGCCCATCACCAGCTTGACGTCGTGCTCGATCAGCAGCACGGTCAGGCCATCGCGGCGCAGGCCTTCGATGAGCTGGCGCAGGCCGACCGTCTCGGTGGCGTTCATGCCGGCGGCAGGCTCGTCCAGCGCCAGCAGTTGCGGGTCGGTGGCGAGCGCGCGGGCGATCTCGAGCCGGCGTTGGTCGCCGTAGGAAAGGTTGCGCGCCAGGGCGTCGGCGCGGTCGGCGATGCCGACGTAATGCAGCAGTTCGTCGGCACGGCGGCGAATGGCGGCTTCTTCCTGGCGCTCGGCGCGGGTGCGCAGGATCGCCCCGAAGACCCCGGCCTTGGTGCGTACATGGCGGCCGACCATGACGTTTTCGCGCGCCGTCATGTTGCCGAATAGGCGGATGTTCTGGAAGGTGCGGGCGATGCCTGCGGCGGCCACGGTGTGCGGGCTTTCCAGCGTCAGCGGCTTCCCGGCGAACAGGACCTCGCCGCCGTCGCGCGGATAGAGCCCGGTGAACACGTTGAACAGCGTGGTCTTGCCGGCGCCGTTGGGCCCGATCAGGCCGTAGATTTCGCCGCGACGGATGGTCAGCGAGACATCCTTCAGCGCCTGTACTCCGCCGAATTTCTTGCCGATGTTACGGGCTTCAAGAAGCACGCCAGTCATTTGCGGTCCGCGTCGAGTTCGCGCTTGTGCCGCGTCTCCGGCCACAGGCCGGCGGGACGGAAGCGCATGGTCAGCACCAGGGCGAAGCCGAAGATCAGCATACGCAGTACTTCGGGATCGACCAGCATTTTGCCGAACAGCATCTTCTGCGCCGGCTCGACGGTATAGCGCAACAGCTCGGGCATGAAGGAGAGCAGCACGGCGCCGGCGATCACGCCCCAGATGTTGCCCATGCCACCCAGCACCACCATGGCCAGGATCATGATCGATTCGTTGAGGATGAAGCTCTCCGGACTGACGAAGCCCTGGATCGCGGCGAACATGCCGCCGGCGATGCCGCCAAACGACGCACCCATGGCGAAGGCCAGCAGCTTGATGTTGCGCGTGTTGATGCCGGCGGCCTTGGCGGCGATTTCGTCTTCGCGGATCGCTACCCAGGCGCGGCCGATGCGCGAATCCTGTAGCCGCCGGTTGATGACGATTACGGCGAGCAGTACCAGAAGAAGGAAATAGTAGTACTTGATCGGGCCGCTGAGCGCACCGGAGTTTGCCGAGAAGCTGAAGTCGCCGATGCGGAAGGGGTCGATCAGGTTGATGCCCTTCGGGCCGTTGGTGATGTTCAGCGGCGACGAG
>JBIKLV010000055.1:0-25136 GCA_044359585.1 Sulfuritalea sp. | reverse complement strand
GACGCCGACATGGACAGCCCTTCGCTGCGCGTGCTGGCCGACCACATCCGCGCCTGCTCCTTCCTCATCGCCGACGGCGTCATCCCGGGCAACGAGGGACGCGGCTACGTCCTGCGCCGCATCATCCGTCGCGCCATCCGCCACGGCTGGAAGCTCGGCGCGCGCAGCGCCTTCTTCCACAAGATGGTGCCCGACCTGGTCGCCGAAATGGGCGCCGCCTACCCGGAACTGGTCAGCGGCAAGACTCGCGTGATGGACATCCTCAAGCTGGAGGAAGACCGCTTCTTCACCACCATCGAGCACGGCATGGCGATACTCGAAGCCGAACTGGAAGCGATGGACAAGGCCGGCATCGCTGTATTCAACGGCGAGACCGCATTCAAGCTGCACGACACCTACGGCTTCCCGCTGGACCTGACAGCCGACATCTGCCGCGAACGGCAGGTGGGTGTGGACAGCGCCGCCTTCGACGCGGCGATGACGCGACAGAAGGAACAGGCCCGCGCCGCCGGCAAGTTCAAGATGGCGACCAACCTTGATTACGAAGGCCCGGCCACCCGCTTCCACGGCTATGAAGGCCTTGAGGCGCGCGGCAACATCCTCGCCCTGTACCGCGAGGGCACGGCGGTGAACGAACTGGTCGAAGGCGAAATGGGCGTCGTGGTGCTAGACGACACGCCCTTCTATGCCGAATCCGGCGGCCAGGTCGGCGATGTCGGCGAACTGCGTTCCAGCCACGGCATCTTCGCCGTGGAAGACACGCAGAAGATCCAGGCCAGCGTCTTCGGCCACCACGGCGTGGTGCGCACCGGAACATTGAAAGTCGGCGGCGGCGTCACGGCGAAAGTCGATACCCCGGCGCGCGCCCGCACGGTGCGCCACCATTCGGCGACCCATCTGATGCACAAGGCGCTGCGCGAAGTGCTCGGCCCGCACGTGCAGCAGAAGGGTTCGCAGGTCGATCCCGACAAGACCCGCTTCGACTTCGCCCATGCGCAACCGGTCACGGCGGAAGAAATCACTCGCATCGAGCGCATCGTCAATGACGAAATCATCACAAACGCGGCGACCCGCTCGCGCGTGATGCCGATCGAGGAGGCGCAGAAGACCGGCGCCATGATGCTGTTCGGCGAAAAGTACGGCGACGAAGTGCGCGTGCTCGACATCGGCTCCTCCTGCGAGCTGTGCGGCGGCACCCATGTTGCCCGCAGCGGCGACATCGGCCTGTTCAAGATCGTCATGGAGGCCGGCGTCGCCGCCGGCGTGCGGCGCATCGAGGCGGTCTGCGGCGACGTGGCACTGGCCAGCGTGCAGCGGCAACAGGCGCTGCTCGATGCCGTCGCCGCCGAGTTGAAGGCGCAGCCGGCGGAAGCTGCGGCGCGCGTGGCGCAGATTCAGGACCACGTCAAGGCGCTGGAAAAGGAACTCGCACGTTTGAAGTCGAAGCTTGCTGCCTCGCAGGGCGATGACCTGCTGAGTCAGGCCGTCGAGGTCAAGGGAATCAAGGTGCTCGCGGCAACTCTCGAAGGCGCCGACGCCACGGCGTTGCGCGAAACGCTGGACAAGTTGAAGGACAAGCTGAAGAGCGCGGCCATCGTTTTGGGCAGCAGCGCCGACGGCAGGGTAAGCCTGATCGCCGGCGTCACCGCGGACCTGACGGGCAAGCTCAAGGCCGGCGAACTGGTCAACTTCGTCGCGCAGCAGGTCGGCGGCAAGGGCGGTGGGCGGCCGGACATGGCGCAGGCTGGCGGCACCCAGCCTGCCGCCTTGCCGACGGCGCTGGCCTCGGTCAGGGCCTGGGTCGAAGCCAAGCTGTAAGAGTCGGCGCCCCACAGGGACTTCCTTCGGTCGCTGGCGACACGGCGGCTGGTCGAACGAATTATTGTGCCGGCCTTCGGGCCAGGATTACGCGGGAGGAAACCGTAGGCTGGAAAAGCTGCGTCCGGCCTGCAAGGCTTTGCGTTCGATCCCGGTTGCCGACTCAAGCCAGCCTTTTTGTTCGAGGAAGATCAGGAACGCTCGCGTGCTGACCTTGCGGCAGTTGTCCGGCACGAGAAAGCCGGCGCGGGCAATCTTGTGGTCCTCGAACAGAAAGATGCCTTTCTTCGGCGGCTGTTCCAGGGCGAAATCATTCATGGCCTCCTGAATTGCCAGTTCGCCAAGGTTCGACTTGCGTGGGACCGTTGCGGCCAGGGTGCGCTGGTAGTGCTGGAAGGTCTTGGTGGTCCGCACCGACAATGTGTTCGATTTGACCCACTGCGCCAACTTTTCGCTGGTCGGCGTCTGGTTGCGGGTGACTTCGTGCAGGACCATGTCGACCAGCATGACCGACCAACCCGGCTTGAACAGCAGGTCGAGCGCATCGGCGTAGGCGAGGGTAATCAGCGGCCCGGCATCGGGCAGCAGGGCAATATCCGACGGCATCAGGTCGCCGGTTCAGGACGGCAGCGCTTGCAAGCTATCGACCATGCGGCGCGTGACGGCCTCCGCCAGCCTCGGCATCGGCAGGTGAGCTTGTGCCATCAACAAGAACATGTCTTCCTCACTGTCGATGCCCAGCGCACGCATGGCCTCATCGTCGGCAAGTCGCCCCAGTGAGAAATCAAGCAGAATCCTGAAATTCTGGTTTCCGCCGGTCTCGGCGGCCTCGAAGGTCTCGACCAGATGGCGAAGCTCGGCGTTGAACAGCGCATTGACCGATGTGTCGGTCTTGGCGGCGACGACTTTGGCGCGCTTGAGCAGGTCACGATCTACCGCGCCTGTGAAATTGACGGTGGCTGCCACGATTTGCTCCTTCGGCTGTGTAACACATAAATAAGTGTAGCACGTGTTAACGTCCCCTTGTTTTAGCTCGGTCGACCAAGTGGACCATGGTCCAATCGGCGCCACGATCGAGCGCGCTTGGCGCCATGACCGACGGTTGGAACGTTCGCCGTGAGCCGTGAGTGAGCAAAACGGTCGAAGGGCGAGCGGGGCTTCGACAGGCTCAGTCCGAACGGTGGTTTAAGTTCACTGACCCCGGCTCAATAGCAGCGGCGCCTTAAGGGGCGCCGCAGTCGGTTCAGAAGCCGGTGTCCAGCCCCGGCCAGATGGTTTTCAACGCAGACCGGAATTCGTCCTGGATGCGTTGCAGCGCCGCCTGGGTATCGGCCTCGAAGCGCAGCACGATCACCGGCGTGGTGTTCGAGGCGCGGGCCAGGCCGAAGCCATCGGCATACTCGGCGCGTACGCCATCGATGGTGATCAGCTCCTTCGCGCCAGGCAGCAGCTTCTTGCCACCCTGGCGCAGCTTCGCCACCAGCGCGTGCGGTTCGCCTTCCTGCATCTTGACGTTGAGTTCCGGCGTCGAGATCGCGTTGGGCAGGTTCTTCAGCGGCCAGTTGGAGTCTTCCCAGCGCGAGACGATCTCGAGCAGGCGCGCGCCGGTGTAGAGCGCGTCGTCGAAGCCGTACCAGCGTTCCTTGAAGAACATGTGGCCGCTCATCTCGCCGGCCAGCGGCGCGCCGGTTTCCTTGAGCTTGGTCTTGATCAGGGCGTGGCCGGTGTTCCACATCAGCGGTCGGCCGCCCTGGTGGCGGATCGATTCCGCGACCCAGCGCGAACACTTCACGTCGTAGATGATCTCTGCGCCGGGATTGCGCGTCAGCACGTCGGCGGCGAACAGCATCAGCTGGCGGTCGGGGTAGATGATCTCGCCGTCGCGGGTGACGACGCCGAGGCGGTCGCCGTCACCGTCGAAAGCCAGCCCGAGCTCGGCGCCGGTTTCACGCACGGCACGCTGCAGGTCGACCAGGTTTTCGGGCTTGGACGGATCGGGATGGTGGTTCGGGAAATTGCCATCGACCTCGCAGAACAGCTGGGTTACCGTGCAACCCATGCGACGAAACAGGTCGGGCGCGATGCTTCCGGCGACGCCATTGCCGCAGTCGATGACGATCTTCATCGGCCGCGCCAGCCTGACGTCACCGACGATGCGGTCGATGTAGGCTTGGCGCACGCTGGCGTGATGCACGTGGCCATGGCCCTCGCAAAAGTCGGCGCTGGCAATACGGCGGCGCAGGTCCTGGATCATCTCGCCGTAAAGCGTTTGCCCGCCCAGCACCATTTTCAGGCCGTTGTACTCGGGCGGGTTGTGGCTGCCGGTCACCGAAACGCAACTCCCGGTGCCCAGTTCGTGGGCGGCGAAATAAGTCATCGGCGTCGGCACCCGGCCGATGTCGATGACGTCTACACCGGTGTGAGTGATGCCGTCGGCCAGCGCCCCGGCCAGCGCCGGGCCGGACAGGCGGCCGTCACGGCCGATGACGATGGCCTTGAGGCCGCGCGACACGGCTTCGGTGCCCAGGGCCATGCCGATCAGGCGCACGGTATCGGCGGTCAGCGTGGTGCGAACGATGCCGCGGATGTCGTAGGCCTTGAAAATCTCGGGAGCAGGTGTTTGCATGACGGGTGCTTGGGCAAGGAAGTGAAGTGAATTATCGCATGCGCTGCAACTCGGGCCGCTGACCGGAAAAGTGCACCAGCAGTCGCTGCGGCAACCAGTCGATGCGGCCCGGCAGGGCATCGTGTACGAAGCCGACATGGCCGCCGTGGCGGTGGATTTCCAGGGTCAGGGCGGCCGGCAGTTGGTCCAGGCGCGGCATGGCCGACAGGGGCAGGAATGGGTCGTTCGCCGCATGCAGCAGCAGCGTCGGCGTGCGTACGGCGCCGAGCAGCGGACCGGCGCTGCTGCGCGCGTAATAGTCGTCTGCGCCGAGGAAGCCGTGCAGTGGCGCGGTGACGGCATCGTCGAAGTCGCGCAGGGTGCGCGCGGCTTCCGCGCGGCGCAGGTCGAAGCGGCCGGGAAACCGCTGCGCCTTGGCTCGTGCCGCGGGGATCAGGGTACGCAGGAAATGCCGCGCATAGACGAGGTTGAACCCCGAAGAAAGTTCCAGGTTGGCGGCGGCCAGGTCAAGTGGCGCACTGACCGATGCGGCCGCGTCGACCACATCGGCTGCCGCCGCGCCCTGTTCGGCCAGCCATTTCAGCAGGGCATTGCCCCCCAGCGACACGCCGGCGGCGAATAGCGCGGGGTGACCCAGGCCGCGCAGGCGGCGCAGGACCCAGTCGATCTCGGCCGAATCCCCGGAGTGATAGGCGCGCGGCAGGCGATTGGGCTCGCCCGAGCAGCCGCGAAAATGCACCACCACGCCATGCCATCCGCGTTGCGCCACGGCGTGCATCAGGCGCCGCGCGTAATGGCTGCGTGAGCTGCCTTCGAGTCCGTGGAACAGCGCTACGCAGGGTGCGCCGGGCGCGCCGTCGATCCAGTCGAGGTCGACGAAATCCCCGTCCGGCGTTTCCCAGCGTTCGCGTCGATAGCGCGGTACTGGTCCCTTGATCAACAGTGGCCAGATGGTCTGGGCGTGGCAACCGGCCAGCCACGCCGCTGCCTGGTAGGGTGCGGCGTCGGCGGACGGCCTCAATGCAGGATGCGCGGCGTGTCGCCGACACTGGCGGGCGGCACCGGCGAGGCGTGGTGCGCCACCATGCGCCAGCCCAGCGCGCCGCGCACATAGACGTTGGTCGCGGCCACAGGCGCGCTCTGGCTTTCGTTGTCGGCCTTGGCGATGCTTTCCAGCAGCGTGCTGATCATCGCGAACGGGGTGCTGATCGCGGTCTGTTGCGAAAGGCGGACGCGCAGCTTTCCGCCGCCGGAAAAGACCCGTCGCCAGGCCTCGCGGATTTCGCTGTAGCCGACCAGGCGGGGGCCGCCCGGATGCACGCAGACCACTTCTTCGTCCTCGGCCCAGACCGACATCATGGCTTCCAGATCGGAGTTTTCCAGCGCTTCGTAGAATGCCGCCTCGACATCCTGCGGGCTGGCGAATATTTTCTGGCCGGGCATGGTCAGCGCAATGCCAGCAGGGTTTGCGCGACCTGTTCGGGCGCGATGCCGTTCATGCAGTCGAAATGTCCGAGCGGGCATTCGCGCTTGAAGCAGGGGCTGCACGACAGATTCTTCGAGACGATGCGCGCCCGTGGCGAGAGGGGCGGCGTGTAGGTCGGCGACGAGGATCCGTAAAGCGCCACCAGCGGTCGCCCGAGCGCGGCGGCGACATGCATCAGGCCCGAATCGTTGCTCACCACGCCGTCGGCCGACGCGATCAGGTCGATCGCCTGTTCCAGCGTGCTGCGCCCGCACAGGTTGAGCGCCGAACCGCCTGCGCCGGCGGCAATTTCATCGCCGACGGCGGCATCCTTGTCCGAGCCGACCAGCCATGCGGGATTCTCCGGCGTGGCGACCAGTCTGGCCAGCGCTGCGAAGTGACGTGCCGGCCAGCGCTTGGCCGGGCCGTACTCGGCGCCCGGGCAGAACACCACAGGCCGGGCAGCGGCGAGCAGGCCCAGCGCCTTGCGCGCCGCCTGCTGTTGCTCGGGCGTCGAATTCAGTCGCGGTTGCGGCAGGTCCGCCGGCAAGGGGCCGGCCAGTGCCGCATAGCGCTGCGCCAGTTGCGGATGGCGGGCGGGGTCGAGCCGGTGGCGCTCATTGAGCAGCAGGTAGCGCGACTCGCCCTGGTAACCGATGCGGCGCGGAATGCGCGCGAAGTAGGGCACCAGTGCCGACTTCCAGGAATTCGGCAAGACGTAGGAATGCGAGAAGTCGGCGCTGGCGAGACGGTGTCCGAGGGCACGGCGTGCGGCGAAACTGAAGTCGCCGTGGCGAAAAGGATTGGTGATGACCGCGTCGACTTCGGACATGCGCCCCAGCAACGGCGCCGACCATGCCGCGGCCAGCACCTCGATGCGGGCCGTCGGATGTTTGCGCCTGAGCAGCGCGAGCAGTGGCTGGGCGAGGATCGTGTCACCGATCCAGGACGGTGCGACGACCAGTATCTTCACGCCGGAAGGACAGACCGCGTGGCGCGGCCGGCCTTAATGGTGGCCCTTGGGCCGTTCGCCGGTGAAGCGGTACTGCGTGCCGCAGTAAGGGCAGGCCGCCTCGCCCGTGGGGCTCTTCAGGACGTCGATGAAGACCTTGGGATGGCGCGCCCACAGGGGGGCGCCGGGCCGGGGGCAGGCCAGCGGCAGGTCGTGGGCGGTCACGGCGACCTGGCGCTGGGTTTCGTCGAGAGTGCTCATGGGGTTCCTCAAGCGTGGTTAGCGTGAATGCGTCGTTCGAAGCCAAGGGTGATGGTCGAGCGAAGCGAGCTGGATAGTAGCCCCGCCCTGGGGCGGGGACGGGGGTGGGGGGCCTTCAATTCGCACTTCGCGTGTTTCATCATCGGCGGGTGATTCTTGCTATCAAGCGCGTTAGATATAGCTTAGCCAGTCTGCGTGGGCCGGCACCTTGCCGTTCACCACGTCGAAAAACAGGCTCTGGATTTTGGTCGTGATCGGGCCGCGGCTGCCGGCGCCGATGGTGCGATTGTCGAGCTCGCGGATCGGCGTTACTTCGGCCGCCGTGCCGGTAAAGAAGGCTTCGTCGGCGATGTAGATGTCGTCGCGCGTGAGGCGCCTGGCGATCACCTGGTAGCCGAGTTCGGCGGCCAGCGTGATGACGGTATTGCGGGTGATGCCCATCAGCGCCGAGGCGATCTCGGGTTCATAGATCACGCCGTCCTTGATCACGAACAGGTTCTCGCCAGCGCCTTCGGCGACGAAGCCATCGACGTCGAGCAGCAGGGCCTCGTCGTAGCCGTCTTCGGTGGCTTCCATGTTGGCCAGGATCGAATTGGCGTAAGTGCCGGCAAACTTGGCGCGGGCCATGTTCACGTTGACGTGGTGCCGCGAGTAGCTCGATGTCTTGACGCGGATGCCCTTCTCCATGCCTTCCTCGCCTAGGTAGGCGCCCCAGGGCCAGGCGGCGATCGACACGTGCGTCGCCGCGCCGCGCGGGCTGACGCCCATTTTCTCCGAGCCGTAGAAGGCGATCGGGCGCAGGTAGCAGGATTCGAGCTGGTTGCTGCGCACGACTTCCTTGTGCGCCTCGATCAGCGTCGGCTTGTCGTAGGGCATCGGCATGCGGTAGATGTGCGCCGAATTGAACAGCCGGTCGGTGTGCTCCTTGAGGCGGAAGATGGCCGTGCCGGAGACGGTCTTGTAGGCGCGCACGCCTTCGAAGACGGCGAGGCCGTAATGCAGCGAATGCGTCAGCACGTGGGTGGTGGCATCGCGCCAGGGCACGAGCTTGCCGTCGTACCAGATAAAGCCGTCACGGTCGGCCATGGACATGGTGGGTCTCCAGCATTGCGTTGGTTGAGATGCAATTTTAGCGTGAAACACCTCGTTCGAAGCCTCCGGGAATGGACGCGCGCAGCGCGCCGACTGGTAGCCCCCCGAGAGGAGGGGGAGGGGGCGGGCGACCAATTTGCCTTTCGCGTGTTTCATCTTCGGCGGGTGGCGCTCGGCGTCGTGAGCGTTAACAGGGGCGCTAAAATGCGACCATGAATCGCGTCTGGAAACCCAATGTCACCGTCGCCGCCGTGGTCGAGCGCGACGGGCACTTTCTCCTGGTCGAGGAAGAAACCGATGACGGCCTGCGCTTCAACCAGCCCGCCGGCCATCTCGACGAAGGCGAATCCCTGCTGGCGGCCTGCGCGCGCGAAGCCCTCGAGGAAACGGCCTGGAACTTCACGCCGACGGCGCTGGTCGGCGTCTACCAGTGGCAGCGACCGCAAGGCGACATTACCTATCTGCGGTTCGCGTTTTGCGGCGAACTCGGTGCGCACGAGGCCGGGCGCGTGCTGGACTCAGGCATCCTGCGCGCGGTCTGGATGACGCCGGACGAGATTCGCGCCAGCGCGGATCGCCACCGCAGCCCGCTGGTCTGGCAGTGTGTCAGCGACTGGCTCGCCGGCCGGCGCTTCCCCCTCGAACTTATCCGGCACTACGACTGACATGGGCTCCAAAGGAAAAATCATCGTCGGTTTGTCCGGCGGCGTCGATTCGTCGGTGGCGGCGCTGATGCTTAAGCGCGAGGGCTACGAGGTCACCGGCCTGTTCATGAAGAACTGGGAGGGTGACGACAGCGACGAGTACTGTTCGGCGAACCAGGATGTGGTCGATGCCGCCGCCGCCGCCGACGTGATCGGCATCGATTTCGAGGCGGTGAATTTTTCCGCGGAATACCGCGAGCGCGTCTTCGCAGATTTCCTGCGTGAGTACCAGGCGGGGCGCACGCCGAACCCGGACGTGCTGTGCAATTCCGAAATCAAGTTCAAGGCCTTCCTCGACCATGCCCTGGCGCTGGGCGCCGACAAGATCGCCACCGGCCACTATGCCCAGGTGCGGGAATTCCTCGGCGAGTGGCAGTTGCTCAAGGGCGAGGACGGCAACAAGGACCAGAGCTATTTCCTGCACCGGCTGAACCAGGCGCAACTGGCGAAGACGCTGTTTCCCGTGGGTCACCTGTACAAGCGCGAAGTGCGGCGGATCGCGCAGGAAGCGGGCCTGCCCAATCACGCGCGCAAGGATTCGACCGGCATCTGCTTCATCGGCGAAAGGCCCTTCCGCGAGTTCCTCGCGCGCTACCTGCCGAAGCAGCCGGGTGAAATCCGGGTGCTCGGCACCGACCGCGTTGTCGGCGGCCACGAGGGCCTGATGTACTACACGCTGGGCCAGCGCGAAGGTCTGGGCATCGGCGGTGTCAAGGGCGCGCCGGAGGAACCGTGGTTCGTCGCCGCCAAGGACATGGAGCGGAACATCCTTTGGGTGGTGCAGGGCCACGAGCATCCGGCGTTGCTTGCGGGCAGCCTGGAAGCGATGGACCTTTCCTGGGTGTCGGGGCGGGCGCCGCATTCGCATTGGGTCTATGCCGCGAAAACCCGCTATCGGCAGCCCGATGCGGCCTGCGAAGTCGAGCGTGTCGATCCGCAGCGGTGCGAGGTGTTCTTTGCCGCTCCGCAATGGGCGGTGACGCCCGGACAGTCGCTCGTGCTCTACGAATCGCGAGTGTGCCTGGGTGGCGGAATCATTGCGGGCAGCGCTGCGCCATCTGCATGAAAAACCTTCCACAGCGCATGGGCAATGGGTTTAGAATATTTTTTGGGCGGGCTGCCCCAACAATACATCCGGAGGAAACCAGAGAATGAACAAGGCTGAACTGATCGAAATTACCGCCAAGGGAGCCGACATTAGCAAGGCTGCCGCAGGCAAGGCGCTCGATGCCGCGATGGCTGCGATCGTCAAATCCGTAGCGAAGGGCGACCCCGTCACGCTGGTGGGGTTCGGCACCTTCAAGTCCGCCAAGCGCGCGGCGCGTACCGGCAAGAATCCGAAGACCGGCGTTGCGATCAAGATCGCCGCCACCACCGTGCCGAAGTTCAGCGCGGGCGCCGGCTTCAAGCTGGCCGTGTCGGGCAAGAAGGCCAAGAAGTAAGCGGCTGCTTCCAGCATTGCGCAATCCAGGGGCCCGTTCGCGGGCCCTTGTCGTTTCTTGCACGCCTTTGGTTCAATGTTCTTCGCAGGATTCGCGCAGAGTCGCAGGATTGCCATTGTCTTTTTGCTCCCCGCTGATATTCTTCGCGAGAAGGAGAATCAAAATGATCACGACACAGCATCAGGGCCATCTCGTCGAATTCGCCGTGTTCGGCGAGTTTACGCTGGCCGATTTCATGGAATTCGAGGAACTCGTGTTGCACGAGATCAAGTTCTCGGGGCAGGTAGACCTGCTGGTCGATCTGCGCGACATGGCGGATTTCACGCTGGACGTGGCATGGGAGGAAATCCGCTTTTCCAAGGAGCACTCGGGCGACTTCCGGCGCATCGCGGTCATTACCAATAGCCAGTGGGTGGCGTGGAGCGCCTGGTTGTCGCAGCTTTTCGTCAATGCCGACGTCACCGTATTCGAGGACGAGGCCGAAGCCCGTGCCTGGCTGGCGGAAGCCGACTCGTGAGCGAGGCTGCGTCGCGGCACCTGGTCACCGTCGCGGAACTCGCCGAGCATCCCGAGTGGCGTGTCTTCGACTGCCGCCACGACCTGCGCAACACGCAGTACGGGCGCCAGGCCCATGCCCAGGGGCATATTCCCGGCGCGCTGTTCCTGCATCTGGACGATGACCTGTCGGGGCCGACCAACGGCAGCAACGGCCGCCATCCCCTGCCGGACGCGGACGCCCTTGCCCGCCGCATGTCCGAATGCGGTGTCGACCAGGAGACGCAGGTGGTGGCCTACGACAATGAAGGTGGCATCTTCGCGTCGCGGCTGTGGTGGCTGCTGCGTTGGCTGGGGCACGAGCGGGTCGCGGTGCTCGATGGCGGCCTGGCCGGCTGGAAACGCAGCAAGCGGGCGCTGGAGTCGAATCCAGCGACGGTGGCGCCACGCCAGTTCGTGCCGCGTCCGCGCGACATGGCGGTCGACGTCGCCCGGGTGCTGGCCGA
The DNA here is from genome assembly GCA_044359585.1 of Sulfuritalea sp. Classification (GTDB taxonomy): domain Bacteria; phylum Pseudomonadota; class Gammaproteobacteria; order Burkholderiales; family Rhodocyclaceae; genus Sulfuritalea. The sequence continues at coordinate 13,775 of JBIKLV010000055.1, read as the reverse complement.
ACTCGGCTCGCCGCGCATGCTGATGCTCGATGCGCGCAGCCCGGAGCGCTTCCGCGGCGAAAACGAAACGCTTGATCCGGTGGGCGGCCACATTCCCGGCGCGGTGAATCGCTTCTATTTCGACAACCTCGACGACGACGGCTGCTTCTTCAAGCCGGTCGGCGAATTGCGTGCCGAGTTCGCCGCGCTGCTGGGCGACCACCCGCCGGAGCAGGTGGTGCAGCAGTGCGGATCGGGCGTGACCGCCTGCCATAACCTGTTGGCGATGGAGTTGGCCGGCCTGTCGGGTTCGAAGCTCTATCCCGGATCGTGGAGCGAGTGGTGCGCCGATCCGGCGCGACCGATCGCGCAGGGCTAGCTGTTCACACCGTGGTGCCGGGGAAACGTGGCGGCGCCATGGCGCCTTAGTGCCCAGGCCACCTGTTCGCGCACCAGTGCCGATGGGTGGTCGGCGCGTGAGCGCAGCGCACTGATCACTTCTTCGCTGCCCGGCGCATTGCCCAGCGCCACCGCGATGTTGCGCAGCCAGCGTTCATGGCCGATGCGGCGGATGGGCGAACCCGCCAGCCGTTCATTGAAGTCGGATTCCTCCCAGGCGAAGAGCTCGACCAGTCGGGTCTGGTCGAGGCCGTGGCGTGGCGCGAAATCGCTTTCGCGCGTCAATGGCGCGTCACGGTTCCAGGGGCAGGCCAACTGGCAGTCGTCGCAGCCGTAGATGCGGTTGCCCAGCGACGGGCGCAGCGCTTCGGGAATGCTGCCTTTGTGCTCGATCGTGAGGTAGGAAACGCACAGCCGTGCATCGAGTCGCCAGGGCGCAACGATGGCTTGTGTCGGGCAGGCATCGAGGCAGGCGCGGCAGGTGCCGCAATGGTCGGTGACGGGCGGGTCGGGTGGCAGTGGCAGGTCGGTGAATAGTTCGCCAAGGAAGAACCAGGAACCCGCGTGGCGATCGAGCAGCAGCGTGTGCTTGCCTCGCCAGCCCAGTCCGCCGTTGCGCGCAAGCTCGACTTCCAAGACCGGCGCCGAGTCGGTGAACGCGCGATAGGCGAAGCTGCCGATCTCGGCGGTGATGCGGTCGGCGAGTTGCTGCAACCGGCTGCGCAACAGCTTGTGGTAGTCGCGGCCCAGCGCGTAGCGCGAGACGAAGGCGAGTTCGCCGTCGGCGAGAACGGCCCGGGAGTCGGCGCTGGCGCTACGGTAATTCATGCGCGCGGTGATGATGCTGCGGGTGCCGGGCACCAGTTCGGTCGGCAGTGCGCGCTTGTTGCCGGCGTCCGTGACATGCGCCGCCATATAATCCATGTCGCCATGGCAGCCCGCGGTGAGCCATGCCGACAGGTTTTCACCCGCACCGTCAATCGCGATGCCGGAAAAGCCGATGGCATCGAAGCCGAGCTCGCGGCCCCAGAGGCGAATCCTTTCTTTCACAGCGTGCATGCCGGTTGGTGCGCAAGACGAGGGTGTATCTCTAACGCTCATGGCGGCGAGAGCCACCCGCAGAAGATGAAACCTGCGAAAGGCGAATTGAAGGCCCTCCCCTCCCGTCCCCTCGCGGGGAGGCTATTAATTGGCTCGCTGCGCTCGATATCACCAGCGACTCATCCTGTTGTTTCACGTTAAAGAGGGACACTGCCGCGTCAGACTATTTGCCGCCGGCCAGTCGTCGTTCGACGGCGAACCGGTAGACCGCCAATCCCTCGCGCTTGGCGACCGCCAGTACCACGACGATCAGCACCTCGTCCTCGACGCAGTAGACCAATCGGTAACCCTGTTTGCGCAGCTTGATCTTGTAGCAATTGCGCAGGTCTCCATGCAGTTCCGCTCCCGGCACATGAGGCTGCGCAAGGCGCTTCTTGAGCGCCTTGCGCAGCACTTCCTTCACGCTACCATCCAGCGCTTGCCATTCGGCAAGCGCTTCGGGGAGGAATTTAAGTCGATAGGCCGGTCGCGCCGCCTCTACATCAGATTTGGTCAATATCCACCTCGATGGCGGCATCCTTGCCAGCCAGGCGGCGGCGCGCGATTTCCAGCAAATCCCGATCGCCAAGTTCATCGACCAATGCCTCGAACAGGCTGGGCGTGATCATGTAGAACGCGGGGCGATTGTGGTTGAGCACCGCCACGGGATTTTCCCCCGCGCTGCGCAATACCTGTGCTGGATTGCGCTTGAATTCCGACATGCTGATGGTGCGGTCAGCAAAAATAGTGTCCATGAGATCTCCTTTAAACAGCTATGAATATAGAGCTAAATGTGGAGCCTTTCAAGCGACTATTGATAAATTTTGCAGGCGCGGTTTCGTGAAAGTCGGCGCTGACGAGACGGTGCCCCGGGGGCAAGGTGCTGAGTAGTACGGGGTGCGGCTTGACCGGTGGTAAAGGGTCGGCCGAGCCTGATGCGTTTGCGGCCTTCAGAGTGAGCGACCAGCCTTGACAAAGGCGGCCGCTTCGCGCTGCTTCAACCCTTTCACCAGTTGCCGCACCACTGTCTGGTGGGCGGGCGACAGCGCGGCGGACTGGTGCCATCGTCGCCGACTCGCCTGAGCACCTCCTTCAGGCGGCGGGAGAATGACTCCCTTTCCGTGATCGCTTGGATGCGCGGACGCCTCCAGCGGTGGCAATGGTGGTCAGTCGATGCAAAATGATTGACCAATACTTGATGTGCGCTTAAGGTCAAGCCCCTTAAGCCATTTGCTTAGAAATCAAAACAACATGAGCCGCCGCATCAACGAAGATTCCCGTCCGCGCCTAAGCTGCCCGTCCTGTCCGCGCCGCATCGCTTTCGCGCTAAGGCTCGCCATGACGCCGCTGCTGGCCCTGCCTTTGTCCACAAGTGCGCAAAGCGGAATCGAGGACATCGGCACTCTGGGCGGGAGCTATTCGTCGGCCTCCGGCGTCTCCGCCGACGGCTCGGTGGTGGTGGGCTTTGCCTGGGCCGCTGGCGATGCGGCGATTCGCGCCTTCCGCTGGACCAGCGGCGGCATGGTCGATCTCGGCACCCTGGGCGGGACGGATTCGTCAGCCCATGGCATCTCCGCCGACGGCTTGGTGGTGGTGGGCGCTGCCAACACCGCCGGAAATACGGCCAGCCACGCTTTCCGCTGGACCAGTGGCGGCATGGTCGACCTGGGCACTTTGGGCGGGAGCTATTCGGGGGCCTCCGGCGTCTCCGCCGACGGCTCGGTGGTGGTGGGCTTTGCCTGGGTCGCTGGCAATGCGGCGATTCGCGCCTTCCGCTGGACCAGCGGCGGCATGGTCGATCTGGGCACCTTGGGCGGGAAGGATTCGCTTGCCAACGGAGTCTCCGCCGACGGCTCGGTGGTGGTGGGCTATGCTTACACCGTCGATATTGGGGTTACTCGTGCCTTCCGCTGGACCAGCGGGGGCGGCATGGTCGATCTGGGCACCTTGGGCGGGAGGTCTTCTACTGCCGGCTATGTCTCCGCCGACGGCTCGGTGGTGGTGGGTGGAAGCCGTACCGCAGATGAGGCGTCTGATCATGCCTTCCGCTGGACCAGCGCGGGTGGTATGGTCGATCTGGGCACTCTTGGCGGAATGAACTCTTATGCCAAGGGCCTCTCCGCCGACGGCTCGGTGGTGGTGGGCGAGGCCCGCATCGCCGGTGACGCGTCCTATCATGGCTTCCGCTGGACCAGCGGTGGCGGCATGGTTGATCTGGGCACTCTGGGCGGGACGCTTTCATCGGCCGTCGGTGTCTCCGGCGACGGCTCGGTAGTGGTGGGCCGGGCCACCATCGCCGGCGATATGGTCTCTCGCGCCTTCCGCTGGACGCAGGCAAACGGCATGCAGTCGGTCGAAGGCTGGCTGCGCGCTGCCGGCGTGGCGGTTCCGACCGACAATACGGCGTCCGCCAGCGCCACCAGCAGCGACGGCAGCGTCGTGGTGGGTAGTCTCGCCAACGATCGTGCCTTCATCGCACGTGTCGCCAGTGTCGGCAGCGGCCTCGTCACCCTCGCCGACGTCCAGACCAGCCTCGGCGCCGCCTCGACCGGCGGCAACATGACGCTTTCCGCCGCCGGAACGGTGCTCAACGGTGCCCACAGCCGCCCCCTGTCCCGACGCGTGGAGCCGGGGCAGAAAGCCGTTTGGCTGGCCGGCGACTGGGGTCGCGACGATCACGGTGCGCGCTCCGGCGACATGGGCCTAGCTGAAGTCGGTCTCGGTCACAATCTGGGGCCGCTGCAGTTGAATGTCTCGCTCGGCCAAACCTGGGCGAAACAGGGTCTGTTGCTCAACGGTCGGGCGAAGAGCGACGGTAACTATCTGCTGGCCGAGGCGCTGCTTCCGGTCGCGGGCAATCTGTGGGCAATATTGGGTGGCTACGGCCATTGGGGCAAGACCGACCTGCGCCGGGGCTACCTGAACGCCGGCTTGGAGGATGCTTCCACCGGCAAACCCGGCGTGGACACTTGGGGCCTGCGCGCGCGGCTGGACTGGGACGCGGCATACCGTGTCGCCAGCGCCGACTTCTCACCGTATGTCGACCTGAGCTACAACGAGGCGAAGCTTGACGCCTACACCGAAACCGGCGGCGGCTTTCCGGCCCGTTTCGATGCGCGCACAGACAAGGCGACCGAACTGCGCGCGGGCGTGAATGCGCTGCGACCCCTGGACAACGGTATGCGCCTGGTCGGCACGCTGGAAGCGGTCCACCGCATGGAACGGACCGGCGCGCGAACGGTCGGCGAGGTGATCGGCCTGTTCGGTTTCGACCTCGCCGGCGCGGCCAACCAGCGCGACTGGCTGCGCGTCGGCGCGGGCGTCGAGGGCAAGCTGGCGGAGGGCACCGCCTCGCTGTCGCTCAACCTGACCAGCAAGGGCGAGGCGCCCAGCGCCTGGCTGGCGGCGAACTGGCAGAAGGCGTTCTGAAAAGTCGGCGCTGGCGGGACGGCGTCGGCGGCGACGGGGCGGTCATTCATGCGGGCGGTGATGATGCTGCGGATGCCAGGCTCCCGCTCTGTCGGCAGCACACGCTTGTTGCCCTTGCCGGGCACCGCATCTGCCCCGTAGGCCGCCATATAATCCATGTCGCCATGGCAGCCGGCCGTAAGCCATGCAACTAGGCCGGATTCTGCATCGGCCAGCGGTTCCGCCGCGGCAAAACCAATTGCGTCGCAACCGAGTTCGTGGCCCCAGCGCCGTATGTCGTCCTTCAGCTCTGCCGGATTCTTATCGACCTCATGCATGCCGATCATCTTACGTTAGCCCTGCCCGACGAAGCCGCCACGCTGGCCCTGGGCGCCGCGTTGGCGGCGCATCTCGCGCCTGGCATGGTGATCTGGCTGGAAGGCGACCTCGGCGCCGGCAAGACGACGCTCGTGCGCGGGCTGTTGCGCGCAGCCGGCGAGTTCGGTCCGGTCAAAAGCCCTACTTACACGATGCTTGAAGTTCATCCCCTTTCTGGATTAAACTTCTATCACTTTGATTTTTATAGATTCAATCAGGCGGAAGAGTATCTCGATGCGGGGCTCGACGAATATTTTTCAGGAAGCGGCATCTGTCTGGTCGAATGGCCCGACAGGGCCGCGCCTTACCTGCCTGCCGCCGACATGCGAATTGAATTGCAGCTGGCGCCCATTGCGGGCGCGGCGGGCCGCATTGCCGGCATCTCCACCGCCACCGATCGGGGACGCACATGCCTCGCCGGCGTGAGGTCCTCAAGTTCGCCGCCGCCGGCCTGACGCTGCTGGTTTCAAGAGTCGGCGCCGGCGCTACGGCGGCCGGCAGCATCCTTGCCGTGCGCGTCTGGCCGGCGCGCGACTACACGCGGGTGACGCTGGAGCATGATCGACCGATCACATACAGCCACCTGCTGGTGAAAGACCCGGAGCGACTGGTGGTGGACATCGAGGGCATCGAGTTCAATTCCGTGCTGCAGTCGCTGCCGGCCAAGATCATCGAAGCCGATCCCTACATCAGGCTGATCCGCGCCGGACGCAACAAGCCGGGCGTGGTGCGCGTGGTGATCGAGCTCAAGGGCGAGGTCAAGCCGCAGGTATTTGCGCTGAAGCCGGTGGGCGAATACGGCCACCGGCTGGTGTTCGACCTCTTTCCCGCCGAACCGGTCGATCCGCTGATGGCGCTGCTGGAAAAGTCCGACGGATCGGCGCCCAAGCCGGAGCCCAAACAGGCAGGCAAGGCCCCGGTTGAAGCCGACAAGCCCGAACAGAAGCCCGATGTCGCCCGCATGGTCACCATCGTCCTCGATCCCGGACACGGTGGCGAGGATCCGGGTGCGATTGGTCGCGGTGGCAGCTACGAAAAGCACGTGACGCTGTCGGTGGCACGTCGGCTCAAGGAAAAGATTGATGCCACGCCCAACATGCGCTCGGTGCTGACGCGCGACGGCGACTATTTCATTCCGCTGAACCAGCGCGTGCAGAAGGCGCGCCGGGTGCAGGCCGACCTCTTCGTTTCGGTGCATGCCGATGCCTTCATCAAACCGACGGCGCGCGGCTCCAGCGTCTTCGTACTCTCGGAAACTGGCGCCTCCAGTTCGGCGGCGCGTTGGCTTGCTAACAAGGAGAATTCGGCCGACCTGGTCGGCGGGGTCAACCTCGGCGTCAAGGACCCCTACCTCGCGCGCACCCTGCTGGACCTGTCGCAGACCGCGACCATCAATGACAGCCTCAAGCTGGGCAAGGACGTGCTGGGCGAACTGGGGCGCATCAACACCCTGCACAAGGCCCACGTCGAGCAGGCTGGCTTTGCCGTGCTGAAGGCGCCGGACATCCCCTCGATCCTGATCGAAACCGCCTTCATCTCCAATCCCGAGGAAGAGAAGCGGCTCAACGACGAGGCCTACCAGGACCAGATGGCCGAGGCCATCCTGCGCGGCATCCGCCGCTACTTCGCGAAGAATCCCCCGCTGGCCAAGTCCAAGCTGGCGCGGCTGGATTGATATAATTCGCCGCTTTCCCTGCGGCTTCGATCCCATGCTGGTTTTTCGCGGTGTCCCCGGACGCGCAACGACGTCCACGGTACTGACCATCGGCAATTTCGATGGCGTGCATCGCGGCCATCGCGCACTGCTGGCCGAATTGACGGCCAAGGCGCGCGAGCTTACGCTGCCGGCGACGGTGCTGACCTTCGAGCCGCATCCGCGCGAGTTGTTCGCGCCGGACCAGGCGCCGCCTCGCCTGGCCAGCCTGCGCGACAAGATCGAACTGCTGGCCGAGGCCGGAGTCGATCGTGTGCATGTCTGCCGTTTCGACCGAAAGCTGGCGGCGCTCACGGGCGAGCAGTTCATCGAGCAGATCCTGGTGCGGGGCCTGTCGGTCAGGCACCTGATCATCGGCGACGACTTCCGCTTCGGCAAGGCGCGTGGCGGCGATTTCGCGATGCTGCAGCGTGCCGGGCAGGAGCACCGTTTCGTGGTCGAGGCGATGCACACGGTCGACCTCGGCGGCATCCGGGTTTCCAGTTCGGCGGTGCGCGAGGCGCTGGCCGCGGGCGACATCGAGCATGCCGAGGAACTGCTCGGGCGCGCCTTCGTTATCGCCGGCCGCGTCATGGACGGCAAGAAGATCGGCCGCACCATCGGTTTTCCTACCGCCAACATCCAGGTCAAGCGCAAGCGTCTGCCCTTGTCCGGCGTGTTCGCAGTGACCGTCTCGGGCATAGACGCGCAGCCCCTGCCCGGCGCCGCCAACATCGGCGTGCGGCCGACCATTGCCGAGGGCCTCAAGCCGGTGCTGGAAGTACATCTGCTGGATTTCGACCGCGACATATACGGCCGCCACGTCGACGTGAATTTCCTGCACAAGCTGCGCAGCGAGGCCAAGTTCGATTCCCTCGATGCACTCAAGGCCCAGATCGCCCGCGACGTCGCAGACGTGCGCGCCTTTTTTAAGCTAAACGACGGCAAGACCCATGGCTGATTACCGCAAGACCCTCAACATGCCCGACACGGCGTTTCCGATGCGCGGCGACCTCGCCAAGCGGGAACCGGGCTGGATCGCCCAGTGGCAGGAGCAGAAGCTGTACCAGAAGATTCGCGCCGCCGCCAAGGGCCGCCCGAGCTTCGTCCTCCACGACGGCCCGCCCTACGCCAATGGCGACATCCACATCGGCCATGCGGTGAACAAGATCCTCAAGGACATCATCGTCCGCTCCAAGACGCTGGCCGGCTTCGACGCGCCCTATGTGCCAGGCTGGGACTGCCACGGACTGCCGATCGAACACCAGATCGAAAAGGCCCACGGCAAGCACCTGCCGGCCGACAAGGCGCGCGAGTTGTGCCGCAGCTTCGCCGCCGAACAGGTCGAGCGGCAGAAGAAGGACTTCATCCGCCTCGGTGTGCTCGGCGACTGGGGCAATCCCTATCTGACCATGACATTTCGCAACGAGGCCGACGAGATCCGTGCGGTGGGCGAGTTGTACACCCGCGGCTACCTGTTCAAGGGGTTGAAGCCTGTGAATTGGTGTTTCGACTGCGGTTCGGCGCTGGCCGAGGCCGAGGTCGAGTACCAGGACAAGAAGTCGCCGGCGATCGACGTCGGCTTTCGCCTGGCCGACAGCGAGCGCGAACGCGTGGCTCATGCCTTCGGCATCGCGGCGCTGCCCGAGGGTGACTGCTGGACGGTGATCTGGACCACCACGCCGTGGACCATCCCGTCCAACCAGGCGCTCAACATGCATCCGGAATTCACCTACGAGCTGGTGAAGACGGAGCGCGGCTGCATCATCCTCGCTGCCGAATTGCGCGGCGCGGCACTGCAGCGCTTCGGCCTCGACGGCGAGGTGCTGGGCGCCTGCCAGGGCGCGGCGCTGGCCCAGGTGGCCTTCCGCCATCCGCTCTACGACCGAGCCTCGCCCGTGTATCTGGGCGACTACGTCACGCTCGACGCCGGCACCGGCATCGTTCATAGCGCGCCGGCCTATGGTCTGGAAGATTTCGAGTCGTGTCGCAAGCACGGCATGCACAACGACGAGATCCTGACCCCGGTGCAGGGCGACGGCGTGTTCGCCGCGAGCCTGCCCTTCTTTGGCGGCATGTTCGTCTGGAAGGCCAATCCGGTGATCATCGAGAAGCTGGCAGAGGTCGGCGCACTGTTCGGCAGCGCGGACATCACGCACAGCTACATGCATTGCTGGCGCCACAAGACGCCGATCATCTACCGCGCGACGACGCAATGGTTCGTCGGCATGAACCGGATCCCGGTCGAGGGGGGCGGCAGCCTGCGCGACAAGGCGCTGGCCGCCGTCGAAGCAACGACCTTCTATCCCGACTGGGGCAAGGCGCGGCTGCATTCGATGATCGCCAACCGGCCCGACTGGTGCGTTTCGCGCCAGCGCAACTGGGGCGTGCCGATTCCCTTCTTCCTGCACAAGGAGACCGGCGAGCCGCACCCGCGCACGCTGGAACTGCTCGAAGCCGTGGCGCTGAAGATCGAGAAGGAGGGCATCGATGCCTGGTTCAAGCTCGACTCTGCCGAACTGCTCGGCGCCGATGCAGCGAACTACGACAAGATGCGCGACACGCTCGATGTCTGGTTCGATTCCGGCACCACGCACAAGACCGTCTTGCGCGGCTCGCATGCGGCGGAAAGTACCTACCCGGCCGACCTCTACCTCGAAGGCTCGGACCAGCATCGCGGCTGGTTCCATTCGTCCTTGCTGACCGGCGCCGCGATTGACGGCCGCGCGCCGTACAACGCACTGCTGACGCACGGCTTCGTGGTCGACGGCAAGGGCATGAAAATGTCCAAGTCGAAGGGCAACGTGGTGGCGCCGCAGAAAATCTCCGACACGCTGGGCGCCGAGATCCTGCGCCTGTGGGTGGCCAGCACCGATTACTCGGGCGAACTGTCGATCGACGAAAAGACCATCCTGCCGCGCGTGGTCGAGGTATATCGCCGCCTGCGCAACACCCTGCGTTTCCTGCTCGCCAATACCGCGGATTTCGACGCGGCAACCCAGATGCTGCCGCCCGCGCAATGGCTGGAATCCGACCGCTACGCGCTGGCCCTGACGCGGGCTTTGCAGGCGCAGTGCACGGCAGACTACGCGCGCTTCGAGTTCCACAAGGTGGTGCAGGGCCTGATGAACTTCTGCTCGGAAGACCTTGGCGCTTTCTACCTCGACATCCTAAAGGACAGGTTGTACACCGCGGCGGAGAACTCGCGGGCCCGGCGTTCGGCGCAAAGCGCGCTGTGGCATATCCTGCAAACCGTGACGCGCCTCATGGCGCCGGTGCTCAGCTTCACCGCCGAGGAAATCTGGACCACGCTGAAGCAGGGCGACAGCGTGATGCTGTCCACCTGGCACGAACTGCCGGAACTGGCCGAAGAGTCGGCGCTGGTGGCACGGTGGCAGGCGATCCGCGCGCTGCGCGCCGACGTCGCGAGGACCCTCGAGGAGTTGCGCTCGGCCGGCAAGATCGGTTCCTCGCTGCAGGCCGAAGTCAGCCTGAGCGTCGCGCCGGATACCTACGACCTGCTGGCCACGCTGGGCGACGACCTGAAGTTCGTCTTCATTTGCTCGAAGGTAAATTTGGAGAAAGTCGGCGCTGGCGACACGGCGATTTCGGCGACGGCCAGCCCCCACGCCAAGTGCGGGCGCTGTTGGCACTGGCGCGAGGACGTTGGCCACGATGCCGGGCATCCCGAGCTGTGCGGACGCTGCACGTCCAACCTGTTCGGCGCCGGCGAGGCGCGCGAGATTGCCTAGGCTGGCACGCTGGCTGATGCTGGCGACTTTCGTGGTGCTGCTCGACCAGGCCAGCAAGGCCTGGGTGCTGGCGAGTTTCCGCTACATGGAAAGCCTGAGCGTGACCTCTTTCTTCAACCTCGTTCTGGTCTACAACTCGGGCGCCGCCTTCAGCTTCCTGGCCGGCGCCGGCGGTTGGCAGAAGTGGTTCTTCGTTGCCCTCGCGCTGGGTATCTCGGCCTGGCTGTTGAGCATGCTGCGCCACCACGCGCAGGAACGCTTGCTGCCGACCTCCCTGTCGCTGATCCTGGGCGGCGCGATTGGCAACGTGATTGACCGCCTGCGTTTCGACGCCGTGGTCGACTTCCTCGATTTTCACCTGGCGGGCTATCATTGGCCGGCCTTCAACGTGGCCGATTCGGCCATCACCGTCGGCGTGGTTCTGATGCTCTGGCATCAGTTCCGCTACGGCAAGGAAACTGAAACGGGCACCCCATGACCGAGACCGTACGCGCCGGCAACCTGATCACGCTGCATTACCGTGTCGCCACCGGCGACGACACGGAACTGGTGAGCACCTTCGATTCGACGCCGGCGACGCTGCAGCTAGGCAACGGCGAACTGGCGCCGACGCTGGAGCACTGCCTGATCGGCGTCAATGTTGGCGAGCGTCACGTGTTCCTGCTCGATCCCGACCAGGCCTTCGGCGCACACAATCCGCAACTGACCCAGCGCATGGCACGCACGGCGCTGCCGCCCGACTCCAGCCCCGAACTGCACGGCCTGATCCAGTTCGCCGCACCGAATGGCGATAAATTTACCGGTATCGTGCGCGAACTCGACGAGGAGGCGGTGCTGGTCGATTTCAACCATCCGCTGGCCGGCAAGCCGGTGCGCTTCGAAGTCGAAATCATCGGGATACTATGATGCAGATACTTTTGGCGAACCCCCGCGGATTTTGTGCCGGCGTCGAGCGCGCAATCGCCATCGTCGAGCGCGCGCTGGAAAAGTTCGGCGCGCCGATCTACGTGCGCCATGAAGTGGTGCACAACCGCTACGTGGTCGATGGCCTCAAGGCCAAGGGGGCGGTCTTCGTCGAAGACCTCGACGAAGTCCCGGACGGCGCCACGGTGATTTTCAGCGCCCACGGCGTGCCGCAGTCGGTGCGCATCGAAGCCGACAAGCGCGGGCTCAAGGTGTTCGACGCCACCTGCCCGCTGGTGACCAAGGTGCACCTGGAAGTGGCGCGCCTGCACAAGCAGGGCTACGAGATCGTCATGATCGGCCACAAGGGCCATCCCGAAGTGGAAGGCACCATGGGCCAGGCCACCGGCCGCATGTACCTGGTGGAGAACGTCGATGACGTCGCGTCGCTGGAAGTCGGCGCTGATGGTACGGCGCCGCTGGCCTACGTTACGCAAACCACCCTGTCGGTCGACGACGCGCGGGTGATCGTGCACGCGCTGACGGCCCGCTTTCCGGACATCATCGGGCCGCGCAAGGACGACATCTGCTACGCCACGCAGAACCGCCAGGATGCGGTCAAGGCGATGGCCGGCAAGGTAGATGTGGTGATCGTGGTCGGCTCGAAGAACAGCTCCAACTCCAACCGCCTGCGCGAGGTCGCGGCGATCGGCGGCATCCCGGCCTACCTGGTCGACGGCGCGGACCAGATCGACGGCGCCTGGCTGGCGGGTAAGGTGCGGATCGGCGTTACGGCGGGCGCATCGGCGCCCGAGGTGCTGGTCAGCGGCGTGGTGGAACGGCTCCGCGCCCTGGGTGCCGGCAGCATCGAGACCCTCTCGGGCGTCGAGGAGAACGTCAATTTTCCCTTGCCGAAGGAACTGCTGGCCGGATAAGCGCCACCGACGGGAGGCCGCCCGCCACGTTGCCACGCGTCGCGGCCAGCAGGTATAATTCGCGGCCTTTCAGGACGCTGTTGTAGCTCAGTTGGTAGAGCAACTGATTCGTAATCAGTAGGTCGCCAGTTCGATTCCGGCCAACAGCACCAGTAATACCAAGGCCTCCAGCGATGGAGGCCTTTTTCTTTGTTGTTGCGGGCTAGCACCCGGCTAGCGCCGGCGGACTGTGTCAGTCTATCTTCGTTAAGGTCGCCTACTCCCTTTTTCCAATATCACTGCCGCGCGTGCTACCGAGAATATCTCTGCTGTCACTGTGGCTGCGATCATCCAACGTGTGAGATGCACCAGCTCGATACGAAAGTTGGGACGAGGTGGCGGCGCTGCGTCCGGCATAAGTAGCATCGCCACCGCGCTTGCTGACGGTGGCTCCAAGGTACTGAAGCCACTGGTCCGCTTGTTTAATGTATGGTGGCCTGTTTCGTAATGGTGATGATGGGCGAGCCGGCATCAATTGCCCGCCCACATATGCGCTTTCGACCTCATCCTTGAACGCGCTATGCTCAGGCGTCTCTTCGATGCGAACCACCTTCAGCGAGTCGTCGCTGAAAAGGACGAGTACGACACCTACGACGGGTGCCTTGAAGTCGGCGATGGCTTTAGCTATTTGGTGCTCCATGACGTTCTCCGTGAGTTGTGGAGGCGCCAGCATGTTGAGCAGAGAGACTTTTGGAGGAAAAGTTACCCTTGTCCATCCAAATCTGCTTTCTGCGCGTTACTCGGCTCCGATTGAAAAGTGAAATTCTGTGGCCCATATGCGGACATTTAGCTACCGCCGGAACCGGCCATCAGCGGACCTAGCCACCGCTTCTCCAATTTTCAGGTTCGTTTGCGGTGTTTTCTCGGAACCGGTCGTTGAATCTGCGCCGCCCGATCTCGTCGGCTGACGGGCTCCAATGCAGCGGTTGGAGCCATTCACGATGCCGTCGGTATGGGATTTGAGTGGCCGGTGTCAGAGGTGAACCTGCCGTTGCGAGGACGCCGGAAGATTCCCTGGAGCGAAAAGACCGGAGTAGCATGATGGAAATTCGTTGTGTCCAGCCGCATTTCTGAACCAACCACACGTCTAACCCGAATATTTCACGAGAGTAGGTCGGCGGAATCGCCGTGAGGCGCGTTAATACTGGTGTCGAGACAGAATTAACGGAGTATTCCGCCGATGCCAAATTGTACGCGTGGAGAAATGGA
>JBIKLV010000054.1:0-25522 GCA_044359585.1 Sulfuritalea sp. | reverse complement strand
GCATGCTCTTCATTGGTCAGCACGATCTCGGGGGCAACTCGCATTCACTTCTCCACTCTGCACGTATTGTGCATTGGAGAAGCGGGATTAATATAAGTTCCATCAAGATAGCAACACTACACTAGAGGGCACATTTACTACAAACTTCGGTTGCGTAGTACCGGAAAACAATGGCTCCACGTCAGGCAGTCGAAGCACATCTTGAACACCCAACACCGCAACCGGGAACGTGTAGTCACCGCCGGCATCGACAACCAGAAAGCCCTCAGGTGTTCGGTCAACAATCTCAAGGCCTTCGCGTTTTACTAGCCTTTCAGCCACCCAATCAGTCACGCTCATTCGTCAATCCTCCAAGATCGTTGCCAATGCGCTAGGAAAGCGTGATGCGTCCTCGCGGCTATCCTCGACATGGAAGGCTTCCAAATCGTCAATGTGTTGCCGAAACTGCTCGAGCGTAGTTCTCTCATCGGCGTTAAGCAAACGACGATTGGCGTCCAGCATCGCTAGTATTCGCCTGCTGTTTGGAAGGATACGAGTCAACATCTTGCGCTTCCATTGTTCGGCGGCGCCACTCTCTGGATTGGATGCTGTTTCAATGTGTGGCCCATACTGCCTGAAGATCGCATGGTTCTCCAACAGGAACGGCTCTACTGCTCTACGGACGCGAGCGCGGTCGTCGAACTCCACGGCACCAAAGAGTGCTTGAAGCTTGTGCGCATGCTCACGTTTCCAGTGCAACATCGTGCTATCCGGGTAAGCCTCTGGCGCCTTGTCCACCATCGTGTGGCAGTTCGCGCAAAGCATGACCAGGTTCTCAAAGGCGCCTCGCTCTTCGGCACTCAATTCTGGCCTGGCCCGAGGACCGTCATCGTTCGCCGCAAATACGTGAGCCATCTCGGCGATATGGATTGACTTCCCGGACGCGTCAACAAATAGCTCGTTTGAACACTTCGGGTTTTGGCAATAGCCGGCTGATGCGGCGAACAGCCGGCGCCGCGTGTGTGCATCGGGCGATGCAGCCCCTCTTGAGCAAGCCATCTTGGTATTCCCTAACATGATGTTGTAGAAGTTCGATGACTACAATACAGTTCGGATGTTTGAATATTCAGATTGCACTGTCCGCGCCGAGTCGCTGAATCCCGTTGGGATGGTGCGTGATGTATTTTCCGATGCCTAACGTAAGATGGATAGCACACTTGAAGAGCAAATAGGTGCGGCTGACGTACTGCTCCGAAATGGCTTCATCGAACGTGCTGCGCTGACTATGACTCGGCGACGTCCTGCGTTTGCTGCGCCTGTAGTCGAATGGTCAAACCCTTCATAGAGTAGATTCCAGCGCGCATACTATCGGATGCTGAAGGACTGCTTTCTGAATCGCCATCCAATGGACGTTCTTAGCCGGTCTTTGGCTAAATAAAATTTCGCCGTAGCGCCGGCGCCGACTTTCTAGTTGCCGGCGATGGTCATGCGCTCGACCAGGATCGAACCCACCTGTTTCGAGCCACGAAGCTCGATGTCATTGCCGATGGCGACGATGCCGCGCAGCATCTCGCGCAGGTTGCCGGCGATGGTGATTTCCTCTACCGGGTAGGCGATCTCGCCCCGCTCCACCCAGTAGCCGGCGGCGCCGCGCGAGTAGTCGCCGGTGACGTAATTGACGCCCTGGCCGAGCAGTTCGGTCACCAGCAGGCCGGTGCCCATTTCGCGCAACAGCCCCTTGAGGTCGTGGCGCCCGGACTGCACCAGCAGGTTGTGCGAACCGCCGGCATTGCCGGTGGTCTGCATGCCCAGCTTGCGCGCCGAGTAGGTGGACAGGAAGTAGCCTTGCAGCACGCCATTCTTCACCACCTCGCGATCGCGGGTGGCGACGCCATCGTCATCGAAGGGCGAGGAGGCGAAGCCGCCGCGGATGTGGGGTCGTTCGCTGATGTCTACGAAAGCGGGGAACAACTGCTTGCCCAGGCTGTCGAGCAGAAAGGAGGTCTTGCGGTATAGCGCGCCACCGGAAACAGCGTGAACCAGGCTGCCGATCAGGCCGACGGCCAGCGGCGCCTCGAAGATCACCGGGCATTTGCGCGTCTTCAGCTTGCGCGAGGCCAGGCGCGCCAGCGCGCGCCGCGCCGCGTAGTCGCCGATGCGCGCGGCATCGGGGAAGCCGGCGGCGTCGCGACGCGTGGCGTACCAGTCGTCGCGCTGCATGTCGTCGCCTTCGCCGGCGATCACCGAGCAGGAGATGTAGTGGCGCGAGGTGGCGAAGCCGCCCATGAAGCCGAGGCTGTTGGCGGAAACGAAATGCGATTGCTGCGCGGAAATCGTCGCGCCCTCGGAGTTCTTCACCATCGGGCTGACATCGAACGCCGCCTGCTCGCAGCGCCGGGCGAGGTCGATCGACTCTTCCACGGAAATGTTCCATGGGTGGAACAGGTCGAGGTCCATTGCCTTTTTCTGCAGCAGTTTCGCGTCGGGCAGCCCGGCGCAGTCGTCCTCGGCGGTGAAGCGGGCGATCGATAGCGCGGCATCGACCGAGGCGCGGGTCGCCGCCGACGAAAAATCCGAACTGCTGGCATGACCGCGACGCTGGCCGATATACACCGAGATGCCGAGCCCCTTGTCGCGGTTGTACTCGATGGTTTCAACTTCCTGGCGCCGCACGCTGACCGATTGGCCGGACCCTTCCGAAACGTCGACCTCGCAGGCCGTCGCACCGCGGCTTGCCGCATAGTCGAGGACATCCTGCGCCAACGCGCGCAGCGCCTCCTGAGTGTGTGCAAAAGCCTGTGACATGCGGGAACCCTTCATTTGGCGAAGTTATAATCATATCCCAGCGGGGATACCTTCCCCTTCGCAAGCGCCGGGGAAACGACCGTGGAAGATACGTATTACGACGACGAACCGCAGTACTCCGGCCCCAGCAAGTCGCAGTTGAAGCGCGAGATGACCGCCTTGCAGGATCTGGGCGCGGAACTGGTGGCGCTGTCGAAGGAGCGCCTGGCGAAGATCGAGATGCCTGAGCGCTTGCGCGACGCATTGCTGGAAGCGCAGCGCATCACCAAGCACGAAGCCCGCCGCCGCCAGATGCAGTACATCGGCAAGATCATGCGCGATGTCGATTCCGAACCGCTGCGCGCGGCGATGGACGAAATCAACGGTGTTTCGGAGGCGGCCAACATTCGCCAGCACCAGTTGGAGCGCTTGCGCACACGGCTGATGGAAGACGAATCGGCCTTCAGCGAACTGGCCCGCGATTATCCCGGTGCCGATGTGCAGCATTTGCGCCAGTTGCGGCGCAACGCCTTGAAAGAGGCTCAACTGGGCAAGCCGCCGCGATCCTATCGCGAACTGTTTCGCGAACTGCGCGAACTGAAAGGCGCTACCGTGACGGATGGCGCCGCGAACGACGGCGCCGAGGACTAGCGAAGCCTAGGCCAGGTCGCGCAACAGCACGGTCGACGAACTGGCGCTGGAGGTAAGTATCGTCAGCACGGCCTGCGCGTGCTCCGCCGCATCGCGCCCCAATCCCGTCAGGTAGCCGCCGTCGGCCTGCGTCAGCAATCCCTTGGCATGAAGCCGGCGGGTGGCCGCGATCACGTCCGGATCGGCGGTCTTGTGCACCTTGATGCCCTGCTGGCTGGTCTCCAGGTCGAAGCGGATCAGCGTGTTCAGTTCATGGACTAGGTCTGGCGTATAGGGCATGGTCGAACCTCGCTCAAGGAAATGTGGCAGGGGCCATCGAAGAATGGGTCCATTCTAGCTTCCGGCGCGGGAAATGCCGTCACCGGCGCCGGCGAAATCTGCGGCACGGAACCCTACAAGCCGGGATCGATGCCTTCACCGCGTTGCGTGGCTTCGATCACGGACCGCGTCAGTTGCGGCGCCAGCAGTTCCATGAAGTCGTATTCGAAGCCACGAATCCAGTTGTCGCGGCGAATCGCCACGCGCGTCGTGTTGCCCTCGAACAGATGGGTTGCCGCTATCGCCGCCAGCGCATCGTCGCGCTGCGGGTCGAAGGCCATCTCGGCGATGATGCCCACGCCGAGCCCCAATCCGACATAGGTCTTGATTACGTCGGAATCGATCGCGGTCAGCATCACGTTGGGACGCAGGTCGTGCCGTTCGAAGGCGCGATCGATGCGGGAGCGGCCGGTGAAGGTCGCATCGTAGGTAATCAGCGGATATCCGGCCAGCGCCGCCAGCGTCAGCGGTTGCTTCGCCAGCAGCGGATGCCCGCGCGGGGTGACGACCAGGTGGGCCCACTGGAAACAGGGCAGGGTCAGAAATTCGGGGTAGCGGTCGAGCGCCTCGGTGGCGATGCCCAGATCGGCGCTGCCATCGCGTACCCAGTCGGCCACCTGCAGCGGACTGCCCTGCTGGATGTGCAACCGGATCGCCGGATGGCGCTGCACGAAGCGCTGGATCACCGGCGGCAGGGTGTAGCGCGCCTGGGTGTGGGTGGTGGCGATGGACAGGCTGCCGCTGCTTTCGGCCGCGTAATCCTCGCCCACCCGCTTCATGTTCCGCGCCTCGCCAAGGATGCGGCGCGCCATGGCCAGCACGGTGCGACCCGGCGCGGTCACGGCAACCAGGCGCTTGCCGCTGCGCTCGAAGATGGTCACGCCCAGTTCCTCTTCGAGCATTCCGATCTGTTTTGAGATCCCCGGCTGAGAAGTAAACAAGGCCTCGGCAGCCGCGGAGACGCTGAGGCCGCGCTGTTCGACTTCCACCAGGTAGCGAAGCTGTTGAAGTTTCATTTGGTAATTATATAACCATTGATTCTATAGAAATTACCACTAAGTATTTTCCAGAACTATATGAACTCGCTACGATGCACCGCATCATGGAATTCACCTTCAATCCCGCCCTGCCGATTTCCGGCTTCGTCGTCGGCCTGCTGGTCGGCCTGACCGGCGTCGGCGGCGGCTCGCTGATAACCCCGCTGTTGGTCCTGCTCTTCGGCTTCAAGCCGGCCACCGCAGTGGGCACTGACTTGCTCTATGCGGCGATCACCAAGAGCGGCGGTTCCTGGGTGCATCACCGCCATGACAACATCGACTGGGCGATCACCGGGCGCTTGGCGCTTGGCAGCGTTCCGGCGGCGGGCCTGACGCTGCTGGCGCTGTCGCAATTGGGCATCCAGGGTCACGGCGCGACGGGGTTGATCTCGGTGGTGCTGGGTATCGCCCTGCTGCTGACCGCCGCATCGCTGTTCTTCCGCCAGCGCCTGCTGGATCTGGCCAAACGCCGTAGCGCCAGCGCCGACTTCTCGCATCGCCATGTCGCTGTTCTGACGGTTGCGGTCGGGGTCGTGGTCGGTGCGCTGGTGACGATCTCCTCGGTCGGCGCCGGCGCCCTGGGCGTAACCGCCCTGACCTTCCTCTACCCGAACCTGGCCACGCGCCGCGTCGTCGGCTCCGACATCGCCCACGCCGTGCCGCTGACCCTGGTCGCCGGTCTGGGCCACTGGTGGCTGGGCACGGTCGATGTGGTGCTGCTGGTTTCGCTCCTGATCGGCTCCCTGCCGGGCATCGCGCTCGGCGCCCATTTCGCTGCCAAGGTGCCGGAACGCGCCCTGCGCGGCCTGCTCGCCTCCGTCTTGCTGCTGGTCGGCAGCAAGCTGATCCTCGCCTAAGGAAACGCCATGTACCAGTACGACGATTACGACCACGCCATTGTCCAGGCCCGCGTTGCCCAGTTTCGCGGCCAGACCGAGCGTTATCTTGCGGGGAAACTCTCCGATGACGAGTTCCGCCCGCTGCGCCTGCAAAACGGTCTCTACATCCAGCGCCACGGCCCGATGCTGCGCCTGGCAGTGCCTTACGGCCTGATCTCGGCCACGCAACTACGAAAGTTCGCCGACATCGCGCGACGCTACGACCGCGGCTACGGCCACTTCACCACGCGCCACAACCTGCAGCTGAACTGGGTCAAGCTGGCCGAGGTGCCGGACATCCTGGCCGAACTGGCGCAGGACGAGTTGCACGCGATCCAGACCTCGGGCAACTGCATCCGCAATGTGACCACCGACCATTTCGCCGGCGTCGCTGCCGACGAGGTTGCCGATCCGCGCCCCTGGGCCGAGATCCTCCGTCAGTGGTCCACCTTCCACCCCGAATTCGCCTACCTGCCGCGCAAGTTCAAGGTAGCCATCTCCGGTGCCGCGGAAGACCGCGCCGCCATCCAGGTACATGACCTCGGCTTGCAGGTGGTCAGGAACGGTGACGGTGAAATCGGCTTCAAAGTCTATGCCGGCGGCGGCCTCGGCCGTACCCCGCTGCTGGGCCAAGTGGTGCAGGAATTCCTGCCCTGGCAACACCTGCTGACTTACACCGAGGCGCTGGTACGCGTCTTCAACCGTTATGGCCGCCGCGACAATGCTTACAAGGCGCGCATCAAGATCCTGGTCAAGGCGCTGGGCCGCGACGAGTTCGCCGCGCAGGTCGAGTCCGAATGGTCCCATCTTAAAAACGGCCCCGCGACGCTGACATCCGCCGAAGTCGACCGCGTCACCGCCCAGTTCAAGGCACCGCCCTACGAAACGCTGGCCACCGACGACCTCTGCCACCTCGCCCACCTGCGCGAAGACAAGGCCTTTTCGCGCTGGGTCGAGCGCAACGTGCAGGCGCACAAGGTGGCCGGTTACGCCGCCGTCACGCTGTCGCTGAAAAAGCCCGCAGTTGGGTTCAATTCGGCGCCCGGCGATGCAAGCTCGGAACAGATGGAAGCGGCCGCCGACCTGGCCGAGCGCTACAGCTTTGGCGAGATCCGCGTCTCCCACGAACAGAACCTGATCCTCGCCGATGTGCCGCAGCGCGAGCTCTACACGGTCTGGCATCGCGCCAAGGCGGCCGGCCTTGCCTCGCCGACCGTCGGCCTGATCCAGGACCTGATCGCCTGCCCTGGCGGCGATTTCTGCGCGCTGGCCAACGCCCGCTCGCTGCCGATAGCTGCTGCGATACAGGAGCGATTCGAGGATCTCGACTATCAGCACGACATCGGCGAACTGGAGCTCAACATTTCCGGCTGCATGAATTCCTGCGGCCACCACCACCTCGGTGCGATCGGCATCCTCGGCGTCGACAAGAACGGCGAGGAGTGGTACCAGCTCACGCTGGGCGGCCGCCAGGGCAATGACGCGCGCATCGGCGAAGTGATCGGCCGCGCCTTCGCCGCCGCCGAGGTGCCCGATTCCATCGAACGGCTGATCAGCGTTCATCTGGCCCAACGTCACGCCGACGAGCGCTTCATCGACACCTTCGACCGCATCGGCATCGAACCCTTCCGCAATGCTGCATACCCACACCCCCATCAATCAAGGAGAGTCGCAAATGGCTAACAAACAGATCATCAAGGAGCGTCGCCTGCAGGATGACGCATGGAAAGTCGTGACCCTGGTCGAAGGCGAGGCCCCCTTCGACGTCTGCCTGCCGGTCGGCCCACTGCTGGTCCCGCTCGCGGTCTGGAAGGCGAAGAAGGCCTGCCTGATCCATCGCGAATACGAACACGGCACGCCGCTGGGCATCTGGCTCGCGCCTGAGGACGACCTCGTCGAGATCGCCGCCGACCTCGACGACTTCACCGTGATCGCCGTGCATTTCCCCAAATTCGCCGATGGCCGCGGCTACTCGACCGCCCGCCTGCTGCGCGAGCGCCACGGCTACGACGGCGAGCTGCGCGCCTTTGGCGACATCGGCCGCGACCAGATCTTCTTCCTCAATCGCGTCGGCTTCGATGCCTTCGTGATCGGCGAAGGCAAGAGCGCAGAAGAGGCACTGGCCGCATTCGACGATTTTCCCGAGAGCTACCAGGGCAACGCGGTCCAGCCGCTGCCCCTGTTCCGCCGACGGGCAGCCTGAACACTGATTTGAAGGAACCTGCCATGCTGCGCGAAAACCTGCCCGATCTTGCCGACCTCGAACTGGTCGCCACCGTTGCCGAGAAAGCCGTCGGCGTCAAACAACTGCTGCGCGACGTCGCGCGCGACTACGCGCCCGTCGTGTTCGCCAACAGCCTCGGCGCCGAGGACATGGTGCTGACCGACATGATCTGGGGCGAGGGTGCCGAAATCGGCATCTTCTCGCTCGACACAGGACGCCTGCCGGCCGAAACCTATGACTTGATGGCCCGCGCCGAGCGCCACTACGGCCGCCGCCTGGAGGTATTCGCACCGCGCCACGAGACGGTACAGGACTTCGTCAGGGACTTCGGCATCAACGGCTTCTACGACGCCGTGGAGGCGCGCAAGGCGTGCTGCCACGCGCGCAAGGTGGAACCGCTGCAGCGCGCGCTGGCCGGCAAGCAAGCCTGGATCACCGGGCTGCGCGCGGCGCAGTCGCAAACCCGCGAGAAGCTCAAGACGGTCAGCTTCGACAGCGTCAATAACTTGGTCAAGATCAGCCCGCTGGCGGATTGGAGCGAACGCGAAGTCTGGGTTTTCCTGCGCGCCAACCGGGTGCCCTACAACGCCTTGCACGATCGCAACTATCCGAGCATCGGCTGCGCCCCCTGCACCCGCGCCATCCAGCCCGGCGAGGACGTCCGCGCGGGTCGCTGGTGGTGGGAGTCAGCAGAGACCAAGGAGTGCGGGCTGCACTTGGTGGATGGCAAGCTGACCCGTACACAAAAAGTCGGCGCCCCACAGGGACTTCCTTCGGTCGCTGGCGACACGGCGGAAGCGGCATGAACGCGCCCGTCTTCGATCCGGTACCGGACTTGCTCCGCCCCGCCCTCGACCACCTCGACTGGCTGGAGGCCGAGGCAATTTACATCCTGCGCGAAGTTGCGGGCCAGTGCAGCAATCCGGCCCTGCTGTTCTCCGGCGGCAAGGATTCCATCGTGCTCCTGCGCCTGGCCGAGAAGGCCTTTCGTCCCGGGCGCTTTCCCTTCCCGCTGCTGCACATCGACACCGGGCACAACTATCCGGACGTCATCGACTTCCGCGATGCCCGCGCCTGCGAACTGAACGAGCGCCTGATCGTGCGTTCTGTCGAAAGCTCCATGGCGCGCGGCACGGTGCGCCTCAAGTCGGCCGACGAGTCGCGCAACAAACACCAGTCGGTGACCCTGCTCGAAGCCATCGAGGAATTCGGCTTCGATGCCTGCATCGGCGGCGCCCGCCGCGACGAGGAGAAAGCCCGCGCCAAGGAGCGCATCTTCTCCTTCCGCGACGAATTCGGCGGCTGGGACCCTAAGAACCAGCGCCCCGAACTGTGGGATCTGTTCAACGCCCGCGTGCACAAAGGCGAGAACATTCGCGCCTTCCCGATTTCGAATTGGACCGAACTCGACGTCTGGCAGTACATCGAACGCGAAGGCTTGGCCCTGCCGCCAATCTACTTTGCCCACGTGCGTCCGGTGATCCGCAGGGGCAGCCTGTTGCAGCCGGTGACGGAACTCACCCCGGCACGCGACGGCGACGTGGTCGAGCAGTTGCAGGTGCGCTTTCGCACCGTCGGCGACATCACCTGCACCGCGCCGGTCGAATCGGATGCCGACACGCTGCACAAGATCATCGCCGAGACCGCCACCACCACCGTTACCGAGCGCGGTGCGACAAGACTGGACGACCAGGCCTCCGAGGCCGCAATGGAGCAACGCAAGAAGGAAGGGTATTTCTGATGAGCGCAATCGAACACATCCCCGAGTTTGGCAGTCCCGTCGACAACGGCTTGCTGCGCTTCCTCACCTGCGGCAGCGTCGATGACGGCAAGAGCACCCTGATTGGCCGCCTGCTCTACGACACCAAGGCGATCCTGGCCGACACGCTGCATGCCATCGAGAAGACTTCACTACGTCGCGGCATGGAAGCAGTCGACTTGTCGCTGCTGACCGACGGCCTGCAGGCCGAACGCGAGCAGGGCATCACCATCGACGTCGCCTATCGCTACTTCAGTACCGGCCGCCGCAAGTACATCATCGCCGACGCGCCGGGACACGAGCAATACACGCGCAACATGGTCACCGCCGCCTCGACCGCCAACCTCGCGATCATCCTGATCGATGCGCGCAAGGGCGTGCTGACGCAAACCCGGCGCCATTCCTACCTGGCCCACCTGGTCGGCATCCCGCACCTGGTTGTCGCGGTGAACAAGATGGACCTGGTCGGCTACGACCGCGCCGTGTTCGAACGCATACGCGGCGAGTACCTCGACTTCGCCCGCCAATTGGGCATCGAGGATGTGCGCTTCATCCCACTGTCGGCCTTGAACGGCGACATGCTGGTTGATCGTGGCGAGAACCTGAACTGGTACGACGGTCCTACACTAATCGACATCCTCGAATCGGCACCGGTTGCTCACAGCGAAAGCGACGAGCGCTTCCGCTTCCCGGTGCAGTACGTCTGCCGTCCACAGAAGGCCGACGACCCCCTGCTCCACGACTACCGGGGCTTCATGGGTCGCGTCGAGTCGGGCGAGATCGCCGTCGGCGACGAAATCGTGGTGCTGCCGTCCGAGCGCCGCAGCCGAATCAAGGACATCCAGATCGGCGGCCGTTCCATGCCGCGTGCGGTCGCCGAGCAGTCGGTGACGCTGCTGCTGGAAGACGAGATCGACATCTCGCGCGGCGACATGATCGTGCGCGGCGATGCCAAAGAGTTATGTCCCGGTGCGTCAGCACCGGGGACGGTATCCACTCGGACGGCGCTGGTGACACGGCGCATTGAAGCCATGCTGTGCTGGCTGGGCGAGAAGCCGCTTGATTCCCAGCGCAAATATCTGATCCACCAGACGACACGCGATTCCCGCGCCCTGCTCGACGGCATCACCTATCGGCTCGACATCAACTCGCTGCAGCAGGTGCCGGCTGAAGGAATCGGCGTGAACGACATCGCCCGCGTCGCCTTCAAGCTGGCGCAACCGCTGGTCGTCGATCGCTATGCCGAGAACCGCGCCACCGGCGCCTTCATCATCATCGACGAGAGCAGCAACAACACGGTCGGGGCCGGCATGATTCTTTGATCGCGACCGTGGCATGAAACAAAAAAGCCAGGCAGAGCCTGGCTTTTTTGTGGGTGCGGGGAACTTACTCGGCAGCCGCGTCTACCACTTCCCCTGCCGGACGATCCAGCAGTTCGACGAAAGCCATCGGCGCGTTGTCGCCAACACGGAAGCCCATCTTCAGGATGCGCAGATAGCCGCCGTTGCGAGCGGCATAGCGCGGGCCGAGCACCTCAAACAGCTTGCCGACGATGTCGCGGTCGCGCGTGCGGTCGAAGGCCAGACGGCGATTGGCCAGGCTCGGTTTTTTGCCCAAGGTGATCAGGGGCTCCACCACGCGGCGAAGTTCCTTGGCCTTGGGCAGGGTGGTCTTGATGGCCTCGTGGCGCAGCAGCGAAACTGCCATGTTGCGCAGCATAGCCTGGCGATGCGCCGAGGTACGATTGAGTTTGCGAAGTCCGTTTCCGTGACGCATTTTGATTCCCTCGTTTTTTGCGGCCACCGCGCAATGCAAGTGGCCGGTTAATGGTTATCGAGTAGTGGTGATTCAGTGTTGCAAGTGAGACAAGAACCAGCGCGCCAGGCTGACGCCCGGCATTCGTTCAGGACAGCTTCTCGAGGCCGGCGGGCGGCCAGCTCTCCAGCTTCATGCCCAGAGTCAGGCCGCGCGAAGCCAGCACTTCCTTGATTTCGTTGAGAGACTTGCGACCCAGGTTCGGCGTCTTGAGCAGCTCGGTTTCGGTACGCTGGATTAGGTCACCGATGTAATAGATGTTCTCGGCCTTCAGGCAGTTGGCCGAACGCACGGTGAGTTCCAGGTCATCCACCGGACGTACCAGAACCGGATCGACCGTGGTCTGCTTCGGCGCTTCGGCCGACAGGGGCGTGCCCTCGAGGTCGGCGAATACCGACAGCTGTTCCATCAGGATGCGGGCCGCCGTGCGTACCGCCTCTTCCGCGTTGTCGATGGCACCGTTGGTCTCGATGTCGAGGATCAGCTTGTCCAGGTCGGTACGCTGCTCGACGCGGGCGGATTCGACCGAGTAGCTGACGCGACGCACCGGGCTGAACGACGCGTCGAGCATGATCTGGCCGATGGCGCGGTTCTCGCGAGCGATTTCGCGCTGGTTGGCGGGAACATAGCCGCGACCCGATTCGACGCGAATCTGCATGTTGAGCTTGCCGCCAGGAGCGATGTGGGCAATGACGTGGTCCGGATTCACGATCTCGACGTCATGGGTGGTTTCGATGTCGCGCGCGGTAACCACGCCTTCGCCATTGCGGGAAAGCGTCAAGGTCGCTTCGCGGCGGTTGTGCATCTTCAGCACGACGCCCTTCAGGTTCAACAGCACGTCGACCACGTCTTCGCGCACGCCGTCCAGCGTCGAGTACTCGTGCAGCACGCCTTCGATAGACACCTCGGTCGGCGCGACACCTTCCATGGACGACAGCAGGATGCGGCGCAACGCGTTGCCAAGGGTATGGCCATAACCGCGTTCGAACGGCTCCATGACCACGCGGGCATGAACCGGCGAAAGCTGCTGGACGTCGATACTGCGGGGTTTCAGGAGTGTGTGCATGTGCATTCCTTCCAATGGACGACGCCTGGCGTCCGAAGGACGCCAGGCGTAAAACTATCTGTTAGCGCGAATAGAGTTCGACGACCAGACCTTCGTTGATCGAAGGCGGCAGATCTTCGCGTGCGGGATAGGACTTGAATATGCCCTTGCCTGCTTTGATGTCAACTTCGAGCCATGCCGGGAATCCGCGCGATTCGGCAGCGTCAAGCGCAGACTTGGTGCGCAGGTGGCCACGGGTGCCATCCAGCAACTGGATCACGTCACCGGGACGCACGCTGTACGAAGGAATATTTACCCGCTTGCCGTTGATCAGCACGCCGTTGTGGCGAACCACCTGACGGGCTTCGGCGCGTGAAACACCGAAACCCATGCGATAGGCAACGGTATCCAGGCGCGACTCAAGGAGCTTGAGCAGGTTCTCACCGGTCTGCCCCTTCTTGCGCTCGGCTTCGAAGAAGACCTTGCGGAATTGCCGTTCGAGTACGCCGTAGATGCGGCGGATCTTCTGCTTTTCGCGCAGCTGGGTGCCGTACCCGGACAAACGCTGGCCGGACTTCTGGCCATGCTGGCCAGGCGCATAGGCGCGGCGTTCAACGGAACATTTGTCAGTGAAGCACTTCTCGCCTTTGAGGAAGAGTTTCTCGCCCTCGCGGCGGCACTGGCGGCACTTGGCATCTAGGTTGCGGGCCATGGTGTCGTATCCTTATTGCCTTAGATGCGGCGGCGCTTGGGCGGCCGGCATCCGTTGTGGGGAATCGGGGTAATGTCGGTGATGCTGGTGATCTTCATGCCGAGTGCATTAAGCGCACGAACCGCTGATTCGCGTCCGGGGCCGGGGCCCTTGATGCGAACTTCGAGATTCTTGACACCGCACTCCTGAGCCGCCTTGCCGGCAGCTTCGGCGGCGATCTGCGCGGCGAACGGGGTCGATTTGCGCGAACCCTTGAAGCCGGCGCCACCGGAGGTCGCCCACGACAGCGCGTTGCCCTGCCTGTCGGTGATGGTGATGATGGTGTTGTTGAAGGAAGCGTGAACGTGGGCGATGCCTTCCGCGACGTTCTTCTTGACCTTCTTGCGAACTTTGGTTGCAGTCTTAGCCATGTAATGGTTCCTGGTTTACTTCTTGCCCATCGAAATTGCCTTGCGCGGTCCCTTGCGGGTGCGCGCATTGGTGCGAGTGCGCTGACCACGTACGGGCAGGCCGCGGCGATGACGCACACCGCGGTAGCAGCCAAGATCCATCAGGCGCTTGATGTTCATCGTCGTCTCGCGGCGCAGATCGCCTTCGACAGTGAACCTGCCTACCTCCTCGCGCAGGCGATCCATCTCGCTGTCCGTGAGTTCCTTGATCTTGACCGAACGCTTGACGCCAACGGCGTCGCAGATTTTGCGTGCGCGGGTACGGCCGATGCCGTAGATCGCCGTAAGTGCGATCTCCGCGTGCTGGTGGTTCGGGATGTTGACGCCTGCTATACGAGCCATGTGCTTACCTGTTCGTCGCCGTTAGTTAATGCGGTAGGGTGGGCTTGCTGAAAAACGGGAAACCGTAGATTCTATCTGATCTGAATCGCTCCATCAACCCTGACGCTGTTTGTGGCGCGGATCGGTACAGATGACCCGGACCACGCCCTTGCGACGGATGACTTTGCAATGACGACATATACGCTTGACCGAAGCCAGAACTTTCATTGGATTTCTCCGGAAATATTGCCAAACTACTTGGCGCGAAACACGATACGACCCTTGGAGAGATCGTAGGGCGTGAGTTGCACGGTGACCTTGTCGCCAGGAAGAATGCGGATGTAGTGCATGCGCATCTTTCCCGAGATATGGCCAAGCACCACATGTCCATTTTCAAGCTTGATCCGGAATGTGGCGTTCGGGAGGTTTTCGACAACCTCTCCCTGCATTTCAATAACGTCTTCCTTGGACATGGTTCAGCGAGCCGGGAAACCGGCCCCCTTGAAATTTGCCTTCTTCAGAAGACTCTCGTACTGATGTGACATGACGTAGGCCTGGACTTGCGACATGAAGTCCATCGTCACGACAACGATGATCAACAAACTGGTACCACCGAAGTAGAACGGCACGTTCCACTTCAGGATAAGGAACTCCGGCAGCAGACAAACCACCGTGATGTATATCGCCCCGGCCAATGTCAGCCTGGTGAGAATCTTGTCAATGTAGCGGCTGGTCTGATCACCGGGACGGATTCCGGGAACAAAGGCGCCGCTCTTCTTCAGGTTGTCGGCAGTTTCCTTGGAATTGAATACCAGGGCCGTGTAGAAGAAACAGAAGAACACGATGGCAACTGCGTAGAGCATCACGTAGATCGGCTGCCCGGGAGACAGCGTCGCGGCGATGTCCTTGAGCCAGGTCATCCCCTCGCCGGAGCCGAACCAACCGGCAGCCGTCGCTGGGAACAGAATGATCGACGAGGCAAAGATCGGCGGAATCACGCCCGACATATTGAGCTTCAATGGCAGATGCGAACTCTGCCCGCCGTAAACCTTGTTGCCGACCTGCCGCTTGGCGTAGTTCACCAGGATCTTGCGTTGTCCTTTTTCGACAAACACCACGAAACCCGTCACCAGAACAACAAGGACGCAAATGAACAGGGCCGAGAGTGCATGCATCGAACCGGTGCGAACCAACTCGAAGAGCCCACCCAAAGCGCTGGGCAATCCAGCCACGATCCCGGCAAAAATGATGATTGAAATGCCGTTCCCCAAACCGCGTTCAGTAATCTGTTCTCCCAGCCACATCAGGAACATGGTGCCGGTCAGCAGGGTCAGGACAGTTACGAAGCGAAACATCGGACCAGGATCGAGCACCAGACCCGCTTGGGATTCCAATGCAATCGCGATGCCCAGCCCCTGAAACAGCGCAAGGGCCACCGTACCGTAGCGGGTGTATTGGGTAATCTTGCGCCGCCCGGCTTCACCTTCCTTCTTTAGCGCCTCGATCGAGGGCACCGCGACCGCCATCAGCTGCATGATGATCGACGAGGAAATGTAGGGCATGATGCCCAGCGCAAACAGCGTGAAGCGTGACAGCGCTCCGCCCGAAAACAGGTTGAAAACGCCGAGTATCCCGCCTTGCTGGCCCTGGAACAATTCCGCCAGTTTGACCGGGTCGATGCCGGGTACCGGGATATGCGCGCCAATCCGATACACCACCAGAGCGCCCAGCAGGAACCAGAGCCGGCGCCAGAGGTCGCCGAACTTGCCTGCCTTGCCTAGAGCCGCTGCCTGGGGGGTTGCCACGGTATGCCTGTCCTCGTCCGCGATCAGGCAGCGGCAATGTCGGCAACTGAGCCGCCAGCGGCTTCAATTGCAGCGCGCGCGCCCTTGGTGGCGCCCACGCCCTTCAACACAATCTTGCGGTTGAGCTTGCCGGACAGGATCACCTTGGCGGACAACGCATCGCCCGCAACGACGCCAGCCTGCTTCAACACCAGCAGGTCAACATCTTCCACCGGCAATTTGTCCAGTTCGGATAGACGGACTTCAACGTTACGGCTCGCCGTCAGCGAGACAAAGCCGCGTTTCGGAAGGCGACGCTGCAACGGCATCTGTCCGCCTTCAAAACCAACCTTGTGAAAACCGCCGGCGCGGGACTTCTGTCCTTTGTGACCACGGCCGGCGGTCTTGCCGAGTCCGCTTCCGATGCCGCGCCCAACACGCTTTGCCGCGTGCTTGGAGCCGGCTCCCGGCTTGATTTTATTGAGTTCCATGACCATCAAATTCCCCTTAGCCTTCGCACTTGACCAGATAAGCTACCTTACGGATCATGCCGCGAACTGCCGGAGTATCCTCAAGCACGGATGAACTGTTGAGCTTCCTCAAGCCCAGACCGCGAACAGTAGCGCGGTGATCCTGCTTGGTACCGATGATGCTTTTTACCAGCGTGACCTTGATCGTCTTTTCAGCCATGGTTCACTCCAGGATTTCTGCTATGGCCTTGCCGCGCTTCGCAGCAATTTCAGCCGGTGTACTCATCGCCAACAAACCATGAAGCGTGGCACGCACCACGTTATAGGGATTGGTCGAACCGATGGTCTTGGCGACCACATCCGTAACACCCATCACTTCGAATACCGCGCGCATCGGGCCACCGGCAATGACACCGGTACCGGGAGAAGCTGGCGACATGAGTACCGTGGTCGCGCCATGCTTGCCAGTTACCGAATGATGGAGAGTTCCATCCTTCAGGCTGATCTTGGCCATCTTGCGACGGGCCTCTTCCATGGCCTTTTGCACGGCGACCGGCACTTCACGGGACTTGCCCTTGCCCATGCCGACGCCGCCATCTCCGTCGCCGACGACGGTCAGCGCGGCGAAACCGAGGATCCGACCGCCCTTGACCACCTTGGTGACGCGATTGATGGAGACCATCTTTTCGCGCATGCCATCGTCGCGCTCTTCCTGGACCTGTTGCTGCTTCCTGCCTTGTGGTTTAGCCATATCCGTCTCGCTTAGAACTTGAGACCGCCCTCTCGGGCGGCTTCAGCCAGCGCCTTGACGCGGCCGTGATAGTGAAAACCGGAGCGGTCGAATGCCACCTGCTCGATGCCGGCCGCCTTGGCGCGCTCGGCGATAAGCTTGCCGATTGTCTTTGCAGCATTGACGTTGCCGCCGTTCGGCACCTGGCTCCGGACTTCCGGCTCCATGGTGGAGGCCGCAGCCAGCACGCGAGTACCACAGCCCGAAAATATCTGGGCGGAAATATGCAAATTACTGCGATGCACGGCGAGGCGCACCACCTTGAGCTCTGCAATTTTGGCGCGGGTTTTGCGCGCCCTGCGCAGTCGAGCCTGTTTCTTTTCCATGATTCGACGCCTCGATTATTTCTTCTTGGTTTCCTTGATCGCGACAACTTCGTCGGCATAGCGGACGCCTTTGCCCTTATAGGGCTCCGGGGACCGATAGGCACGAACTTCCGCAGCCACCTGACCAACCACCTGCTTGTCGATCCCCTTGATAAGGATCTCAGTCTGGGTCGGAGTTTCAACCTTGATGCCATTCGGCATGTCATGCACAACCGGATGGGAGAAACCCAGCGTCAGGTTGAGCTTTGCGCCCTGCGCCTGAGCACGATAGCCAACGCCTACCAGGGTCAGTTTTTTCTCAAAGCCCTTGGTAACGCCGGTAACCATGTTGTTAAGCAGCGCACGCATGGTGCCGGACATGGCGCCTGCATTCGGCGCACCTTCAACGGCACGGCACAGCAGCTTTTCCCCGTCCCGCTCAATCGTAACGGCGGGCAACATGAACTGCTTGAGCGTACCCAAGGGGCCCTTGACGGCAATTTCGGTATCCGTGAGCGTTACTTCGACACCTTTAGGCACTTCGACCGGATATTTTGCAATACGTGACATGGCAGCAGCTCCTTAAGCGACGATGCAGAGAACTTCGCCGCCCATGTTGCCTGCCCGCGCGCGGCGGTCCGTCATCACACCCTTGGGCGTGGAGACAATGGCAACACCGAGCCCGTTCATCACGCGGGGCAGATCGTCCTTGCCCTTGTATACGCGCAGACCAGGTTTCGAAACGCGCTCGATTCGCTCAATGACTGGGCGACCGGCATAATATTTCAGCGCCAAGTCGAGCTCAGGCTTCGCGCCGATTTCGCGAATGGCGAAGTCGTCGATGTAGCCCTCATCCTTCAAAACCTTGGCGATCGCCACCTTCAACTTGGAAGAGGGCATCGAAACTGACAGCTTTTCCGCCATCTGCGCATTGCGGATGCGGGTCAACATGTCGGCAACTGGATCGGTCATGCTCATAGCGCTCTCCTTACCAGCTTGCCTTGGTCATGCCAGGCACCTCGCCGCGCATTGCAATTTCACGCAGCTTGTTGCGACAAAGACCAAACTTGCGGAAAACTCCGCGGGGACGGCCGGTCAACGCGCATCGGTTGCGCTGACGCGACGGACTGGAATTTCGTGGCAACTGCTGGAGTTTCAGACGCGCATCCATGCGCTCCTCGTCCGACAGTTTGACATTGTTGATAACGGCAAAAAGTTCGGCACGCTTGGCAGCGTACTTCGCTACCGTCTTTGCGCGCTTTTCTTCGCGGTTGATAAGAGCTAGTTTCGCCATACGTCCCTCAGTTCTTGAAGGGGAACTTAAATGCGGCGAGAAGCGCCTTCGCTTCTTCGTCGTTCTTCGCGGTGGTGGTAATGCTGATGTTCATTCCACGTAGCGCATCGATTTTGTCGTACTCGATCTCGGGGAAAATGATCTGTTCCTTGACACCTACGTTGTAGTTGCCCCGGCCGTCGAACCCTTTTCCGGATATCCCGCGAAAGTCACGAATGCGCGGCATGGCAATCGTGATCAACCGGTCGAGAAATTCGAACATGTGATTCCCACGCAAGGTGAGCATGCAACCGATCGGATAGCCCTCGCGAATCTTGAACCCGGCGATAGCCTTCCTTGCCTTAGTTACAACAGGCTTCTGCCCAGCGATCTTGACCATATCGCTTACGGCGTGATCCAGGATCTTCTTGTCTCCAACCGCCTCACCTACCCCCATGTTCAGGGTAATTTTGGTGATGCGTGGCACCTCCATGATGGACTTGTAGCCGAATTTCTGGAGCAATTCGGGGACAACCGTTTGTTTGTAGTATTCCTGCAAGCGCGCCATGACTGATCCTTACGCGTCAACGACTTCGCCGTTCGACCTGAACACCCGAACCTTACGGCCGTCATCGAGTTGCTTGAAACCGACGCGGTCCGCCTTCTGGGTGGCCGAATTGAACAGCGCCACATTGGAGATATTGATCGGCATTTCCTTCTCGACAATGCCACCCTGATTGCCCTTGAGGGGATTGGGCTTGGTGTGCTTCTTGACGCGATTGATGCCCTCGACGAGCAGACGATCGGCATCAAGGCAACTCAGCACGACGCCGCGCTTGCCCTTGTCCTTGCCGGTGGTGACGACTACGTCGTCACCCTTGCGAATCTTGTTCATTGTTGATTCCTCGATTGCCGGTTCAAAGAACCTCTGGAGCCAGCGAGACGATCTTCATGAATCGCTCGGTGCGCAACTCGCGCGTGACCGGGCCAAAAATGCGCGTGCCGATCGGTTCCAGCTTGTTATTCAGCAACACGGCCGCATTCCCGTCGAACTTGACCAGCGAGCCGTCGGAGCGGCGCACGCCCTTGGCCGTACGCACAACCACGGCGCTGTAGACTTCGCCTTTTTTGACGCGACCGCGAGGAGCAGCATCCTTGATGCTGACCTTGATCACATCACCAATGCCAGCATAGCGGCGCTTGGATCCACCGAGCACCTTGATGCACATGACTGAACGCGCGCCGGTGTTATCGGCGACATCCAGCAGAGACTGCATTTGAATCATTTTTTCATCTCCAACTTAATCCGCGAACGAATTGAACATCGCGATCAGTCTTGGAGCCCGCTAGGGGCTGGTATGCCGGGTAAAACGAATCACCCGACGGAGCAAAGAGGCGAGATTTTACATCCCGCCACTGAGATGTCAAGTACTAACTTCCAATATCAGATCAAGAAGCGGCCCACGAATCAAACGACGCGGGCCTTCTCCAGAATCTTGGCAACACGCCACGCCTTGGTTTTCGATATCGGAGCGCATTCCTCGATCTGCACGAGGTCGCCCGTCACCGCTTCGAAACCTTCGCTATGTGCATGGTATTTCTTCGAACGGGTCATGATCTTGCCGATCACCGGATGCTTGACCTTGCGCTCGATGAGGACAGTGATGGTCTTCTGCATCTTGTCAGAAACAACACGTCCCTGAAGTGTGCGTCGTACCGATTGTGTGGTTGCATCCGTCATTTCGCGGCCGCCTTTTCACGCTGTATGGTTTTTACCCGTGCAATATCTTTACGCACCTTGCCGACCTGGCTGGTATTTGTCAGTTGCTGCGTCGCGATCTGCATTCTGAGGCCGAATTGCGCCTTGCGAAGATCCAGCAACTCCTTTTGCAACTCGTCGGTACTCTTTGCTCTCAACTCACTAGTTTTCATGGCCTATCCCAGATGACGGGTAACGAAGGTGGTCTCGAGGGGAAGCTTTGCGGCAGCAAGGCGAAACGCCTCACGAGCCAGTGTCTCATCCACGCCGTCCATTTCGTACAGCACCTTCCCAGGCTGGATCTCGGCAACCCAATACTCGGGAGACCCCTTGCCGTTACCCATTCGAACCTCAAGCGGCTTCTTCGAAATCGGCTTATCCGGGAAGATGCGAATCCAGATACGGCCGCCACGCTTGATATGACGTGTCATGGCACGACGAGCAGCCTCGATCTGTCGAGCGGTCAAACGACCGCGACCGATCGCCTTCAGACCATATTCGCCGAAACTTACCTTCGCGCCACGCGTGGCAAGTCCGGTGTTTCGACCTTTTTGTTCCTTGCGATATTTCCTACGGGCAGGTTGCAGCATCTTTTACTCCTTGCCTTCTTTCGCAGCACCTTCCGCACCCTCGGCTTTTGCCGGGGCCTTGCGGATGCGCTTGACGGGGGTCTTCGGGGTCGCTGCAGGTGCGTCCGGCTTCACTTCCGGTTTAACACCTTCAGCCGCCTTGGTCGGTCCGCGGCGCACAGGTTTGGATTCACCATCGCCTTCGGTTCTCGGTTTGCCTGCGGGAGCACGACGTGGCTTCCGCTGATCGTCGACAGCGGGTTCCGGGGTGGCAAGCAACGCGTCGCTGCGCGACAGGCTTTCGCCCTTGAAAACCCAAACCTTGATTCCGATGATGCCGTAGGTCGTCTTGGCTTCGGATGTTCCGTAGTCAATGTCGGCACGCAGCGTATGCAATGGGACCCGGCCTTCGCGATACCATTCACGACGCGCAATCTCCGCACCGTTTAGGCGCCCCGAACTCATGATCTTGATGCCCTGGGCTCCAAGCCTCATGGCATTCTGCATGGCGCGCTTCATGGCACGGCGGAACATGATGCGCTTTTCCAACTGCTGGGCAATTGAATCGGCGATGAGTTGAGCATCGATTTCCGGCTTGCGGATTTCCTCGATATTCACGTGAACCGGCACACCCATCTTGCGTTGGAGTTCGGCCTTCAAGTGCTCGATGTCCTCACCCTTCTTGCCGATTACGACGCCTGGACGAGCACTGTAGACTGTAACCCGTGCATTTTTCGCCGGGCGTTCGATCACAACCCGGCCAACCGAGGCATGCGCCAGTTTCTTCTTCAGATATTCACGAACCTCGATGTCCTCTTTCAACATCTGGGGAAACGATTTGCTGTTGGAATACCAGCGCGAAGTCCAGTTACGTGTGACCGACAGACGAAATCCGGTCGGATGAATCTTTTGTCCCATGATTCCCCCTTAGTCGCCGACGGTCACGAAAATGTGACAGGTAGGCTTGAGGATGCGGTTTCCGCGTCCCTTGGCTCGCGCCGTAAAGCGCTTGAGCACCGTGCCCTTTTCGACATAGATACGCGTGATCTTCAGTGCATCGATATCCGCGCCGTCGTTGTGCTCCGCATTGGCAATCGCCGACTCAAGCACCTTCTTGATGATTCCGGCACCCTTCTTCGGGGAAAAAGCCAGGATGCTCAACGCCTGATCGACCGGTTTGCCACGCACCAAATCGGCCACAAGGCGACCCTTTTGGGCCGAGAGCCGGACACCGCGCAAGTTTGCATTGGTTTCCATCATCGCTCCTTACTTCTTGGCGACGGCCTTCTTGCCGCCCGTGTGGCCCTTGAAGGTTCGCGTCAGGGCGAACTCTCCAAGCTTGTGACCAACCATGTTCTCCGACACATAGACCGGAATGTGCTGCTTGCCGTTATGCACGGCGATGGTAAGCCCCACGAAATCCGGAAGAATGGTCGAACGGCGCGACCAGGTCTTGATCGGGCGCTTGTCGTTGGAGGCGCGCGCCGCGTCCACCCGCTTGAGCAGGTGGGCATCGATGAACGGGCCCTTCTTGATAGAACGTGCCATGTCTTACCTCTTACCTTTCGGCCTGCGCTGAACAATCATTACGTCCGTACGCTTGTTGTTACGGGTGCGATAGCCCTTGGTCGGCTGACCCCATGGGCTGACGGGAACACGCCCTTCCCCGGTCCGGCCCTCACCACCGCCATGCGGGTGATCGACAGGATTCATTGCCACCCCGCGCACCGTCGGGCGAATTCCGCGCCAACGCATCGCGCCAGCCTTGCCGATCTTGCGCAGGCTGTGTTCCTCGTTACCAACCTCGCCGATCGTTGCCCGGCATTCCACGTGAATCCGGCGAATCTCACCCGAGCGCAACCGCAACTGCGCATAGGTGCCTTCACGAGCGAGCAATTGTGCCGAAGTACCCGCCGAACGGGCAATTTGAGCGCCCTTTCCAGGCATCATCTCGACGCAATGAACCGTGGTACCTACGGGAATGCTCCGAATGGGCAGCGTATTTCCCGGCTTGATCGGCGCCTCGGGACCACTAAGAACGGGCTGCCCAATGACCATGCCTTTGGTAGCAATGATGTAACGCCGCTCACCATCCGCATAAAGGATCAGTGCGATGTTGGCGGAGCGGTTCGGATCAAACTGGAGATTCTCAACCTTGCCCGGAATTCCATCCTTGTCGCGGCGAAAATCAATCACTCGATAATGCTGCTTGTGCCCACCGCCCATATGGCGAGTGGTAATGTGGCCATGCGTATTGCGGCCGGCGGTCTTTGTCTTCCGCTCCACCAGGGCGCTGTGGGGCCGCCCCTTGTGCAAATTCGGATTAACAACCTTGACGACACCGCGACGGCCAGGCGAAGTCGGCTTGACTTTAACGAGCGCCATTTAAGCCACCCCCCCTTCCGCAAAATTAATTTCCTGTCCAGGCTTGAGGCAAACAAATGCCTTGCGCACGTCGCTGCGGCGACCTGCGTTGCGGCCGGCGCGCTTGACTTTGCCTTTTAGGTTGGCGATCTGCACCGACTTGACCTCGACCTTAAACAGCAACTCGACGGCAGCCTTCACTTCCGGCTTGGTCGCATCGGGGGTCACGATAAAGACCACCTGCTCATTTTTGTCGGCGATATAGGTCGCTTTTTCGGAGATCTGCGGTGCCACCAGCACCTGCAGCAGACGTTCCTGATTGAAGGTCTTGATCATCCCAGCATCTCCTCGATCTTGGCAACTGCACCCTTCGTGAACACCACTTTGGGGAAGCGGACCAGAGAGACCGGATCGGCTTGCTGCGCTTCGAGTACCAGTACGTTCGGCAGGTTGCGGGACGCCAGAGCCAGGTTCTCGTCCAGGTTGTCCGTCACCAACAATACAGAGTCAAGGCCCATGGCCTTTAGCTTCTGAGCGAACAACCGTGTCTTCGGCGCCTCCATGGCGAAATCCTCAATCACGGCCAATCGATCCTCACGTGCCAACTGCGAAAGAATCGTCGCCACACCGGCACGGTACATCTTTCGGTTAACCTTCTGCGTGAAGTTTTCTTCTGGGGTGTTCGGAAAAATACGGCCGCCCCCACGCCAGATTGGTGACGAAGTCATACCAGCACGGGCACGTCCTGTGCCTTTTTGCCGAAATGGCTTCTTGGTGCTGTGATGGACCTCTTCGCGATCCTTCTGCTTTCGATTGCCGGCACGGGCATTCGCCTGATACGCGACAACCACCTGATGCACCAAGGCTTCATTGAAGTCGCGGCCAAACAGGACGTCGGAGGCGGTTACTGTCGACGCCGCCTGCCCTTGGTCGTTAATTACTTTGAGTTCCATGTCATCCCCGCTCCGTGGATGCCTTGACAGCCGGGGCGACGACAACATCCCCACCCGTAGCCCCAGGCACCGCACCCCTAATCAAAAGGAGTTGGCGAGCCTCGTCAATGCGAACGACTTCCAAATTCTGGGTGGTACGCGCGACATCACCTAGATGGCCCGCCATCCGCTTACCCGGAAACACCCGACCCGGATCTTGGGCCATACCGATGGAACCCGCCGAGTTGTGCGATACCGAATTGCCATGGGAGGCACGATTCGATGAAAAGTGATGGCGGGTAATCGCACCGGCGTAACCCTTGCCGATGGTCGTTCCGCTTACATCCACTTTTTGACCGATGGAGAAAATGCTTGCAGCAATCACGTCACCAGGCTTGAAGCCTGCCAACTGATCCTGCGCAACGCGGAATTCTTTAAGAATCTCGCCGGCTTCAACACCAGCCTTCGCAAGATGCCCTGCCGCCGGCTTGCTTACACGGCTAGCGCGACGCTTGCCGAAGGTCACCTGAACTGCGGAATACCCATCCACTTCAGGCGTCTTTATTTGTGTGACACGATTGTTCGACACATCAAGCACCGTCACCGGGATGGAGGATCCATCTTCGGCAAAAATGCGCGTCATGCCGACCTTGCGTCCAACAAGGCCTAGACTCATTTTATTCTCCTAAACCCCAGCTACGATTGGCCGGGCCCACTTGCAGAATTCGGCGGCATACGCCACCAAGGAGGGCGCGAAAAAAACTTGCGCCCGAATTACTAACAGAAATTATTGCAGTTTGATTTCCACATCCACACCAGCCGGAAGATCCAGCTTCATCAAGGCATCCACCGTCTTGTCGGTCGGATCGATGATATCCATCAATCGAAGATGTGTACGGATCTCGAACTGGTCGCGCGAAGTCTTATTGACATGCGGCGAACGCAGCACGTCAAATCGCTCAATACGCGTCGGCAATGGCACCGGACCCCGAACTACCGCGCCGGTGCGCTTGGCTGTCTCGACAATTTCAAGCGCCGACTGATCGATAAGTCGATAGTCAAAGGCCTTCAGCCTGATGCGTATTTTTTGGCTTTGCATTTAGAATCCTTAAAGAGCGGGGTCGCGATTCGCGAAAGGGCGAGATTTTATCGCCCTTTCTGCCGTATTGCAACAGAAGTTATTCGATGACCTTGGCGACGACACCGGCGCCGACGGTACGACCGCCTTCGCGAATGGCGAAACGCAGGCCTTCTTCCATCGCGATCGGGGCAATCAGCCTCACCACCATCTGCACGTTGTCTCC
>JBIKLV010000140.1:0-7285 GCA_044359585.1 Sulfuritalea sp. | reverse complement strand
TCACGCGCGACATGCGCGACGAAGGTGTTGCTGTTCGGCCCCGGCCAGGTGCGGTAGGTGTCGGCGTAGGGATAGTGGCGCACCGCCTCTTCGATACGGCCTATCAAGGCCTCGACGCCGTCGCCGCGGCGGTCGGCCAGCAGCACAGGCATCGATCCGAACCACAGCGCGTCGGGATCGAGATAGTCGATTTGTACATAGGGCGGCCCGCTCCAGCCGACCACATCGTAACGCGTGAAGGTCGGCGCGCCGGTGCGCTTGGTGACGATCCACGAGTGCACCCCGAAGGCGCCGCGGCGGCCGAAAGCCGGCGCGGCAAAGACCTGGACGACCGGTTCTTTGATCTTCGCCGGGTCGGGCGACAAGCCGGTCGGTGTCAGCGCCGCTTCGCTCCACGACACCGTCGAGGGCGAGTGAAGGGCGACACTGATCGCCGGCGGGACGACGAAAAAGGCAGCGATCAGCAGCACGAACACTTTCGGACGACGCGATTTGCAGTCGTTCCAGAGTTTCTGGACGAGGGTGGAGGCCTTCAAGGGGGAGGCAGCGACTCCAATCGCTCCGCCACCTTGCGGCAGGCGGCAATCAGGTCGGCGACCAGGCGCTCATCGACATTGAAGTCGCCTTCGTACTCGCCCAGGTTGCGCACGTCGTGGCATTTCGCCAATACACGCCAGACTTCCGGGCCGAGGCCAAGCGTATGCGGGAGCAATTGGAAAACAATGTAGCGGTTGGTTGAACGATAGCCCTGGCGACGCAAGGCAGCGAGGCAAAGTGCATGGGCGGCGTTGTAAGCCAGATCGAATCGGCCCTCGAGCGACAGCCCCGCGAACTCCGCGTCCTTCAACCTGACCCGACCGAACCGGCACAGACCAGCGAACTCCTTTGCGTCCGCCGCCTCCGCCTTCAGTGGCTTGCCGAAGCCGGTCAGGTTCTCAAAGGGCGAGGTCATCATCCCCGCCGATCAGCCAAAGCTTGGGTTGCGCCAGCACCCGTGTGACGAAAGCGTTGTCGCCGGCCACGCGCTTTGCCAGTTCCTTGCGGGTCATCAGGGTCGGATTCACCGGCCGGCCGAGCCGGGCGCCGACATCCTCCAGCACCGCGAAGACATCGGCGTAGCTCAACGTGTCGCTGATCAGCATCAGGTCGATGTCGCTCGCCGCCGTGTCCTGTCGCTTGGCCACCGATCCATAGACGAAGGCTGCGGTAATCGTTTCCGCCAGCGGCGCCAGCGCCTCGCGCAGGGGCTCGGCCAGGCCAACCGTCTTCTGCGCAATGCCGCACAGCTCGTCATAGATCGGCGAATTCGGGTTGGCCCGGTAATGCTTTTGGTTGCCCAGCGGATGCATCGTCACCAGCCCGCTCTGGGCCAGCCGCGCCAGCTCGCGCTGAACCGCGCCCGAGCCGGCACCGGTGAGCCCGATCAGTTCGGTAGCGTAGAAGCTGCGCCCGGGCTGGCCGAATATCAGCCCCAGCACCCGCTGCTGCGTGCCCGAAAACAAGGCATCGGCGAGGCTGATCTGCGTGGAAGGCGCTTTGTTATTCATGCCCATTCTGGGAATGTTAATGCCCAGAATGGGCATAGTCAATAGCGTTGCAAGAGTCGGCGCTGGCAACACGGCGACCATCCCCAAAAACACGCACCACCTTCGCCCCGTCATTCCGGCGCACGCCGGAATCCAGGCGGCGGCCGTTGTTACTGGATCCCGGGTCAAGCCCGGGATGACAGAAAAGGAACAAGGAGCGACGGCGCAGAATCAGATCGATGATCCGTCATTCCGGCGCAAGCCGGAATCCAGGCGCCTTACAGCCACCCCCGCCTCAGGGCAGTTCCCTCCCCGTCACCGGCCCGGCCAGCGTCGCCTGCTACAAATCTTCCGGCGTGATGCCGGTGTGCTTGGCGATGCGCGCAAGCATTCGGGGGCCAACTTCTTCGCCGTCGTGAAACGCGAAGACAACATCGGGCCATCCTTCGCGGGACAGCGTGCGGTGAGAACCGGACTGCCGCTTGACTTTCCACCCCAGGCCAAACAGTGCCGCAAGCAACCGTTTGGCCTTGATGGAAGGCTATTGGCTCATGCGGCGAGGGGTAGGGTGATATTGATTGCGACGGGTCGCGACTCGCCGCGCTCCAGGCGCTCGGCCATGGCGCGAAGAGCAAGCACTTCAGCCTTTGCCATGGCATCGTCGGCCGTCTTGCCGTAGCACAAGACGCCGGGAAGCTGCGGAACCTCAGCGATCCAGCGGCCATCAACCTCTTCCTCGCACTCGATGCTGAAATTCATGTTCGATCTCCGGTAGGGGGCGAGCCGGAGTGTAGCGTGCCATGGCTCATGGTGCCGCTTTGGCGGTTCGGACAAACACGCCCCCGCCTCAGGGCAGTTCCTTCCCCGTCACCGGCCCGGCCAGCGTCGCCAGCGTGGCTGAGCGGCTGTCGCGCCAGTAGAGCACCAGCACCACCCAGGAACTCGCCAGCACCAGCGCCCAGGGCTGGATGAACCAGGCCAGCGCCGCCAGCCCGAAGAAATACGCGCGCAGCCCGCGGTTGAAGCTGGCGAAGCCGTGCGTCACCATCATCGCCGCGCGCGGCGCGAAATCGGCGCGGTCCGGCGCATCCTTCTCCGCCGGCATCGGCGCCGAAGCGAACAGCATCAGCGTGAAATTGAACTGGCGCAGCGACCAGGTGAACTTGAAAAAGGCGAACACGAAAATACCGATCAGCACCAGGATCCTGAGCTCCACGGTTTCGCGCGATGACACGGCGATGAAACCGATGCCCGAGACCATGGCCTGCACCCGGTCGACCGCGCCCAGGCTGCTGATCAGGCCGGCGATGATGAACAGCGTGGTGGTGATGAACAGGTTGTCGCTGCGCATCACCGTCTGCAGCACCACCGTATCGGCGATCCGGTTTTCGCGTTCCAGCACCCGCGTCATCCAGCGCAGCCGGTAGGCGTGCAGCACGCTGGCCAGCTCGCGTGTGCCCCAGCGGCGCTGGTCAGCGTAATACGCGTAGCCGACCCAACAGAGAAAGAACCAGCCCAGCGCAAGCATGTCGGGCAGCGGCAAGATCGACGTCAGGGAGAAGGCCATGGTGGTCCTTGTGGGGAGTGGGGGGCTTGCTGTGCGGGGTTGATTGTAGGCGCAGGGGTTGGATTCTTCTGGCGCTTCGGCGGGTTGGGGCGGGAGGCGCAGTTTCGGGATGCGGGGTTGCCGGGGAACTATTAGCGGTGAAGAGTCGGCGTTGGCGGTACGGCGATTTGATGAATCCAAGCAATGGCCTCGCACCAACCCAATGCTTCTTCTGCTGGAGACTCGCATAAGGGAAACCTGGTAGGCTGCAAGAAACCCCCCGCAGCCTATCGGCATGTCTGATTCAAGCGACTTCTACACGAGAAATGCTCCGCAGTTCTTCATGGACACAGCTCATGTGGACATGACCGTTTTCTACGAGGAGTTTCTATCCACTATTCCCCGCGGTGGGTTGCTGATGGACGCGGGATGTGGTTCGGGCCGCGACACGAGAGAACTTCTCAGTCGTGGCTACCGCGTTTATGCATTCGACGCGTCCCCAGAGATCGCGAAACTTGCGGCGCAACATATCAATCATCCGGTCTCCGTCCGTACATTTTCTGAGGTTACGGAGGAAGCAAGCTATGACGGCATTTGGGCGTGTGCGAGTTTGCTACACGTTCCAGAAACTGATCTGTCCGACGCCTTCAGCCGACTTTGGCGAGCACTCAAGCCGGATGGCGTCATGTACGTCAGCTTCAAGCTCGGCAATGGCGAACGTCACGACGGCAACCGTCATTTTACGGACGCAACCGAACCACGTTTGCGGTCATGGCTTACGGGTCTGGGTGATGTTGAATCGATCCGCTGCTGGATAACAGCCGATCAACGTCCTGGGCGTAGCGAGCAGTGGCTGAACGCACTTGTTCGGCGCCAACCCGCTGAGCATAGCCGGGTCGTCGCTGGTGGCTCGAATCACTTTCTCCCGCACCTGTGTGCCGCTATCGCTCAAGCGGATGAAATTGATTTTGCCGTTGCCTTCATCAAAGTAACTGGCCTCCGC
Organism: Sulfuritalea sp.; assembly: GCA_044359585.1. Taxonomy (GTDB): domain Bacteria; phylum Pseudomonadota; class Gammaproteobacteria; order Burkholderiales; family Rhodocyclaceae; genus Sulfuritalea. Next base: position 3,210 of record JBIKLV010000140.1, on the reverse strand, counting down.
TTATTGCTGCCGGACCTCTTAAGTGCTCTGAATGCCGACGGCACGCGCCCGCGGCAGCCCGCCCGCTTTCGGGTGGTCACCAGCGACTACTTGGACGTAACCGACCCTGAGGCGTTACGCCTCCTCATGCTTCTTCAAGCGCATGGCGCTGACGTGCGCGTTTTCGAAGCCGCGGGCAGCAGCTTTCACATGAAGGCGTATCTGTTCGCGCACTTTCAAAGCGACCCATCCGGCGGCCCACGACTCACAGGCACAGCTTTCATCGGGTCAAGCAACATTAGTCGTCAGGCGCTCAAGGACGGTTTGGAGTGGAACTATCGGATCGACTACCCTGCAGATTCTGGATACCTTGAGGCGCGCGCCAGATTTGAAGAGCTATTTACCGTCCCGCAAACTGTTCCGCTAACGGATCGTTGGATCGATGATTACGAGGCACGCCGGGTGCCGCCACCACGAGCTATTGCCCCAGGCACGCAGGAAGTCGATCCGCCACCCATCCCTACGTCTATTCAACTGGATGCCCTCGCCGCACTTAGCGCATCTCGGCAAGACGGTTACCGGCGCGGGCTAGTCGTTCTCGCAACCGGATTAGGCAAGACTTGGTTGGCGGCTTTCGACGCCCATCAGCATGGTGCGAGGCGTGTCCTTTTTGTTGCGCACCGAGAAGAGATTCTTGAACAAGCGGCGGAGACCTTCCTCAGGATTCGACCGCGCGCCCGTGTCGGTTTCTATATGGGTCAAACCCGTGACAGCGAGGTCGATGTCCTCTGCGCATCAGTTCAAACGCTAAGTCGCTCTACTCACTTGGAGCGCTTTTCAAAGCAGCATTTCGATTACGTCGTTATTGATGAGTTTCATCATGCGGCGGCGGCAACCTATCGCCGCTTGCTCAGTCATTTCGTTCCACAGTTTCTGCTTGGCTTAACGGCCACGCCAGATCGGAGTGATCAGTCCGACATCCTTTCGCTGTGTGACGACAATCTCGTTTATGTCTGCAACCTGTTCGCCGGTATCGAAAGCGGGCTCCTTGCACCGTTTCACTACTACGGGATATTCGACGAGTCGGTCAATTACAAGGAACTTCCGTGGCGGAATGGCCGATTCGATCCTGGCGAGCTTTCGAACAAACTGGCCACGCTTGCGCGCGCTAGACACGCACATCAGCAGTGGTTAGAAAAGCGGTTGACGCGGACGTTAGCTTTTTGCGTCTCGATCCGCCATGCGGAGTTCATGGCCGCCTATTTCTCGAAAGCCGGTATTTCCTCCGCAGCGGTCTATGCAGGTTCGGAACTGAGCCGTGGTGATGCTTTGGAGCGGCTGGCTGATCGCCGGCTCGAGGTGCTCTTCTCGGTCGATCTGTTCAATGAAGGAGTGGACTTACCCAGCATCGATACAGTGATGCTGCTCCGACCCACCGAATCCAAGATACTTTTTCTGCAGCAACTCGGGCGCGGACTGCGGAAAACGGACGAAAAATCTCACCTTGTTGTCCTCGATTTCATAGGGAACCACCAGAGCTTTCTCCACAAGCCCCAGGCACTGCTCGGGGCTGGGCAGAGCTTCAAGCAGATCGCTGAGTTCGCCCGCAGGTATGAACAGCAGAGGCTGGAACTGCCAGCCGGTTGCTTCGTCAATTTCGATCTCCGCCTAATCGAGTTCCTGAAATCGCTCGACACCGACGGGATAACAAAGGATTACGAAGCACTGAAGACAACGCTTGGACGTCGACCATCGCTCGCAGAGTTTTACCGCGCCGGTGTAAGCGTCACGACTATGCGACGGCAGTTTGGAAGTTGGTTTGAATTGGTGGATTCGCAAGGCGACCTTTCAGCCGAGGAGGCTGATTGCGTGACGTTACAAAAGGACTTCTTGCGGGAGATAGAAACCACCGCCATGACCAAGAGCTTCAAGATGGTTCTTCTCGAAGCCTTCCAAGAACTCGATGGATGGAGCAGCAGCCCCTCATTCAGTGCGCTTGCCGAACGTTCATGGGAAGTCCTGCAACGAAGGCGCCCTTTGCTCTCGGACCTGCCCGATAACATGCGAGGAGCGACAACTGCACCCCCTGCGGGATGGCTTGGATACTGGAAAAAAGACCCGATCAAAGCATGGACTGGCGGGAATCTGGCGGACAGCAACCGCGCCTACTTTCAGGCAGACAACGAGCATCTGCGACCAAGCTTCACTGTCCCGGAACAACAACAAAACATCTTCGCTGCGCTGGTTCAGGAATTGGTGGACTATCGCCTTGCGGCCTATGAGGTGAGAAAGAGCAGCTCAGAGCCGGCAAACAATGTGATTCCGTTCAAGCGACCGATTCCGGATCGAACGACGCTCGCCTATTTTCCGAACCTGAAGATCGCTTGTGGTCACTTCAAGACAGGAACGGCTGACTCCGAGGAGCATCGCAGCCTAGGCGTGGGTCACGGCCGCCTCGACCCCGCCCGGCATTTCATCGCCCGCGCCTCCGGCAATTCCATGGACGGCGGCAAGAATCCGATTCGTGACGGCGACTACTTGCTGCTAGAGCTTATTACCTCCACCAGCGCCGGGTCTATCACTGGAAAGACCATTGTGATCGAGCGACAGGACCAAGCAGGCGACAACCAATACCTACTGCGTGTTGTCAGAAAAGCGCCTGATGGAACCTATGCCCTGATTGCAAACAACCCAGATTATGAGGAACTGCGAGCCACTGACGAAATGCGGACTCGCGCCCGGCTGATAGACATTCTCGACCCGATGGAGCTTGTTATTGGAAACACATTCAAACGCGACGAGATCCCTGCGTTGTTTGGCGAACAATTCAATCGGGCTGTCTGGGAAACCGGGCACGTGGTCATCAAGCGCTCGAATAGCCACGTGCTTCTAGTAACACTCAACAAGCAAGGGAGCGCCACTGAGCACCGCTATATCGATCACTGGATCGACGAAAAGACCTTCCATTGGCAAAGTCAAAATTCGACCAAGCCGGAATCAAGTCGTGGGACAGCCATCATTGAACAGGCAAGGCTTGGTACCAAGATTCACCTGTTTGTACGAGAGAACAGGCTTGAGGCGAAGAAGGCCGCCCCTTTCATCTATTACGGGCAAGTTCGCTATGAAAGCCATTCCGGCAGCGCACCGATCAGCGTGGTTTTTAAGGTCGAGAGCTAACGCACGGCACCCATAGAAAGTCGGCGCTGGCGATACGGCGAATTATTTGCCGTA
>JBIKLV010000053.1:0-25918 GCA_044359585.1 Sulfuritalea sp. | reverse complement strand
AGCCCTGGGAACGATTGCAAAGATGTCGGGAATCGCGATCGACCAACCCTTCTTTCCGGCGTCGCCACGTTTCGAGTCTGTCGATCCCGGTGAAACGCCGGAGCTCTGGTTCAAGGCCGCGGCATGCGAGCAGCTCGAACTCAGTCGCGCCTATTCGTCGCAGTTCGAATCCAAGCCTTCGCCGCTCGAATCGCTGAAGTGGCTACGCGATGGCACTTACGCGTCGAGCGAGATCCTGCGCCGTACGATATTGGTGGGCATAGTAAGCGGGCTTCCCAGAAGGGACATCGATGCCTGCCTCGGTGCGCTGCGCAAATCGCAAACGCGCAACCTCGCCATCTGGCAACGATCCGCCAGCGAACTGCAAGCCCTTTGGAATGCCTGATGTCAAGAACCCGTTCCCGAGTTTCGCGCTTCTGCCGGCTTCCTTTCCTGGCTCGCCCTGCACGCAATGACTGACCGCAAGCTGATTTCCATCCTGACGCCCTGCTACAACGAGGAGGGCAACGTCGAGGAATTGCATCGGCGCATCGTCGCGCAGATGGAACAGTTCCCGCAGTACGATTTCGAGCACATCTACATCGACAACGCCTCGACCGATGGCACCGTAGCCGCCATTCGCCGTCTCGCCAGCGCCGACTTTCGTGTCAAGGCGATTGTGAACAACCGCAATTTCGGCATCATCCGCTCGTCGAACCACGGACTGCTGCAGGCGCGGGGCGATGCCATCATCAACATGGCCTCGGACATGCAGGAGCCGCCGGAACTGATCGGCGACTTCCTCCGTCACTGGCAGCAGGGCCATAAGGTCGTGGTCGGCGTCAAACCCGAGAGCCACGAAACGGCGCCGATGTTCGCCCTGCGCCGGCTTTACTACGCGACCATCGGCCGCATCGCCGATGTCAGGCTGATTCCGCACTACACGGGATTCGGCCTCTACGACCGCGAAGTGATCGAAGCGCTGCGCCAGATCGACGATCCCTATCCCTACTTCCGCGGCCTGATCGCCGACATGGGCTACGGCCACGTCGAAGTTCCCTATGTCCAACCGCAACGCACGCGCGGCATCACCAAGAGCAACTTCTACGCGCTGTACGACATGGCCATGCTCGGCATTACCAGTCATTCCAAGGTGCCGCTGCGCCTGGCCACCATGGCCGGGTTCGCGCTTTCGGCGGGCAGCCTGTTGATCGCGCTGGGCTACCTGGTCTACAAGCTCCTGCGCTGGGAGCAGATGTCCTTCGGCATGGCGCCCATCCTGATCGGATTCTTCTTCTTCGCCTCGGTGCAACTGTTCTTCATCGGACTGTTGGGCGAATACATTCTCCAGATCCATACCCAGGTGCAGAAACGGCCGCTGGTGGTCGAGCGCGAGCGAATCAACTTCGACCGCCGCGACTGATCGATGGTGGCGGCGATCCCTGACACCACCGTCGCGCAACTCTTCGCCGGCGACGGCGAGCATTCGAGTCGTCCGCCTGACCGCATCACCCTGCTTGCGCTTGCCTTCCTTGCTTTGCCACTGCTGATTTTCCTCGCCACCTGGCTCAAGCCGATGTATGCCGTGGCTGGAATCGGGCTGATGCTGCTGGCCACGGCAGCGGTTGCCGGTCGCTTTCGCCCAGAATGGCCAAGCCGCAACCTGACCGTCCTCGTCCTTGTCGCGCTGGCCTGGGCGGCGATGGGTGGCGGCAGCCACTTCGTCTATGCGAATCCCGATTGGCATGTTCGCGATGCCGTGCTGGGCGACCTGGCCTTCTCCGCCTGGCCACCGTCCTACGGATTCCGCGACGGGCACCATGACCTGTTGCGTTCCGCCATCGGCTTTTTCCTTCCCGTCGCTGCGGCCGCCAAGCTGCTGGGACCGCAAGCACTGCCGATGCTGATGTTCGCCTGGACCGGCATCGGCACCCTGCTCTTCCTGCTGTTGCTGCCGCTGCCGCGCGAGGGCCTGCCCGGACTGCTGGCCGGCATCGCCATCATCGTCGCCTTCAGTGGCATGGATGTGCTCGGCGCCTTCCTGCTCCATGGCCACTATCCGATTTTTCCGCTGCGGATCGAGTGGTGGGGCGATTTCGATTTTCGTGCCCTGTTCAGCTACTCGTCGCTCACCGGGCAACTGATCTGGGCGCCCAACCATGTGCTGCCAATGTGGATCGCGACCGCCCTCGTCTACCGCCACTGGAAGCATCCCGATTTCCTGCCGCTGCTATGCCTGGTGCTGCCCACGCTGCCGCTGCTGACGCCCTTTGCACTGCCCGGATTGGCGCCGTTCCTGGTTCTGGCGCTGGCTGACCGCGCCCGGTCCGGGATGGCCGCACTGAAAATGCCCATCCCCGCTGTGCTGGCGGCAATCCTCATCGGCGGTCTGACGATCAGGCTGCAACTGCTCGATGTCGGCAGCATCCCCTTGCTCCAATCGGCGGCTACCGTCCCCCCCGGCGCCAGCGATGGCGGTAGCGGGGGCCGGAGCCTGGTCTTCATCAAGAACTACCTCGCCTTCATCCTCATGGAATTCGCCATCCTCGGCTGTGTTTTGCTCACCGTCCTGCGGCATTCCCGAGGCCTGCTGATCATCGCCATGTGCGTGCTCACCCTGCTGCCACTGGTAAAGCTGGGACCGTCCAACGATCTGCTGTTACGCGTGGCAACGCCCTCGCTGGTGCTGATGGCGATCCTGGGCCAGCGCGCTGTTCTCGACGCCTGGACCGAGGCCCGCCCGCGCGCGATACTCATTGTGCTTATGCTGCTGATCGGTGCGCACACGCCGTTCAACGAGCTATGGCGAGCCGCAACCTGGAAAGCCTGGCGACCAGATTACACGCGTCCCTTTGTCGACACGCAGAACGGGGGGCTGCCAACGCACTACATCGGGCGACTCAAGGACCCGTTGCTGACCGAGTTGTTGCGGACACCCAGTCCGGTGCCGAACCGGCAGCAACGAGTGGATTCACTCGCCGGCCAGGGCCGCAGCGACTGAGAGGCTGTGAAAAATTCATCGCCGCTCGATTTCCGTACTCGTCATTCCGGCGAAAGCCGGAATCCAGTTCGTACCACTGACATCCATGAAAGCAATCAGATAGACGAACTGGACCCCGGCCTTCGCCGGGGTGACGAATGGGGAGGCCCGTGCGAATTAATTCACAGGCTCTGAGTACTTCGGCTATTCGCCAGCGCGCCCCAAGAACCGGAAGAACGCGCTTTCCAGGGTGAGGGTCGGTTTTATCTCGCTCACCTGGTGCCCGGCTGCACGCAGGTCTTCGAGTGCCTTCCACAAGTCGTCTCGCGTTACCTCGCCGACCCAGCGCCCGGGCGTTTCTGGAGAGAATCCGGCAACCGGCGACGTACCCTGGGAACGGATCGTCACCCTGTGCTCGCCACCCAACAAATCATTGGGCGACTGGATGGTGAGCAATTGGCCCTGGTTGATGAAACCGAACTTGTCGGCAACGCGCTCCACATCGTGCAGCACGTGCGACGTGAAGAAGAGCGTTCCGCCATTTTCGCGATACTCGAAAAGGATATCGACGACATCCTTGCGCCCCACCGGGTCCAGCCCCGAGAGCGGCTCGTCGAGGATCAGCAGGCGCGGCTGCACGGCCATGGCGTGCGCCAAGGCGGTGCGCTGCGCCATGCCCTTGGAGAAACCGCGCACGACCTTGGTCGCAACCTGCTCCAGGCCGAAGCGCGCCAGCCAGTGCAGGCAATGCGCGCGCGGGTCGGCGGGCTTGCAGCCATGCAAGTCGAGGCCCATGGAAAGGATTTCCAGGGGATTGAGGTAATCCGGCAGGCTCGGATTCTCGGGCACGTAACCCAGGCCCCGGCGGGCCTCAGGGCGCGTGACGTCAACGCCGAATAGCTTTGCCGAGCCCGCGCTGGGCGACATGACGCCGGTGAGAATCTTGATCGTCGTGCTTTTCCCTGCCCCGTTGGGCCCGATGAAGCCGAAGACTTCGCCTTGGTCGACCGTCAGTGAAATGCCCTTGAGCGCCTCGAAGGCCGGTGCGGCCCAGTTGCGCGGATAGATTTTCCCGAGATCCTGGATATCGATGGCTGCTGTCATGATTTTGGAGGAGCGGTACGGAGGACTACCTGGCCCTGATTGTCAAGGTCGAAACCAAAGCCGATCGGATCCTTCGGAATCGATGGCAGGAGGCCGGAACTCACCAGTTCATCGAGCCTTGCCGGAACTCGACCATGACGTTCGCGAAAAATCACTGCGGCGGCGCGCAAAGACTTCAGCGAACGCAAACGTTGTACCCGCTGCTCGAGGTAGGCGCGAAAATCCTTGCGCTTGGCCTGTTTTGCCATCCCGTCGACCACGCTGATCGCCATGTCGATATCCGGTACCTTGTCCATCCACCGCGCGGCCAGGTTCTGCATGATCAGGCGATTCTCGTCGTCCTCTGGCATCCTCAGCGCCGCGGCGCGCAGCCATTCCGCCGCACCGGCGGCGTCGCCCTTGAAATGCATGAGGTTGAACGCGTACAGAAACGCCGGCTGGTAGTCGAAAAAGCGTGCATGCGTTGCGCGCGCAAGAACTGTCTGTGCCGCTTCGAGTTCGCCGGCGGAAGGCAGGATGTAGGCTGCGATGTAGTAGTTGTCCTCGTGCGCTGGGTTGAGCCAGGATGCGTCCGCCTGCACCTTGCCTAGTACCTTGTACTGCTCGGGACTCATCTTTTCGGTGACCACGACCAGGGCGCGGATCGTGGCGAAATCAGCTGCCAGGTTGCGGTCGCCGAGCGCCATCAGCACCTGCACAAACAAGGGCAGCGCCACCTGTATCTCGACCGAAACCGTCTGCCGGGGCTGCGGCCGCAAGCGCTCCACGGTCGCGATGTAGACCGCCGCCAGCACCAGCACCAGCAGCCAGCGGGCTCCCATTTCCCTCGACATCAGCCGCGCTCCCATGCCCTGCCTACTGGAATTCCCGCCGCGCGAAGGTGATCACCGCCAGCGCAACAAGCAGGGCCGCGTAACTGGCGGCCAGGATCAGGCTCAAACCGAGGGCGGTCGCGTCGGGTGGCAGGCCGTACATCGGCCAGGCCCGCCAATCGAGTCGGGACAGGTCGGGCAATACCCATTGAATCACATTGACGATGGGAGCAAAACGCATCAGTTCGGGGTCGCCGTCCGCACCCTGCGCAAGGTACTCGACCACCGCGCCCAGGCTTTTCCCGCCGACGGCGAATGCCAGGCCGAGGGCGAGCGGCAGCATCGGCACCGTCGACAAGGTTGCGATCCACAAGGCAAAGGCAGCCACAACGGCAGCATCGACCCACAAGCCCGCCACGGTGAGCCAGTAAGGTGCCCCGGTCCTGACCCCGAATCCCTGGTCATATCCGGTGCCGGTGTACTGCACCACGACCCACAGCAGCGCCCCGAGCAACACCGCCGCCAGCGCAAGCAATCCGAGCACGCCAAGATAGCGGCCGATCACATAGTGGCCGCGGGCAACGGGATAGGTCAGCGCAAACAGCACGGTACGGCGATCGATCTCGCGGCCGATGAGTTCCTGTATCCAGAACAGCGCGAACAGCACCAGCGAGATACGGATGCCGGAGAGGCCGACATCGAGCGCGACGGTCTTGGGCTGGCGCGGGGAAAACGCCGATGAAAGGTAGGCGACGCCCATCAGGACGATGCCGAGAACCAGGATGGCCTGCACGCTGCGGCTGCGCAACCCGGCACGCCATGCGGATAAAAGGAAGGGAATCATGCGGGAAGCTCCGCGGCAGGTTGCAACATGCCGCGCGGGTCGTCGGCAAGGATCGGTTCGCGATTTCCGGTCCGGTGGTTTTCCCACATGCGGGCATAGACGTCTTCGAGGCTTCGGGTGAAGCGCGCCATGTCGAACAGCGGCGCCGATTGCTTCGCTTGATCGAGGTGCTTGCGCAACGCGTCCAGCCGTTGGCGATCCCGATACAGATCGAGGGCAATCTCCCGGTACTGCTCCGGCGTTTCCGCCACCAGTGAATCCAGTCCGGCAGCCAACAACATGCTCGCCCCCACGCGTCCGGCGAATGTTTGGCCGCGCAAGGCCAGCAATGGAACCCCGGCCCACAGGGTATCGATGCCGGTTGAATGCGAATTGTACGGAAACGGATCCAGGCCCAGATCGGCAAGCGCGATCCGCGTCAGATGATCGCCTTTGCTATCGACGCGCTTCGCAAAAACCAGCCGCTCGGCTTGCACGTCGCGTCGAATCGCCTCTTGCCGAAGTGCATCGGCGCCCGTAGCCCCGGGATCGCTCAACCACAGCACGCTGCCGGGCGTCTCGCGCAGCAGCCCGCACCAGAGGTCGAACAGGGGCGGGTTATACTTCTGCGAACCATTCAGCGAACAGAACACGAAACCGGATTCCGGCAAGCCCTCGGCGAGGCGACTCGCGGAATTTTCTGGACGCCAGGTGGTATCCGCCGGCAGGTAACAGAAGGGCAATTGCGCGATCGTCTCGGTGTAGTAGTCGGCGTCCCCGGCGGGAGTCACGACGGGGTCGCCGAGGATGTAATCGGCGACAGTCTTGTGACCCATGGTACCTGGATACCCGAGCCAATTGACCTGTACCGGCGCACAGCGCAGAGCCAGCGACTCAGGCCGGGCGTGCTGCGTCCATCCGCTCAGGTCCACCAGTATGTCGATTCGATCGCGGCGAATTCGCTCGGTGAGGTTGCGCACGGTCAGGCTGCCCACGTCGGCCAGTTCGTCGAAGGCGGCCGCGAGGCGTTTGCGGCTGTCGCTGCCGTCGTCCGGCATCGTCGAGTAACCGAGCACCTCGAAGCGAGTCCGATCGTGGCGTTCGATGACTTCCGGAATGATGAGGCCGACCGGATGAGGACGAAAATCCCCGGAAAGATACGCAATGCGCAGCCTGCGCGCGGCGGAATCGAGGGCTGTGCCTTGCTCCGCCGACCAGGGCGCGGACGGTCCGGCGGGAAGAATGGTCGCAGCATGACCCTCGGAGATATTGCGATGATCGCGCGAACCGAGGCCAGGAATCAGCAAGGACATCAGCGGAGCGCCGAGCGCGATCGCGAAATCCTTCGACCGCCGCTTGAGCTCGGCAATGCGCTCGAGCATTCCCTCCCAGTGACCGCGCCGCAGTCCCGTGGCAATCAACTGGAACAAGGCATAGAGGTTCCCTTCGTCGCTTCGATGCAACTCCTGGTAACAGGTCCACGCTTCGTCACTGCGATAGGAATTGAACAGGCAGTCGGCCAGCAGCGAAATCGCTTCGAGGTAGTCATCGGGATGCTTCTCGATGGCTTCGAGCAGCAGCGGCACGGCCTCACCCCAGCAATGCATCCGGGTCAATGCCAGCCCCATGTTCTTGAGCAGTTCCGGATCATCCGGCGTCAGCGCACGTGCCCGCTGGAAGTTCTGCAGTGACTCGTCCCAGCGCATCAACTGCGAGAGCGCGATGCCGCGATTGTTGTGTAATTCCGCGTCCTGCGGATTGCGCCGGATCGCGTGCTCGAGCAGGACCTCCGCTTCTTCGGGGCGCGCCAGGCCCAGCAGCGAAAACGACAAGGCCTTCATCGCCAGCGGCTGGTTCGGACGCTTGTTCAGTATGCGCCGCGCCACCGGCTCGATCTCGGCAAAGCGCCCGGCGTCCACCAGGCGCATGAGCGCAATCAGCTCCGGATCATTCAGTATCTTCTTTGTGTTGCCGCCTTGACGCCGTCCTGCCTTGCTGCCTGCCGCTGCCATTGATCGTGTCCTTACTTGGTGGCAATGAGGTTGAGCGACACCAGATGCCCCCGCATCCGGAGTTCGCTCGTGTCCACGAAAATTCCAAATGATTCGACATGCTCGATCGACGAAAACCCGACATCCCTGAGGTAGTCCGACAAGAAGTCGTAGTTCAAGCCGATCCGGTGGAAATCATGCTCATCCATCTGCCCGCCAAACATCATTCGCATGATAAGGAATTTTTCCGCCTTGTCGGCATCCGGCCGTGCAAACAACGAGACGAGGACGTCAAGGTCCGGCACCGACAGGTACAAACGGCCCCCCGGCGCAATAACTCGGTGGATCCCGTTGAGTGTGTCCAGAATCTCGGTCTGTCCTACATGCTCCAGCACATGCGAGCAATAGACATCGGAACAGCTTTCATCGGCAAACGAAGACAGATCCTGGATGCTGCCGAGAAAGTCGGCCTCGGGCCGGGAGTCCGCGTCGATGATTTTCCAGCCGTCGCGCGCAATCCAGCCGCCGACATGCAGCTTCAACAACTCGTCCGGCTCCACTGCCGACCTCGGCTCGATGGGCGCATCCGCGGGAAATTTTTCGCAATGGCGAAGCCACATGCCTCGCAATGCGGCGCCCAAGTCGGCGCCCATCGCACGCTGATCCATCAGCGGCGAGGATCGCATTCGGTCGCGCATGGTCTGGCGCAAACCCAACAGGGCCGGATGATTCTCCGCCAGCGCGACGGCGATTTCGACATATTCCTCGAGATTGTCGGCGACGAAGGCCTCCAGGCCTATGCTGGTCAAAAGGCTGACGCCTACGCGAGCGGCATGGCGGTCCCCGGCCAGCGTCACTAACGGAACGCCCATCCAGAGCGCCTCGCAGGTCGTTGTGGTGCCATGGTAGGGAAAGGTGTCAAGCGCAATGTCGATTTCATTGTAGGCGGCAAGGTGATCCTCGACGGCGTCGCGCCGCAGCAGGATCTCGATGCGTTCAGGATCGATACCCCTGTCAACGAAAACCTGTCGCAGGCTGTCGCGCGCGGGTTCGTCGTCGGTACCGAAAATGGACTTCAGCACCAGCCTGGAATTGGGCACTGCCTCAAGCACCTGTGCCCACATGAGGATGCACTCCGCGCTCAGTTTGGCGCGCGAGTTGAATGATCCGAAAGTGACCGCGGATTTTCCAAGGCACGGCGGCGGTTGAACGTCGGGCGCCGATACTGGTGGGCCGTAGCAAAGGAAGGAATGGGGCAAGCGCCAAAGCTCCTCGCTGAAAAACTCCCCGCTTTCCGATTCAGGATCCGCCCAGGGATCGGTCAAGCGATAGTCGATGCAATCCAGCCCGGTGGTATTGGGATAGCCGAGCCAATTCACCTGGACCGGCGCCGGCTTGCGCCCGAGAACCAGCGGCCGGCCGGCGGCCGTGATGCCGCTCAGGTCAACCAGGATATCGATCCGGTCCGTCGCGATCAGGTCCGCGGTTTCCTGGTCAGGTATTCCATAGATACTGCGCCAGACGTGGAATAGCGGCTTCAGTTCATGGGTAACCGCATCCTCGGTGCGAAAGTTGTAGTAGGCGAACAATTGAAACTGGCTGCGATCCAAATGCCCGAGCGCACCCTTTAGAAAGCACGCCACGGAATGACGACGGAAATCGCCGGACATGAAACCAATGCGCAAACGCCTGTCGGCATCGGGGCGTTCAGACTGTCGTGGGGCCGGCAGGTCGCCGCATTTATTTCGGATCATCGCGCCGAAAGCCGAATGAAGTGAGAATATCTCCGCGCGATCGCCATGCGTATAGTTCGAGGTCAGCAACAGGTTGCTCCATGCCGGCCAGGAATCCGGAGCCAGGGCGAGCGCCGATTTCAGTACCTGCTCCGCATCCTGATGGCGGCCAAGGTGCCAATAGCAGTATCCAAGTTCGGTCAGGGCCGATACTAGTTTGGGATCGAGTTCAGCGGCGCGCTTGATGTGAGCTACCGATTCGGTGATGCGACCGTGCGAACGCACCGTCTGCCCAAGCCTTACATACGCTTCGGATGAATCCGGGGATATCTCGATCGCCCGCCTGGCGCAGTATTCCGCCTCCAGCAAGCGGGAAACGCTATGCAGCAAGCCGCCGAGATTCAGGTGGGCATTGAGAAAATCCGGGCGTTCCGCGAGCGCGGTCCGATAACATGCTTCGGCGGCATTGAAGTCGCCGCGCTGCATGTGGATCAGCCCGAGGTTGTTGTTTGCCTCCGGATACCTGGGTTCCAGGGAAAGGGCCTTCAGGTAGCAAGCTTCCGCCAGTTTCGTCTGCTCGAGATGGCCATGCATGGCGCCCAACTTGTAGTGCGCTTGCGGCGCATCCGGGAAATCCTCGACAGCAGCCTTATAGGCGCGCAAGGCCTCATCCATTTGGCCTGACTCACGCAGCGCATCGGCACGCTCTATGGCATTCAACAAATCGGCGTTGTTCATTTCCATGTTGGGGTAGGCAGCCTGCGAAAAACACTGAATTGGATTTTCCGGACACAGACTATCCGGCAGGTGCCGGACGCGCTATGCCACGGCTGCCAGCACTGTCCGTTGCGTTTTGAAAAAAAAACGCGCCTTGCGACGCGTCTTTCTTTATCCGCTGACGGGTATCAGCTCGAAGGAGCGTACGAAGACACCATCGCAGTGGCCGCGTCGCTTACCACGCAACCTGTCGCAGCGCATGCGCCCGCCGCTACCACGGCACCGCCGACCGACGTCCCGGCATAGCGCGTCTTGCCCTTGGTCGAACCGGAACCCACGCGGAAATAGCTGCCGCCGTCTTCACCGGTGACATGGGTGTTGGCGGAGCACTTGGGCGTAAATGCGGACTTGACGAAGTTTTGGTCCGTCGCGGAGTTCAAAGTCGCCGCATTACCGCTGCCCGAAGCCGCTGCAGCACTGCAATACGTCGCGGATACCGCAGCCGCATTCGCGGACATAGCCACCACCGCCAGAACCGAAGCCAGAATTACTTTTTTCATTTCAAGCTCCTTATTGGGTTGAGTTGGTGACGGCGAGGGTCAGCAGGTTCTTGGCGTCCGATTGAGCCGCCTTGTCTTCCGCCTTCTTCGTGTACTCGCTGAACTGCGGAATAGCAATTGCAGCGAGAATGCCGATAATCGCGACCACGATCATCAGCTCGATCAGGGTAAAACCCTTTTGCAGCTGTTTCATTCGAATTCTCCTATTCAGGCGCGACGGTCGTCGCTGCAATAGATATAGCAATTTACATACCAAACAAGAGGGCATTGAATTGCCCGACCAGTGGCGAGGGCGGGTAGCTGCTGGCTGCAAAGTGACGTAAATTGTCAGTTGGTCGCGTGTAGCGTCACTCTCGCACTGCTGCTCCATGTTGCCAGCAACCAAAGGAAGTCCCCGTGGGGCGCCGACTTTTGCGCCGATCAGACCCGAATCAAGGCCGCTTCATCGACCTCGTCGATCTGCCCCGGATCCAGGAACTGCTCCGCGTAACGGCGATACACGCCCTGTCGGACGAATACTTCGAACAGATCGGGATCGATATGGCCGTTCGAGCGGAACTTGGCCATGATGCCCATCGCCTGTGAAAGCTTCATCCCCGGCTTGTACGGTCGGTCGCGGGCGGTCAGTGCCTCGAAGATGTCGGCTATGCCCATCATCCGCGCCTGCGGCGACATCTGCTCGCGCGTCAAGCCCTTCGGGTAACCCTTGCCATCCATGCGCTCGTGATGCCCGCCGGCGTACTCGGGCACCCGGGTCAGGTGCCTGGGCCAGGGCAGTTGTTCCAGCATCTTGATGGTGGCGACGATGTGGTGGTTGATGATGTCGCGTTCCTTCAGCGTCAGTGTCCCGGCGCGGATGGTCAGGTTGACGACTTCGTCGGCATTCAGGAACTCGGTTTCGATGGCATCGACATTGCGCCATTTGCGGCTGCTGCCAATTTTTCGCACGCGTTCCAGGTCGGCTTCCTGCATCGCTTCGCCGCCGACGTTGGCCTTGCGCAGGAACTCCCGATCGTCATCGAGCACCCGCACTTCCTCGTGATAGTCGGCCCAGATCTTTGCGTCAGCGGGAGTGTCGATGTCGCCGCGCAGGTCGAGCTGTTTGCGCAAGGCATGGATCTCGGCATCGCGCTTGAGCACTTCGAAACGGGTATCGATCAGGTGTATGCGATCGAAAATGGTCTGCAGCTTGGTTGCCTTGTCGACCACATGGACCGGCGTGGTGACCTTGCCGCAATCGTGCAGCAGGCCGGCGATCTTGAGCTCGTAGCGGTCCCGCTCGTCCATCTTGAACGATGCCAGCGGCCCGTCCTGGATGGCGTCCGCCCCCTCGGCCAGCATCATCGTCAAAGCCGGAACACGTTGGCAATGGCCGCCGGTATAGGGCGACTTTTCGTCGATGGCGAGGTTGATCAGGTTGATGAAGGACTCGAACAGTTCTTCCAGCTGGCTGATCAGAAGCCGGTTGGTCAGTGCGATCGCCGCCTGCGAAGCAAGCGATTCGGCCAGGCTCTGGTCGGCCGAGGCAAATGCCTTGACCTCGCGGGTAACCGGATCCTGGGCGTTGATCAGTTGCAGCACGCCGATGATCTCGCCCTCATGATTCTTCATCGGCACGGTGAGGAAGGACTGCGAGCGATAACCGGTTCGTTCGTCGAAGCTGCGGGTTCCGGAAAAGTCGAAGCCGGCTTCGGTGTAGGCGTCGGCGATGTTTACCGTCTTGTCGTGGATGGCGGCATAGGCGGCCACCATCGTGTCGTTGGACTTGCCCTCGGCATTTTGCAGCGGAAGATTCGGGAAGTTGATGGCATTGCCGGTGGTGCCGCCCATCGCGATATTCAGCGAGTCGGTGCGCAGGATCTCGAAACGCAAGGCGCAACCATCCTCCGTCATGCGGTAGAGGGTCCCGCCGTCGGCGTGGGTGATGGTCTTGGCCGCGATCAGGATCGATTCCAGCAGCCGGTTTATGTCGCGCTCTTTGGAAAGCGCGGCTCCGACGGCATTGAGCTGCTCGAGGCGGCGAAACAGATCGCTGGAGTTATCCATGTCCATTCCCTAACTTGAAACACACCGGCAAGCGCCACGTGACAATCGAGCGTAGCGAGCAAACCAGTAGCCCCCGGATGGGGGTGTGGGGGAACCCATTTTGTCTTTCATTTGATGCAGACGGCACGCACCTGCTTGAGGTCCGTCACACCCTGCAGCGCCTTTTCCAGCCCGTCCATCTTGAGGGTCAGCATGCCATCCTCCAGCGCCTGGGCGAACAGTTGCACCACGCGGGCGTGTTCCTGGATCAGTTTCTTCAGCGGCTCGGTACCGATCATCAGTTCATGCAGGCCGACGCGCCCCTTGTAACCGCTGCCGCCGCAGGTGTCGCAGCCCTTGGCCCGGGTGAACACCAGGTGGCCATCCTTGCCGTAGTCCTTGATCAGACGCTCCAGAGTCGCCGCATAGGCGCCATCCTTGTCCTTGAGGAAGGGCGCGGTATTGTCCAGTTCGCTGCAGTACTCCTTCAGGAACAACCGGACTTCATCCGCGTCCGGCGTATAGGCCTCCTTGCACTTGCACAGCCGCTTGGCTAGGCGCTGGGCAAGAATGCCGAGCAGGGCGTCGGAGAAGTTGAACGGGTCCATGCCCATGTCGAGCAGGCGGATGATCGACTCCGGCGCGCTGTTGGTGTGCAGCGTCGCAAATACCAAGTGGCCGGTGAGCGAGGCCTCGATGCCGATGCCAGTAGTTTCGGCATCGCGCATTTCGCCGACCATGATGATGTCCGGGTCGGCGCGCAGGAAGGCCTTCATCACCATCGGGAAGTCCATCACCTTCTTGTTCACCTGCACCTGGCGCAGGCCTTTCTGCGTGATTTCGACCGGGTCTTCCGCAGTCCAGATCTTGGTGTCCACGGTGTTCAGGTAGCCCAGCACCGAATGCAGCGTGGTGGTCTTGCCGGAACCGGTCGGACCGCAGACGAAAAACAGTCCGTAAGGCTTTGAAATCGTCGCTTTGAGCTTGACCAGATTGGTCGGCAGCACGCCCAGCTTGTCGAGCGGGATCGGCTCGCCACCGGCCAGGATTCGCATCACGACGTCTTCGACACCACCGGTCGATGGAATCGTCGCTACCCGCAGTTCGATGTCGAGCGGACCATATTTCTTGAACTTGATCTTGCCGTCCTGCGGCTTGCGGCGTTCCGCGATGTCGAGGTCGCACATGATCTTCAGGCGAGCCACCATGGCGTTGCGGTAGCTGGCGGGAACTTCGATGTACTTCTGCAACGAACCATCGCGGCGGAAGCGGATCAACACCTTGTCCTTGCCCAGGCCAGGCTCGATGTGAATGTCCGAAGCCCCCATCTGATAGGCGTCGACGATGATCTTGTTGACCAGCTTGACCAACTCGTTGTCGGCCGCTGCCGAAATGTCGTCGCCGGCACTGCCTTCGCCATCCATGTCCCCTTCGTCGAGGGTCGACAGCAGATCGCCTACGGAGCTGTCATCCGTGTAGCCGGGGACTCCAGATGCGCCGAACAACAGATCGAGCATCTGCAAGTACTCGTGGTTGGTGGTCACCCGGTAAATCACTTTCGACCGCGGGAATACGTTATTTACGATGCGCGAGCCCTTGACCTGTTCAGGATCGAGGCAGACCACCATAATGCCTTCGGAGCTCTCCTCCACCGGAGCCCACTTGCTCTGCTCCAGAAAATCCCGCTTCAGGTTCTTCAACAGATCCGCCGGCTTGATTCGATCCGAACGGAAGGGCTCATAGGGTACGTTGAAGAATTTGGCCAGCGCGGCACCCAGCGCCGGATGCTTGACCTGGAACTCGTTGACCAGGACTTCCTCGATATCGAGATTCTTGCGTCGCGCGGTGCGCGTGGCCAACTCCAGTTCCTGCGCCGAGATGACGGCGTCCGACACCAGGAAGTCGTATTTTGTCTTGACCGCCTGCGCCGGCTTGCTGCGCTGCGTGAAGGCAATCGCCAAGGTCTCGCCCAGGCCCTTGACCCCATCCATGGCAACCGCAGCGAATGGCGTGCCGGCCTTGTTGTTGATGATCTGCACGACGCCAAGCAGTTCCGCACTCTGCGCATCGACTACGGGGGCCACCAGCATCTGCTTGGTGCGGTAGCCCGTGCGCTTGTCGACCTCCTGCAGGAAGCGCAACGACGGGTTGATCGCCTTCAACTCCGCTTCGTCATAAACGTCGCGAATGTTTACCGTCTTCTTGGACAATGCGACGTGCCCGGCGATGCTCTGGTCGGCGATCGGCAGGCGCAGGTCCTTGAACGAATTCAGGCCGGTCTTGACCTTGGAAACGATCGATGCCTTGTCGTCTCCGACAGTGTAGATCGTCAATCGATCGGCGTTGAACAAGCTGCAGATCTCGCCGGACAGTTCCAGCATGATCTCGTCGATATTGGCCGTGGCGTGGATCTTGTTCGTAACGACCTGCAGGTTCGTGAAGAATGCAAGTCGGGTATCCACATCGGATGCATTGGTTGTAGCGGGAACGGCACTCATACGGCTGACTCCATGACACCAGTGTGCGCCCGCATGCCACCATCAAGCAGTACCGCATTGAACCCACGCTGTGAAAGCAGAAATGCGGCAGCGGAACTGCGGCGCCCTGTCTGGCAATAAACTATGTATTCAAGGGACAGATCCAGGGCCGCGGATGCCTGCCGGATGTCATCGAGCGGAATGTTGATCGCGCCGGGAAAACCATCGTTCCGGTACTCCGCCGCGAATCGAACGTCTATCCAGACTGCACCGGCGGCTACCCGTTGCTCTGCCTCCGCACCGGAAACTTTCTGGAGCAAGGGCGCCCGCAACAACTCGTTGAAATCGTCCTTGGAAAGGCGCAGCAGCACGCCATCCGTTTTCATCACGACCGTCGCATTGCGCACCGTGTCCGCCACCAGTGCTTCTTCACCAAAGGCATTGCCTGCCTTCAATTCGGCCAGTTCCATCGAGGCGCCCGCAACAAGACGGGAAACCTTGCACCGGCCGCTCTCAATGAGATAGTAGTAATCGCCGGGAGCACCTTGCTCGACTATCGTTTGCCCGCGCTTTACATTGACCCGCTTGAACTTGCCGAGCAGGGACTGGATATTCGCCGGCGGCAGCGAAGCGAATGCGCCCACGGTCAGATTGTCCAGGGCGAACATTCCGGACATCATCCGCCAATCGGTCGACTCGGCCCCTCCATGGGCGCTGGACGCGGGGACCGCCAGCTGATTCCAGGTCAGGACTATATCCAGCGTGTCCTCCTCCAGGGCGAGCAACAGGATCTCGGTCACTGCCTTGCTCTTCCGTGGCACCTTTCCGCTGCGGGCGAGCGGCGCAGCCGCGAGGTCCTGCCCGCCAACCAAAACCCGCGTGGTGCCATCCGGCAAGCTGGCAAGAAGTTGGCCGCTTACCAGATAGACGACCTGCCCGGTCCAGTCCGCAGAGCGAAACGGATCCGAATCTCGTGCGAACGAGTGCGTGGAACAGCGGGGCAGCAACTCGTGCAAACCTTCGCTGCGCAACGACATCAGCGGCTGCAGACGACCCAGGAGCTCGGTGGTCACCATATCGGACATGATCAGAATTCAAACAACTGATTGTTTTGCAGCATGCCGGGGCGAAACTCTCCGATGCAGTCCTCGATCTCTTGCATGGTCAGTTCGATTTGTCCAGGCTTAAGGTGTGTGATGAAAACTTCTGTATCGCGCTGAAGATTCGACAGCTCGTCCAGCAGCATGCTCGGACAAAGGTGAAGTGACGCCACGGCGAGTCGCTTTTCACTGTTGGAGAAGGCGCACTCTATGATCAGGTAGCGCAAATTCCGCATCTGATTCACCTGCTGCCACAGCTCCGGGCAGGGGCCGGTATCCCCGGTGAATACAAGGCTGGCATTGCCCGAATCGAGCTGATAACCCACTGCCGGCACCGTATGGTTTGCCGGCAGAGGCACGACTTTGCGCCCGTCGAGGTCGATGGCTTCACCTACCCGGATCGGCGAAAAGCGCATGAACGGCTTCGCCGGTGTCGGAATCTCGCTGAAGTCAGGCCAGATTGCCCAGTTGAATATGTGGGCGCGGATGATTTCCAGCGTTGCCTCGGTTGCGTGGACGGTGACCGGACGATTGCGCATGTCGCCTACCGTATCGACCATGAACGGGAGCGATGCAAGGTGGTCAAGGTGGGAGTGCGTAATGAAGACGTGATCGATCTGCGCGAGTTCGGCTATTGCCAGGTCGCCCACACCCGTCCCCGCGTCGATCAGGATATCGTTATCGACGAGCAAGGAGGTGGTACGCAGATGGCGTCCGCCGATTCCGCCGCTACAGCCGAGAATGCGTACCTTCATGGTTTCTACTTTGTTTCGAAAATGGTGACGCCGTCCCAATTCTCGCCGGGCGGTTCCTTGCGCAAATGCTCTACGCGCTTGATGTACAGGTCATAGAGATAGCGGGGCTTCATGCGCTGCAGATTCATCAAGGTGAGTTCGGCCTGATCCCAGTCCTGCGAACGATACGCGCGAAGAGCCTGATTCCACAACTTTATCTCCTCCGTATCCTCGCGGGAGACCTTGCCTTCCTCGCCAACCGGTTCGTAGATGCCGACCGGGTCTTCCTTGCCCTTCACCCTCACGCGATCAAGTTCGCGAAATACGAATTCCTTCTTCAACAGCTCGCGAGTCGCTTCACCGACAATGAATCCGACACCATATTGCTTGGTGATGCCTTCAAGGCGCGAACCGAGATTTACTGCGTCGCCCATAACCGTGTAGGACTGGCGAACGGGCGAGCCCATGTCGCCGACGGTCATCGGCCCCGTATTTACGCCCACACCAATTTTGAGCTCGGGCCAGCCACGCGCCACCAGATCCTTGTTCAACTCATGCAACGCAACATCCATCTCCAACCCGGTAAGGACCGCATTCCTGGCATGCTCGGGATCGTCAACAGGCGCACCCCAGAAGGCCATGATGGCGTCACCGATATATTTGTCGAGCGTTCCGCGATGCTTGCGCACAACCAGGGTCATGGCGCCAAGGTATTGGTTCATGAGTGTCGCCAGTTCTTCAGGTTCCAGGCCCTCTGAAATGGTAGTGAATCCACGCACATCCGAAAACAGGACAGTGAGCTCGGCCTTGCGCCCGGCCATGCTGTAGTTCTCGGGATCGCGACTCATCTCCTCGACAAGCTCCGGAGGAACATACTGTCCGAACAGGCCCGTAAGCTGGCGCTTGGTACGGGATTCGACAAAATAGCCCCAAGACATGTTCATCGCGTAAAGCAGGACTACCGCAATCATGCCGTTGGCAAGGGGAAGAACTACATTTGATACATGCCAGAAGCCGAAATTCACGCTCAGCAACAGCAGCAGCACCATGCCGCCTACCACCGTCGCCCGGAACGGCGACAGCATCGGCAACAGGAACACCATCACGCCCCCGGCAATAAGGACCAGAAGTACATCCGCGCCGAGAATATAAGGCGGCTTGTGCTTGATGGTGCCCGAAAGCATTCCCGCGATCAGGTTGGCGTGGACCTCGACTCCGGCATAGGCTGCACCGACCGGGGTTGCCCGCAAGTCCATCAATCCGGGTGCCGTGGTGCCGACGATAACGACGCGCCCTTCGAGCTGTTCTTTGGGTACCCGGTCATTCAGGACATCGGTAATTGGTATATATGGAAAACTGCCCTGGTATCCGCGATAGGGGATCAGGGTTGCCGCGTTTTCGTCGACCGGAATGCGCATCTCGGCGCCGTCGGCAGTCTTGAGCGCAAGCCATTCCATCGCGGCGTAGGATCCGGGCGTCTTTTCCGGATAACCGGGCGTCACGGTCGGATTGCCAAGCAGATTGCGCACCATCGCCAGCGACAGCGACTCGTAGTATTGCCCGTTGTACTCGACCAGCAGCGGCACCCGACGCGAGGTTCCGTCTATGTCGACCAGCGGATTGAAATGCCCGGCGCCGGCAGCAGCTTTCTGAAACTCGGTCAGGTTGCCGCCATAGCTGACCCATTGGGTGAACGCAATGCGACGCCCGGCAAATGTGCCTGCTGGAAAGGTCGGCTGTGGCGCCGCTCCGGAACTGACGCCACCTTCCTTGCTGGAAAAGTAGTAGCCGAGGATGGCTGGGCGATTCTTCAGGGCTGCCGCGAAACGCGCATCGTTGTCGAGTTGCGGACGCAACTCGCGTAGGGTCGCCTGGAACCCCGGAACATCCTTCAGTTCCTTGGCCGCCAGGGACTCGAGCGACTTGAGCCCGGAACTGTCGTCCGGCTCGGCGAATACCACGTCGAAGCCGATCAGGCGGATCCCGTAGCGATCGAAGAGCTTGTCCATCAGAGTCGCGAGCTTGTCGCGCCCCCACGGCCAGCGCCCCTGTTCGGCCAGCGACTTCTCGTCGATGTCCAGAATCACGACCCTCGGATCAAGGGTCTTCGGCATGGTCAGGCGTACCTTTACGTCATAGATAAGCGAATCCATGTGATTCACGAACGGAATCTGGTAAATGCGCGCCGAATGGCCGAGCAGAACCAGAAGGATCAGGAGACCCAGTCCGTATCGGGGTAGGTACTGTTTCAAGAGATCACCAGCGAAAGTGCGACTGTCTCATCAGCCCTTGAGGAAAAACTCCATTTTCGTGCCGGCCAACTCGATCACGTCGTGATCGGCGAGCTGGTGCGCCTGGGTACCGAGCGCCGCGCCATTGACCACGGGAAAACTGGCTCCTTCGACGTGGGTAATGAAGTAGCCATGCGGCCGACGCGCGATAACGGCGACCTGGACACCTGGCTTGCCAAGCGTGGTCAGCGTCTTGACCAGTTCCATCTCCTTGCCGGCATTGCCGCCTGAAAGAATCTGGATTGCCCCCAGGGGCAAGGCCGCTGCGGCCGGTGGAGGAGTCGGCGCAGGATGCGGCGCCATGCCGGGCGAGGTCGCGGTATGAGCGGCAGGCGGGACCGCGGCAGGCGCCGTCGGTGCCGGTGGTGCCGCTTGCGGCGCAGGCGTGGGTGGAGCCGATGTCGCGGCGCCGGGACGCAGGATCATGGTCTTTTCGAAATCCGCCGAACCCGTTTGCTGCGGCAACTCGCTGACATATTTCAGGCGATACTTGCCAAGTTCGATCGTGTCGCCATTCTTCAGGAAATGCTTCTTGACGGATTGCCCATTGACGAACGTGCCGTTGGTGCTGCCCAGGTCTTCAAGGAACGAATCATTGAGTATGGTGATCACCACCGCATGCTCACCCGATATGGCCAGATTGTCGATCTGGATATCGTTGTGCGGCTTGCGGCCGATCGTGGTGCGCTCCTTGCTCAAGGGAATTTCCTTGAGCATCGTGGTTTCCATGCTGAGTATGAGCTTAGCCATTGTTTTCGTCCTTCGAGGTCACATCACTTGAACCAGGCCAGCAAACGGGACCACCAGCCGCGCTTTGCCGGATAGTCGCCTTTCACCTTGACCAGTATTACCGAAACGTTGTCGCGGCCGCCATTGTCGTTGGCCATCTGGATCAGTTGCATCGCGCACAACTCCAGGTTTGCCGACAGGGCTCCAAGAGTCATCGCGATTTCGTCATCCTCAACCATGTCATTGAGGCCGTCGGAACAGAGCAGGTAGACGTCTCCGGGCAATACCGGATGATCGTGGATTTCAGCTGCAACCTCGGGATCGATTCCGACCGCACGTGTCACCAGATTCTTGTTTTGGGAATGACGTGCTTGTTCGGCGGTAATCAGGCCGGCATCCATCTGCTCCTGAAGCAGAGAATGGTCGCGCGTGACCTGCTGAAAATCTTCGCCGCGCAGCCGATACATGCGCGAGTCACCGATGTGGCCAACCGTTACCTTGTTGTCGTGGAACACCGCTACGACCAGGGTGGTGCCCATCCCGGCATACTGCGGCTGGCTTTGCGACGCCTGGTAGATGGCGCCGTTTACACGGGCCATTTCCGCCTCCAGGGTGACCTCTGCCCAGGATTTTCCGGACGCATCGATACTGCTGGGTTCGCGTTCGAGGAAAGCACGATCCAGTTCCGAGCCAAGCAGCGCCGTCGCCATGCCGCTTGCCACTTCGCCGGCGTTGTAGCCGCCCATGCCATCGGCCAGAACGACAAACCCGCGCGTGGGATTGGCCATGACGGCGTCTTCATTGTTCGTGCGCACCATGCCCGGATTGCTGCTGGCGACAATTTCCAGAACGGTGCTCATGTCCATGGTCACGCCCTCAAAAACTGATATCGACGCCGGAATTGTCGGCGGCCGCGCCGCCGCCGGTCATCGTCATGCAGGTACGAACGTCGCGAGCCAGTTCCGCTCCGGTCTGGTAGCGTGCGTCAGGGTCCTTCGTAAGTGCCTTGTCGATGATGTCCAGCACACAATCCGGCAAGTCGGGATTGACAGCACGGACGTCCGGATGCGGTTCATTGGCAATCTTGAACATGAGCTGCGCCATGGAATCGCCTTCAAATGGCAGCTTGCCGCAGGACATCTGGTAGAGCATCACGCCGAGCGAGAACAGGTCGGACCTGCCGTCGATTTTCTTGCCGGCCAGTTGCTCGGGCGACATGAAGCTCGGCGTGCCGAGCACCATGCCGGTCTTGGTCTTGGACGAATCGGTAATGCGCGCGATGCCGAAGTCGGTCACCTTGACCTGGTCGGACTCTGGCTCGTACATGATGTTGGCCGGTTTGATATCGCGATGCACCACATTGTTTTCGTGGGCGTAGGACAGCGCATCGGCCACCCGCGCCACAATGCTCATGACGAGCGGCAGCGGCAGCAGATTGCCCGGTTTGCAATAAGACACCAGGTCCTTGCCCTTGAGGAACTCCATCGCGATGTAGGCGAGATCGTGCTCTTCGCCGGCATCGAACATGGTGACGATGTTGGCATGATTGAGTCGCCCGGCGGTTTCGGCTTCGCGGAAGAAACGCTCCTTGACCTCGACCAGTTCGTCCGCCTCAAACTCCTGCGACAGCGCCATGGTCTTGATCGCGACCACGCGGTTGATCTTCGGATCGCGGCCGAGATAGACGACCCCCATGGCACCCTTGCCCAACTCCTTCTCGATCTCGTAGCGCCCGAGCATCGGCTTTTCGACGTTGCCGGCGGTATCGATCAGGCTTGCATTGCTGCGCCCGCCTCCTCCGCCACCGAGGATCACCGTCTCGGAAAGCTGCTTGGCGCGATTCACGCGGGATTCGATGTCGCGGAACTTCGGGTTGTAATCAAATATGTAGCGGAACGCCGCCTCGGCCTTGTTGAACTGCCGCTTGCGTTCGAAGTCGAGCGCCAGGTTGTAGATGTTCTCCATGACCTGGTCATCCTTCGGGCACTTGCGGAACTTGTCGAAGGCCATGTCGAGCTGGCCCTGGCCCTGGAAGGCCAGGCCGAGCATGCGGTTGGACTCGGCGGAGTCGGCATCGGATTTTTCCTTGCCGCGCTCCGTGACGACGAAACGTTTCACAGTCAGCAACAGGTGGCCAACCAGCAGCAACGTGGCCGGAATCATCAGTTGCAGCCACATCAATTGCGTCGTCATCAGGACGAAATGCAGGGCGATCAAGGTTACCAGCAAGCCGACGGTGATCCCGGCCGCCAGCCCCGCCTTGATCTTGGGCAGCAGGGCAATCAGGTAGGCGGCGATCAGGAGGAACACCAGCTTTTCCACCCAGAAGCCCCAGGTCGGGGCAACGAAGAAATGTTCGGAGAGCAGGCTGGACACCGCATGTGCCTGCATCAGCACGGCCGGCATGGTCGGGTTGATCGGTGTGACGAACACGCTACCGACCGAAGACGAGGTTGGCCCGATCAGGACGATCTTGTCGCGGTACTTGTCGTAGGGAATCTTGCCGCTCTTGACGTCGAAGAAGGAATCGACCTGGAAGGCGGAGGCGCCGTCGCGGTCCTTGTAGTAGAAGGTCAGCATCCGCGTATCGAAATCGGTGCCGATCTTGAGCTTGCCGAGCTTGACCGAATCGCCAGCCGTGACCTGGATATCAGCCACGTTCAGGTTGTGGCTCTTGGCTGCAACCAGCAGGGACAGGGACGGATAGAACTGGTCGAAGTAGGACAAGACCAGGGGTTCGGTACGGATCGCACCATCCACGTCCGGAGTCACATTGAGGTGTCCTATGGCGGTAACCACCTTGCCGAGAGGCTCGATTACGCCCGCATCGACCCCGAGAGTCGGATAAGGCGGCGCGTCAGCGGCGCCCGAGAGCTTTACCGCATTCTTCTTGACGTAATCGGGCAGATCCTTGTCCGGCCGACCGCGCGGTTCACCCAGCACGAACAGCATCGGCAATGCCACGTTGCCGGACTTGGCGAAGGCGTCTGCCAGGCGGCGATCGGTATTCAGCTTCTGGTCGGCTTCGAGCAATATCGATTCGATCTGCGGGCAGGACGAGGGGGCCGGTGCAGCCACCGGTTCGGGTGCCGGCGTCGGCGCCGCCCCGCTGCTTGCTGGCACCGCAACGGGCGCAGCGACCGGCACGGGAATGGTCACCCCGCAGGTTTCGATCAGCTTGTTGATATACCCCAAACCCTGGTCTCGCTGGGGTTCGGAGTAGAACACCGTGGTGGCGATTACCTTGGCCTTGGCGGCGGCGAGCTTGTCCACCATGTCCGCCATGATTTCCCGCGACCACGGCCAGCGGCCGATATTGTCGAGGCTGGGCTTGTCGATGGCGATGATTGCCACCTTGTCCGAGGGCGTGCGCGAGGCGGCGGCGACACCCATGTCATAGGCTTTGCGTTCCAGACCCTGCAGGAGATCTCCATTCCCGAAGATCAGCACGACGACGCTGACCACCACACCGAAGAACCAGTCACTCTTCCAGAAGTCTGCTTTCTTCATCGGTCGTTACCCTGTGCAAGAGCCCGTATCAAAACAGGACAATAAGTCGAATTCTTACAGTCCTGCATCAAGTACGTCAATCAATTTCATGACATTCGTACATTTCAGGCAGGTTTTTATCGATTGTATGCGTAAAAAAGCCGCTCCGGTTCGAGCCGGAGCGGCTTTTCTTCCCCGTTATCCTTGAATCGGTAGCGGGATATCCTGCAGTCGCCGTGTCACCAGCGCCGACTTTATTACTTTAGCAGTGCCTTGAGCAGCTTGGCCATTTCCGAAGGATTGCGCGTCACCGTAAAGCCGCACTCCTCCATGATCGCCAGCTTGGCATCGGCCGTATCGGCGCCGCCGGAAATCAGCGCACCGGCATGGCCCATGCGCTTGCCGGCCGGCGCTGTGACGCCGGCGATGAAGCCGACGATCGGCTTCTTCATGTTGGCCTTGCACCAGACCGCCGCTTCGGCTTCGTCCGGGCCGCCGATTTCACCGATCATGATCACGGCGTCCGTATCCGGATCGTCATTGAAGGCGCGCATCACGTCGATGTGCTTCAAGCCGTTGATCGGATCGCCGCCGATACCGACCGCGGAGGACTGGCCGAGACCGATTTCGGTTAACTGGCCGACCGCTTCGTAGGTCAGCGTACCCGAACGCGACACGACGCCGATACGGCCCTTGCGATGGATGTGGCCGGGCATGATGCCGATCTTGATTTCGTCCGGCGTAATCAGGCCGGGGCAGTTTGGGCCCAGCAGCAGGGTCTTCTTGCCGCCCTTGGCTTCCTTGGCCTTCATCTTGTTGCGCACGACCAGCATGTCGCGCACCGGAATGCCTTCGGTGATGCAGATGGCCAGATCCAGGTCGGCTTCGCAGGCTTCCCAGATCGCATCGGCAGCGCCGGCGGGCGGAACGTAGATGACGGAAACGGTGGCACCGGTCTGGGCCTTGGCTTCCTTGACGGAACCGAAGATCGGGATGTCGAAGATCTTTTCGCCGGCCTTCTTGGGATTCACGCCGGCAACAAAGCAGTTCTTGCCGTTGGCGTATTCCTGGCACTTCTCGGTATGGAACTGACCGGTCTTGCCGGTGATGCCCTGGGTGATGACCTTGGTGTCTTTATTGATGAATATGGACATGGTGGTTCCTTACTTGACGGCGGCGACGATTTTGGTCGCGGCCTCGGCCATAGAGTCAGCGGTGATGATCGGCAGACCGGAGTCCTTGAGGATCTTCTTGCCGAGGTCTTCGTTGGTGCCCTTCATGCGCACCACCAGCGGCACGCTGAGGTGGGTTTCCTTGGCTGCGGCGACCACACCTTCGGCGATGGTGTCGCACTTCATGATGCCGCCGAAAATGTTGACCAGGATGCCCTTGACCTTGGGGTTCTTGAGCATGATCTTGAAGGCTTCGGTCACCTTCTCGGTCGTGGCACCGCCGCCGACGTCGAGGAAGTTGGCCGGCTCGGCGCCGAACAGCTTGATCGTGTCCATGGTCGCCATGGCGAGGCCTGCGCCATTCACCAGGCAGCCGATGTTGCCGTCGAGGCTGATGTAGGCCAGGTCGAACTTGGAGGCCTCGATTTCGTCGGCATCCTCTTCGTCCAGATCACGGTAGGCGACGATCTCGGGATGGCGGTACAGCGCGTTCGAATCGAAGTTGAACTTGGCATCGAGCGCCTTGATGTTGCCGTTGCCTTCGAGGATCAGCGGGTTGATCTCGGCCAGCGAGGCATCGGTTTCCATGTAGCAGGTGTAGAGCTTCTTCAGCGTATCCACGGCCTGCGCCAGCGAACCGGCAGGAACGCCGATGCCGCTGGCCAGTTCGTTCGCCTGCGCGTCGGTCAGGCCGGCGGCGGGATCGACGAAGACCTTGATGATCTTCTCCGGCGTCTTGTGCGCCACTTCCTCGATGTCCATGCCGCCTTCGGAAGAAGCCATCATGGCTACCTTCTGCGTGGCGCGGTCGGTCAGCGCTGCAACGTAGTATTCCTTCTTGATGTCGGCACCTTCCTCGACCAGGAGACGATTCACCTTCTGGCCTTGCGGGCCGGTCTGGTGCGTCTTCAACTGCATGCCCAGAATCGCTTTGGCATGAATCCTGACCTCGTCGGGGTTCTTGGCGACTTTTACGCCGCCGCCCTTGCCGCGCCCACCGGCGTGGATCTGGGCCTTGACCACCCAAACCCTGCCGCCCAAAGTTTCCGCTGCCTTCACCGCGTCGTCCACGGAGAAGCAGGGAATGCCGCGCGGGACTGTCACGCCGAATTTTTTCAGGATTTCCTTGCCCTGATATTCGTGGATTTTCATGCGTCTTCCTCGTTGTAGGTGCTGCGTTGATCTGAAGCCGGCATCAAGCG
>JBIKLV010000052.1:0-26364 GCA_044359585.1 Sulfuritalea sp. | reverse complement strand
AGCGCGAACTGGAGCGCGTGATGCGCGAATTCACCCAGCAGAAGCACAACCTGCTGCTGTGCTCGACCATCATCGAAACCGGCATCGACAACCCGCACGCCAACACCATCGTCATCAACCGCGCCGACAAGTTCGGTCTGGCCCAACTGCACCAGCTGCGCGGCCGCGTCGGCCGCTCGCACCATCAGGCCTATGCCTACCTGCTGACCCACGAGGACGCCAAGCCGACGGTGCAGGCCAAGCGCCGGCTGGAAGCGATCCAGGCCATGGAAGAACTCGGCTCCGGCTTCTTCCTCGCCATGCACGACCTGGAAATCCGCGGTGCCGGCGAGGTTCTCGGCGAATCCCAAAGCGGCGACATCCACGAGATCGGCTTCGCCATGTACACCAACATGCTCAATGCCGCGGTGCGCGCGCTGAAGGCCGGCGAGAAGGTGCCCGACCTGACGCAGCCGCTATCGATTACCTCGGAAATCAACCTGCGCGTGCCGGCGCTGCTGACCAACGATTACTGTCCCGACGTGCACGAGCGCTTGACGCTCTACAAGCGCCTGGCCAACTGCGACAGCGAGGACGATTTGCGCGACATGCAGGAGGAGCTGATCGACCGCTACGGCGAGATGCCGCCTCAGACCCTGGCGCTGATGGAAACCCACCGCCTGCGCCTGGCCGGTCGCGCCCTGGGCCTGGCCAAGCTGGATGCCGGGCCGGCGGCCATCCAGTTGCAGTTTGTGCCCAACCCGCCGATCGACCCGGCGAACATCATCCGCCTGCTGCAAAGCGACCGCAGCTTCAAGCTGGCGGGACAGGACAAGCTGCTCTGGCAGAAGCCCAGTGCGGATTTGAAGGAGAGGGTCACCGCGGTCCGCGATCTGTTTCGCAAACTCAAGCCTTGACCCCTTTCTGTTGGTCATCTAAAATGACCAACATACAAGGAGTTTGCCATGCAGCAATTCAACATCGCCGAAGCCAAGGCCCATCTCTCGGAGCTGGTGCAGAAAGCGATGATGGGCGAGGAAATCGTCATCGCCCGCGACAACAAGCCGCTGGCGATGCTGGTGCCGATCCAGCGCGCGCGGCAAAAGCGCAAGCCCGGTTCGGGCAAGGGCCAGATCCTGTTCATGGCCGAGAATTTCGACGCGATCCCGGAGGGCTTCGAGGACACCACCGGGTGATTGCGCTGCTTGACACAAATGCCTTCCTGCGTTGGGTGGAAGGCGACGACAAGCTGTCGGCCAAGGCGAGATCCTGCATTGCCAATCCGGACAATGAGATTCTGGTCAGCGTCGTCGTCGCCTGGGAACTGGCGATCAAGGCCGGCCAGGGCGGCATCCGGCTGGCACAACCGGTCGGGCGCTACGTGGCGAGCCATATCGAGGCCAACGGTTTCCGCCTGCTCGGCATCGAACTCGATGACGTCGCCGCCATCGAAGCCCTGCCCCTGCATCATCGCGACCCCTTCGACCGCCTGCTGGTCGCGCAGGCGAAGAACCGCAAGTTGCCCGTGGTCAGTTCCGACCGGGCGTTTTCCGACTACGGCGTCAAACGCATCTGGTAACCGACATGCAACAAACTGAAAACCTCAATATCGAAGCCTTTGAGCCGATGCCCACGCCCGAGGAGATCCACGCCCGCGTGCCGCTCTCGGACGCGGCCGCGGAGTCGGTGCTGGCGGGACGGCGCACGCTGGAACGCATCCTCGATGGCAGCGACCCGCGCATCTTCGTCGTGGTCGGGCCCTGCTCCATCCATGATCCGGTGGCCGGCATCGACTACGCGCGACGCTTGAAGAAGCTTGCCGACGAAGTGGCCGGCACCATGCTCCTGGTGATGCGGGTGTATTTCGAGAAGCCGCGCACGGCGACCGGCTGGAAGGGCTACATCAACGATCCGCGCATGGACGACTCTTTCCACATCGAGGAAGGCCTGCAGAAGGGCCGCGAATTCCTGCTCGCGGTCAACGAACTCGGCTTGCCCGCCGGCACCGAGGCGCTTGATCCGATCGCGCCGCAGTACCTGGGCGACCTGATCGCCTGGACCGCGATCGGCGCGCGCACTTCCGAATCGCAGACGCACCGCGAAATGTCGTCGGGATTATCGACGCCGGTCGGCTTCAAGAACGGCACCGACGGCTCGCTCGACGCGGCGGTGAACGCCATCATTTCGGCCGGCAGCCCGCACAGCTTTCTCGGCATCAACATGCAGGGCCGCTCCTGCGTGGTGCGCACCGCCGGCAACCGCTACGGCCATCTGGTGCTGCGCGGCGGCGGCGGCCGGCCCAACTACGACACCGTCAGTGTCGCGCTGGCCGAGGCCGCATTGGCCAAGGCCAAGCTGCCGCACAACATCGTGGTCGATTGCTCGCACGCCAACAGCTACAAGAAACCGGAACTGCAGCCGCTGGTGATGCACGATTGCATCAACCAGATCCGCGACCAGCGCAGGACCGGCCATCGTTCCATCATCGGCCTGATGATCGAAAGCTTCATCGAATCGGGCAACCAGCCGATTCCCGACGACCCGGCCTTGCATGGGCAACTGAAGTACGGCTGTTCGGTCACCGACGCCTGCGTCGACTGGCCGACCACCGAGACCATGATTCGCGAGGCCGACGCGGCCCTGCGCAGCGTCATTCCCCAACCCGCCATTTCCTGAGCCACCGCCATGAGCCTTATCCAACCCTTCCGCGGACTGCGCCCGACTGCCGGCCAGGCCACCGCCATCGCCGCCCCTCCCTACGACGTGCTTTCCAGCGATGAGGCACGTGCACGTGCTAGCGGCAAGCCGTGGTCCTTCCTGCATATCTCCAAGCCGGAGATCGACCTGCCGCGCGAGACCGACCCCTACGCGCCGGAGGTCTATGCCAAGGCCGCCGCGAACTTGCAGAAAATGCTCGATGCCGGCATCCTCGTGCGCGACGCGGCGCCCTGCTACTACGCCTATCGCCTGACCATGCCCGGCGAACGCGGAGACCACGTGCAGACCGGCATCGTGGCGGCGGCGAACGTTGCCGACTACGACAGCAACCGCATCCGCAAGCACGAGTTCACGCGACCCGACAAGGAAGACGACCGCGTGCGGCAGATCGAGGCGCTCAACGCCCAAACCGGGCCCGTGCTGCTGGCCTATCCGACGTCGGCCACCGCCGATGCGCTGATCGACGCCATCGCCCGCGGCACGCCGGACTCCGATGTCACCGCCGATGACGGCATCCGCCACCAGATCTGGGTGCTGGCCGATTCGGCGGCAATTGCCGCCATCACGGAAGCCTTCAGCGCGATGAAGGCGCTCTACATCGCCGACGGCCACCATCGTTCGGCCGCCGCCTCGCGCGTCGCGGCGGCGCGCCGCCAGCAGGGTCGGACGAACTCCGCCGACTCTTTCCTGGCGGTGATCTTTCCCCATCACCAGATGAAGATCCTCGACTACAACCGCGTGGTCAAGGATTTGCGAGGACTCGACGCCGCATCATTGCTGCAGAAACTGGGTAACGCATTCAGCGTGGAAGCCAGCGCAGAGCGGGTGCATCCGTCGCGTCCCGGCGAATTCGGCATGTACCTTGCCGGAAAATGGCACCGGCTGACGATCAAGCCTGCGCTGGTGCCGCAGGATCCGGTCGCCAGCCTCGATGTCTCGCTGCTGTCCGATCACGTGCTGGGGCCGCTGCTGGGCATCGCCGACCTGCGCCGCGACAAGCGCGTCGATTTCGTCGGCGGCATCCGCGGCCTGGCGGAATTGGAAAGGCGCGTCGACTCGGGCGAGATGGCTGTGGCATTCGCCCTGCATCCGACGCGCATGGACCAGTTGATGGCGGTGGCCGACAGCAACGAGGTGATGCCGCCGAAATCGACCTGGTTTGAGCCGAAGCTGGCGGACGGCCTGGTGTCGCACGTGCTGGACTGATCCGCCCGTCATTGCGCCCCGTTGCTTCGTCATTCCGGCGAAGGCCGGAGTCCAGGGGGGGGGCGGCGGCTGGTTCCCGATTCCGGCTTGCGCCGGAATGACCAGCCGGGGACCATCCAGAGGCAGATAAAAAAAGGCAACCCGGAGGTTGCCTTTTTTGTTGCGCCGAAGAAATTACTTCTTCTTGGCGGCGGGCTTCTTTGCTGCGGCGGGCTTGGCGGCGGCTTTCTTGGCCGGAGCGGCAGCCTTCTTGGCGGCGGGCTTCTTGCCTGCCACGGCGGCCTTGAGGCCGGCACCAGCGGAGAACTTCGGTACGGCCTTGGCGGCGATCTTCAGCGGCGCGCCGGTCTTCGGGTTCTTGCCGGTGCGCGCGGAACGCATCACGGACTTGAAGGTGCCGAAACCGATCAGGGCAACCGGGTTGCCTTTGGCGATTACGGAGGTGATCACTTCGGTCAACGCGTCGATCGCCTTATTGACAGCGGCCTTCGAAAGTTCGGCACGCTCGGCTACTGCATCGATCAGTTCGCTTTTGTTCATCGAGTACCCCTTTGGTTTGGAAAGCCGCATTGTTCCACTAATTCCGCGCAACTTGCAAGCCCTGCGCGGGTCCCCGCGAAAAAACTGTTGCGTTGATGCAAGCGCCGGTCGCGAACGCTTCCATCGCGTCCCGGCGGCCTGCCGTTACAGGCCCTTCACCGCATACACGGCGGGCAGGTTGCGCCAGGCACCTTTGACGTCCATGCCGTAGCCAAAGACATAGCGGTTGGGCAAGTGGACCCCGACGAAGTCGGCGACCACCGGCTTCGCACGGCCAATATCCTTGTCGGCGAACACGGCGCACAGCACCTCGCTGGCGCCCTGGCCACGCAAATGGGCCAGGATCTCCGCCATCGTCACGCCCTCGTCGAGGATGTCGTCGACCACCAGCACGACGCGCCCGGCGACCGCCGAACGCGGCTTGACGATCCATTCCAGTTCGCCGCCGGTGGTGACGTTGCCGTAGCGCGTGACATGCAGGTAATCGAAGTCGAGCGGGAAATCCAGTTGTGGCAGGATCTGACCGGTGAACACCACGGCCCCGCCCATCACCGACAGCACCAGCGGGTTCGCGCCGCCCAGCCGCGCACCGATCTCGGTCGCCACGCGCCGTACCGCCAGCGCCGACTCTTCGGCGGAACAGATCAGGTCGGCTTCGTCGAGGACCCGGCGCGCTTCCTGCGGGTTCATTTAAGGTTCTTCAGCATCTCGGCAAACTGCACACCGACTTCGGGATGGCGCAGGCCGAAGGCCACCGTCGCCTCCAGGTAACCCAGCTTGGAGCCGCAGTCGTAGCGCGTGCCCTTGTAGCGATAGGCCATCACCTGCTCCTCCGTGAGCAAGGCGGCGATGCCGTCGGTGAGCTGGATCTCGCCGCCGGAACCCTTGCCGATGTGGGCAAGATGATGAAAGATGCGCGGCGTCAGCACATAGCGGCCGACCACGGCCAGCGTCGACGGCGCGTCCTCTGGCTTGGGCTTTTCCACGATGCGCACGATCTGCTCCAGGGATTCGGTCATCGGCTTCGATTCGACGATGCCATAGCTGCGCGTGTCTTCGCGCGCAACCTGCTGTACGCCGATCACCGAGCCGCGATAGTAGTCATAGACATCGACCATCTGCTTCATCACGGGCGGATTGCCATCGAGCAGGTCGTCGGCCAGCAGCACGGCGAAGGGTTCGTCACCCACCGCCGGATAGGCGCAAAGCACCGCATGGCCCAGACCCAGGGCTTCGGGCTGGCGGATGTAGATGCAGTTGATGTTCTTCGGAATCATGTTGCGCACGAACTCCAGCAACTCGGTCTTGCCGCGCTGTTCGAGTTCGCTTTCCAGTTCGTAGGCCTTGTCGAAATGGTCCTCGATGGCGCGCTTGGAGCGGCCGGTGACGAAAATCATGTCGGTGATGCCGGCGGCGACGGCCTCTTCCACCGCGTACTGGATCAGCGGCTTGTCGACGATCGGCATCATCTCCTTCGGGCTGGCCTTGGTCGCCGGCAAAAAGCGGGTGCCCAGGCCCGCAACTGGGAAGACCGCCTTGGTAACTTTTTTCATTTTCTGGTCCTTGGTTTGGATTCGATAGTTGCGGTGAAGCCGATGCCACGCCGGGCCGGCTCCTGGGGAGTCATCAATTGCCGGATGGCGTCGATCAGGCCGGCAATGGCCTGATCGTGACAGGATAATTTGCGTTCCATTTGGTCGAGTTTTGCAGAAATATCCTTGTGCGCGGAAAGCATCTCGCGAATCTGGACAAAGGCTCTTACCACCAGCAGGCTGACCGCTATGGCGCGAGATGACTTGAGCACGTTGCCCAGCATCAGCGCGCCGTGTTCTGTAAAAGCATAGGGCATCGATGAGGAAAATTTGAGTTTGGCGAGGTGGTCACAATTTGTGATCACCTCATCCTTCTCAGCGGCATTCAACTGGAACATGAAGTCCGCCGGAAAACGCTCCGAATTGCGCTTTACAGCCTGATTCAGTGCTCTGGTTTCAACACCATACAGTTCCGCAAGGTCGGCATCCAGCATCACGCGCAGGCCGCGCAACAACAGAATCCGACGCACCACGACTTCCGGAATGTCATTGCTCACGACGAAATCAGCTCCCTGAATTGACTCTCGTCCAGAATCGTAAGGCCCAGCGCCTGCGCCTTGTCGAGCTTGGAGCCCGCCTCGGCGCCGGCCACCACGTAATCGGTCTTCTTCGATACCGAGCCGGCCACCTTGCCGCCCAATGCCTCGATCATGTCTTTCGCCTCGCCGCGCGTCAAGGTCGGCAAGCTTCCGGTGAGGACGAAGGTCTTGCCTGCGATGGGCGAATTGACCACGGCGGACGGCTCGCCCTCGGTCCATGACACCCCGGCGGCGCGCAGCTGCTCGATCACTTCCACGTTATGCGGCTCGGCGAAGAAGCGCGCGACCGATGCCGCCACCACCGGCCCGACATCGGGCACCTGCTGCAGGGCGCCGACGTCGGCGGCCATCAGCGCGTCGAGCGTGCCGAAATGGCGCGCGAGGTCTTTCGCCGTCGCCTCGCCGACATTGCGGATGCCCAGCGCAAAGATGAAGCGGGCCAGCGTGGTCTGCTTGCTCTTGCCGATCGCATCGAGGATGTTGGCCGCGGATTTCTCGGCCATGCGTTCCAGGTTGACCATCGCCAGCAGGCCCAGCTTATAGAGGTCTGCCGGCGTCTTGACGATGGCGTTGTCCACCAGTTGCTCCACCAGCTTGTCGCCGAGGCCCTCGATGTCCATCGCTCGACGCCCGGCAAAATGCAGCAGCGCCTGCTTGCGCTGGGCCGGGCAGATCAGGCCGCCGGTGCAGCGGGCGATGACCTCGTCTTCCGGCCGCTCGATGGCCGAGCCGCAGACCGGGCAGGACTTCGGCAGCTCGAAGGCCGGATGCAATGGCTCGTCACCCAGCAGGTCCCGCATCGGGCGCCGCTCCAATACCACGGAGACCACCTCGGGAATCACGTCACCGGCCCGCCGCACGACTACCGTGTCGCCGACGCGGACGTCCTTGCGCCGCGCCTCGATCTCGTTGTGCAAGGTGGCATTGGTCACGGTCACGCCACCCACGAAGACCGGCGCCAGGCGTGCCACCGGCGTGATGGCGCCGGTACGCCCGACCTGCACTTCGATGGCCTCGACGGCGGTCAGCATTTCCTCCGCCGGGTACTTGTGCGCCACCGCCCAGCGCGGCTCGCGTGTGACGAAGCCGAGGCGCTGCTGCAAGGCCAGCGCATTGACCTTGTACACCACGCCGTCGATGCCGAAGGGCAGCGCATCGCGCATTTCGCGC
Organism: Sulfuritalea sp.; assembly: GCA_044359585.1. Taxonomy (GTDB): domain Bacteria; phylum Pseudomonadota; class Gammaproteobacteria; order Burkholderiales; family Rhodocyclaceae; genus Sulfuritalea. Next base: position 18,620 of record JBIKLV010000052.1, on the reverse strand, counting down.
ATCTTCGCGTGGAAGGCGACCAGCCCCGCCGCACCTTGCGTCACCGCGCGATGCTCGCAAACTGGCAAGCCGAACACGGCCAGGGCGTCCAGCATGCCGCCGTGGGTGGCCGGCAGGTCCCAGCCCTGGGTTTCACCCAGCCCGTAGGCATAGAAGGACAGCGGCCGCTCGGCGGCCATCGCCGGGTCGAGCTGGCGGATGCTGCCGGCCGCGCCATTGCGAGGGTTCACCAGCGCCGCCCTACCCTGGGCGCGCTGCTTTTCGTTGTAGCTTTCGAAATCCATCCGGCTCATGAACGCCTCGCCGCGCACTTCCAGAACCGCTGGCGCTAAGCCCCTTACCCCAAGGGCACTTCCTGCGGGGCGCAGTCGCAATGGAATCGAGCGCACGGTGCGAATGTTCTGCGTCACGTCCTCGCCGGTTTCACCATCGCCCCGCGTCGCCGCCTGCACCAGCACGCCGGATTCGTAGCGCAGGTTGATGGCCAGCCCGTCGAACTTGAGTTCAGCCGCGTACTCGACGGGAGGATCGGTTTCGGCCAGCCCCAGCTCGCGCCGCACGCGGGCATCGAAGGCCTGCGCGCCCGACGGCTCGGTGTCGGTCTCGGTGCGGATCGACAGCATCGGCACGACATGGCGAACGGGCGCGAAGCCCGCCAGAGGCTTGCCGCCGACCCGCCGCGTCGGCGAATCGGGGGAGATCAGTTGCGGATGTGCCGCCTCCAGCGCCTGCAGTTCGCGAAACAGCCGGTCGTACTCTGCGTCGGGTACCGTCGGCGCGTCGAGCACGTAGTAGGCATGGTCGTGCCGCTCGATTTCACGCCGCAGGTCCGCGACGCGCTGGGCAGCTTCCATCACCGTGGTGGAACCTAGGAAAACAATCGCAGCGCCCGCACGCTGCCGGGAACGATACCGCCGTCATTCATGCGCTGCTGCAGCTCCGCGGTCTTGGCGCGGATCGCGGCGATCATGGCCTCTGCCAGCGCCGCGCGCTGCGCGTCCACCAGCACACCGCCCAGAGCCGCCGCCAGTTGCTGCGCAGTAGCCAGCATGCGATCGAATGCCGCCACGCCGTCGGCGACGCGCGGCACGTCCAGGCTCAGGGTGAGCCCGTTGGTCGCCAGCGATCTCAGCGTCTCGGCATCGAAACGTTCGGCGCCGAGATTGGCGACCGAGAACAGCTCGCCGCCGACCGCATCGCGGGCGCGGAACACGCCGTCGCTCTCCAGCACCAATCCTGCCGCCTCGGCCACGCCGCGCAGCTTGGTGCCGGGAAACACGCCGCCGCCAGCTTCGACCACGTGCAGCACGAACTGGATATCCACCGCCGCACAGAATTCATCGAGGCTGGCGGCGCGCAGCACCGTTTCGCCGCGCGATGGAAGTTCCAGCGTTGCCCCGGTCTGCAGCGCGATCTGCTGCACGCCGTCGAAAAATCGCGCCAGGTCGGCGTCGGACAAGGGACCGCGACGATCGGCGAGTTGCAGGGCAACCGCCCATTCGCCATAGCGGCCGCTGTCGTTCGCATCGCTCAGGCGCCAGGCACTGGCGCCATCGTTGCGCACCAGCCAGTGCATCGACTTGCCGCAGTCGGCGGCCCAGGCATTCTGCAAGGCCCACACCGCCGGCGCCGGAATCGGCTCGGTGGCGACCAGGCGCAACACGCAATCGGCCACATCGTCAGCCCACTCCGTTGGCAGTGATTGCAGGGGAGGCGCGGAAACAGGCAGCATCTCCTCGGCAACGGCGTCGACCGCAGCCGGTTCTGCCACCGCCTCCGCCTTGAATTCCTCGTCCGGCTGCGCAAAGCCCGGTTCGCGGCGCTCCGGATCCTCACCCTCGCGCGGGTCGTCGCTCCCGGCTCCGTCGGGGAGCAGCACATCGGGCTGCTCCCCGTTGAAGATGCGCTCCGCATCCCTGCGATGTCGGCGGTCCTGCCAGACGTTGTAGCCCCAGACCATCGCGACGCCGGCCGCGCCGGCGCCGATCAGGGCGATTTGCAGATCGCTGATTTGCATGCTCAAGCCACTTTCTGTTCGTCGGCGAGGCGCAGCGCCTCTTCGATATCGACTTCGACCACGCGCGACACGCCCTGCTCCTGCATGGTCACGCCGATCAGTTGCTGCGCCATTTCCATGGCGATCTTGTTGTGCGAAATAAAGACGAACTGCGTATTCACCGACATGCGCTTGACCATCTCGCAGAAACGTACCGTGTTCGAGTCATCGAGCGGGGCGTCGACCTCGTCGAGCATGCAGAACGGCGCCGGATTCAGGTTGAAGATGGCGAACACCAGGGCGATCGCGGTCAGCGCCTTCTCTCCGCCGGACAGCAGGTGGATGGTGGTGTTTTTCTTGCCCGGCGGCTGCGCCATGATCTGTATGCCGGAATCTAGGATTTCGTCGCCGGTGAGGATCAGGCGCGCTTCGCCGCCGCCGAAAAGCTGCGGGAACAGGGTGCCGAAATGCATGTTGACCGTGTTGTAGGTCTCCTGCAACTGCTCGCGCGTTTCGCGGTCGATGCGGCGGATGGCGTCTTCCAGGGTACCGATGGCTTCGGACAGGTCGGTGGACTGCGCGTCGAGGAAGTTCTTGCGCTCGGAGGCCGTGGCCAGTTCCTCCAGCGCCGCGAGGTTGACCGGACCCAGCGTCTCGATCTCGGCATTCAGTCGCGCGATGTCGCCCTGCAGGACGCTGTCCTTGAGCCGCTCGGCGCCGCCCGCGGCAAGTTCGTCGAGGAAGGGGGCTTCGTCTTCCTCGCTGACGACGCGCACCTCGGCCAGACGCTCGCGGAACTGCTCCTCGTTGAGCTGCGCCGCCTGGGCCTTGAGCCGCAGGTCGTTGATCCGGTCGCGCAGCGGTGTCAGGCCCTGCTCCAGCCGCAGGCGCTGCTCGTCGAGGTTGCGCAATTCGCCGGCCGCCGCTTCGAGCACGTTGCGCCGTTCCGCCAGCGCCGACTCTTTGAGACCACGCGCATCCAGCGCCGCATGCAGTTGTTCCTGCAGCACCGTATCGCTGATGCCGGAAACCTCGGTGCGCGCCGCCGCGGTTTCGGCGTCGATGCGCTGCAACTGGCTGCTGGCAGTCGCTGCCGCGCGGCCGTTGTCATCCAGCTTGGAAAGGCATTCGCGCTCGGAGAATCCGGCTTCCTGGACCTCGCGTCCGAGCTGGGTCTCGACGGCACGTGCGTCGCGCAGCGCCATGTCCTTCTGGCGGTGCAGGTCGATGGCGCGCTCGACCCGCTCGCGCACAGTGCCGAGCCGCTCGCGTTGCAATTCGCCTTCGTCGTCGGCGCGCTCGATGCGCGCCTTCTCGATTTCCTCCTGGCGCTGCAACTCGGCCAGGTCGCGATCGATCTGCGCGCTGCGTTCTTCGAAGCGTGCCTGGGCCTGGGCCAGCTTAAGCGCCTCGACCTGGGCGGCGTGCAGGGCCTGCTGGGCTTCCTGCAAGGCACGGCGGGCACCGGTCAGCTGGAGCTGCAGCTCGGCCAACTCCTGTTCCGCAAGCTGCTGGCGCGAGCGCGCCACATCCTCCGCCTCGGCACGCGATTCGAGTTGCGCGGCGAGTTCGTCGATCTCGCGCTGGCGCTCGATGACGCCGTGGGTTTTTGCATCGGGAACGTAAAGCGTCAGGCCTGCCGGTGTCAGCAGGTGGCCGGAGCGCGATACGCGGCAGCCGGATGCCAACGGCAATCCGGCCGAGAGGTCCTCGCTGATCGACACACCGGCCAGCCATTCGTCGAGCACGCCGTTCCAGCGCGCGTCCTCGCAGCGCACCTTGGCGCGGAGCGAATCGACTCCGATCGTCACATTCGAGCGAAGCGAGCCGGCGTCACCCCCTTCCCCGGGAAGGGGGACGGGGGGAAGGCTGTCATGGGAACGATTGTCTAGCGCAAGCGAGATAATCGCCGGTGGAGGGGATTGCAGCGCCGCACGCAGCGTATCGGCATCCGCGGCCAGCGCCGAGAAGCGCTCGCGCAGCACCGCCTCGACCGCGGTTTCCCAGCCCGCCTCGACCTGGATCGATTGCCACAGCGGCTTGGCTTCGGCCAGGCCGCGGGCCTTGAGCCAGTCGCCGATCTCGCCGCCCTTGGCCACCTTGGCCTGTAACTGGGCCAGCGCATCGTGCCGGGCACGGCATTCGGTCAGGCTGCGATGCGCCGCCTGCAGGGCTTCGCGTCCGGCACGCAGCGCGGCTTCGGCGCCCGGCACGGCGGATTGCAGTGCCGCCAGGCGTTCCTGCGCCACGTCGAGCGCGTCGGCGCCACGTGCCTCGGCCTCGCGCGACGCGGCCAGTTGCGCCGGGTCGGGCGCGCCGAGCGCCTGCTTGTCCTGTTCCAGCCGGACACGCCGCTGGGCAAGATTTTCGAGTGCGCGCTGGGCATGGCCGCGATCGGCCTCGGCCAGGCGCAAGGCCTGCTCGGCATCGCTCAGGGCGCGCCGCGACTCGGTGACTTCGCCGCCGGCACTTTGCACCGCGTCCTCGCATTCGGGCAGGCGCGCGGCGGCCTCCTCGTGGCGCGCGGCGGCCGCGGCGACACGGTTGCGGGAGTTCTCCAGAAGCGCGTTCCAGCGCGCCGAATCCTCCGCCAGCGTCGCCTGCTGGCCGCTCCAGTGGCCTTGTTCGGCGCCGAGCTGGGCCAACCGCGTTTCGAGGCGGCTGCGCGAATCGCGCAGGTGGCCCAATTCGCTTTCCAGCCTGCCGACCTCGTTGGTGGCGGCATACATTTCCGCCTGCGCGGCGTGCAGCGCATCGGACGCCGAATAATGGCTCTCCCGCGAATGCTCGACGCGCGCCTCGATTTCGCGCAACTGCGCGGTCTCGGCCTCTACCCGGGTGACGGCTTCCTCGACCAGGCGCGTCAGGCGCTGGCCGTCGCTGCGCGCGTCATTGCGCTTCTTCAGCCACAGCAGGGTCTGCTTGCGCGACATTTCCTCGTGCAGGCCGCGATACTGCTGGGCCACGGTGGCCTGCGCCTGCAGGTGGACCACCTGCTTCTCCAGTTCGTTGCGGATGTCATCGACGCGGGCGATGTTCTCGCGCGCGTCTTCCAGGCGATGCTCGGTTTCCCGGCGACGCTCCTTGTACTTGGTCACGCCGGCGGCTTCTTCGAGGAAGAAGCGCAGCTCTTCGGGCTTGGCCTCGACGATGCGCGAAATCATGCCCTGGCCGATGATGGCGTAGGCGCGCGGCCCGAGGCCAGTGCCCAGGAAGAGGTCGATCACGTCGCGGCGGCGGACGTGCAGGTTGTTGATGTAATAGCTGGAATTGCCCTCGCGGTCGAGCACGCGCTTGACCATGATCTCGGCGTACTGGCTCCACTGGCCGGCGGCGCGGCCCGCCGCATTGTCGAAGTGCAGTTCGACCGCGGCACGGGAAACTTCCTTGCGATTTCCCGATCCCTTGAAGATCACGTCCTGAATCGACTCGCCGCGCAGTTCGGATGCCTTGGATTCGCCGAGCACCCAGCGCACGGCGTCGATGATGTTGGATTTGCCGCAACCGTTGGGGCCGACGACCCCGGCCAACTGGCCCGGAAAAAGTACCGTGGTGGGCTCGACAAAGGACTTGAAGCCCGAGAGTTTCAGCTTGTATAGACGCACGTGGGATGAACCGGAAAGATGATCGCGAAGAAGCCGTTGATCTGACGCGCCATTATAATGCGTCCCGCCCCTCTTACCTGCGGCCCCAGAGCATGCCAAAACCCTCCGCCCGGACCCCTTCCGCCTCCCTGGAAACCTTCGCCAATCCGGCGCCGCACAGGGATTACCAGATCCACATGGAGATCCCGGAATTCACCTGCCTGTGCCCCAAGACCGGGCAGCCGGATTTCGCCGTGCTGACACTCGATTACATCGCCGACAAGCTCTGCGTGGAACTCAAGAGCCTCAAGCTCTACATCTGGGGTTTCCGCGACGAGGGCCACTTCCACGAGGACGTGACCAACCGCATACTCGACGATCTGGTGCGCGCCACCCAACCCCGCTTCATGCGCCTCACCGCCCGTTTTTACGTGCGTGGCGGAATCTTCACCAACATCGTCGCGGAACACCGCAAGAAGGGCTGGAAGCCGGTGGCCAAAATCGAATTGGTGGAGTTTTCCCTGCAGTCGAACACGCGCGGCTGACGGGTCCGGCTGTTTCAGCGACTCGACGCAACCCGCTGCAACAACAAGGCCGCGTCCGTGAGGACGCGATCAGGTCGCGGTATCCACCGGCGCGTCGGGAGGTTCGTCGGCGGTGCGGGTGAAGTAGAGTCTGGCGAACTCGGCCGCGGGAACAGGTCGGCCGAACAGGTAACCCTGCCCGAATCGGCAACCGCGGTTGATCAGGAAGTTGCGCTGATCCTCGGTTTCGATGCCCTCGGCAATGACATCCAGTCTCAGCCCCTTGCTCATCGCGATGATGGCATCGACCAGGGCCATGTTCTCTTCGTCATCGGGGATGCCTCGCACAAATGTCTGGTCGATCTTCAAGATATCCACCGGAAAGCGCTTCAGGTAGCTTAGCGAGGAATAACCGGTGCCGAAATCGTCGATCGCGACCTGGAATCCCATGGCGGACAGTTCGTTCAACTGGCGGCAGGCATCGCCCTGGTCGTCGATGAACAGGCTCTCGGTGATCTCGACGACCAGTTGGCTGGCGTCGGCCCCGGCATCGGCCAATGCATCCCGCAACACGGCGACGCAATCCCCGCGCTGGAACTGCTGCGCCGAAAGGTTGACGCCGATACGAAAGTCCGCGGGCGCCTGCTCCTTCCACAATGCGGCCTGTCGCGCGGCCTCCTGCACCACCCACGTCCCGAGGGGAAGCATCAGTCCGCATTCCTCCGCCGCCGAAACGAACTGCACCGGACTCACCAGGCCGCGCTGCGGATGCCGCCAGCGAACCAGGGCCTCGGCCTTGATCGCCAGGCCGCTGAATATCCTGACCACGGGCTGGTAGTAAAGCTCGAATTCGCCGTCGCGCAACGCCCGGCGCAATTCCTCTTCGAGGTGCAGGCGCGCCACGGCATGCTCATGCATTTCGGCGGTAAAGAAGCGATAGGTGTTCTTGCCGTCGGCTTTGGCGCGATACATCGCCGTATCGGCATGGGCGAGCAATATCTCCGGAGTCTCGCCATCGTCTGGAAACAGGGTCAGGCCGACGCTGCAGGAGACGAACAGATCCTTGCCTTCGATGACATAACCTTCCCGAACATGGTCGAGGATCTTTCCGGCCAGCGTCTGCAGGTCGTGCTGCCCCTGGATTTCGGGCAGAACGACCATGAACTCGTCGCCGCCGACGCGCGCCACGGTATCCGATTCCCGGATGCAGTGCGTCAGGCGCCGCGCGGTTTCGACCAGCAACAGGTCGCCGATGCGGTGGCCGAGCGTATCGTTGATGTGTTTGAAACCGTCAAGGTCGAGCATGGCCACCCCGACGCGCTGTCCGTGGCGCTGGGCGCGCATGATCGCCTGGCCGATGCGGTCGCCCAGCAGGCGCCGGTTGGGCAGGCCGGTCAGCGCATCGTGCGCGGCCTGGTGCTCGATCTTCTCGGCCTGGCGCTTCTGCGTCGTCACGTCACTGAACATCGCCAGGTAGCGCTGGGCCCGTCCTTCGGTGTCGTGGATGGTCGACACCGTCAGGCGTTGCGCGAAAGGCTCGCCTGACTTGCGCCGGTTCCAGACTTCGCCCGCCCAGAATCCATCGCGCTCCAGCGCATGCCACATGGCCTCGTAGTGGTCGGCAGCCTGCAAGCCGGCATTGAGCAGTTTCGGATCCTTGCCCAACACTTCGTCGGCGGTGTAGCCGGTGATCGTCTCGAATGCCGGATTCACGGAGATGATCCGGTTCCGCGCATCGGTGACCATGATCCCTTCGGTGGCCTTTTCGAATACCAGCCCGGCCGTCGCCAGTCGCTGCTCGAGCAACTTGCGCTCGCTGATGTCGAGCAGGATGCCGCGCTCAATCGCCTTGTCGCCGTCGTCGCCGGACGTCGCCGCGGAAAGGTGATGCACCCAGACATAGTAGCCATCGACGTGGCGCAGGCGATAGTCCAGGGAACACCCCGTGCCGGTGGCGAATGCCCGGGACCACGCCTCGCCTACCCGAATGGCATCGTCAGGATGTACCAGCAGATCAATGAAACCGGGCTGCAGCCACTCGTCCGGGTCGCGACCGAGCAGTCCGCGCGCCTGTGGCGAAACATAGGTGAAGCGTCCGAATTGGAACGAGAACTCCCAGGCCACTAGCCGGGCACCTTCGACCATGAAGCGATAACGCTCCTCGCTCTGGCGCAGGATTTCGGTGGCCTTTTCCTCGGCGCGACGATGTTCGGCGACACTGCCCATCAGGCCCAGCAGCGAAGCCGAGAGTTCACTGACTTCGTCACCGCGCTGGGGTTCCGCGGCATTCAGGCTGGCCAGCACTACCGGCGAGGCATGGCCCGTGACGGCAAATTCGCGCTGAGCCCTGCCCAAGGCCAGGATGCGGCGCACCAGCGCGGTAGCCCAGATGCCGAAGACTATCCAGGCCGCGACGGCAAATGCCAAAGCACCCATCGCCAGGGGCTTGAACAGTTCCCGCAGCGCGAATGGTTCATCCGGATGCACTGTCAGTCTGACCTTGGGGTTGTCCGGTTGAACCGGGTTCCACGAGGTTACGGTCGATTTCGTGCCGGCGCCCGGAAGGGCCTCCGCAGCTGTCATTCCAGCATCGCCTGACGAGCTTGCAATCGGGCGGCCCTGCCACAGGGTGACCAGATCCGTTTCGGGGTAGGTCAGGGTTCCCAGCAAGGCATGGTCGATAGGACGAAACGTCAGCAGCACGCCGTTGTTCCCGTCCCCCAGCCAGACCTGCTGTCGATACACCCGGTAGAGGCGATTTTCTCTTGCGTCGTAAGCCCAGCTGCCTTCTCCGGCGTCGAAGGCAACCGATGGAATGTACTCGCCGAGATACGCGAACCAGGCGAGGCGATTGCCCTCGTGATCGAGGACGACAACAACCGGAAACTCCGGCACACCACCCTGTGCGGTGATGAACGAGCCGAGCTTGCCCTGGCGTCCGGAGGCGTCTTCCAGCACGCGAGAATATTCGAGGCGCGCCTTGAAGTTGTAGGCAGCGCGCTCCCATTCGGTTTCCCGCAGCGCCAGCGCCGCATTGAAATGCGTCGTCGCCTGTTGAAGATGATGTTCGAGAGAACGCTGGTTGGCGTGCCAATGAAACCAGAAGCCCAGGGCGACCGTGGTGGCAATGGTGACCAGCAGTGCCAGCGCAAGACGCGAGGCGATCTGCAGCCTCAGAGGATGGCGCAAGGGTTCCGGCATGTGTTCAGGACTCGTGAAGCTGCTTTCGCGCAGCGAACAGTTTCAGGGGCTCTCAATCTTTGCGTCCGGCCCAGCGATCCATGATCATGGATTCGACCTTGAGCGCTTGCGCGGCGCTGTTGTCGGCCTGCGATGTGCGGAAGAAAATCTCGGTCTCCTGCAATTGCCGCGTGGAAAACTTCGCGTCCCGGCTGTACTGCCGCGGATATTTGCGCAGGGTCTCCAGCATGTACTTGCGTTCCACCGGGTCTTCGATGCCTGCCATGTCGACGACTTCCTCGGGCGTGTGGCTGGCGATCCATTCCAGCGTGCGACGGATGATCCTGACCATGGTTTCGGCCTTTTTCGGGTCCTGCTCGATCCGGTCCTGCCGCCCGAATAGTGCGCCGCGCAGGAAGCTGCCGCCGGGGATGGCGGCGGCGGCCTTCGGGTCGCCCAGGTGCACCAACTGGAAGGCGACCTTGTCCGCCACCATGCGCGAGGCATGCGGTTCGTCGCCCATCACGGCATCTGCCGTACCATCGACAAGCATTGCCGCCTCGGACGCCCAGCGCTGGCCAACCGAGACGAAGCGGACCTTGTCCGGGGCCACGCCAGCATTCCTCAGCAGCAATTCCATGACGATGTGGGAATTGGTCTTGGTCGTGATCGAAAAACTGTGTACGCCGATCACGCGCCCCTTGAGGTCGGCCACCGACTTGACCTTGCCCTGGAGGGCGCGGCGCACCAGCAGCACATACAGCGGCAGATCGTTGATCGCCGCCAAACCGACGATGCGCGGATCCTTGAGTCGGGACGTCATCGCCGCGGACAGGCCGAACACGGCAAACTCGGTGTTGTTCGACAGCATCTCCTGGGCCGCCGCACCGCCGCCGGAAACGTAACGCACCTTGACTTCGGCCCCCTCGGCCCGGTCGGCGCCGATTTTCGAAATCAGGGCGATCGGCAGGTAGGACGCGGCACCCGGCCCCGGTACGCTGAGCGATAGCGGCATGAGCTGCGCAGACGCAGGCAAGGCGCCAATCAGCAACAGCGCAATGACCAGCGCCTGCCTCAAGGTGTTAAGCAACAGGATTCCTTTCATCGCTCAGCTCCGTGCGCTGTTTGATCAAAACCTTCAATCTTAAAGCACATACGCGCCGAACGGCGGTTGGAAAGCTGTCAAACCGGAATGAAGGGCACTCCCTGGGAGTGCTCGTCTCCCTCGGGGGGCGCTACGCGGGCATTGACCCAGGTCTTGCCGAAGTTGCTCTCGGTTACCGGTATGCCAAAGCGGAAGCCCTGCAGGATGTCGCAATCCTGCCCGACCAGGAAGGACCACTGCTCGTCGGTTTCGACCCCCTCGGCGATGATCTGCAAACCGAGCGCCTGGGCCATGCGTACCGCGGCTATGACCAGGGCGCGGTCGCTGCGATCCTCGGAAACGTCGCGAATGAAGCTGCGGTCGATCTTCACGGTATGGAAAGGAAATTCGCGCAGGTAACTCAGCGAGGAATAGCCGGTGCCGAAATCGTCCATCGAGAGCCGCACGCCGAGTGCGTGCAACTCATCAAGTATCACGCTGACCTCGTCCTGGTTGCGAAGCAGCAGGCCCTCGGTGATCTCGATTTCGAGTTGCTCCGGCGGCACGTCGAACTCGTGCAGGCACTCCTTGACCATGGCTACGAATCCGCTGGCCTTGAACTGCCGCGGGGACACATTCACCGCCATGACGAAGCCATCCTGGCGCAGGCGCCAGCGCGCCAGGGTGGCACACGCCTCGCGCAACACCCAGCGCCCGAGGTCGACAATCAGTCCATTCTGCTCTGCCACCGGAATGAACAGGGCCGGCTGGACTTCACCGAGTTCCGGACTGTTCCAGCGCAACAGCGCCTCGGCGCCAATGATGCAACCGCTGTCGGCACGTACCAACGGGTGATAGACCACATGCAGCTCCTGGCGCTCCAGCGCACCGCGCAGGCAGCGCCCGATTTCAAGCCGCTGCAGCGACAGGTCATGGATCGAACGGTTGTAGAAGCGGTACATGTTGCGGCCGGAATCCTTGGCCTCGTACATCGCCAGGTCGGCGTTGCGCAGCAGAACCATCGGATCGGTGCCGTCGTCCGGATAAATCGCGATGCCGATGCTCGGCGAGGTGTTCAGCTCTCGTTCGTCCACGGTAAAGACGTCGGTAAAGGCGGAAATGATCTTTTCGGCGATCGCTGCCGCCTCGTCGCCGTGAGCGAGGCCGCCGGCAACGATCAGAAACTCGTCGCCACCCAGGCGCGCCACGACATCGTCACCGCGTACCGCACCCAGCAGGCGCTGCGCCACCTGGCGCAGGAGGGTATCGCCGGTGGCATGGCCGAGGGTGTCGTTGACCTCCTTGAAATTGTCCAGATCGATGAACATGGCGGCTGCCCGCCCGCCGTCGCGCCGGGCGCGACTTACCGCCTGCATCAGGCGGTCGTTGGCCAGCGCCCGGTTGGGCAGGCCGGTTAGCAGGTCGTAATGCGCCTGATAGGTGATCTTCTCCATCTGCACGCGCTGCTCGGTAATGTCCTCACGCGACAGCAGAAGGTGAGTGGCCCGGCCCCGTTCGTCAAGTACGGCCCCCAGGCGCAGGCGCTCCCAGTAGGCTTGGTCGCCGCGCCGGCTGGGCTGTTCGAGTTCCCAGATGCCGCCCGCTGTGGCGACGCGCAGGGCGCTGTCGGCATCGAGCGGATCGGCGACGTGGATCACCTCGATCAGAGGCTGCTCGATGGTGTCGTCCGCCGAGCGGCCCGTGATCCGGCAGTACGCAGGATTGACGAACTCGACCATGCCTCCGATGCGGGCCACCAGGATGCCCACAGGATTCTGCTCGACCACCTGAGAAAACCTCACCAGGCGACGATTTGCGCTCTTGAGGTCGGCCGTGCGTTCCTGCACCCTGCGTTCGAGATCGGCCTGCGCGGAACGCAGCGCGGCTTCCCGCGTCAGAACCTGCTGCCGCATGGCACCAAAGGCCTGCGCCAGGTCACCGATCTCGTCGTGGGGAGAAATGGCAATGTGTCCGCTTTCGACGCCGGTCGCCAGCTTCTGTGCGTGCTCGCTCAAAATGCCTATGCGCCGCACTACGGTGCGGCCGGAATAGGCCAGCCCGATGAATATCACCAGTCCGCCGATCAGCACCAGTTTGAGGAAGTCCCAGCGCTGCTCCGCCTGGTCGTCGGTGGCCTTGCGGTAGGCAAGGTCGGCAGCGGCTTCCGTCTGCTCGGCCACTTCATTGAGCAGGGCCTGAATCGACAGGTATGGCAGGTGCGAACCGGAGGTGGTAATCGCGCGAACCGCGGCGAGATCCATGTCGGCGGCCAGCCGTGCCTGCTCTTCGAGCCGCGAGCGATAGTCGCGCCAATGGCCGGCGAGGCGTTGAGCCTCTTTGGGTGAGTTCTGGCCGAGGGTCAGCGAGAACTTGCCGATTTCGGTGTCCAGCGTGGTCATTTCCGTGCGCAGGCGCGTGACCTGGGATTGCAGCGCGAATACGTCGTCGAGATGCCCCAGTTCGAGCTCCAGGTTGCGCAAGCCTCCCAACCTCGACTGCAACGAGTGCAGGCGTGCCAGCGGACGCACATGGCGTTCGAGGGTCGTCACCAGCCGCTCCGAGGAACGCTCCAGCATCCGGTTGCCGGTCCACAGCACCATCGCAACCAGCATGCCGGCGCCGACGAAACCGAGCAGCAGTTGTGGCAGCAGGCCGAATCGGGTCGGCAGCTTCATGGGCGGGACATCTACTTGGGCGACACCGCGCCTGGTTCGCTCACGGCAAATCCGGCGTTGAAGATTTTCAGCCACGACGCCTGCTTGTCGCGACCATGTTGCTGGGTAATCGCCTCCCAGTCGTGCGACGTCCGCCGCATCGCCTCGCTTGCCGAGATCTTCCCGCTCGCAGCCAGCCACAGATTCTGATTGAGCGTGCCAATGTAGTCGCCGTCACCAGGCAACCCGGTACCGGGTGGCAGCGCCACCGGCCATTCCTTGGCGAACACGGCCAGCGCTTCGGGCGTGTAGAGATCGCGGATGCGTGCGTCACCCAGGTGGTTCCAGCGGAACGGATCGGTGAATCCGCCGCGAACTCCGACGGTGCGCAGCGAATTGTCAGGGTCGGTAAGCCACATGGTGAACAGGAAGGCCAGTTTGCGCTGAGCCCCTCGACTGGAAACCACCAGGTTGTTGCCGTAGATCGGCACGTTGCGACGCACGAGTTTTCCGCCAACCCGGTTGCCGGGCAGCGGCACCGCCATGAACTTGCCGCGCACGGCGGAGCCGGATGAATTGAACAGCTTGGCGCCGGCAATCGTGAAAATGATCGAGAAGGCCTTGCCCTGCATGAAGATTGGAGTGGTATAGCTGTAGTCCTTGCCGTCGCCGAGGATGTCCGGCGCCGAGTGGCGCACCGTGCGCACGTAGCTTTCGGTGGCGGCCACGCCCGCCGGCGAATCGATCAACGACTTCAGCCGGTCATCGAAAAGTTGGCGATAGGGCGCGTTCTGGCTCAGGTAGCGCGGCAACCAGAACATCCACGCCGTGTCGCGCTCGCGCTGCTCGACGGTACCGAAAAGCCCCTTCTGTGGGCGGTGGAAGAATTCGACCAGCTGATCGTATTCCTGCCAGGTTGCCGGAGCCGCGAGTTCGCGGCCGTAGGCCTTGCGGAAGGCGGCGCGCTCGGCCGGACTTTCCAGCAGGTCGCGCCGCAGGTAGAGGATCAATACGTCGCCGTCCGCCGGAATTGCGACGACCTTGTCGCCAAGGAATCCCTGCAGTCGCGGCTTGATGAAGCCCTGTGGTGGCGTACCGTCGATGCGAAAACCAAATTCCTTGAGCAGGGGCGTCAGATCCTCCACCAGTCCCTGCTCGAGAAGATCGGGAAACTCGTGGGTGCGCGCCACGGTCAGGTCGACATCGGGGTTGGCCTTGAGATTTTGCAGTGCAGGCTGTTGCGGAATCACCTTGGCCGTGATCATCACGCCACTGCGCTGCTCCCATTCCTTCTGCAATTCCAGTTCGGGCCCGAGCAAGGCGGCGATGTTGCCGGACTTGAACGCGACCCTGATGGTGGCGTTGCGCGGCGCGGCACCCGAGTCCAGCAACTGCCTGGCCGCCGCCAAAGCGCGCTCGGCCTGCTCACCGGCGTACGCCGCACCGAAAGCCGGCAGCATCGTCGCGACCAGCAGGCAGGCGAACCCCTTGCGCCTAACGGTCCATGTCATCGCTTCGTCCCCCGTCCCCGTCCGTGCCTCAATCGGGACACGTTATGCGATTTTACGGCCCGCGCAAGGACGGTGGCAAGGAACCACTACCACCTGGGCACAGGCAATGGGGAGATAGTGCGCCATTCCCGGTCCCGGGAACCGGCGTTCAGCGACCGGAAGTCGCCAAATGCAGGGCCAACAGGAAGAAGATCGTGCCGGCACAGCGATCCAGCCAGATCGCCAGCGCCGGCTTCTGCTGCAGGCGTTCTCCGATACCGCCGGCGAACCAGCCGAGAGCCCCGAAGATCGCCACCGTCTGCGCCGCGAATATCGCCCCCAGGAGCAACAACTGCGGCCACACCGCTCCCCGCGCCGGATCGGCGAACTGGGGCAGGAATGCGATGAAGAACAGGGCGACCTTGGGGTTGACGACATTCGCGATGAATCCTCGCCGCAGATGGACCGACAATGGCTCTGCCGCCGCCGGGTCAAGCCGGATCATGGCCATCTTGCCGGCATGGAGCCAAGCCTGTATCCCGATGTACACAAGATAGGCGGCGCCGGCCATCTTCAGCGTGGTAAAAGTCTCCTCCGAAGCCAGCACCACCGCGCCGATGCCCAGTGTGGCCCACAGGGTATGGACAAAACACCCGAGTGCGCAGCCGAGCCCGAAGCCGATTCCGGCCGTGCGTCCGCGACTGACGCCGACCGACAGCACCATCAGGTTGTCAGGCCCGGGCGCGATGGTGATCAGCGCAGAGGCGGCGAGGAAAGCGAGCAGGACGTCAATCGGGATCATGGCACCGGACCGTTCTTGGGGAACGCGATGGTAGCACCGGTGCGGTGACGGGAGGCTTACAGACCGGCCATCGCCACGTACTTCATTTCCAGGTATTCCTCGATGCCATGGCGCGAACCTTCGCGGCCCAGTCCGGACTGCTTGATGCCGCCAAACGGCGCCACCTCGTTGGAAATCATCCCCGAATTGACGCCGACCATGCCGTAGTCGAGTGCTTCGGCCACGCGCCAGGCCCGCGCGATGTCGCGGCTGTAGAAATAGGCGGCGAGGCCGAACTCGGTATCGTTGGCCATCCGCACTGCCTCCGCTTCCTCCTTGAAGCTGAAGATGGGTGCCACCGGACCAAAGATTTCCTCGCGAGCCAGGCGCATCGCCGGCGTCGCGCCGGCGATCACGGTCGGCTCGAAAAACGTGCCGCCACGCGCGTGGCGCTTTCCGCCGCAAACCACGCGGGCACCCTTCGCCAGCGCGTCGGCCAGCAATTCCTCGACCTTGGCCAGACCCGCGCCGTCGATCAGCGGCCCCTGCGTCACGCCCTCCTCCGTGCCATCTCCCACCTTGAGCCCGGCCACGGCGGCGGCCAGCTTTTGCGCGAAAGCCTCCTGCACCCTTTCCTGCACCAGGAAGCGGTTGGTGCAGACGCATGTCTGCCCGGTATTGCGATACTTCGACAGCATCGCCCCGGCAACCGCCGCATCCAGGTCGGCATCGTCAAAGACGATGAAGGGTGCGTTGCCTCCGAGTTCGAGCGACATCTTCTTGATGGTTGGCGCGCACTGGGCCATCAGCAGACGCCCGACTTCGGTCGAGCCGGTGAAGGACAGCTTCAGCACTTTCGGATTCGACGTCAGTTCGCCACCGATCGCCACCGGTTCGCCGGTCACAATGTTGAGCACCCCGGCCGGAATCCCGGCCTGTTGCCCGAGCCAAGCCAGCGCCAGGGCGGAAAGTGGCGTCTGCTCGGCCGGCTTGACCACCATGGTGCATCCGGCCGCCAGTGCCGGCGCCACCTTGCGCGTGATCATCGCCGCCGGAAAATTCCACGGCGTGATCGCGGCGCAGACGCCGACCGGCTGTTTCAGCACGATCAGCCGGCGGTCGGCCAATGGCGAGGGAATCACCTCGCCATACACGCGCCGCGCCTCTTCGGCGAACCATTCGATGAAGGAGGCCGCATAGGCGATCTCGCCGCGCGCCTCGGCCAGCGGCTTGCCCTGCTCCGCCGTCATCAGCTGCGCCAAGTCTTCCTGATGCTCCATCATCAGTTCGAACCAGCGCCTGAGTATCTTCGCCCGCTCGGCCGCCGTTTTCGCCCGCCAGGGATGGAAGGCCGCCTGCGCCGCATCGATCGCGCGTCGCGTCTCGGCGGCACCGAAGCTGGGCACCGAACCGACCCGTTCGCCGTTGGCCGGATTGCGCACCTCGATGCTGGCGCCGCTTGCGACCAGCCATTCGCCGCCGATCAGGCAGGCATTGCGCAGGAGTTCGGGATTCTTCATGGGAGACTTTCAAGGGTTCGGGGCAGGGACGGATTTTGCCGCATTGCAGGCCGACGCGGTAGCGCCGCTGTGAGTGCTGCCCGCCCCGCGACAGGCAAAAGTCGGCGCCGGCGACACGGCGACTTTTCTGCCGAACGGCCCTGTGCGGCGCGATCAGCCGCGCGGCTCTTTTGACCGCACACCGCGGAATGACCGAAGGCGGAGGCGTGTATATTGATTTGTTTCCCCTGCCCTTCATGATGATCCTCTTTCGACTCCTTGCGGCCTGCACCCTGCTTGCAGTCTGGAATTCCGCCATGGCAACCGACGAGCCCGCCTATACCGTAGTCCGCAGCTACGACAGCTTCGAAGTGCGGCGATATGAGCCTTACATCGTCGCGCAAACACTGGTGCGCGGCGCCGCGGATGAAGCCGGCAATTTGGGATTCAAGGCCCTCGCCGGCTATATATTCGGCGGCAACAAAGGAGCGCGAAAGATCGCGATGACCGCTCCCGTCGCGCAGGCACCGACGAAGATCGAGATGACGGCGCCGGTCCTGCAAAGCGCCAGCGGCGGAGCCTACCTGGTCCAATTTTCGATGCCCCGCGAATGGACCATGGAAACCCTGCCGGAGCCGACCGATCCGAGCGTCACCTTGCACCCCATGCCGGCCCGGATGCTGGCCGTGATCAGCTATTCGGGAACCTGGTCGCAGAACCGCTACGAAGAGCACCTGAAAAAATTGCAGGAGGGCCTGGCGCAAGCCGCCCTGCCCTGGCAGGGCGAGCCCTTTTGGGCTCGCTATGACCCGCCGTGGACACCCTGGTTCCTGCGCCGCAATGAGATCTGGCTGACGCTCAAGTAGCGCTGCGAGCTTTCTGCATTCCCTCCGCGTTCGCTAACGAGCAAGCGCACCGGGTTCGGCCCCATCCTTCCTGAAAGACGCCGCCAGGCTTTGCGCGGCGTTGCGCAAGAGCGTGGTGTCGCCGCCGACGGCGATGAAACTCGCACCGCAATCGCGATAGTGCCGCGCCAGGGTCGGGTCGGTGACGAAGACGCCGGCGGCCTTGCCGGAGGCGGCAATTCGCTGCAGCGAAGTCTCGATCGCCGCGCGCACTTCCGGGTGTCCGGAGTTGCCGAGATGTCCCAGCGATGCCGCGAGGTCGGCCGGACCGATGAAGGCGGCATCGACTCCCTCGACGGCGAGGATCGCATCGAGGTTCTCCAGCCCCTGTCGGGTCTCGATCTGCACCACCAGGCAGACTTCGTCATTGGCGTGCTGGACGTAGCCCTCGACGCCGTTCCAGCATGCCGCCCGCGCCATGGAAGACGCGACACCGCGAATGCCCTGCGGCGGGTAGCGCAGCGCGCGGACCAGGGCCATTGCCTGCGTGGCATCGTCGACCATCGGCACGAGCAGGGTCTGCGCGCCGATGTCGAGGTACTGCTTGATCAGCGCCGGGTCATGGTTCATCGGGCGCACCAGCAGTTGCGGCGGATGGGCGGCCGCCGCCTGCAATTGCGGCAGAACGCTGGCGGGATTGTTGGGCGAATGCTCGGCATCGATCACCAGCCAGTCGAAACCCGCGCTGGCGAGTATCTCCATGCTGTAGTGGCTGGCGAGGCCGACGAACAGCCCGACCTGAAGGCACTTCTCGCGCAGGCGCTGCTTGAAGTGGTTCCTTGGCATCTCCATGGCGGGACTATCCGAGTTCGAGCCCGAGGTCCCAATAGGGTTCGGGACCAAGGCGGGCGGCGAGAAAATCGACGAAGCTGCGCACTCGCCACGGCACGAAGCGATTGCCGGGGAACACGGCGAACATGTCC
>JBIKLV010000051.1:0-26458 GCA_044359585.1 Sulfuritalea sp. | reverse complement strand
ATTTCTTCCGCTATCACTTGCTGCTTCAGCGCGGCGGAATCTGGTCCGATTGCGACGTGGTCTGCATCCGGCCCATCGACTTCGCCGAGCGCATGGAATACATTTTCGCCACCGAGCGAATCCGGCTGCAGCCGGGGGCAAAAGCAGAAGCTCAGGTCGCGAGCTGTTTCTTCAAAGCTCCTCCCGCGTCTCCCGTGGTTTCGAAGACGCTTGAAATTGCCCGCTCGAAAGCCCTCGCGACGGCGCCCTGGGGCAGCACCGGGCCACACGCGCTGCACGCGGCGGCAACGGAACTCGGCCTGGCCGGCCATATGCTCGCGCCCGACGTGATCTGCCCCATCGACTGGTGGCAGTTTCAAGATCTGGTCAGCGGAATCTCCGTGCTGCCACCCAATACCTACGCCATCCATTTCTGGAACGAACGCTGGCGGCGGAACTTCTTCGACAAGAACGGCAGCTACGATCCGCTCTGCCTCTTCGAACGACTGAAGGCGCATTATTTGGGGCGAGGGGAAGACCAACATGCGTAACTGGCGCCTGATGAACAAGATCAACGTCACTCCCTCGCGTGGCGAGTGGGTCGGGAAAAGCGCATTCCGATGAACCGGCCGGAAATCCAGATGCTCTGGGTCAGCGGGGAACTGAGCGCCCTCGAGCAGCTCTCCATCGCTTCGTTCCTGCGCAACGGGCATCCCGTGCGGCTGTTCTCCTACCAGCCGATACCGAACCTGCCGCAAGGCACGCTGCAGGAGGATGCGCGCGCCATTCTTGCTGAATCGGAGGTGTTCACCAATCCTGCAGCCGACGGCAATGGCGGGCTAACGGTTTTCGCCAATTTCTTCCGCTACCACCTGCTGCTGCAGCGTGGCGGGATATGGTCGGACTGCGACGTGGTCTGCGCCCGGCCGATCAGCTTTGCCGACGACATGGAGTACATGTTCGCCACGGAGCGTTTGCAGGTGCTGCCCGGCGCAAAAACGGAAGCCCAGGTAACGAACTGTTTTTTCAAGGCTCCGCCGGGGTCTCCGGTGATCTCGACAGCACTTGAAATTGCCCGCTCGAAAGACCTTGCGACGGCGCCCTGGGGCAGCACCGGGCCACACGCGCTGCATCAGGCGGCAACGGAACTCGGTCTGGCCGGCTACATGCTTGCACCCGACGTGATCTGCCCGATCGACTGGTGGCGGATTCCCGATCTCGTCAGCGGGATCTACGTACTGCCGGCGAATGCCTACGCGATCCATTTCTGGAACGAACGCTGGCGTCGGAATTTTTTCGACAAGAACGGCAGCTACGATCCGCTCTGCCTTTACGAACGGCTGAAGGCGCACTATCTCGCAAGCAAGGACGGCCAACATGGGTAGCAATGCAACAACGGATTGGCATGAGCCTGCGCGCTCTCGGCGGGGAATCCGATGAGACAGAGGCGGCTCATGAACGAGATCAACGTGGTTCCCTACATCGACGTGATGCTGGTGCTGCTGGTGATCTTCATGGTCACGGCGCCGATGATCCAGACCGGCAACGTCGACCTGCCCAGCGTCGGCAAGAGCAGCCAGCCGCCGGTGGCGCCGCTGGAAGTCATCATCAAGGCCGACGCCTCGCTGGCCATCCGCGATCGTGCCAAGGGCAGCGCCGAACAGGTGGTGGCCCGCGCCGACCTGGCGGCCAGGATCCGTCAGGCGCAGGCGGCCAATCCGCAGCAGGCGGTGCTGATCGCCGGCGACAAGAGCGTCAGGTACGAGGCCGTGCTGGCCGTCATGGACGAACTGCAGCGCCAGCAGGTGACCAAGATCGGGCTGCTCGTGCAACCGGTGGCGGCAAAGTAGGGGGATAGGTGAGCAAGGATTCCCCGATCCGGCCGCCGGCCAACAAGGCCGGCAAGCGCATTTCGATCGCACTGGCTGTCGGCGTGCACCTGCTGCTGGCGGGCTTCCTGTTCTACGGCGTGCGCTGGCAGACCAAGTCCACCGATGCGGTCGAAGTCGAACTGGTGCGGGCCGTTCCGGAACCGGCCCCCGCCACCCCGGTTGCCGTGCCGCCAGCGCCGACTCCCGCACCCGCGCCAAAACCGGTCCCGTTGCCCGAACCGAAGCCGCTACCACCGCTGCCCAAGCCGGACATCGCGATCAAGGAAAAGGAAAAGCCCAAGCCGCCACCGCCGAAAGTGGAGCCGGCACCACCGCGCGTCGACCCCTTCCAGGAACAACTGAAGCGCGAAGCGGAACAGATCACGCAGCGCAAGCAGGCCGACAGCGCGGCGCAGGAACTGGCGCAGATGAAGGCCAGCCAGGCCGCGTCCTCGCGCAACAAGGCGATGGCCGACTACCTGGGCCGCATCCGCGGCAAGATCAAAGGCAACATCGTGGTGCCGCCCGAGGTCAAGGGCAATCCCGAGGCCGTGTTCGACGTCACCCAATTGCCCAGCGGCGAAATCGTCACCGTGCGCCTCAAGCGCTCCTCCGGCCACGCCGCACTGGATGCGGCGATCGAGCGCGCCATCCTCAAGTCGAACCCCCTGCCCAAGCCGGAACCGGCCGACCTGTTTTCGCGGTCGCTCGAACTGCGCTTCAAACCCCTGGATGATTGAGGCTCCCCCGGGGAGGGGGCCGGAAAGCCAGGCGTTATAATTCCGGGCATGAAATTCCATCGCCTGATTGTTGCCTGCGCCACCGCGGTGTTTTCGTTCGCCGCCCAGGCGCAGCTCATGGTCGAGATCACCGGTGCCGGGGCGAACCGCCTGCCGGTGGCGATCGCCGACTTCACCGGCGAGCGCATCGTCGCCCAGGCCCTGACTTCCGTGGTGCGCGCCGACCTCGAACGCAGCGGCCTGTTCCGCCTGGTCGATGCCGGCAGCCCGCTGGCCGACAGCACGACGCCGCCCTTCGAGGACCTCAAGGCGCGCGGCGCCGACGCCGTGGTCGGCGGCAGCGTGACCGGCATGGAGCAGGGCCGCTATGAAACCCGCGTCCGCCTGTCCGACGTGCAAAAGCAGGCGGTGCTCGGCAATCCGGCCTTCCTCCACACCGGCGCGCAACTGCGCGCGACGGCGCACCGCATCGCCGACTACGTCTATGAAAAGCTCACCGGCGAACCCGGCGTGTTCTCGACGCGCATCGCCTACGTGGTGAAGAGCACCGGCCGCTACGAGCTGAAGATCGCCGACGCCGACGGCAGCAACGACCAGGCCGCGCTGGCCTCGCGCGAGCCGATCATCTCGCCGACCTGGTCGCCCGACGGCAGCAAGCTCGCCTACGTCTCGTTCGAGGCCAAGAAGCCGGTGGTCTATGTCCATGACCTGGCCAGCGGCCGGCGCCATGTCGCGGCCAACTTCAAGGGATCCAACTCGGCGCCGGCCTGGTCGCCGGACGGCAAGCAGTTGGCGGTGGTGCTGACCAAGGACGGCGGGTCGCAGCTCTACCTGGTCAATGCCGACGGCAGCGGCGTGACGCGCATCGCGACCTCTTCCGGCATCGATACCGAACCGCGCTGGTCGCCCGACGGCCAGCACATCTATTTCACCTCGGACCGCGGCGGCAGTCCGCAGATCTATCGCATCGCCACCAACAGCAAGACAGTGGAGCGCGTCACCTTCGAGGGCAGCTACAACGTCACGCCGCGCCTGTCGCCGGACGGCAAGAGCCTGGCCTACATCGCCAGGAACGGCGGCCGCTTCCAGCTCGCGCTGATGGACCTGGCGACCAAGCAGACCATGATCCTCACCGATTCGGCCAAGGACGAGTCGCCCAGCTTCGCACCCAACGGCCGCATGATCCTCTACGCCACCGAAATCGGCGGGCGCGGCGTGCTGGCCGCGGTCTCCAGCGACGGCCGCGTCAAGCAGAAACTCTCCGTGCAGGCCGCCGACGTGCGGGAACCTGCCTGGGGCCCGCTGGTCCGATAGGTCTCGACAGGAATCCGCAGCCGCCATCACAAGGAAGCCATCATGCGTGCACGCCACTTCACCCTTCCGCTTCTTTCCGCCCTGACCCTGCTGCTGGCCGCCTGCGGTTCGCAGCCGCCGGCGCCCGAACAGAACCCCGCCGGCGTCGAGTCGCGCACGCCGTCCGGCGTCAAGGTCGAAACTCCGGCCGTCAAGCCGGTCACGCCCGGCCCGGCGATCGATCCCTACAACATCGCCGCCCTGAAGGATCCGAAGAGCCCGCTGTCGAAGCGCAGCATTTATTTCGACTACGACAGCTATGTCGTCAAGGACGAGTTCCAGTCGCTGCTGACGGCCCACGCCAAATTCCTCGCCGCCAACCCGAAGATGAAGATGCTGATCCAGGGCAACGCCGACGAGCGCGGCAGCCGCGAATACAACTTGGCGCTGGGACAAAAGCGCGCCGACGCGGTGCGCAAGGCACTGGCACTGCTCGGCGGCAAGGAAGAACAGCTCGAAGCCGTCAGCCTTGGCGAAGAGAAGCCGGCCTGCACCGAAGCCACCGAGGAATGCTGGGCCAAGAACCGGCGCGGCGACATGCTCTACTCGGGTGAGTTCTGAGCATGCGCCACAGGCTGGCCGCGCTGCTTGCGGCCCTTTCACTCACGGCCGCGTTGCCCCTGCCCGCCGCGGCGGGCGTGTTCGACGACGAAGAGGCCCGCGAGCGGATCGAGCAACTGCGCGGACAAGTACGCGGCGAACTGGCCGAGTTAGGCAAGCGCGTAGACATCGTCAGCCGCAACCAGATCGACTTCGCCAATCAGGTCGAATCGATCAAGGCCGACATTGCCAAGCTGCGCGGCCAGATCGAAGTCCTCACCCATGAACTGGAAGCCGCGCAAAAGCGCCAGAAGGACTTCTACGTCGATCTCGACAATCGCCTGAGGAAGCTCGAACAGGCGCCGGTCGAAGCCAAAGTGGAAGCGCCCAAGGTCGACCAGGCCCAGGAAACGCGCGACTACGAAGCTGCCCTGGCGGCGCTCAAGGCCTCCAAATTCAAGGAGGCGGCGACCGCCTTCAACGGCTTCATCAAGACCTATCCGACTGGCAGCCTCGCTGCCTCGGCGCACTACTGGGGCGCCTATGCCCACACCCAGGCCAGGGACCACGCGGCGGCGGCCGAACTGTTTGGCAAGTTCGCCGCCGGCTGGCCCAATGACGAGCGGGCGCCGGTTGCGCTCGAAAGCCGGATCGCGAACTTCGATGCGCTGAAGGACTGGAAGTCTTCGCGCGCTGTCGTCGAGCAACTCGCCGAGCGCTATCCCAACAGCGAGCCGGGCAAACGGGCGAAGCTGCGCCTGAAGAAGAAGTAGTGCCGGCCGCAGCGGGTTCCGCGGCCAGCGCCGCGTTGCGCGTCACCGAGATATTCCATTCCATCCAGGGCGAGTCGAGCCGCGTCGGGCTGCCCACGGTGTTCGTCCGCCTCACCGGCTGCCCGCTGCGCTGCACCTGGTGCGACACGGCCTACGCCTTCAGCGGCGGCGAGTTGCTGGCCATCGAGGAAATCCTGCAGCGGGTCGCCGCCTTCGACTGCGCCACGGTGTGCGTCACCGGCGGCGAACCGCTGGCGCAGAAGGCCTGCCTGCCGCTGCTGGCCGCCCTGTGCGACGCCGGCCATTCGGTCTCGCTGGAAACCAGCGGCGCACTCGACATCGGCGCGGTCGACCCGCGCGTGGCGCGCATCGTCGATCTCAAGGCGCCCGGCTCGGGCGAGGCGGCGAAGAACCGCTGGGAAAACCTCGACCTGCTGACCCAACACGACGAACTGAAATTCGTCCTCGCCTCGCGTGAGGACTACGACTGGGCAGTTGCGGCGTGTCGCCAGCGCCGACTTTTCGACCGCTGTCCGGTGCTGTTCTCTCCCGTGCAGGGCCAGCTCGATCCGGCGCAACTGGCGCAGTGGATACTGGAAGACCGCCTGCCGCTGCGCTTCCAGTTGCAACTGCACAAAGTGCTCTGGGGCAACGCGCAAGGGCGTTGAACCTAACGGTCATGGCGACAAATGCCGCCCCTGATCGTGAAACCGTTCGCCCTGAGCCTGTCGAAGGGCCCTTCGACAGGCTCAGGGCGAACGTGATCGCAGTTGTTTCACCTCAGAGCCTGTGAATTAATTCGCACGGGCCTCCCCATTCGTCATTCCGGCGAAAGCCGGAATCCAGCTCGTACCACTGACATCCATAAAAGCAATCAGATAGACAAACTGGACCCCGGCCTTCGCCGGGGTGACGAGTACGGATATCGAGCGGCGATGATTTTTTCACAGCCTCTCAGCCCATCAAGGGCGGGCAAGGCGGCCGCTTGGCCGAGATCACGCGCGTATTCACGCCGGCATAGTTGAGGCCGCCGAACAGGCGCGCGTATTCGATCTTCACGCAGCGGTCCATCACCACGTCGAGCCCGGCCGCCGAAGCACGTTCGGCCGCCTCGCGGTTGATCACGCCGAGTTGCAGCCAGAGGCACCCGGCGCCGATGCGGATCGCTTCGTCGGCGATCGGCCCGGCGTCCTCCGCCTTGCGAAAGACATCGACCATGTCCACCTTGACCGGAATCGAAGCGAGGTCGGGATAGCTTTTCTGGCCGAGGATCTCCGGCGCGGATGGATTGACCGGAATCACCGTATAGCCGTGTTCCAGCATGTACTTGGCGGCGAAATAGCTGGGGCGATTCCAGCTCGGCGAAAGGCCGACCACGGCGATCACCCGATTGCCCTGCAGCACCCGGCGCAAGCCGGCGACATCATCGACGAGCATGTGGCATCCCTCCTGTGTGCGGCGATTATGCCACCGGGCCGGGCGCCGGCCCGCGCGGCACACGATCCAGACGCCAGTTCGCCACGGCCCAGCGCCACAGTTCGGGCACCGTGGCCGCCGCCAGTTCGGCCGGCGGGCGCTGGCCGAGAAACGCCAGCGCGGCACACAGGTCGGAAACCGGCCTCGTCACGTCCAGCGGCCGCGCGCGCGTCTGTTTCGAGAGCTTTTCGCCGGCGGCGTTGACCGCAACCGGCAGGTGCGCATACGCCGGCGGCGGCAACCCCAGGCATTGCTGCAGGTAGATCTGGCGCGCGGTCGAGGTCAGCAGGTCGGCGCCACGCACCACCTCGGTGATGCCGGCCTCGGCGTCGTCCACCACCACCGCCAGTTGGTAGGCGAACAGGCCATCGGCGCGCAACAGGACGAAGTCGCCGGCCTCGCGCGCCAGGTCGCTTTCGATCCGCCCCTGGATCGCGTCGTCGAAGGCGATGCGGGCATCCCCCACGCGCAGGCGCCAGGCGCGCGCCGCGCGCCCCGGCGGCAGTCCGTCGCGGCAGGTGCCGGGATAGATCGTCGCACCGTCGGGAGCGATGGCCGAGTCGGCCAGTTCGCGGCGCGTGCAGGCGCAGGGAAACACCCGTTGCGCCTCCCGCAAGCGATCCAACGCGGCGGCATAGGCCGCCTCGCGCCGGCTTTGCCAAACCACCTCGCCATCCCAGGCAAAGCCGAAGGCGTCGAGCGCATGCAGGATGTCGTCGGCCGCCGCCGCCGAGCAGCGCGGTGCATCCACGTCCTCCATGCGCAGCAGCCACTCGCCGCCCCGGCTGCGCGCCTCCAGAAAGGAGCCGGTGGCGGCCACCAGCGAGCCGAAATGCAGCGGCCCGGTGGGCGACGGCGCGAAGCGGCCACGATAAGGAAGCGAGGGGGCAATCATTGGACGGAGTGATAGCACGACATTGGCCAAAACGGTAAGATTCAGGTCGAATCAATTCAATCTGGGAGCCGCCCATGGCCACGCTGGAACTCAACGCCGAAAACTTTCAACAGACCATCAACGACAACGCCACCGTGATCGTGGACTTCTGGGCGCCGTGGTGCGCGCCCTGCCGCGGCTTCGCGCCGACCTTCGAAGCCGCCTCGGAAAAGCAGCCGGGAATCGTCTTCGCCAAGGTGAACACCGAGGAGCAGCAGGAAATCGCCGGTGCCTTCAGCATCCGCTCGATCCCCACGCTGATGATCTTCCGCGACCAGATCATCATCTATTCCGAAGCCGGTGCGCTGCCCGCCCCCGCCTTCGAGCAGCTCATCGAGCAGGCCATGGCACTCGACATGGACACGGTGCGCGCCGAAATCGCCGGGCAGCAGGGAGTCGCCTGACGCGACACGCCGGCAGCAGCGGCGACAAAAGGCTTCCGCCATGAGCGACGACATTCCCGGAAAAAGTGGCGACGACGCGGAAGTACGCCGCGTCGAGATGCTGTTCAGCCGCCTGCCGTCGGGCATCGTCACGGCGATGATCGGCATCTTCCTGTGCTTTCTGGTGCTGTTCGAAAGCATGGGACTGGAGGTGCTCAAGCAATGGGCCGCCTACATGCTCTCGGTTGCGGGGATGCGCGTCTGGCTCTGGTACATGTTCGGCAAGGCCGAGCGGCAAGCCGCCACCATCCGTCGTTGGGAATGGGCGTTCGCCGCCGGTGCCATGCTCACCAGCGTCGGTTGGGGGGCGCTGTTCGGACCACTCTACCCACCCGCGACGCAGCCCGACGCGCAGATGTTCGTCGCCCTGATGGTGGTGATCACGGCCTTCACCGGCTCGGTGTTCGTCGCGGTGAGCAACGTCACCTTCTGGCTGTTCATCACTCCGATCCTGGGCCCGGCGGTCGGTACCTATGCCCTCACCCTCGGCACAGGCGCGCAGTGGCCGGTCACCGCCGCCGCCAGTTGCATCGCCGTGTTCGTCATCGTGCAGCGCACGCTCTACCAGTCGTCGGCGCGCATGCTGCAGCACAGCGCCGAAGCCGACGCCCTGCTCGCCGAGCAGCAGGCGATCTTCGATTCCTCGCCGGGCGGAATTGCCGTGCTGGATGGCCGATGCATCCGGAAATGCAACATGCGCCTGGGCGAACTGCTGGGGCGCAGCCTGCAGGACCTTGCCGGTTCCAGGCTGGATCAGCATTTCGTCAGCCAGGACGAGGCGGCCTGGTTCCTTGTCGAGTACGCGAAGATGCTCGATGCGGGGCACCCGGTGCAGGGCATGTACCGCCTGCGCCGCGCCGACGGCGGACAGTTCTGGGCCGAGATCACGGGACGCCGCATGTCCGGCGAATCGAAGCAGAGCGTCTGGATCATCACCGACATCACCCTGCTGGTCGCCAACCAGCAGCGCGCCAAGTCGCGCGAACCGGCCTGAGCGAACCTGGCGCGCCGCGAGTCAAACGGCACGCCGTGCCGCCAGCGACCGAAGGAAGTCCCTGTGGGGCGCCGACTTTCGCAAGGGATACGGCCTCCGTCAACCTGACCCGATTGTTCCTCTGGCCCCTGTCTTCATACCGGCACCCATAAGGCTTCGGCTCATCGAGGTTCGTGGCCTTACGCCATTGGCTTCAGGGCGTCCGCTATTCCTTGCAGGCCTTCGAGCGCACCCACGGCCAGACTGACGTCGGTCTTGCGTGGGACCAGACTTTCGCGCGGGTTGATGCGAATCATCGGACCGCCGACCTGCTGGCCCATCATGCGTACCGTCGGAATCGAGGTGCCGGCGCCCAACTCGATGACCACCGGACGCTCCACGCGGCGCAACCACTGCCGCAACGCGGCGTCCTGGATCCGTTCGCGAAACTCCAGCCAGCCGCCATCGCCGAACATCAGGATGTTCGGCCGCGCCAGACCGCCGCAATGTGGGCAGGTGGGTAGGGCGCTGGTCAGCAGGCACTGCTCCTCATCGACCACCGGCTCGAAGTTTCGCGCCGGCCAGATGTCGCCGGCACAGCCCTTGAGGCACTGCAGGTGGTGGATAGAACCGTGCACTTCGCAGATCACGGAATCGCGGAATCCGGCCTTCTGGAACTGCCCATCGACGTTGCTGGTGACCACGAAGGCGCCGCGCGGCATCGAATCGGCCAGCTCCAGCAGGATGCGGAAGCCATCATGCGGCAGCGTGCGACGGTACAGGTTCAGGCGATGGCCATAGAAGCCCCAGGCCAGTTGCGGACAACTACGAAATGCCTCCGGCGATGCGATCGTCTGGAAGTGGATGCCGGCCTTCGCCAGGGCGGGATAGGCTTTCCAGAAACCTTCGGTACCACGGAAATCCGGCAGGCCCGAGTCCACGCCCATGCCGGCGCCGGCCGTGATCAGGAGGCCGTCAGCCTGGTCGATCAGGGCGGCACTGCGCTGGTAGTGATCGGCATTCATGACTTGATTTGGTGTCGGGGGTGGCCTGGGTAGTGCCCATCGGTTCGGCAGGGCGCTTGCTGCACTTCCTCGCTGTCCGCGACGTCGAGTAAAGATCCTCGGCTACGCGCTCTGGACCCGCTCAACGTAGAGAAACTTTTGAAATCCGCTAAACACCTTCCCGATCTCTTCCGGTCGGCCAAGATCAGCCACGGCGTCCGCAATGGAGTCGTGATACTTCAATTTCAATAGCGGGGTCAGCTTGGCCTGATCCAACTCTTCGACACCGACCGCGACATAGTGCGACAGCACAAAATCGAGGAACACCCGCTGCCGGGAATTGAAATTTTCGCTGATCACCGCCATCGCCCTATCCGCGCGTTCCTCGCGGGTCAGCGGCTCCAGGGCATAGGCCACATGGGCCAGCACGTCAAACAGGTCGCTCTTCTCGGCATCGATGATCTTCTGCATTTCGATCAGTTGGTCTTTGCCGAAACCCTTTTCTTCCAGACCCTCAAGCAACTTCTTGCGCGTATCGGGTGCGCTCCATAGCGCCCGTAGTTCGTCTTCGTCGGTGAAGAAATCCGGCAGCTTGCCGAACAGCGCCTCCATGAACTGCTGCGCCGACATCGGCGTACCGTCCGGATGCCAGAAGCTGGTGACCACCATGTGCTGGATATGGCGCGACTTGCCATCCGCCAGCGTTACCTTCGCCTTCTTCTTGCAGACGCAGGGGCGCTGGCCGCATTTTAGGCAGGGGTCTTTCGCGCATTCACAGGGGGAGTTTCCGCAGAGATAGCAAACCGGTGACGGCTCCTTGATGCAGACGCACGGCGCCGAATGGCACTTCGCGCAGACCTCCGGTTCGATCGGTTCCCCATCCCATTCCGGGTCGCCGAAATGGTGGTGCGCCTTGACGAAGTCGTAGATCGTGAAGTAGTCCTTGCCGTCGTAGAGCCGGGTGCCGCGTCCGATGATCTGCTTGAACTCGATCATCGAATTCACCGGCCGCAGCAGCACGATGTTGCGCACGTTGCGCGCATCCACCCCGGTCGAGAGCTTCTGCGAGGTGGTGAGAATGGTCGGGATGTGCTTCTCGTTGTCCTGGAAGTCGCGCAGCCACTGTTCGCCCAGCGCGCCGTCATCGGCCGTGACGCGGTGGCAGTAGTTGGGGTCGGCGCTGGTCTTGGTCTGGTTGATCAGGTCGCGGATCGCCAGGGCGTGATCCTGCGTGGCACAGAACACCAGCGTCTTCTCCCGCTGGTCGATCAGCGACATGAAAATCTCGACCCGCTTCTTCTCGCGCTCCTTGATCTCGATGATCCTGTTGAAGTCCGGTTCCTCGTAGCGTTTGCCGGCCTCGACCTCGCCTTCCACCACCTTGTCGTCGGGCGTATAGACGTATTCGTCCAGAGTGGTCGAAATCTGCTTGACGCGGAACGGCGTCAGGAATCCGTCGTTGATGCCGTCCTTGAGCGAGTAGATGAACACCGGCTCGCCGAAGTAGGCATAGGTATCGACGTTGTCCTTGCGTTTCGGCGTTGCCGTCAGGCCAAGCTGAACCGCCGGAGCAAAGTAGTCGAGGATGCCGCGCCAGTTGCTCTCGTCGTTGGCCCCGCCGCGGTGGCATTCGTCGATCACGATGAAATCGAAAAAGTCGGGCGGATATTCGCCGAAATACGGCGTGTCGCCGGGGCCGCTCATGAAGGTCTGGAAGATGGTGAAGAAGATGCTGCCGTTCTTCGGCACCTTGCCTTTCTTGCGGATGTCCGCCGGGTCGATGCGCACCAGGGCTTTGTCGTCGAAGGCCGAAAAGGCGTTGTAGGCCTGGTCGGCCAGGATGTTCCGGTCGGCGAGGAACAGGATGCGCGGCCGGCGCGTCGGTTCACCACCGTTCGCGCTGAGCCCGTCGAAGCGCCCGTCGATCAGGTTCCAGCGGCTCTGAAACAGCTTCCAGGCGATCTGAAATGCAATGAAGGTCTTGCCGGTGCCGGTTGCCAGCGTCAGCAGGATGCGCTCCTGCCCGGCCGCTATCGCCGCCAGCACCCGCTCGATGGCGATGTCCTGATAGTAGCGTCCCTGAAAGAAGCCGCCCCGGTCCTCGAACGGCACTGCCGCAAAGCGATCCCGCCAGACGTCCTTCGTCGCAAACGTCCGGTTCCACAATTCGTCAGGCGACGGATACTTCGCAATCTCGCCTTCCACAGCAGTGTGCATGTCGATGCCGTAGATGCCCCGGCCGTTGGTGGCGTAGGTGAAGCGCACGG
Source organism: Sulfuritalea sp. (assembly GCA_044359585.1). GTDB lineage: Bacteria > Pseudomonadota > Gammaproteobacteria > Burkholderiales > Rhodocyclaceae > Sulfuritalea. The sequence goes on along the minus strand of JBIKLV010000051.1, from coordinate 14,105 downwards.
CCAGCTTGCCGGCGTAGTCCTTGGCCTGGCCGACGCCTTCGGTCAGTGCCTTGTCCCAGGCCTTGGCCTCCACCACCGCCAGCTTGGTGTTGCGGTATTCAAGAACATAGTCCGCGCTCAGGGCCTTGCCGCGCTTGCCCGCGCCCTCCAGCCGGCCGAGTGTGATCGGATACTCGCGCCGGATGCGGCTGCCCGCGACCACGCCCCAGCCTGCCGCGGCAAGTGCCGGGTCGATGTGTTCGGCGCGGGTTTCAGCTTCGTTCATCAAGCGGCTTTCCCGTAGGGGACAAATTCATTGCTGTCGCGCGTCAGCAAAGCCATCAGCTTGGGATGGATGAACAGCTTTTCCTTTCCTGCATCCAGTTCGGTCAGCACGCCGACCGCGACCAACTGTTTCAGGTACAGCGAGGCCGTCTGGCGTTTGGCGATACCGGCCCCGGTCAGGCTGCTGATGCGGCAGTACGGCAGTTGAAACAGCAGGCTGACCAGTTCGTGGCTATACACCTTGGGCAGGCTGGCACGCACATACTCCGTGGTGTGATCGGACAATGTCCGAATCGCCGCAATCTTTGCCGTTGTCCAGCTGGCCGTTTGTTCCACTCCCTTGATGATGTAGAGCACCCACGGTTCCCAATCCTGCTCCCGTGTCACCTGCAACAACAAGCGGTAATAGTCCGCCTTGTTCTGGATGATGTAGCGGCTCAGGTACAGGATGGGCAGGGTCAGCAAACCCTCCTGGATCAGGAACAGGCTGTTCAGCACCCGTCCCGTGCGGCCGTTGCCATCGGTAAACGGGTGGATCGCCTCGAACTGATAATGGCCGACCGCCATGCGGATCAGGGGATCGAGGTCTATTTCGTTGTGCAGATAGCCTTCCCAGTTCGCCAAAAGATCCCGCAACAAGCCCTCGCCTTCGGGCGGGGTATAGATGGTCTCGCCCGTTTTGTCGTTGATCAGCGTCGTGCCCGGGGTGCGGCGTACCGACATCTCCACGCCCTTGATCGTGGTGCACACCTGCTCGGCCGTGCGCGTATTGAACGGTGTTTGTTTAAGCGCCCTGAAGCCTTCGAACAGCGAGCGGCTGTAACGCAAGGCTTCCTTGACGGCCGGGTTGGCCTGGGCCTCGTTGCCCACATGCCGGAACAGTTCGTCCGTGGTCGTCACGATGTTCTCGATTTCCGAACTGGCGCGGGCTTCGAGCAGCGGCAAGGTATTGATCAGCATCGCCTGATTGGGAATCAGCTGCGCCGCCTGCTTGAGTTCGGCCAGCGCCGCGCGCGCGGTGATGCACTGCTTCAACACCGCGCGGGTTTCCACCTCGCTTGCAGGTGGCAAGAGAGGGAGGGCGTTGTAGGGGCGCTCAGGCTTCCAGTTTTCAGTGGTCATGTTCAATTTTTAAATTTTCTCGACACAACTCGACTTTATGTCGTCGAAATCGACATGTCAACGCAATGCGTCGAATATTTGTAGTTTTATCGACATATTATTGGGATGTGTCGATCAGGCGAACATGTATATAAATTTCGAATTCATTAACACGTCGGTTGGTTCATGTTCAAAAAGCACGCTTTTAGCGACACGTTTTTACGAAGTGTCGATGGGAGCGACGCATCGCCTTAGCAAAAGTCGGCGCTGGCGGGACGGCACCGCTCAAGGTTTTTTCGTCACCTTGCGCGGCGCCGTCTTTCCCGGCGGCAGGAAATTGTCGCCCGTCACCACCGGCTTGCCCGTCTTCGCCTCCAGCGCCTTGCGCGCCTGCTTGGCAATCGCGCCGCCCTTGGTCGCCGCCTTGGCGTTCTCGGTCATGCCAGTGGCTTCGTCCGTCTCGGCGATCTGGCGGGTGGAGAGTTCCGCCAGTGCCGTGAAAATCAGTTCCGCCTCGCTCATGTGGTCGCGCAGGTTGTGATCCTGCAAACCCTTCAGCTTCTTGTGCGCCTTGACGCTGACGCCCGACCATTCCTGATGGATGATGTTGGTCAGGATGGCGAATTCCTCGCCCTGCCTGATGTCGTGGGTGGTCCAGTAGTCGGTCAGCTTGTTGCGCGTTTCCTGCCCGGTCATGCGCTGCTGTATCCACTTCTCGCTGCGGCCGTGCTTCTGCCAGATCTCGCGAGCGCGGTCGAGCGCGCGGCCGGGGTCGCCCATTTCCTGCATGCGCTCATAACCGACTTTGGCCAGCCACAGCTTGATCGGCTCGGCCTTCGGGCTGGGGATGCTTTGCACGATGCGCAACAAACTTTCGGCGGTGGCAACGTCGGTCAGCCGTTGCTTGCCATCCGAGGCACGCATTTTCAACTGTCGACAAAGTGTCGACAGTTCAGCGCCATCCTCCAGTTCCACGCGCTGCTTCATCTTGAACCAGTAGTCGCGGGCGTTGGCGCTGTCGGTCAAGGCCTGCACTACGTCGATGACAGAAAACCACCAAAGCTCGGTTTCTTCGTCGTATACCCGGCGAATGTTTTGTCCGTCGAATTGTGCGGGCTGAACTGCCATGGTCGGGTTCCTTATAGCTGGCCGGAGAAGGCCTGGTGCAGGAGGGATTTTTTCAGGTCGGCGAGGGCGGTCAGTTTTTGCTGGTGGAGGGATTCGAGATGTTCAACCTCAAGCGTCAAATCGTCTAGTTTGCTGACGATAGCCTGTTGGACATCAATCGACGCGGGGAACGAAATCTCGATGGTCTTGAGCAAACTTGCCTTGATGCCTTTTACTGTGGCGCCAGTTCCCTTGCCGTGAATACGATGCTGCACTGGTTGCGACAACAGTAGATATTTCAAGAAGGTGCTATCGAGCCATGATGCGTCAGGCTGCATGATGATGATCCTTTGCGCGAAAACCACCTTGTCATCGGTATTAAGCTGCGCGACGTTGGCAAGCGGTGCCTCCGTAGTGAACAGAACATCACCTCGCCTCGGAATGCCCCTTGTCATCCACGCTTCATAGGACTCGGGCGCAACGAACTCCATTGGTGATTCTTGGAGATAGCCCATCTTCACGTTCTTTGCCGTAATGAGTCGAAGCCCTCTATCCGTCTTAACGGGAGTCTTTCCGCGATAGTCGATGAACCGAATGCACTCCCCAATTGTCGAGTCCACCCACCCCTCACCCCGCTCCGTGAAAACGGATTGCAGGTGGCTTTCAAACAAGGCGCGGGCGTTCTGGAGGTTCTTTTCGGCGTTGGCTTTGGCGGTGGCGATGCCGTCGAAGGCTTCGTCGAGGATGGCGACGATGCGGTGCTGTTCTTGCAGCGAACTGGGATATGAGAACCCAATGGGTTCAAGATTCGTTCTAGTGATCTGTGGCTGTGCTGCGCCGGTGATCGCTGTGGAGATGTCTATCCCGCCGCGAAATAGATAGTCCAAAAATTTCAGGTTGATCGCGTCATCCTTGGGGCGAACAATCATCGCATTTCCGGTAATCCAAGAATATGGCTGAGAAACATTCACCGATCCGCACGTAGCTCCGCGACATGTGATCAATAGTTGCGATTCCTCGTGATTGAATTTGTCGTAGCGACCGATTACACCATTGGCACCGTAGACCGGATATTCACCGTCCTCAATCATTTCCTTGGTCGTGATGGTCTTGGGCTGATACATCTCGCAACTAGCCCCGAGGGTTGTTTTCTGCCACCCCGCCTTCACTCCCCCACCCCCGCCGTCCACTCCTCCAGCTTCCGCCGCAACTCTTCCTTGCCCGGCAGGTAAAGCTGGTATTCGCGGGCGTGAATGTTGGCGTCCTTGGGCAAGGTGATCTCCACCAGCGCCTGGTGCTTTTTCTTGCACAGCACGATGCCGATGGTGGCATTTTCGGCCTCGGTCTTGATGTGGCGGTCGAAGTAATTGACGTACATCTGCATCTGGCCGAGGTCCTGATGCGTGAGCTTGCCGAGCTTGAGGTCGATCAGCACATAGCAGCGCAGCAGGCGGTTGTAGAAGACGAGGTCGACGAAGAAATGTTCGTCGTCGAAGCTGAAGCGCTTTTGCCGCGCTTCGAACAGAAAGCCCTTGCCGAGTTCGAGCAGGAACTGCCCAAGCTGGTCGATGAGGGCGCTTTCGAGTTCGGATTCGGAATAGCGGGTTTGCTCGGAAAGGCCAAGGAATTCGAGCACCAGCGGTTCCTTGAGCAGGTCTTTGGGCTGGCTGACGATCTGGCCTTCGCGTGCCAGTTGGCGGATGCCTTCCTTGTCGCGACTGAGAGCAAGGCGTTCGTAGAGGCCGCTGTCATGCTGCCGCTTGAGTTCGCGCAGCGTCCAGTCCTGGCTGGCCGCTTCGATTTCGTAGAAGCTGCGCTCATCGGGGTTCTTGATGCCGAGCAGCAAGACGTAGTGCGACCAACTGAGTGAGAACAGGCGCGAGGATTGTCCAGACACTGTCTGGGGAATTTCCTGACCGGAATATTTTGCAGACGCTGTCTGCAAAATATCGAGGAGATCGACAGGGCTGGAGGGTTTGGGTGAATTTGCAGACAGTGTCTGCAAACTTGGGCTCCGATCTCGATAGCAGAGGAAAAACGTGCGCATCGACGCCAGATTGCGTGCGGAAAACCCATCGCCAAATTCGCTGGCCAGTCGCTCCGCCAACTGTTTGATGACCTCTCTCCCATACGCCGCACGCTGCTCGCCCTGCTGTTCATGTTCAACGATGTGCCGGCCGATCTCGAAGTTGGTCCGTACCTGCACCAGGTCGATGCCGCGAGCAACGGTCTGCCGCGCAACGACGACCAGTTCACGGATGCGTTGGTATAGGCCCTCGTCGCCTCCGGCAGAGAGCGCAGGTTTGGCCTTGGCAGGGCGCTTCATAACAGCCTCCGAATATTCGCCAACACCTCCGAGCTTTCCACATCCAGCGCGGCAATCTCGTCCATGATGACCTGCGGACTGCGGTGAGTGACTTCCTCGCCGCCGTTCGGATTTTTCACCGCCAGATCGAAAGTCGCCGTATCGCCAGCGCCGACTTTTACGCTCCAGCTTTTCGGCGAGTCGGCGAAGGTCTTTTGCAGCTCGACAAACTCGGCGAGGTCGGCGTCGTTGAGCGGATTGGTCTTGCCCATGTTGCGGCCGGGGTCGAGCTGGTAGTACCAGACCTTGCGTGTCGGCGTGCCCTTCTCGAAGAAGAGCACCACGGTCTTGACGCCCGCGCCCTGGAAGGTGCCGCCGGGGCAGTCGAGGATGGTGTGCAGATTGCAGGATTCGAGCAGCAGCTTCCGCAGGCTCACCGAGGCGTTGTCGGTGTTGGACAGGAAGGTGTTCTTGATCACCACGCCGGCGCGGCCGCCGGCCTTGAGCATCTTGATGAAGTGTTGCAGGAACAGGAAGGCCGTTTCGCCGGTGCGGATCGGAAAGTTCTGCTGCACTTCCTTGCGCTCGCCGCCGCCGAAGGGCGGATTGGCGAGGATCACGTCCATGCGGTCCTTGTCCTGGATGTCGGCCAGGTTCAGCGACAGCGTGTTCGAGTGGACGATGTTGGGGGTCTCGATGCCATGCAGGATCATGTTCATGATCGCGATCACATAGGCCAGCGGCTTCTTTTCGATGCCGTAGAACGTGCGCTCCTGCAGCGTCTTGAGATTGCCGGCGGTCAGCCCGGTTTGGCCGCGCAGGTAGTCGAAGGATTCGCAGAGGAAGCCGGCCGAGCCGCAGGCACCGTCGTAGATGCGCTCGCCGACCTTGGGCTGCACCACCTGCACCATGGCCCGGATCAGCGGGCGCGGGGTGTAGTACTCGCCGCCGTTGCGCCCGGCGTTGCCCATGTTCTTGATCTTGGCTTCGTACAGGTGCGAGAGTTCGTGCTTCTCGGCCTGCGAGCGGAAGCGCAGTTCGTCGATGTGGTCGATGATCTCGCGCAGGGTGTAGCCGCTTTGAATCTTGTTCTTGATCTCGCCGAAAATCTCGCCGATCTTGTATTCGATGGTGTTCGGGCCGACGGCCTTCTGCTTGAAGCCGTGCAGGTAGGGGAAGAGCTTGCGATCGACGAACTCGCGCAGGTCGTCGCCGGTCAGGGCCTTGTTGTGGTCGAGCTTGCCGTCCTTGTCCTTGGGCGCGGCCCACGATGACCAGCGGTAGGCTTCGTCGAGGATGAAGGCGTAGGGTTTGCCACTGAGCTTTCCCTCCAGTTCCGCCTCCATCGCCTTGTCCTGCTCCAGGCCGTCGAGGTATTTCAGGAACAGCAGCCAGGAGGTCTGTTCGGTGTAGTCGAGTTCCGTGGTGCAACCCGCTTCGTTGCGCAGGTCGTTGTCGATGTTCTTGAAGGCTTGTTCAAACATGGGGCAAAAATTCCAGGCGGAAGCGGCAAGGCCGCTACTCTACTGGAATAGCCCCGCAGGACAAAGACGGCCGCTGCCGCCGTCCTGCCAGCGCCGACTTTTGCTAGCAAAACACTGATTAAGTCCGTTCGCGTTGGCCTGCCAAAACGCAAACCATTCAAATCAAGGGCTTCGACAAGCTCAGCCCGAACGGTAGGTACTTGTTCAGCGTTTAGACGTTGAACAGGAAATTGAGTACGTCGCCATCCTTGACCACGTACTCCTTGCCTTCCGCCCTCATCTTGCCCGCCTCCTTGGCGCCCTGCTCGCCCTTGCAGGCGATGAAGTCCTCGAAGGCGATGGTCTGGGCGCGGATGAAGCCCTTTTCGAAATCGGTGTGGATCACGCCGGCGGCCTGCGGTGCGGTGTCGCCCTTGTGGATGGTCCAGGCGCGCACTTCCTTGACACCCGCGGTGAAGTAAGTCTGCAGGCCGAGGATATGGTAGCCGGCACGGATCAGGCGGTTGAGGCCCGGTTCCTCCAGGCCCATGTCGGCGAGGAACATCTGCTTCTCGTCGTCTTCAAGGTCGGCGATTTCGGCTTCGATCGCGGCGCACAGAGGCACCACGTCGGCGCCTTCGATCGCGGCGTGCGCGCGCACGGCATCGAGGTGCGGGTTGTTCTCGAAGCCGTCGTCCTTGACGTTGGCGACATAGAGCACCGGCTTGGCGGTGATCAGATAGAAGGGCTTGAGCAGTGCCCATTCCTCCTTGGAGAAATCGAGGGCGCGGACGGGCTTGGCCTGGTTCAACTGGGCCAGGCATTTTTCCAGCACCGGCACCAACAGCTTCGCATCCTTGTCGCCGCCGGCCTTGGCCTGCTTCGAATAGCGCGTCAATGCGCGTTCCACCGCCGCCATGTCGGCCAGGGCCAGTTCGGTGTCGATGACCTCGATATCCGAGAGCGGGTCGACCTTGCCCGCAACATGAATAACGTTCTCGTCGGCGAAGCAGCGCACCACGTGCACCACCGCATCGGTTTCGCGGATGTTGGCGAGGAACTGGTTGCCCAAGCCCTCGCCCTTGCTGGCGCCGGCGACCAGGCCGGCAATGTCGACGAACTCGACGATGGCGGGCTGGATCTTTTGCGGCTTGACGATGGCGGACAGGGCGGCGAGCCGTGGGTCCGGCACCTCGACGATGCCGACGTTGGGCTCGATGGTGCAGAAGGGATAGTTTTCCGCAGCGATGCCCGACTTGGTCAGCGCGTTGAAGAGGGTGGACTTGCCGACATTGGGCAAGCCGACGATGCCGCATTTGAGGCTCATGGTTCTTCTTTCGTAGGTACCGCGGGTTTCGAATTTATCTTCTGCGTCGCCGCGTTGAATTCGCCCTTCGCCAGCGCCGGCCAGGCAAGCAGGGCGCGGTCGAGTGCGGCGTCGATATCCTCGCGCTCTTCGCGGCGCGGCGACTTGAGCACGTAATTCACGACTTCGTTGCGGTCGCCGGGGTGGCCGATGCCGATGCGCAGGCGCCAGTAATCCTGCGTGCCGAGGTGCGCGGTGATGTCCTTCAGGCCGTTGTGGCCGCCGAGGCCGCCGCCGAACTTGAGCCGCATCTGGCCCGGCGGCAGGTCGAGTTCGTCATGCAGCACCAGCATCTCCGCGGCTTCGATGCGAAAGAACTGGGTCAGCGCGCGCACCGCCTGGCCGGAACGGTTCATGAAGGTCTGCGGCATCAAGAGCCAGAGATCCTCGCCGTCGAGGCGTGCCTTGGCGACAAAGCCGTGGTAGCGCGATTCGCGGGCGAAGGACGCGCCGAGTTCGCGCGCCAGACGCTCACAAAGCCAAAACCCGGCGTTGTGCCGGGTTTCAGCGTATTCGGCCCCGGGGTTGCCGAGGCCGACGATCAAGCGCAAACGTGCCTGCAAGGATTATCTCTTGTCGACGCGCTCGGCCTTCCGCACGGGGGTCGCAGCGGCAGGCGCCACGACCACCGGAGCAGCTTCGGCTTCTTCGACGGCGCCGCCGCCCTTCATCATGATGGTGGCAACCACAGGGTCGCCTTCGCCGTGATGCACGACCTCGACGCCCTTGGGCAGCGTGAGCTGGGAGACGTGGATCGAGTGGCCGGCATCGAGTTCCTTCAGGTCGACTTCGATGAAGGCCGGCAGGTCGGCCGGCAGGCACTTGACGTTGATGTCGTTCATGACGTGCGAGATCATGCCGCCGCCCAGCTTGACGCCCGGCGCGAGGTCGGCATTGACGAAGTGCAGCGGTATCTTCTGGTGGATCTTGTGCGTGGCATCTACGCGCTGGAAATCGACGTGCAGGATGACCGGACGGTAGGGATGGCGCTGCACGTCGCGCAGCAGGCACATTTCCTTGGCGCCCTCGACGTTCGCGCTGAGCACGGAGGAATAGAAGGCCTCCTTGCGCAGCAGCTGGAACAGCTCGTTGTGGTCGATGTCGATCTGCTGCGGCTTGCCAGCAGCGCCATAGATGATGCCGGGAACCCGGCCGGTGCGACGCAGGCGGCGGCTCGCTCCAGTGCCCTGTCCATCGCGCTTGTTTGCATTGAATTCAAGTTGCATGATTTGCTCCGTTAAGTACTGCCTGAAAAATCCCTCGCCCGCGACCAGGCCAGGGGGTAAGAAACAACTAAGCCGAAATAACTCGTTCAGTGCGACGGGTGATAGCCGAGCGAAGCGAGCCGATCAGTAGCCCCCGCGAGGGGGATGGGGGGCGGGCCTTCAATTTGCCGTTTGCGTGTTTCATCGTCTGCGGGTGAAGCTTGCGGGCATGAGCATCAATCCATGAAAAGCGACGACACTGACGACTCGTTGCTGATGCGCAACATGGTCTCCGCCATCAGTTCGGCAATCGAGATCTGGCGGATGCGCGAACAGCCGCGCGCTTCTTCCGACAGGGGAATGGTGTCGGTGACCACCAGTTCGTCGAGTTCCGAACTCATGATGCGCGACACGGCGCTGCCGGACAGCACCGGGTGGGTACAGTAGGCCAGCACTCGCTTGGCGCCATGTTCCTTGAGGGCCTGCGCCGCCTTGCACAGGGTGCCGGCGGTGTCGACCATGTCGTCCATGATGACGCAGGTGCGGCCGTCGACTTCGCCGATGATGTTCATCACTTCCGACACGTTGGCCTTCGGCCGCCGCTTGTCGATGATCGCCAGGTCGGACTCGAGGCGCTTGGCCAGTGCGCGCGCGCGCACCACGCCGCCGACGTCGGGCGACACCACCAGCAGGTCTTCGTGGCGCTGGCGCCAGATGTCGCCGAGCAGGATGGGCGCGGCGTAGATGTTGTCCACCGGGATATCGAAGAAGCCCTGGATCTGGTCGGCATGCAGGTCGACCGTCAGCACGCGCTGCACACCGACGGTCTGCAGCATGTTGGCGACTACCTTGGCAGTGATCGCAACGCGCGCCGAGCGCGTCCGGCGATCCTGGCGGGCGTAGCCGAAATAGGGGATGGCGGCGGTGATGCGTCCGGCCGAGGCGCGCTTCAGCGCGTCGACCATGACCATCAGTTCCATCAGGTTGTCGTTGGTCGGATTGCAGGTCGATTGCAGCACGAAGACGTCGTGACCACGAACGTGTTCGAGGATTTCGCAACTGACCTCGCCATCCGAAAACCGCCCGACATTGGCGCGTCCCAGCGAAATGTTCAGGCGCTTGACCACATCCGCCCCCAGTTTCGGGTTGGCGTTGCCGGTAAACACCATCAGGCTGTCGTAGGCCATGTCGGTCTGCTCAGGTCAAGCTGGAAGGAGAATTACCCGCCGGCGCTTTCCGTGAAGGGATTGGCTGGGGAGGAAGGATTCGAACCTTCGCATGCTGGAATCAAAATCCAGTGCCTTAACCAACTTGGCGACTCCCCAACTTCGTGTCTCTGCCTTGGGGCGGAGGTCGAAAGGACGCGCATTTTCGGGGTTTTCGCCCCCGCTGTCAATCTCGGAGGCGGCAAGTACCGCGACGAGACGCGGAAAATCCGGCGGCCCGAAGCGCCGACAAACTCCGGACCCGCATCACCCGCCGGCTTCAGCCTGGATCGGGTGCCTGTCCATTCCGGCCGCGACAAAGCCGCGCATGTCCGCCGGAAGCGCGGCAAACGCCGCCCGCGCCGCAGCCTCGCCGGCAAACTCGACGAAGCAGCAGGCGCCCGAACCGCTCATGCGGGCATCGCCGTAGCCGCGCAGCCAGTCAAGGTGGCGCGCCACCTCGGGGTAGAGCGCGCAGGCCACCGGTTCGAGGTCGTTGTGGCCGAATCCGGGACGCCAGTCGGCCGCGGCGATCGCCGGCGTGTCGCGGCGCAACTGCGCGGAACGAAAGATCTCCGGTGTCGGCACCGCCACGGCGGGGACCAGCACCAGATACCAGGCCGGCGCCAGGCGCAGGTCGGCGAAGCGTTCGCCGACGCCTTCGGCAAAGGCGCTGCGACCATGGACGAAAATCGGGACGTCGGCACCGAGCGCGAGGCCGATTTGCTGCAATTGCGGCGATGTCAGGGCGGTGCGCCACAAGTGGTTGAGCGCGAGCAGCGTGGTCGCCGCATCCGAACTGCCACCGCCCAGCCCGCCGCCCATCGGCAAACGCTTTTCAAGGTGCAGGGTAACGCCGGCGGCAGCCCCGGTCGCGGCACGCAGCGCGGTCGCGGCGCGCACGGTGAGGTCGGTTTCCGGCGCCACGCCGGGCAGCGGCGTAGCCAGCACGATGCGGTCGTCGTTACGCGGCTCGCAGCGCAGGGTATCGCCGAAATCGAGGAAGCGGAACACGGTCTGCAGCAGGTGGTAGCCGTCGGCGCGCCGCCCGACGACGTGCAGGAACAGGTTGATCTTGGCCGGCGCAGGCCATGCGCGATGCCAGTCAGCCACCCTGACCCCACGCATCGATCACGATCCGCAATTCGACGTCGCCACGGCGCACTTCCAGCCGCCGCGGAAGTCGGCGCTGGTGGTACGGCATGGTTTCAGTAATCACGATTCTCCATCCATCCGTAACGCCTTCGAGCATGGGCTGGGCGCCGCGCAGCCAATCCGCCAGCACATCCAGCGGCAGGGGTGCGCCAAACACCCGTTGCGCCAGTTCGCCCAGGTTGGCGGCACGCCGTTCCGGCGCGCCGGGCATTGCCAGCCAGGCACCGGAGGCATCGCGGCCAAGTTCGGCCAGCCCCTGGCCCAACGGAGTCGAAAACAGCATCACATCGCGCTGCGGCGAATGCTGCCAGTCGAACTGCAGATGGTCGCTGCGATCGCCCTGGCGCAGGGAAATCCGGCCCTCGGCGGAGAAACTTTGCAGCGGCGGCCCCAGCGCCGCCTCGGGTTCGCCGACCGGCACACCGGCGCAACCCGCCAGCAGTGCCATGGCAAGCCAGGCCAGCCAGACCCGCATCAATGTGCTCGGAGCTTGTGAAGAAATCGTTGCGAGCGGGCCGCAGCGGGGTGCGGCCGGAGCGCAGCTACCGGAATGTACGCTTTTGTACATGAGGATAGCCGGGCTTGCCAACTGAGCCGCCCAAGCCCTGATCCGGCACGCGCAGTAGATTTATTCGCAAGCTCTCAGGGAACGAATCGCTTGATGGTGGAGCCCAGCACTTCATTCGCCGGGTAGGTCTTGCTCGCTTCGCGCCAGACGCTCAGCGCTTCGTCGCGGCGACCCATGGTCCACAGGACCTCGCCAATATGCGCGGCAACTTCGGCATCGGGCTGCTTGGCGTACGACTTCTGCAGGATTTCCAGCGCCGCTGCCAGCTTGCCCTGGCGAAACAGCACCCAACCCTTGCTGTCGAGGATATAGCCGTCATCGGGCGCCAGCGCCAGCGCCTTGTCGACCAATTGTGCGGCCTCGTCGAGGCGGATGTTGCGATCGGCGAAGGAGTAGCCGAGCGCGTTGTAACCTTGGGGCGATTCGGGCTTGAGTACGATCAGCCGCCGCAGGTGGCGTTCGAGCAGTTCCACGTTGCCGAGCTTCTCCGCCGCCAGTGCAGTTTCGTAGAGGATGTCCGCATCGTCGGGCTGCGCCTCGAGCGTCTTGCTGAGCAGGGCGAAGGCTTCCGGGTGCCGGCCGGCATCGCGCAACAGGTGTGCCTCGGCGACGATCAGACGAGCATCCGTGGGCTGGCCGGCGCGCGCCCTGACGATCCGCTCACGGGCTTCGTCGAACTTGTTCTGGCGTACCAGGATCTGCGCGGCGCGCACCAGCGCTGGCAGCGCATGCTCGCCGGCACCGACCTGGTCGAGCCAACGCAGGGCTTCGTCGAGGCGACCGGCCTTTTCCGCGATCTGGCCCAGGTAGAAGCGCGCGGGATTCAAGTCGCCGCGGCCGATCTCGACGAAACGCTTGAGCTGCTGCTCGGCATCGCCCAGGTCATTGACCTGCAGCGAAAGCACGCCCACCGCATAAAGCATGTCCGGATTATCGGGATTGGCGGCCAGCAGGCGGCGAAACTCGACGCGGGCGCCTTCATAGCGCTTCTCGCTCACCAGACCCCTGGCGTATCCCAGCCGCGCCTGTTGCGCATCCGGATTGTCGGCCAGCCAGCCCTTGAGGAAATCCAGCTGTGCCGCCCCCTTGGGCAGAAGGTCGGTCTTGAACAGGGCCGCCGGTTCCCAACCCGGCCGCAATGTCAGCGCCGTTTCGATTTCCAAGCGCGCCCGGTCCACATTGCCGGCGCCGGCGGCGGCCTGGGCACGGACAAATCGGGCCTCGGGAATCTCAAGGTAGGGTGCGCTCAATTGATCGATCAGGCGCAGCACGACCGACTTGTCGGGATAGCGGGCAAAGGCGCGCAATACCCGGACCAGACCTTCGCCGGCATTCGGTGCCGCCGCGATGTCGCGCGCCAGGCTGGTGGCCAGTTCGTCAATGCGACCACTGGCCAGCAGCAGCGTCGACTGCATCTGCCGCGCCTGCTGCGACTCCGGCTCCAGTGTCAGCCATAGCCGCGTGGCTTCCAGCGCCGCATCGTACTGGCGGGCGTGAAAGGCCACCTCCGCGGCACGGCGCACCACCCGCGGATCGCGCGTGCTTTTCGCCAGGTCAACGAAGGCGCCGGCGGCAATCCCGAACTGGCCGCGCTGCGCGGCGATTTCGGCCAACAGGAACTGGTAGAGGATCTGCGGCGTGAGTTCCTGCTTCGGCAGGCGATCCACCTTGGGCGCGGAATCTGCTGCCGCGGGCGCGGATTCCTGCGCCCATCCGCTCACGCTGGCCAGCGTGAGCAAGAGCGCGAAGACGGGGGCAAGGAGGGTCATGACGGCGGCACCTGAAGGGAACGCGGCGGACAAGCGCCGGTAACACATACAATGCGGAGATGTTAGCAGTTCCGCCAGATTTTTCCTGCGGCGCACCCCATGCCTGAACTGCCGGAAGTCGAGGTCACGCGCCGCGGCATCGCGCCGGCACTGACCGGCCACCGCGTCATTGGCGCGATCGCCCGGGCGCCGGCCCTGCGCTACCCCTTGCCGACCCGGCTCGGCCAAACACTGGCAGGAAGGTGCCTTGCGTCGGTCAGCCGGCGCGGCAAGTATTTGCTGTTCGACTTCGGCAACGGGCACCTGCTTATCCACCTCGGCATGTCCGGCAGCCTGCGGCTGGTCGCCGCGGGGCAGCCGCCGGAGAAGCATGACCATTTCGACCTGGTGTTCGACACTGCCGCAGGCAATCTCGCCTTGCGCATGAGGGACCCGCGCCGCTTCGGCGCGATTCTCTGGTTGTCCGGCGAGCCGCAGGTGCATCCGCTGCTGGCTGTCCTCGGCATTGAACCGCTGGCGGAGGAATTCAACGCCACCTGGCTCAAGGAAGAACTCTCGGGACTGTCGGCGGCCATCAAGCCCACGCTGATGGACAGC
>JBIKLV010000050.1:0-26702 GCA_044359585.1 Sulfuritalea sp. | reverse complement strand
GTACATCGCTCACCACAACACCAAACCCAAGCCGTTCATCTGGACCAAGAGCGCTCGCGACATCCTGCAGAAGGTCATTCGCGCCAACAGCCGCTTAAGTTCTAAACAGAATGCAACACTACACTAGAATCGGGCCAACCCCGTAACAGGGCGGGCGGGTTTTCCCGGCCGCCCTTTTCATTGATGCCGCACAAAATCCTCAACGTCCCCAAGGACGGCATGATCGAAGGCTTCAATGCCGCGCTGGCCGCGCGCGGCATCGTCTCCGACCCGGCGCAGCTGGTCGCCGCGATGCGCCTGCAGAAGTTCTACGACGAACTGCTGGCGCTCAAGGCCGCGCGCCGCGGCCGCCTGCGCAAGCTGCTGGTGCGCCCGGAACTGCCGCGTGGCGTCTGGTTCTGGGGCGGGGTAGGGCGCGGCAAGAGTTTCCTGATGGACTGCTTCTTCGCCGCCGTGCCCTACCAGCGCAAGCGCCGCGTGCATTTCCATGCGTTCATGCGCGAAATCCACGAATCCCTGCGCAAGCATCGCAACGAATCCGACCCGCTGGCGCAGGTCGCCGCGCGCATCGCGCGCGAAACGCGGCTCATGTGCTTCGACGAATTCCACGTCTCCGACATCGCCGACGCCATGATGCTGGGCCGCCTGATGCAGGCCCTGTTCGACGCCGGCGTGGTGTTCTGCATCACGTCCAACTATCCGCCCGACGGCCTCTATCCGAATGGCCTGCAGCGTGAGCTGTTCCTGCCCACCATCGCGCTGCTGCGACAGCGCCTGGACGTTATCGAGATCGACGCCGGCATCGACTACCGGCTGCGCGCACTGGAACAGGCCCAGGTGTTTCTGACCAGCAATGACGCTTCGGCACACGCCGCCATCGAGCAGACCTTTCGCCAGGTCTCGGGTGGTCCCGGTCACGCGGAACCGGTGCAGGTCCTGGGCCGGCAACTGGCCGTAGTGCATCGCGCTCCCGGCGTGATCTGGTTCGACTTCGCCCAGCTCTGCGACGGCCCGCGCTCGCAGAATGACTACCTCTGGCTAGCCAATCGCCACCACACCCTGTTCCTCTCCGGCGTACCGCGCATGGATGCCGGCATGGCCAGCGCAGCGCGGCGCTTCACCTGGCTGGTCGACGTGCTCTACGACCATCGCGTCAAGCTCATCATCAGCGCCGCCTGCCCGGCGGAAGAGCTCTACACGCAGGGCACGCAGGCCAGCGAGTTCAAGCGCACGGTGAGCCGGCTGATCGAAATGCGCTCGCTCGAATACCTCGCCAGCCCCCATCGGCGCGAGGACATCCTGGCGCTCGACGACGGCAACGGAGGGACTTGATTTCTTCCGCGCAGACTCGGTTAGAATGAATCGAGTTCGCCGCAGGAGGAGGACCACGTGTTGCACGAAGGAGAAAAGGCGCCGGAGTTTACATTGCCCGACGCAGACATGGAGTGGTTCGACTTTGCCTCGCTGCGAGGGCGTCAGCACGCCGTGTTGTTTTTCTATCCGCGCGACGGCACACCTTACTGCACCCTCGAAGCCGCCGACTTCTCCGACCACGAAGACGAGTTCGCCAAACACGACTGCGTGATCCTCGGCGTCTCGCGCGACGACTGCCTGTCGCACGCGGATTTCCGCGACAAGCACGGGTTGTCGGTGCGGCTGCTGTCCGACGAGGAAGGCGAAGTCTGCCGCAAATTCGGCGTGTCCCAGTTTCGCGAACGGGACGGCCACAAGAAGCTCTGTGTAATTCGTTCGACGTTCATCGTCGACAAGGAAGGCATTGTTCGTCACGCCCTCTACGATGTGCAACCGAAAGGGCATGCCGCCGAGGTCTATCAACTAGTAAAAGGCCTCAACGGCAAAGGAAAGCACCATGCTCATCGCTAGGAACACCGTCGTCACCCTCAACTACAGCGTAGCCGACCTCGATGGCGCGTCGATCGACGAGGGCGCCAATCCGCTGGTTTACCTTCACGGCGGCTACGGCGGCATCTTCGACCGCATCGAAGAGGAACTGCAGGGCAAGGCCGTCGGTGACGCGCTGGAAGTCCGGCTGGAGCCCGAGGATGCCTTCGGCGAATACGACGCCGACCTGGTCGCCATCGAGCCGCGCCAATTGTTCCCCGACAACATCGAAGTCGGCATGCAGTTCGAGCGCGGCGCCGAGGACGGTGAAAGCGAAGACGCCCTGTTCACCATCACCGACATCGCCGAGGACAAGGTGGTGGTCGACGGCAACCATCCGCTGGCCGGCATCGCGCTGATGTTCTCCTGCACCGTCACCGGCGTGCGCGCCGCCACCGACGAAGAAGTCACCCACGGCCATGTGCACGGCGACCACGGCCATCATCACTGAGCACGACCGCCGCGCAACCGGAACGGGGGCCGAATGGCCCCCGTTTCATTTCGGCGCGGAGTTCCTTTCGTGAGCGCGTCCGACACCGGCGCGGCGCAGGTCAAGTGGCCCAACGTACCCGCCTGCTACGGCTGGCTGTCGCTCGACCGGCGTGGCAACTGGCGGCTCAAGGGCGAGGTCGTGCGCCACGCCGGTCTGGTCGCCTTCATCAATCGCAACTATGCCGCGGATGACGAAGGCAATTGGGTGTTTCACAACGGGCCGCAGAAGGTCTATGTCGCCCTCGACTACGCACCGCTGGTGCTGCGCTTAAGCGGCGACGGCGAACTGACAGCGCATACCGGTATGCCCGCAGGTGAAGCCAGCGCGGTATTCATCGACGATGAAGGCAGCGTCTTGCTGCAGGTTGGGGCGGGTATCGGCCTGCTCGACGACCGCGACCTGGCGGCCCTCGCCGCTACCTGCTGTGATGCAAATGAAATCATAGCGAGCGACGCCGCATTGCTCGAAGCCATGCAGGGCTCAGGCGGACTCTTGTGGCGCGGCCTGCCGCTGCAATCCATCCGCCGCGCCGACCTGCCGCGCCGCTTCAGCTTCCGGCCCGATCCGGCGCCCTGATCGCCCAGTGCGCGCGCCTTAGGCGCAGGACCCGTCACGCCGATCGGTCAGGATCGGCCACAGGTGCACCCAGGCTTCGCCCGTGCACATTTTCTGACATTGCTGGAAGGCGACGGTGACCCGCTCGCCCTGTTCCCAGACGCGCACCACGCAGCGATCGCTCAGGTGGCTGAGTTCCACGTTGGGCAGTTCGCGCGTCTGGCGAAAATTCTTCAGGTCGAAGCGGCAACTGCCGCGCTGCGGGATATTCACCCGGGCTACGAAGGCGCTCACCTTGGCGTCCGCGACGGCGAGCTTCATCTCGCCGTTGTAGCCCGTCTCGTCGCGAAAGCGGCATTCTGCGAGCAGGTTGAGCGCACGGGTCGGAATCGGTGCCGGTTTCTTCGCCTTGGGCACGGACGGTGCCCTTGCCGCGCGTGCGGGTCGGGGTTGGGGCGGCGTCGGCACGGCGACTTCGGCCACCACCGGCGCTTCGACCGGTGCGGGCGGCGTGGTGCAGGCGACGAGCAACAAGAGCGCGGGAACAATTGCAAGCCAATGCCACATGGTCAGGATCCGGGTTGGCGGACGATGCCGAAGCAGGAATTATCGTCGATCCATCGCATGGCTTTGGCATTGAAATGCGGTAAGCGATCAGGCGGAATAGTCGGCAGCGCATCGCAGTGCACCATTGCTGTCGCGCACTCGCCATCGTCAAATTTCCGACTTGTTTCGCAAATTTCATCGAAATTCTTCAAAAACCTGTCATTTCTGACAGGTGTATTTCTTCGCGCGAACTGGTAGCTTCAAGTCATAAACGATCGAGGAAATTTGTCGTCCGGTTTTCGTCCTTGGGAATGGTTTGCCGTCCTTTGGAATCGTTTTACGGATGAAAGATCTCCATTGGGTGGCATGGTTCTGCGAACTTTCAGTTTCTTTCTGATTCGGCTTTTGGCATCAACGGAGGAACAGTGCATTGCAGATCATGGAGGAGGTGACATTGGACATAGTTCTTTGTGCATATGCCGGCCGGCTTGCGTGACGCGGATCTGGATTCACCGGATTTTTCAGTTCGGATTCATTTGGCGATGAGATTCAACAGGCGTGAAAGTTGCTGGAAGGTACGCGCCTTTCTGCTTGAGGTGTTTCGATCATGCTTCCGCGAACAGCAAGGCGTCCGAAGTTCGAATTACCCAAAATAATTCCTAAGAACCCCGGAGGAGAAGCCAAATTGACACTCAAGCGTTCTTAGCCGCACCGCTGGTCGATCCTGCACCGCGCGGGCTTCCGTGAGTCCGGGAAGCCTGCATCTCGCAAAAGTCGGCGCTGGCGACACGGCGCCGCCGGAGCCGCCGCCCGCCATCGACTCCGGCCTCATCGGCCTGGTGATGCTGGCGCGCTTCCACAACATCGCCGCCGACGCAGACCAGTTGGCGCACGACTTCCGCGAACCGGGCGAACGCTTCGGCGTGGCGCAGATCCTGCTCGCGGCGAAGCGGCTGGGACTCAGGGCGCGCCAGGTGCGCACCGAGTTCTCGCGCCTGGCGCAGACGCCGCTGCCGGCGCTGGCGATCGATGCGGAGGGCGGCTTCTTCATCCTTGCCCGCGTCGACGCCGAACAGGTGCTGATCCAGGATCCGCGCGGCGAACGTCCGCAGGTGCTGTCCCGCGTCGAGTTCGACGCGCGCTGGAACAATGAGCTGATCCTGTTCGCCTCGCGCGCATCGCTGGCCGGCGAACTGGCGAAGTTCGACTTCACCTGGTTCATCCCGGCGGTGGTCAAGTACAGGAAGCTCTTGGGCGAAGTGCTGCTGGTGTCCTTCGTCCTGCAACTCTTCGCGCTGGTCACGCCGTTGTTTTTCCAGGTGGTGATGGACAAGGTACTGGTCCATCGCGGCATGACCACGCTCGATGTCATCGCCATCGGCCTCTTGGTGGTGATGATCTTCGAAGTCGTGCTCTCCGGCATCCGCAGCTATGTCTTCGCCCACACCACCAGCCGCATCGACGTCGAACTCGGCGCGCGGCTGTTCCGCCATCTGCTCAACTTGCCGCTGGCCTATTTCCAGGCGCGGCGCGTCGGCGACACTGTGGCGCGCGTGCGCGAACTGGAGAACATCCGCCAGTTCCTCACCGGCAACGCCATCACCCTGGTGCTCGACCTGCTGTTCTCGGTGGTGTTCATCGGCGTCATGCTGGTCTACAGCGGCTGGCTGACGCTTGTGGTCGTGCTGTCGCTGCCGTGCTATGTGATCGTTTCGGTCGGCATCACGCCGCTCTTGCGCGCGCGCCTGCACGAGAAGTTCAACCGCGGCGCCGAGAACCAGGCCTTCCTGGTCGAGACCATCAACGGCATCGACACCGTCAAGGCCATGGCCGTCGAGCCGCAGATGATCCGCCGCTGGGACCGGCAACTCGCCGCCTATGTCGCCGCCGGATTTCGCACCGCGACCCTGGGCACGCTGGCGCACGAAGGCGTCTCCCTGATCGGCAAGCTGGTCACCGTCATCACCATGTGGCTGGGTGCGCGGCTGGTGATCGAAGGCAGCCTCAGCATCGGCCAGTTGATCGCCTTCAACATGCTCGCCGGCCGCGTCGCACAGCCGGTGATGCGCCTCGCGCAACTATGGACCGACTTCCAGCAGACCGGGATTTCCGTGCAGCGCCTGGGCGACATCCTCAACACCCGCACCGAACTGGCGAAGTCCGACGGCGAGGGTGGTCAGGGCGCGCGCAGCGGCACCACGCTGCCGCCCTTGGCCGGCCGCATCGAGTTCGACCAGGTCGTGTTCCGCTATCGGCCCGACGCGCCGGAGGTGCTGCGCGGCATCGACCTCGCGATTCAGGCCGGCGAAGTCATCGGCATCGTCGGCCGTTCCGGCTCCGGCAAGAGCACCCTGGCCAAGCTGGCGCAGCGCCTGTACGTGCCCGAGCGCGGCCGGGTACTGGTCGACGGCATCGACCTGGCCACGGCCGACAGTTCCAGCCTGCGCCGCCAGATCGGCGTGGTGCTGCAGGAGAACATGCTGTTCAACCGCAGCATCCGCGACAACATCGCGCTGGCCGACCCCGGCCTGCCGATCGAAGCCGTGATGGCCGCCGCCAGACTCGCCGGCGCGCACGACTTCATCCTCGAACTGACCGAAGGCTACGACACCCTGGTCGGCGAACACGGCTCCACGCTCTCCGGCGGCCAGCGCCAACGCATCGCCATCGCCCGCGCCCTGATCGGCAACCCGCGAATACTCATCTTCGACGAAGCCACCAGCGCACTGGATTACGAATCCGAACGCATCATCCAGGACAACATGAAGGCGATCTGCCGCGGGCGCACGGTGATCGTCATCGCCCACCGGCTAAGCGCAGTGCGCGACGCCAACCGCATCGTGGTGCTCGACCGCGGCCAGATCGTCGAACAGGGCAGCCATGCCGAGTTGCTGAGGCACGAGGCCGGGCATTACGCGCGGCTGCATCGGATGCAGCAGGGGTAGTGGGAAAACGCGCGATGCTAAGTAACCGAGACCTCGACCTGCCGCCCCAAGGCCCGCGCCGCCGCTTCGATCTGGTCGAGCCGCGAGGCATGTTTAAGATCGAACAGCCTATCCACCTGCGGCATGTGCCACCCCAGGCGGCGTGCCAGTTCCGACTTGCGGATTCCCTGTTCCGTCATTGCCTGATAGACGCCCAGCTTGGCGCATTCCAGCGCGGACGGACGCACTGTCTTTTGCCCGCGTTTTGGTTTGCTCGGTACGGGCAACGGCTTGCGGTCATCGACGTAAAACGACAGCGCGGACTCCAGCGCATCCACTGCGTACATAAGCGCTTCGTCCGTATCGGCGCCAAAGGTGATCGCCTCGGGCACATCGGGAAAGGTGACCAGCACGGTGCCGTCGTCGGGCGTCAGGATTACGGGATAGTCAAACATTATCTGTCCTCACTTCAAGCCAAGTTGGCGTTTGATCGCGGCCTCAAGCCCTTTGCCGAGTTCCGCCGTGCCGTGCATGGGCAGGATTGTCTGCCGTCCATTCAGAAGAACCTTCAGATGCGAGCCTTTGGCCGGCAGGAAGGTAGCACCATGCTGCTCAAGCCATTTCTTCATCTGTTTCGAGTTCATGCGGCAAATATTAAACACTTGTGTTGTGTTTATCAAGAGCTGCCGGCATGACCCAAGCCCTCACCCTCCGCCTGCAAGCCACGCTCGACCTGATCAAGCGTTACGCCGCCGTCTTCAGCCACGTCTGGAAAATTCGCAAGGATCTCGACCCGCCGCATCGCCTGCCGCACGAAGCGCAATTCCTCCCGGCCGCGCTCGAACTGCAGGAAACGCCTGTCTCTGCCGCGCCGCGCATCGTCGCCTGGCTGCTGATCGCCTTCGCCGTGATCGCCGTTCTTTGGGCCACCTTCGGCCACATCGATGTGGTCGCCACGGCGCAAGGGCGCATCGTGCCCAATGCCGGCAGCAAGCTGATCCAGCCGATCGAGACCGCCGCGGTCAAGGCCATCCACGTGGTTGACGGCCAGGCCGTCAAGGCCGGGCAGGTGCTGGTCGAGCTCGACGCAACCATGGCGCGGGCCGACAGCGCGCGCACCGGCAACGACCTGACCACCGCCCGGCTGCAGGCCGCCCGCGCCCGCGCGCTGCTCGCCGCGCTCGCCGCCGGCCGCGCGCCGCGCATCGAGCCACCGGCCAACATCGGCGTCGCTATTGGAATTGAGCGCGTGGCGCAGGAACAGCGCATCCTCGACGGCCAGCACGGCGAATACCAGGCCCGCATCGCGCGCATCGACGCCGAGATCGCCAAGCGCGAAGCCGAGCGCCGCTCCACCGAGGAGATCGTCAGGAAGCTGGAACAGACCGCCCCCATAGCCCGCCAGCGCGCCGAGGATTTCAAGGGCCTGGTGGCGAAGAACTTCATTTCCAAACACGGCTACCTGGAAAAGGAACAGATCCGCATCGAGCAGGAGGCCGACCTCGAAACCCAGAAAAGCCGCCTCCGCGAACTCGCCGCCGCCATCGACGAAGCCCGCGGTCAGCGCAGTTCCGCCATCGCCGAAACCCGCCGCCTGGCGCTGGACACCCTCAACGAGGCCGAGCAGAAAGCCACCGCCTTCGGCCAGGAACTGGTCAAGACCGAGAACCGCGACCGGCTCATGACGCTCGTCGCGCCGGTCGAAGGTACCGTGCAGCAACTGGCAGTGCGCACCGTCGGCGGCGTCGTCACCGAAGCCCAGACCCTGATGGTCATCGTGCCGAAGGACGACGCCCTGGAAGTCGAAGCCTTCCTCGAGAACAAGGACATCGGCTTCGTCAATGCCGGGCAGGAGGCCGAAGTCAAGATCGAGACCTTCCCCTTCACCAAGTACGGCACGATTCCGGCAAGCCTCACCCACGTCTCGCGCGACGCCATCAACGACGAAAAGCGCGGCCCGATCTACTCCACGCGCGCGAGATTGCAGCGCGCCACCATGCAGGTCGAAGGCAAGACCGTGAATCTCTCCGCCGGCATGGCGGTGAGCGTGGAAATCAAGACCGGCAAACGGCGCGTGATCGAGTACTTCCTCAGCCCGCTGCTGCAGCACGGCAGCGAGAGTTTGCGGGAGCGGTGAATTGGTCGATCACGCCGGAGAGTGGTCCTTGAGCCAATCCTTGAGCGCCGAATTCAGGCGCGTTTGCCAGCCGCGACCCGTGGCCCGGAAGGCGGCGACGACGTCGGGATCAAGGCGAAGATTGACGTGCGCCTTGGGATTGGCCGAGACGGGGCGTCCCCGCTTCGGCCGCAGCATTTCGGCTGCGGCTGCGGTGCCGACGAGTTTGGGCAAAACCTCGGATGCGGGCTTTGCGCGAGCAAAGTCCTCGGCTGTCCATTCCGGGTTTTCGTCATCGATCAGGGTGGATGGATGTTTTCGACGTTCAACCATGGCGCTTTACCTCTCGGCTGTTGGCTTTTCGCAAGCTGATGACATGCAGGGCATCCCTGCGGGGTGTGAACACGGCGGAGTAGAGCCGATCACCGATTTAGCCGAAGACGCGGTAGCGGGGTTCCCCATAATCCCTGCGCACATCTTCGACGATCACCGCCGTGGCCCAGTCGAGGTCCGCAATCAGATCGAACGGAAGGCTGCGGAGTTCGATGTTGGCGGTATTCTTGGTTGGATCATAGGTGATCTTCACTTTATTATTGTATCCACAATAAAGACTGACTGCAACGCCTGTCTTCCAAGGCTAACCGCCGACGCGACGCGCCTGCCAGGAGTCCACCGGGACTCAGGGTCGAATGCCGATCTCTTCCAGAAAACGTTCCGCGCCGAGGATCGGGCACGCCAGCGTGCCATCGAGACTCAGCAGGTCCTTGTCGCCGGTTACCAGCGCATCGGCCTTCCCGGCAAGCGCCAGTTCCTGAAACATCACGTCGAATGCATCCTGGCACGGCGGCGTGGCCGGCGGCGGAACGGGGATGCGCACTGTCTTGCAATAGGGCAGGTAGTCCGCCAGCAATTCCTCCTGCTCATGCGCGGCCAGCTTGAACTTGGGGTAGGCCAGGGCGCGGATCAATTCGGCGGCCGTGGCGCGCGACACCAGCAGCAGCACGCGCTGCGTCTGCCACGCCAACCGCAGCGGCGCCAGCCGGCCACCGGCGAAGACCAGCGCCGACAGCACCAGATGGGTGTCGATCACCACCCGCGGCGGACGCTTCGTTTCTTGCGCGTGGTCTTGGCAGCCGGAGCCTGCCGCGCCCACGCCACGGCATCTGCCATGTCCTGTGGCGTCAGATCGAGCTCGGCCAGCTTGGTGCGCCCTGCATCGCCGCGCTGGATGCGCACCGGCGTCAGCACTATGCGGCCATTGCTGGCTTCGACGTCGAAGTATTCCGCCGCCCCGACGGCGGTGGTGATGCTCTTCGGCAAGGTCAGCTGGTTCTTCGAGGTGAGTTTGGCGAGCATGGCGGGAGCGAAGCAGAAAGTAAGGAATCCTTACTTTCCGCCATTGACGAGGAAACGTCCAGCGTCGGGATCCGGTGGTTCAAAAGTCGGCGCTGGCGGCACGGCGCCAAGGGAAAGCAACTCGACAAGTATCCATCGGGAGGGCGGGCAATGGGCAATGGCGAGCACATGACGGCTGCGCTAGCGGAGCGGGGCGCGTGAGCGGGGCCGCGGCGAATCTGCATCTGGTGGTGGAGGGCGACGCGCTCGCCGCCGGGGCAGGGACCGTGCGCCTTGGCGCCGGCCTCGGCCTGCCCGACCTCGCCGTCGGCGCCAGCGACTGCGGCCAGTACCTGATGCTCACCTGCGGCGGCGAACTCATCGCCCTGATCGGCGCCATGGGCAGCGACGTCGAGACCGTCGAGTTCGCCGATGGCAGCCGCTATGGGGTGGAGGAACTGATGGATAGGGTGGCGGGGTGAGGGACGGGAAGGTGGGGCGCGGCGGGGTGGGTCGAGGGGCGGAGCGATCTTGAGATTTGAGGAGGAAGAAATGAAGCATGAATGCGGCAATATCAAAAGTTGGCGCTGGCGATACGGCGATGTGGTGGCAGCAATCAACGGCAGGACATGGGGGAACGCGGCATGAAGCGAATCGTGAAGGGAAACCTGGCTGCGGTGCTGCTGGCATTGGCACTGAGTGCCTGTGCGCAGTCGCCACAGACGGCGGAACGGCAGACGGCCGAGCGTGAAGCGACGCAGGCGCGGATGACGGACGGCAAGACGCTGTTTGACGAAAAGTGTGCCAACGTCGCCGGAGAAAAGATCTATCGCAAGGTGGAGAACGTCGAGGGGGTGCTGTTGATGAAGGTGAGGCCGGATCGGGGCGATTCTGAACTGGCGACCCGCGACTGGCCGGGAGCGGCGTTTGCGCGAGAGGACTCCGCCAAGGGATTTATCTGGACCTTCCTCGGGTATGAGTATGGGAGTTCGACGCTGAATGGGACGCCCACTCCGGTTAGGCCCGACTATCGCGGCTTTATCAGCCCCGGCCACCGCCCCGGCGGCCTGCCCGGCTACCGCTGGGTCGAGGTCATCGACGAGAAGGACGGCCAGCGCTATCGCTATACCGGCTCGAACAGGATCGTTGGCCGTAAGGATGTCAATGCGCCAAACGTAAAGCTCAATGTTGAAAGGGATCCAAATTACGACCTGAACATCTACGGTTGGGTACTCGACAAAAGCCCCTCCCCATCCCCCACGCCCCCGCGCTACGGCGTTACCTACGAAGACCACGTCATCCCCGAGGATCGCTATCTCGGCGTCGCGAGCAGCACGATCAAGATCATCGACCTGCAGACCCAGGAACTGCTAGGGGAGATGATCCGCTACGCATGGAGCCCTGGGGCACCGAGCCGCGTCAATCCGAGTCCGTGGCTGACGGCATACAGATGCCCGGATCATGCGCGTGACACCGGATCCGCTACCCGCAAGTTCGTCGACCAAGTTCTGATTCCCGCGAAGGAGAAGTGAGATGCCGACCATTGCCGAGTACCTAAAGTTCGCCAACCTGCAGATGGCGGCCGAGGCCCTTTTTGGATTCAATGCCACCCCGCCCGGCACGATCCTGACTCCGGGCGACAAGCTCGACAACCCGCTAGAAATGCCAATCGAAAGATTCACCCGGATTCTTACCGACGGCAACCTCCACGCCAGCAAATTCACCTCGACCGAGGCTGAGAAATTTGTCGATCCCGCCAAGGGTTGGAAGGTCGTCGAGCACATCTCCAACACCACCACCGGTTTCTCGGGGACGCTGTTCAAGAACAACGCGACGGACGAACTCGTCCTCAGTTTTCGCAGCACCGAATTCCTCGACGACCACGCCCGCGACAACACCGCCACCAACGTCCTGGAAATCAAGGAAAAGGGTTTCGCCTTCGGCCAGTTGAGCGACATGGAGGACTGGTACCAGTCCTTGCAGCAACGGGGCAAGATCACCGGCCCCCTCTCTGTCACCGGCTACAGCCTGGGCGGCCATCTGGCTACCGCCTTCAACCTGATGCATGGCAACGAACTCAACGGCGGGCAGGTCGTCCTGTTCAACGGGGCCGGTGTGGGCAAGATCGGCACCGCGAACGGCACGCTGGCCGGCACGCAGACCAAGCTGCGCGAGATGGTCACGAGATTCGGCGTCTTGCGCGCGCAGGGCGAGACCACCGGCTTTGTCGACCGCTTCCAGTCCGTAGATGGACGCAACGCCTATCTCGCCATCCAGGCTCATCTCGCCAGTACGCTCGGCGTACCGCGCGCCGCGGTGGGCGGCGGCTTCAACGACGCCCTCACCGCACTGGCCAACGGCGTCCGGCCCAGTTCGCCGGAAGATGCGCACGCGGCCCTGCGCCAAGCGGACTACGAGCTGCTTAGTACTGCCGTAAGCCGCATCAAGGCCGTGTATGAGGCCGCCCACCGAGCCCCCACGCTGGGCTCCGGCGCGCCCGTAGGCGCGGACTCTGGCCCGCCCAACCCGGCCAACATTCAGGACCTCTACACTCGCGCCGACAACAGCCAGGCCCTGGCCATCGCGGGCGAATCGGTTGACTACCAGATCGCGGTGCTGCTGGCGCAACAGGAATTCCGCACCGAGCCGCTGGGTCTTGCAGCAGGGTTATCCGCCTCGCTGGGCAGCCCGACGCCCGGCGCCGGCGGGCCGTTGCCCAACCAGTGGGATGTCGTTGGCAGCGAGACCACGACCCCGCCCTGGTATGGCGTGGCATATTCGCAGTACCGCTATGGCAATGACCTCAAGCTCTTCATCGAGGACCAACCCATCACCCGGGGCGATTTTCTGGGCGCCACGCTGGCCGAACTGCTACAGGGGAACATCCAGCTCCTGCACGACAAGTACGCCGTCAACGACTTCGGCGACAACCACAGCCTCGTCCTGCTGGTCGACAGCCTCAACGTCCAGAACACGCTGCTCAACCTGATCAAGGAAAAGCAGTCCGCGACCGGCACGCTGAACAGCATCCTCAAGAACGCCTCCTGGCGCAAGGCGGAGAAAGACAACGGGCAAGGCATCGCCGAAGGCGACGTGCTTGAGAACGTCGTGAACGCCCTGGCTGACCTGGTACTTGGCCCCCAGACCAAGGACAAGCGCCTAGCCGGCAGCGCGGAGGGCAATACCTGGGCGAACGTCGGCAAGACCGATCCCAATGGCGCCGGCTACGGAACCTTTCCAGGCGGTGACGGCAAGACCTACTCGGGTCGCGAAGCCCTCTATGCCAAGCTCAAGGGCATTACCGAAAACACCGTCTACAAGGACAAGCTCGCCAACAAGCTCACCCTGACACCCATTGTCGGCAACGCCGCCGACCTAAAGGAAAAAGCCCGCGAAGACTTCGCCACTTTCGCCGCGCTCTACAGCCTGAGTCCGTTCATCCTCAACGTCGCCAAAGCCGCGGACCCCCTCGCGGAAGCTGCTGCCGCCACGGCGTTCGAAACCGCACTGGGCACGGCATGGGGCGCGACCTTCAGCCAATGGAAGAAGGATCGTGACGACGTGCGGCTCGGCATGGAGCGCAGCACGCTGGCCTTCAGCCAGGACTGGTACGACGACCGCGCGGAATTCCTCGTGCGCAAGAACTGGTTCAATGAAAGGAACATCAATCCCGACAACCCCGCCTACCAGATTCAGGAAGGCGACCACTTCTACATCAAGGACAGCGCCCATTTCAAGGACTTCGCCAGCGGGTACACGATCCAGCAAGGGCCGCTCTACGCCAATACCCGCATCTACGCCTTCGGCGATGAACAGGCCAACAGCATGAGGGGCGAAGCCGTCAGCGACCACCTCTACGGCGGCAACGGCAACGACAGTCTCACCGGACTCGGCGGTGATGACCTGCTCGACGGCGGGGCCGGCAACGATGCGCTGGACGGCGGCGACGGCTTCGACACCTACCGGGTAGGGCAAGCCACCACCGATCGCGACACGATCACCGATGGCGATGGCAAGGGACTGATCAAGGATGCCAACGGCCGCATCGTCACCGGGGCCTTCGTCGCGAAGGAAGGCGGCGGATATGCGCTGGTGGGCAATCCATTGGTCACGGCGGCGAAGGACGGGGCCGACCTAGTAATCACGCTCGCCGGCGGCGCGCAGGTCGTGCTGGCCAACTTCGCCAGCCTGCCCGGTGGTGAACTCGGCATCCATCTCTTCAATGCGCCGGCGGCGGCGGTCACCGGGCGGGTCGGCGAAAGCGACATCCTGCGCGGCGAGGCCGGCGCGCAGATCCTGCACGGCGAAGCGGTGCAGACCCCGACGCAGGCCGCCACCCAGGGATCGATACAAACCGGCACTGGCTTGCGTGGCGACATCCTGGATGGTGGCGCGGGCGACGACATCGCGCTGGGCGGGGTGGCTAACGATCTTTTGCTAGGCGGCGCGGGCCATGACCTGCTGATCGGCGGGGCTGGGGACGATGCCATGTCGGGCGACCAGTACCTCGACAGCGAACCCGGAACTTCCTGGAGCCTGGGCGTGGCGCCCAGCTTTTTACGCAGCCCCGACGTGGCGGTGGCGGAGGTCGCGACAAATGCGCAAGGCGCCGATGCAATGTTCGGCGGCAACGGCCGCGATCTGCTGACTGGCTTGGGCGGTGATGACTACCTCGACGGCGGCAACGACAACGACATCGTCTGGGCCGGCACCGGCAACGACGTCGCCATCGGCGGATCGGGTTCCGACGTGATCGGCGGCGCCGACGGCAACGACGTCTTGTACGGGACGGACGCAGGCCCGCTCGCGGAGCTCGGCGGGTCGAGCGCGCGCGGCGACCTGATTGATGGCGGCATCGGTGATGACATTCTGATGGGTAGCGTGGCAAAGGATGCCCTGCTCGGCGGGGATGGAGCGGACATGCTGGCGGGCGGAGCGGGGGAAGATCTGCTGATCGGCGACGCTTCGGTTTCGGGCGATGTCGTCGACAGCTGGGAAATCACGCTTAATCCGCCGAGCGAAGGTAACGGCGGCAACTATGTCTATACCCTGAACGGTGTCACTGGGCTGGACGACGGCGAAGGGCTATCCGGGGCGGATTCGCTTTATGGCGGCGCCGGTGTCGACTGGCTGCTCGGCAATGGCGGCAACGACCTGCTGGACGGCGGGACGGGAAACGATGTCCTCTTTGGCGGCGCCAACAATGACACGCTGATCGGTGGCCAAGGCACCGACGTGCTGGTCGGCGGAGCGGGCCTCGACACCTATGTGTTTCACAAGGGCGACGGCACCGAACGAGTGATCGATGACAACCCTGGTGGATCGGACGCCAGCGTCATGATATTCGGCAAGGGTATCGCCAAAGAGGGCATCAAGCTGCGCAAGGGCTCCCTCCTTCTCGACCTCGGCGACGGCGACGCCATTCACATCGAGAACTTCGACGCCGACAATCCCCTGGGTACGCAAAGCTTCTCCAGCTTCCAGTTCGCCGACGGCAGCAGCCTTACGTGGGAAGAAATGCTGGCCAAGGGCTTCGATCTCGACGGTACCGAACTGGACGACCAGATCGTCGGCACCGGCGTGGCCGACCGCATCGACGGGCGCGCCGGCAACGACACTATCTGGGGTGGCAACGGCGACGACGTCCTCACCGGTGGCACGGGGACCGACTGGATCGACGGTGGCCTGGGCGACGACACCTACATCGTCCACGGCGGCGATGCGCCGGCCGATCGCGATCTGGGCCTGATCGAAGCCATCCTCGATGCCGGCGGCAACGACACACTGCGCCTCGACGGCGTCGATCCCGCCCTTGTCCATGCCGGTCATGCGTTCCAGGCTGACGGTGCGGCCACGCCCAACGAGCTGCGCATCGCCTTTGCCGGCACCGACCAGTTGGCGATAGTCGGCGGCATCGCCGGCGCGGTGGAGAACTTCATCGTCGGCGGCGAGTCTCTCACCACCGCCGAATTCATCGGCCGCCACGCGGAAGCCGCGCTCGCGGGAACGGATATCGACGGCCATGCTCTGGAACTGGGCGGCCTGCGCAACGACGCGCTCAGTGCAACGAGCGGCCACGCCACCCTTTCCGGCGGACGCGGCAACGACAACCTCACCGGTAGCGGCGGCAACAACACCTATCTGTACAGCATCGGCGACGGCACCGACCGCCTGACGGATACCAGCGCCAAGACCGACGCCCAGGGCGCCGCGCAATTCAATACCTTAAAAGTCGGCGCTGGCATTACGGCGGACGACATCCATCTTCGTGCCGGCGACGCGGGCGAGCTCATCCTCCAGATCGGCGCCGATGCCAACGACGCCATCCATATCCAGGGTTTCAATGCCGCCAGCGCCACCGGCGCCATCGATCGCATCGAATTCGGTCCTTCGACAGGCTCAGGACAAACGGGAGTAACCCTGACCTACGCCGACCTTCTCGCTCGCGGCACCGACATCGTCGGCACGGCCGGCGACGACACCCTCGTCGGCAGCGTGCTACACGACCGCCTCGCCGGGGGCTCCGGCAACGACACCTATCGAGTCGACGATGCCACGGACGAGATCGTCGAAGCCGAAAACGAAGGCATCGACACCGTCGAGTCCGCCGTCGACTACACGCTCGGCGCCGATGTTGAAAATCTCACCCTCACCGGTGCCGCGATCACCGGCACCGGCAACACCCAGGACAACCTCCTTGCCGGCAACGCACAGGACAACGTCCTCGCCGGCGGCGAAGGCAGCGACACCTACCGCCTTGCCCGGCAGTCGGGAAGCGATCGGGTGATAGACGCCGGCGCCAACCGCATCCTGCTCGAAACCGGCCTCGCCTTCGACGAC
The DNA here is from genome assembly GCA_044359585.1 of Sulfuritalea sp. Classification (GTDB taxonomy): domain Bacteria; phylum Pseudomonadota; class Gammaproteobacteria; order Burkholderiales; family Rhodocyclaceae; genus Sulfuritalea. The sequence continues at coordinate 9,991 of JBIKLV010000050.1, read as the reverse complement.
GTCGCCGCCACCCGCGACGGCGACGACCTGCTGCTGGCGATCCGCCGCGATACCGGCTCGATGCGCGCGCAGGGCTATTTCACCGATGGCGCGGTGTGGCAGGTGAGCGATGCCAGCGGCGCGCAACGCAATACCGCAACGCTGCTGGCCGACAGCGCCGCCTACGAGGAAGATCGGATCACCACCCTGGCACGCGACTTCCTCGCCAGTACGCGCCTTGGCATCGAGCATAGTTTGACGATTCAGGGCTATGCCCTGCAGGCGGATGGCACCTGGCGCCGCGCTACGCAATTCGCGGACAACCTGCGTGTAACGCATACCGATCAGGCGACCACCACAATCCACACCGGAAAATTCAATAACTTTGTGGTGGCTTGGACCAGCAACCTTGGAACCGAGCATACCTATAGCTGGAAGCAGACCGGTGCGGCCGAACGTAGCGAGGGCACGGCCAGCATCCGTCAGAGCCGCGTCAGCGCGGGCGATGCAGAGGTTCATGCACTTGGCGGCGACTCTCAGTATTCCAGTCAATGGCTATGGGCCGAAGTCAGTTGGGGGGCGCCGCTGCCCGACGGTACGACGAGGAGTTCCAAGGATGAGACCGCCATCAAGTGGACCGTCAATGGGGCGCCGGGGTGGCTCTTTATCACCGATTACCATGACTTCGTAACGACCAACTATCAAGGCTCGTTGACGGGTCGTTACCTGGCCGGGCCGGGCGTCGGCAATCTGCCGGCGGCGGTGGCGATGCAGGTCAGCTCCAGTTCGACAAGCTACCACCTTGAAGAAATCGACCTGAGCGACGGCGATCATGTGGTCTATGCCAACGGGTATTCCGCGGTGATCGGCGGCGTCGGCAACAACACGATTTACAACGCCGGCTTTGCCTATGGCGGCACCGGCAATGGCCGCCTGATCGGCGGCAACATGCTGGTCGCGGGTAGCGGCGACCAGTGGCTGGAGGGCGGCGCGACCATGGTGGTTGGCGATGGGCACGACACTGTCGTTGCCGTCGCTGGGCAAATGGTTCAGGTAGGACGCGACAATACCGGCAGCGATCTGGTTCTGGGGCAGGGGGTGGATACCATGACCGTGGTGGATGCCTATTATCAGTCGCAAGGCATCACCGACTGGCAGGAAAGCTACGACTACGCCGGGCAGTATTTCCTGCACCACGGCGACATCGGCTCGGGTTATTTCTACTCCCTGGAGGATCTGGAGGTCGAGCTGGCTCCCTATGGCTGGACCACGGTTTCGGATTTGCTCAACGAAGGCGCGATCACAATAGTCGAACCCCTGCCGTTCATTGTGCGAGTACCAGGGAGCATCGAACCCAGTCCTTATTACGCCCAGAACAATGTGCCGATCGTCACGCTGAGCGCGCAGGATTTCGCGGGTTTGCAGACTTTCTACGATTCGGGTGTGCTGGGCTCGCCCACGGTGAGTTTTGGCGAAGGCATCGTGCGCGCCGACCTGCAATTCTCCTGGGGCGAGGCGGTGTCGCCGCTGGATGGCTCACGCCATGTCACGCTCGATATCGGCTGGGGGCCGGACCAGGGCATCCGTGTTTTGGCACCGCGCAGCACCGACTTGCTCGGCGCCTCGATCAATGACTTCCGGTTTGCCAATGGCGACCGCGCCACGTTGCCCGACCTTATCGCGATGGCGCCGCCGGCGCCGGATTTCGATCCGGTCGAGGTGACGAGCATCGTCGGTACGGAAGGCGATGATCTGCTCGACGGTACCGCGGGAGACGATACCTTGTCAGGCCTCGGTGGCAACGACACGCTCGTTGGCGGTAGCGGCGACGATGCACTGGATGGCGGGACGGGTGACGACACGTACCGGTTCGGCCTCGGTGGCGGAGTCGATGCCATTGTCGATGCCGAAGGTACGGATCAGTTGGTATTCGGCACCGGCATTTCGGCATTCGGCGTGACGGCAAGTCGAACGGATTCGCGAGTGACGATTTCGGTCTCGGCGACGGACGGTGTCTCATTCGACGAAATCGCACCCGGCCAGTTCGCGATAGAAAACATCGTGTTTGAAGATGGGGCTTGGCAGGCGTCGGATCTGCGGCAACTGGTGAATTCGGCGCCTACCGGAACAGTCGGCGTTGGCGGCACGGCGATGCAGGGCGAAACACTGACGGCGAGCAACGATCTGGCAGACGCCGATGGTCTGGGCAGCATCGGCTACCAGTGGCAAAGTTCTGCGGATGGTGGGGTGGCATGGATTGATATCGTCGGCGCCACGGCCGGAAGCTTCACCCTGGGCGAAACGGAAGTGGGGCTTCTGGTACGGGCGGTGGCCAGCTACACCGACGGCCATGGCACCGTCGAATCGGTCAGCAGCAACGCAACCGCGACCGTCGCCAACATCAACGACGCCCCCACCGGAGAAGTCGGCGTTGGCGGCACGGCGATCCAGGGCCAGACGCTGACCGCGAACAACGCGCTGGCCGATGCCGATGGCCTGGGCAGCATCGGCTATCAATGGCAATCCTCCATTGACGGCACGATCTGGAACGACATTGCCGGCGCCTCGGGCAGCAGCCTGACGCTGGCTGAAGCGCAGGTGGGCAAGCAGTTGCGGGTCACCGCCAGCTACACCGACGGTCACGGCACGGCGGAGGCGGTGAGCAGCGCATCGACGCCGACGGTTGGCAACATCAACGACGCGCCGACGCTTGCGATCGGCCTTGCCGACCATATGGCGACGGAAGACTTTCCTTTCACCTACGCCATTCCCGCTGGCAGCTTTACCGATATCGACGCCGGCGATGCGCTGACCTACACCGCGACACTGGGCAGCGGCGCGGCTTTGCCATCCTGGCTTGGCTTCGATGCCGCCACGCAAACCTTCAGCGGCACCCCGACGTCGACTGCGGCCGCACTGCTGAATGTGCGTGTGACCGCCACCGACAATGCGGGCGCAAGCGTCTCCGACGACTTCGTGCTGGATATCGCCAACCACATGGTTGGCAGCGGCACGGTCGATGCCCTCGTCGGCACGGCATTGCGCGACGTCATCGAGGGCCTGGCCGGCAACGACACGCTGAACGGAGGTGCAGGTGCCGATACGCTGATCGGAGGGCTGGGCAACGACAGCTACACGATCGACAACGTCGGCGACGTAGTGGTCGAAAACCTGGGCGAAGGAACCGACAGGGTGCAGAGTTCGATTGCCTACACCCTAGGGTCGAACCTGGAATACCTGACGCTGACCGGCGTGGCGGCCATCGACGGCATGGGCAACGACCTCAACAACGTGCTCACCGGGAACACGGCGGCCAACAGCCTTTCCGGCGGCGCCGGCAACGACACGCTGAGCGGCGGCGCGGGTGCCGATACGCTGATCGGCGGTCTGGGCAACGACAGCTACACGGTCGACAACGTCGGCGACGTGGTGGTCGAAAGCCCTGGCGAAGGAACTGACCGGGTGCAGAGTTCGATTGCCTACACCCTGGGGTCTGACCTGGAAAACCTGACGCTGACCGGCACGGCGGCCATCGACGGCAAAGGCAACGACCTCAACAACGCGCTCACCGGCAACGTCGCGGCCAACACCCTTTCCGGTGGTGCCGGCAACGACACGCTGAATGGCGGTGCAGGTGCCGATACCCTGATCGGCGGGCTCGGCAACGACAGCTACACGGTCGACAACATCGGCGACGTGGTGGTCGAGAATTCGGGCGAAGGTACGGACATCGTCAACAGCTCGGCGACCTACAGCTTGTCGGCCGACGTGGAGAACCTGACGCTGACCGGCATGGCGGCCATCGACGGCACGGGCAACGAGCTCAACAATGTGCTCACCGGCAACGCGACGGCCAATCGCCTTGCCGGCGATGCCGGCAACGACACGCTCAATGGCGGCGCGGGCGCCGACACCTTGGTCGGCGGATCGGGCGACGATATCTACGTTGTCGAGAATGCCGCGGATGCCGTGGTCGAGGATGCGGGGGAGGGCAGGGATACGGTCCAGAGTTCGATTGCCTACACCTTGGGATCGGACCTGGAAAACCTGACGCTGACCGGCGCGGCGGCAATCAACGGCACCGGCAATATCCTGGATAACGTCCTGCTCGGCAACAGCGCCGCCAACGTGCTGACCGGCCTCGAAGGCAGCGATTGGCTCGATGGCGGCTCAGGGAACGATACCCTGCTTGGCGGAACGGGGGACGACACCTACGTAGTCGCCCAGACAGCGGATGTGGTCACTGAAAACGCCGACGAAGGGACGGACACGGTGCGCAGTTCGATCACCTGGACGCTCGGTGCCAACCTGGAGAATCTGGTGCTTGCCGGGACAAGCGCAATCACGGGTACGGGCAATGCCCTGGACAACGCCCTCACCGGAAACAGCGCCAACAACACGCTCAACGGCGGCGCGGGAGCCGACACCCTGACCGGCGCGCTGGGCAACGACATTTACACGGTCGACAACAGCGGCGACGTGGTGGTCGAGAATGCGGGCGAGGGCACGGATACCGTCAATAGCTCGGTGACTTACAGCTTGTCGGCCGACGTGGAGAAGCTGACCCTGACCGGAGCGGCGGCAATCGCCGGCACCGGCAATGAACTGGACAACCTGCTGACGGGCAACAGCGGCGCCAATGCGCTTTGGGGCGGCACCGGCAACGACACGCTCAACGGTGGCGCCGGCGCGGATACGCTGGTCGGCGGCACGGGGGACGATACCTATACGGCAGACAACGCTGGGGACGTCGTCACTGAAGCCGCTGACGAGGGCATCGACACCGTGAATTCCTCGACAGCCCATACCTTGGGCGCCAATGTCGAAAACCTGAACCTGACCGGCACCGGGAACATAAACGGAACAGGTAACGCCGACGACAACACCATCACCGGCACGACCGGCAACAACACGCTGAGCGGCAATGGGGGCAATGACGTGCTGGAAGGCAGGGCCGGAACCGACATGCTGATCGGTGGCACGGGCAACGACGCCTACCTGTTCGGCCGCGGCCATGGCAGCGACACGGTGAGGGAGAACGACGGCAGCGCCGGCAACGTCGACCAGGCCCGCTTTCTGGCCGGCATCGCGGCCGACCAGGTCTGGCTGCGGCAGGTCGGCAACAATCTGGAGGCCAGCATCATCGGCACCACGGACAAGCTGACGGTGGAGAACTGGTATCTCGGTTCCAATTACCACGTCGAGCAGTTCAAGACCGCCGATGGCAAATTGCTGCTCGACAGCCAGGTGGAAAACCTGGTGCAGGCCATGGCGGCCTTCGCGCCACCGGCACCGGGGCAGACCAGCTTGCCGGGCAGCTATCAGGAGGTGCTGACGCCCGTAATCGCCGCGAACTGGCAATAGGCCGCACCGGACCGGGACGACATTTCCGGTCCGATGCAGGGCAGGGGGCCCCCGTCCATACGATAATCGGGCATGGATACCGTCGCCCCCGCATCGCCTCTCACTCCCCGCCGCCTGTCGCCGCTGCGCGGTCTGCTGCCTTTCCTGCGCCCCTACCGGGCGCGCATCGGGCTGGCCTTCGTGCTGCTGTGCGTCGGATCGGCGACCATCCTGCTGGTGCCGCTCGCGTTTCGCGACCTGATCGACTTCGGCTTCGGCGAGAAGCCGCGCGCGGCGGGCGGTTTGCTTGGCGGCTTGAGCCTGAACGGGCATTTCCTGCTGCTGTTCGCGCTGGCGAGCTTCTGGGGGCTTGTGGTTGCGGCGCGTTTCTACATGGTGTCCTGGGTCGGCGAGCGGGTTACGGCGGACCTGCGCGATGCGGTGTATGGCCGTGTTCTGGCCCAGTCGCCGCAGTTCTTCGAGACTTTGCAGACAGGCGAGGTGCTGTCTCGGCTGACGGGCGACACGACGCTGATCCAGACGGTGATCGGCAGTTCGATCTCGATGGGCTTGCGCAGCCTGTTCCAGTTCATCGGCGGCATGGTGATGCTGGCGGTGACGAGCTTTCACCTGTTCGCGCTGAACCTGGGCCTGATGGCGCTGCTGGTGCTGCCCATCGTGGCCATCGGGCGCAAGGTGCGCAAGCTCTCGCGCGAATCGCAGGACCGCATCGCCGACGCGTCTGCGCTGGCCGGCGAGATCCTCAACGCCATGCCAACGGTGCAGGCCTTCACCCAGGAAAGGCAGGAGATCCGCCGCTTCTCGGAACGCACCGAACGCAGTTTCGTCACGGCGATCCGGCGCGCGCGGGTGCGCGCGGCGCTCACGGTGCTGATCATTTCGGCGGTGATGGGCACCATCATCTTCGTGCTTTGGGTCGGGGCGCGGCAGGTGCACGAGGGCGTGCTCACGGGAGGCGAACTGGCATCCTTTGTCCTCTACGCGGCCCTGGTCGCCGGCGGTGTGGGTACGCTTGCCGAAGTGTGGGGCGACGTGATGCGGGCGGCGGGCGCGACGGAGAGGCTGCTGGACTTGCTGCACGCGGAGTCGGCGATTCGCGAGTCGGCGGCACCGCAGCGGCGCCAGCAGCCCGAGCGCGCGGCGATCCGCTTCGACCATGTCGTCTTCGGCTACCCGGCGCGCCCCGGTATTCGCGCGCTGGACGACGTCTGCCTGGACATTGCGCCGGGCGAGAGTGTTGCGCTGGTGGGGCCTTCGGGCGCCGGCAAGACCAGCCTGTTCCAGTTGTTGTTGCGCTATTACGAGGTATCCTCCGGCGCGATCCTGCTCAACGGGCAGGACCTGCGACAGCTTGGGCTGGACGAATTGCGGGGCAGCATCGCCATCGTGCCGCAGGACCCGGTGATCTTTTCCGCCAACGCGCTGGACAATATCCGCTATGGGCGAGCCGGGGCCAGCGACGAGGAAGCAATGGCAGCGGCCCGTACGGCTCTGGTGGATGAATTCATCGATCGACTGCCCGAGGGTTACCAGACCTTCCTCGGCGAACGCGGCACCCGGCTGTCGGGTGGGCAGCGCCAGCGCATTGCCATTGCCCGGGCGATCCTCAAGGGAGCGCCGTTGTTGTTGCTTGACGAGGCGACCAGCGCACTCGACGCGGAATCGGAAATCCTGGTTCAGCGCGGCCTGAATGCGGCCATGGTCGGGCGCACCACGCTGATCATCGCGCATCGGCTTGCCACCGTGCGACAGGTCGATCGGATCGTGGTCATGGAACGAGGGCGTATCGTGGAGACCGGGACACCGGCCGACCTGAGGACGCAGGGCGGGTTGTATGCCCGGTTGGCAGCGCTGCAACTCGATGCCTGAGCGGGTAGCGGCATCCGTTGATTACATAAGCGCAGGTAACTCACTTGTTTACATAATACGGATTATGCGCAATATTAGGTTGACGGATTTGCCAAGTTTGCGGCCCTTCAAGCGTTGGATCTATTCGACCGCGCCGACCTGGCGTAGATAACTGGCTATCTCGCTATTGCCCGCCTTCCGCGCCAGGCGCATTGCCGTGTCGCCATCGTAGTCGGCCAGGTCCATATCGGCATCGGCGTCGATCAGCAGCTTGACCAGATCGAGCTTGCCCAATTTGGCGGCGAGCATCAGTGCCGTCTGCCCATTCGGCGCACGGCTATCGAGTTTCGCGTTCTTTTCGAGCAGCATCGCCAGGATCTCCGGACTGCCGCCGAACACCGCGTAATGCAAGGCAGTCCATCCTGAAGTTTCCAGTTCCGCCCCGATGACAAGCAGCAACTGAACGGCTGGGGATTTTGCGTTGATAGTCGCAAGCATCAGCGCCGTATCGCCATGCTGGTTGCGCCGGTTGATTCCCGCACGGTTTGCCAGCAACATCTCCATGAGTGGAACATTGCCAGTACGGGATGCCATCATCAAAAGAGTGGTACCGGCACGGTCGGTCGTATTGACATCCATGCCGCGCTGGATCAAATCGACCACGGTGGCGTTATCGCCGTTCTCGGCAGCGGCGAGGATGTCGTCGTAGGCGCCGGCGTGGGCGCCCCCTGCAAGAAAGATCAATGTAATCGCAATCAGTAACTTAGGCATCGGCTTTGGGCCCGAAAAGGCGTAGGAAATTGGTCGTGGTGGCCTGCGTCAATTCGTCCAGGCTGATGCCGCGCAAGCGGGCAACTTCTTCCGCGACGTGGCGCACCAGCGCTGGATGGTTCAATTTGCCACGATGCGGAACCGGTGCCAGATAGGGTGCATCGGTCTCCACCAGCAGGCGATCGAGCGGCACCGAGCGGGCTACCTCCTTGACCTGCAGGGCGTTCTTGAAGGTGACGATGCCGGAAATCGAGATGTAGAAACCCAGTGCCAGAGCCGCCTCGGCGACTGCGGGCGTCTCGGTGAAACAATGGAATACCCCGCCAACCTTGCCGGCCGCTTCTTCCTCCAGGACACGCAGGGTATCTGCGGAGGCTTCACGCGTATGGATGATCAGCGGTTTGCCGCATTGGCGTGCAGCGCGGATATGGGTGCGGAAGCGGTCGCGCTGCCATTCCAGATCGCCTTCGAGCCGGTAGTAATCGAGCCCGGTTTCGCCGATGGCGACCACCTTGGGGTGCGCGGCCAGGCGTATCAGGGTTGCCTCGTCGGGTTCTTCGCCCTCCTGTGTGTCGGGATGGACACCAACCGCAGCATAGAGGTTGCGGAATCGATCGGTCAGCGCGAGGACAGCCGGCAAACGCTCGAGCGTCACGCCAGCGATCAGCGCACTGCCGACGCCATTGGCTGCCATCGCGGCGACGAGTTCGCCTTCCCGCCCGTTGAAATCAGGGAAATCGAGATGGCAATGGGAGTCGACCAGCAGTGTGCTCATGCGCCGACCGGCCGCAACGCGCGCAGGAAATGGGCGGCCAGGCTTTCCAGAAAAAGCAATTGATTCAACGGGTGGCGCGCACTGCGGCGAAACGGCTGGAGTTCGCGCCAAGCGGCAAGCAGGGCCTCGGGGTCGAGCTTGGCGACTCCTTTCGGCCGTGGCCAGCCGCCGTGGTAGCGAACTTCGCCGGCCATGCGCTCCTGTGCCAGATCGAACAGCCAGCGCTGTACCCCCTCTACCAGATTCTCCAGGCGGAACATGCCATCGCCCTTGAGCAGTCCGTCCCAGCGCGCGGCCAGCGCGATCGGATCGGTAATCGGCGCAATCAGGGAATCGACCAGCGCATCGATCGGCGCCAATTGCCCCTGTTCCTGCCATTGCGCGACGCGCATGGGAGCGCCACCGGCGAGCTCAAGGTAGCGTTTGGCCTGCTTTTCGAGCCCGGCGGCGCGCAGCCATTCGGTCGCGGCCGCCGCATCCGGTGCCGCGAACGGGATCACCCGGCAGCGGCTGCGCAGGGTCGGCAGCAATGATTTCGATCTGGTAGATACCAATATGAAATAAACACCTGCCGGTGGTTCTTCAAGTATTTTAAGAAGTGCATTGGCAGTCGGGCCGTGCATGGCTTCAGCTTCCGTGATCAGCACCACGCGGTTGCCGGCACGATGGCTACCGGTGAAAACGAAGGCTTCGAGTTCGCGGATCTGCTCGATGCGGATGATGCTGGCCGAGCGCTTTTTGGCCTTCTCCCCGGCACCCTCCTCCGCATCGTCGTCGCCTTCGGGAGCGACGCGGCGAAAATCCGGATGGTTGCCGGCGGCCAGCCAGCGGCACGCCTGGCATTCGCTACAACCGGAAAGGCCGGCAGTGATCGACTCGCAGAGCAACAACTCTGCAAGCTGTTCCGAAAACGCGGTTTTGCCAACGCCGGGGGGGCCTACCAAAAGCATCGCATGCGGCAGGCGCTCGAGGCCCTGGCCGAGCAGTTGCTGCCGCAGCGTATCGTTCCAGTTTATTTGTTTTTTATTATAGTGTTGCAATTATTTTCTCAAGTGCTTTATTAATATTTTCCGGTGTCTGGGTGGCGTCGATGATACGCACTCTGTCGGGGAATTCCATCGCGATTCGAAGATAGGCTGTGCGCACACGCTCGAAGAATGTCGCCTGTTCCTGTTCGAAGCGGTCCGGATTGGCGGTGGCGGCATGCAGGCGCTGCTGCGCGATGGCGACCGGCGCATCGAAGATCAGCGTCAG
>JBIKLV010000139.1:0-7695 GCA_044359585.1 Sulfuritalea sp. | reverse complement strand
TATGCGCTTGACAAGCGATTCTTCCGCAAGGACCGGTCCGTGATCCCCGTATTCCTGTCCGTTCGCTGTGTCCGCAAAGCAGATGGATCGGTCGACTACTTCGTCGCTCTGTTGCAGGACATCACCGCGCGCAAACAGGCAGAGCTCGAAATCAGAAGCCTCAATAGGCACCTCGAAGAACGGGTTCGCCAGCGTACCGCCGACCTCGAAACCACCAATCAGTTGCTGACCCAGGCGAAGATCCAGGCCGACGCCGCCAACATCGCCAAGAGCGCCTTCCTGGCCAACATGAGCCACGAAATCCGTACCCCGATGAACGGCATCCTCGGCATGGCGAACCTTCTGCGGCGTGGCGAAATGACACTGCTCCAGGCAGAACGCCTCGATACCATCGACAAGTCGGCCCAGCACCTGCTGTCCGTCATCAACGACATCCTCGACATCTCGAAGATAGAGGCCGGCAAGTTCACGCTGGAGGAAGCTCCAGTCGTCATCAGCAGCCTGCTGGCCAATGTCAGCTCCATCTTGTCTGATCGCGCCAAGGCCAAAGGCATTCACCTGCTGATTGAGACAGCGTCGTTGCCGACCAATCTGCTGGGCGACCCGATGCGGCTGCAACAATCCTTGCTCAACTTCGCCACGAACGCCATCAAGTTCACTGAAGTCGGCACGGTGACGCTGCGTACCCTCAAACAGGAAGAAACCGCCGAGGAGTTGGTGGTGCGCTTCGAGGTACAGGATACCGGCATCGGCATCGCCCCTGAAACCATGTCCCGGCTCTTCAGCGCCTTTGAGCAGGCCGACAATTCAATGACCCGCAAGTACGGCGGTACGGGCCTCGGACTTGCGATCACGAGACGACTGGCCGAACTGATGGGTGGCGTAGCGGGTGCCGAGAGCACGGAGGGCGTGGGCAGCACCTTCTGGTTCACTGCGAAACTAAAGAAGAGTGATGGGGCGACGATTGCACCAACGGCGGAAGCCGTAGATGCCGAAGCGGAGATTCGGCGACGCTACGCCAGCCAGCGCATTCTGGTAGTCGACGACGAGCCGGTCAATCGGGAAGTGGCACAGATTCAGTTGGAGTTCGTTGATCTGGTCGCCGACGCGGCAGAAGATGGCGCAGAGGCTGTAGAGATGGCACGGAAGAACAGTTACGCGGCCATCTTCATGGACATGCAGATGCCGAAACTGAACGGCGTGGAGGCGACCCGGCTGTTACGTCAGATCCCAGGATATCGGGATACACCGATCATCGCCATGACGGCCAACGTCTTTGCCGAGGACAAGGCGCAGTGCCTGGAGGCGGGGATGAATGACTTCCTGATCAAGCCCTTCAACCCCGACGAGATGTTCGCGGTCTTGCTGCGCTCGCTAGATCGGAACGAGGGATAGGCTGAATCTGCGGTAGCGTGGAGGTCAGCAATGCGGCGAGGAACAGCCGTTGGCTATGCATCTGTCAAAAGGCAGCAATCAGTCTGGAGCGCCCATTCAAGCAAGAAAATGCTGGAACCCAATGCCAGCGGCGGTTCCAGACTGTCAACGGCCTGATGACTTGTCCATTGCCGATGGCCGCTGTCCACCCGGAACCTGCCCCTATCCTTCACTCCTATTTAGCGCCCGCAGCAGGATCGCAAACATCTCCTCGGGGTTGAAGGGCTTGGTCAGAAAGTCGTTCATTCCTGCCGCGAGGCAATGCGCCTTGTCCTCGGCAAAGGCGTTGGCGGTCATGGCAATGATCGGGGTGTCCCGGTATCCGGGAAGCAGGCGTATCTGCTGAGTTGCCCCCACTCCATTAAGTTTCGGCATCTGCATGTCCATGAAGATGGCCGCGTAGCAGTTCTTCGTCGCCAGAGCGACGGCCTCGGCCCCATCCTCTGCCGTGTCCGCCACAAGATCGACTGCTTCAAGCTGCATCAGGACGACTTCTCGGTTGATCGGCTCGTCGTCAGCCACCAGAATACGGTAGCCGCAGTAGTGCTGCCGAATCTCCGTTTCTGCATCGACTTCTGGGGCTGCCGGTGCTGCAACCGCCTCGCCGCTCTTCTTCAACTTCACGGTAAACCAGAAGGTGCTGCCCACGCCCTCCGTGCTCTCGGCCCCGGCTTCGCCTCCCATCAGTTCGGCCAACCGCCGTGTGATCGCCAGCCCGAGGCCGGTGCCGCCATACTTGCGGGTCATCGAATTGTCGGCCTGCTCGAAGGTACTGAAGAGCCGGGACATAACTTCGGGGGCGATGCCGATGCCGGTATCCTGCACTTCAAAGCGCACCCTCACCGAATCAGCGGTCTCCTCCTGCTTGAGGGCACGCAGCGTCACTGTTCCTTTTTCGGCGAATTTGACAGCGTTGGTGGCGTAGTTGAGCAATGCCTGTTGCAGCCGTGTCGGGTCGCCCACCAGATTGTGCGGCAAGTGCTCGGTCTCGATCAGCAGGTGAATGCCCTTGTCCTTGACTCGCTCCGACAAAATGGAGCTGACATTGGCCATCAAACTGCTGACGACGACCGGGGCTTCCTCCAAGGTGAACTTGCCGGCTTCGATCTTCGATATGTCGAGGACGTCGTTGATGACCGACAGCAGGTGCTGGGCCGAGGCGTCGATGGTGTCGAGGCGTTGCGCCTGTTTGCTCGTAACCCCTTCTCGCCGCAAGATGTTCGCCATGCCGAGGATGCCATTCATCGGCGTCCGGATCTCGTGGCTCATGTTGGCAAGGAAGGCGCTCTTTGCGATGTTGGCGGCTTCGGCCCTTTTACTGGCAGCGGCCAGTGCCTCGGTTCGCTGCGCCACGCGGATTTCCAACTGAGCTTTCTGGTCCAGCAAGTCCTGCTGGTCGCGGCGGCGCTGGACGATGTGCCAGATGTCGTTGCTGACCAGTTGCACCGATTCCAGATCGAACTCATCGTAGGCGGTGGCACAGTTCCCTACCCCGGTTAGCATGACGACCTGGCCATTCTCGATCACCGGTACCGAGACGAACCGTAGGAGTTCTGCGTGCCCGTTGGGCAGTCCCATTTTTCCCGGATAGCTTGCATAGTCGTTGCAAATCACCGGTGTGCGCTGGCGCACCGCGTCTGCCCAGATCCCGGCACTGGACACCGGGTAATGGCGATCGAAGGACGCATGACAGTAATGGTCGATAGTACGTTGTGACCACGCCACCAGTTCGATCGTCTCCTCATCGTCGTTGACGAAGTGCATGAACGACACCGGGCTGCCGGTGAGGTCCTCCGCGAGTGTCAGACTGCGCTGCATGAAGGTTTGCTCATCGAGTTCCTCCGCGAGTCGCGGCAGTTGAAGCAGCGTCTCGGCGCGCTGTGCTTGCCGCTTGAGCAGATTCTCGGCGTGCTTGCGCTCGGTGATGTCGCGCAGGAACACGAAGAACTGCCCACCTGCAAGATTGCGGAAACTGGCGCTCACTTCGACATCCCAGATCGAGCCATCCTTGCGCCGGTGGCGCGATTCAAATTGGTCGCCGCCGGCCTTGATGACCGATCGAACATGCTCTGCAGTCTGGGCGGCGGTTTCCTTCGCCTCCAGATCAAACACGCTCATACCCAGAAGTTCTTCGCGCGTGTAGCCGGACTGCTTGCAGTAGGCCGGATTGACGTCGAGCAGCGTGCCTTGAGCGTCAAGCCGCCAAAAGCCGTCGAGCGCGGTTTTCAGAGTGCTGCGCTGGGTTTCGTAGCTGTCGCGCAAGGTAGCGTCCCGTTGTCCAAGGGTCTCGAGCAGGCCGTTGAAGCCGCCGATCAGTTCGCCGATTTCGTCGTGGTTGGTAACGGGTAGGGGTTGCGGGGGATGGTTTGAGTTCGACATCTTGGCCAAGGTCCGGACGGTATCCAGCATCGGCGCAAATTGGCGTCTCAGCATCCACCATGTCAAACCACCCGCCAGCAGGGTAAGCAAAATCGTGGCAATCATCATGCGGTGCTGCATGGCGTGAATGGGAGCAAAGGCTTCGTCTGTGGGCAATATGCTCGCGACGTACCAACCTGCTACAGGAATTCCTTTTGCCGATACCAGCACTTCGACGCCAACGGGATTGACGAACACATCAGTACCCTCAAAGCCATCAATAAAGCGGTCCAGTTTCGGACTGACACCTTGGGCAGGGAGCACTTCCAAGATGCGCTTCTTGTCGGTTGCGGTAATGATCAATCGCGACCGTGGCGCGACCAGTAGATAGCCACCGGTCTTGCCGTAGTGGCCGTGCTGAATCTTGTCCAGAAAATTGGGCATTCCCAGGTTGGTTACCCCTGCAAAGGCACCAATGACTTTGCCATGTGCATCACGGATCGGTACAGTCATGCCGAATACGGGAAGTCCGAGTTTCTTTCCCATGATCGGCTTTCCGATATTCGATTTGCCCTCCTTCAGGGCCATCGCCACGGTATCGACGTCCATGTAGTTGGCGCCGATCCGCCCTACTGTGGGAAGGCTGTCAGCGATCGCGGTGCCGTCCGAGCGGTAGATGATGCCGCCGCCACTGAACAACTTTTGCAGGATCAGGCGTTGGGCCAGAAACTCCTGCAAGACAGCGGAATTGTCCAGCATGGCCGGGGTGATTTTCTCCGCCACCGATTCCAGCCACTTCATGCGATCGCCCAGATCATTATTGGTTTCGACGGCCAGCAGGGAAACCGTCGAAAGTTGCTGTTCGCCGAGCAGAGCTTGTATATCCGCGCGCAACATCCTGCTGGTGTAGAGCGACAGCGACCAGATGCTGATGACGAAAATGGTCAGCGTGGCGAGGGTGATTCTGGTTTTGAGCGAATGCCGTGCGAGGCGCAGCGAAGTCATCCGGGCATCTTCCGCTTGAAGTGTGGTTGCTTTAGACATGAGGCTAGGCACTACGAATTGCCGCAATGCTACTCCGGTCTTTTTGCTCTGGGTAGTCTTCTAGCGTCTGCGCAATGACTGGTAGGCCCCCGACACCGGTCACTACAGTCTCATGCTTACCGCATCGCCGGTGTCGGCTCCCGCTGCATTGCCGAAGTTCAGAGAAAAATAGCATCAACGCATATCGAGTGGCCGCTTCCCCAATTGCCACGCTCTTGGCGAATGGCCGCTCTCGATTTCCGCCACCGTCGCCTAAGGGCACTCAAGAGACCGTCGCCTTTCGGAATTCGTCGCCCGGAAGCGGCCGTAGAAATCGAACTTCCTGGAAGCGGCCAGTCGTCACCGACAGCAAGGTGCCCATTGCCGACGGTGACCAAAAACGAGAGCTGCCGTTCGCCGGGATTGCGCAGAATGGGAAAGCCGACGTTCGTTATGTCTTCGGTCGATTTTCACCTGAACTTCGGCTGTGCAGCGGAAGGCGACATTAACTTGCATGAAATGCTAAATCGATACTCGCTTCAGTCCGCGCCCGCCAGCAATGTGGCTCCGATCTAGAGAATCACTGCCGCTGTTTTCGAGCATTTAGCGGGCTTTCTCGCCTGTTAGCAAATCGTTGCACATCGGCCCCAAGCTTCTGCCGACGGTCGTGTCATGGTTGCCCATTTGGAATCAATCTGCCCAAGGTTTTTATACCTTGCTGAATTTGTTCTACCGTCAGACTTGCATAGCCCAAGATAAAACCGGCCGGTCGCGGCTGGTTTGGGAGCTCTGGTCCCACAAACAGCGCCGAAACCGGATAGATACCCACACCAACTTGGCGGGCTTCAGACACCAAACCCGATTCATCCTTGGGTCGCAAGAACGGCAACCACAGCACTACATGAAGGCCAGCCGACGTTCCGCCAACCTGCACATCCTTTGGAAGATAGCGTGCAATGGCATCCAGCAGCGCAACCCGCCGTCGCTCGTTTTCGCGACGCATGCGCCGTACATGACGCTCGTAGGTGCCACTCTCAATCAGCGAAGCCAGTACGCGCTGCTCCAGCACGGGAGCATGCCGGTCGGTCAATCGCTTAGCCTGCCGGAATACTGCCACCAGTCCAGGCGGCAGCACTAAATAGCCGAGTCGAAGTTGCGGGGATAGCGTCTTGGAGAAGGTGCCGACATAGATTACGCGACCATCGACATCGATCGATTGCAGCGCATCAATTGGGCGCTGACCATAGCGGAACTCGCTGTCATAGTCGTCCTCCACGATCCAGCTGTTATTTCGGCTCGCCCACTGCAGCAGCTCTTGGCGTCGTGTGATTGGAAGCACACCACCCAAGGGGAACTGGTGTGATGGCGTCACATACACCAAGCGCGCATTTTTATCCTGGGGCAGATGACGGGTATCAAGGCCCTGCGCATCCACCGGTGAGGCTAAGCATCTGGCGCCGGTCGCCTCGAAGCACCACCGTGCCATCGGGTAGCCGGGGTCTTCAAAAACAAAAGCATCTTCGGCATCCAGTAGCAGACGAGCGCACAGGTCGATGGCCTGCTGCGAGCCGTGCACAACCAGTATTTGCTCCGCATCGCAAGCCAGACCCCGTGCTCGCCTCAGATAGCCCTGCAGAGCGCTTCGTAGTGACGCATCACCCTCTGGCGGGGCATAAAACAGGCGGGTTTGTTGATGCAACAATTCAGCTTGGTAGGCACGTCGCCAAGCCAGGGTAGGGAAGTCCCGAGACGCAACCGCTCCGTATAGAAAGTCAACGCTGGCCGGTTTGGCATTCGGCAACACTGGCAAATCGATTGCCTGCAATCGCCGACCAAACCCAGACACGGTAAGTGCAGATTTTGGTCGGCGAACGACTGGTCGCTCGGATGGTGCCGATGCCATCAGAGGCTTGGCTACCCGCGCCACCCGACCCGAGGACGTCACCAGGTAGCCCTCGGCAGCAAGTTGCTCATAGGCGGCAGTAACAGTGGTGCGTGACACTCCCAACTCGATCGCGAGTCCGCGCGTGGACGGTGCCCGTGCACCTGCCGGCAAAGTGCCATCGGCGATCTGCGTTCGTAGCAGGTCGTAAATAGTTCGCCCGACACTGGTTGCACTGCGCTGAGACATTGTTGGGTGTTAAGACTGGACCATCAATAATTTGTAAAACCGGACCTTCCTAGTGTACCGGTTGTGCGTCAAGCTAGCGACTTTCCCGTAGTTTTCCTTTCAAAGGCCCACCATGTTCATTCCTGCTCACTTTGCTGAAACCCGACCCGAAGAGCTCCATCGCATCATCAGGGAACATCCCTTGGGGATGCTTGTCACCAATTGCGAAGCGCTCGATGCCGACCACATTCCGTTTGAGTTCGACGCGGCTGCGGGAACTCACGGCACCCTCATCGGCCATGTGGCGCGCGCCAACACCGTTTGGCAGCGTTGCCCGACTGGCTCCCCGGTAATGGTCGCGTTTCGCGGTGCAGAAGCCTATATTTCACCCAACTGGTACCCCAGCAAGCACGAGACGCATCGCCAGGTTCCGACCTGGAATTACGAAGTTGTGCATGCACACGGCACCATCACCGTGCATGACAACGAGCGCTTTGTGCGACGTGTTGTTGGACAGCTCACACGACGCCACGAAGCCACCGAGCCTGCGCCATGGAAAATGGGAGACTCCGAACCCGAATTTATCAATGCCATGCTACGTAACATTGTGGGCATCGAAATCGCCATCACCTCCCTGGTGGGTAAAGTCAAGCTAAGCCAAAACAGAGAGGTGCGCGATCGCTTAAGCGCCGCCGATGCCCTTGATGTGCGGGAACACAAAGCAATCGCACAGGCCATGCGCAAGGCCGTGTGAGCGCGCCGCATCCGAT
>JBIKLV010000049.1:0-26978 GCA_044359585.1 Sulfuritalea sp. | reverse complement strand
ATGCCGATGCCGACACGGCCCTTCGATGCCTACCAGGGCTTCCTGCGGCACATCCTGGTCGACGAACTGGGTGATGTCAAAGTCATCACCCTGCGCCGTCCCGAGGCGATGAACGCGCTGCACGACGGAATGAACGACGAGATCCTGTCGGTGATCAAGCGCTTCGAGAACGACCCCAAGGTCGCCGGCTTCGTCATCACCGGTTACGGCACCAAGGCCTTTTGCGCCGGCGGCGACATCGGCCGCTTCGTGGACATGCTGGGCGACGCCGATGCCTCGGCGCAGTACGCGCGCGACTGCTCGCGCCTGCTGGTACACCTCGACCAGATGAAGAAGCCCGTGGTCGCCGCGCTCAACGGCATCGCCCTGGGCGGCGGCTTCGAGCTGGCCGCACGTTGCCACAGCATCGTCGCCCTGAAGCGCGCCTGGATCCAGATGCCCGAGGTGACGCTGGGCATCACCCACGGCATCGGTGCCATGGCCGTTCCCTACCGGCGCTGGCCGCATGCGGCACCGACCTTCAACGCCATGCTGCGCACGGCCGAGCGCCTGAAGGCCACGCGCGCGCACGAACTGGGCATCATCGACGGCATCGCCGAGGACGTCGACCACCTGGTGGCGATGGCCGTTGCGCGCGCTCGCGAACTCGCCGGCAAGGTCAAACCGATCGGCGACAGCCCGGTGCAAGTGGCCATCGATCCGGTCGAAGCACGCGCCGCCAGCGGACAGATACTGAGCCGCGAGTGCATCGAACTCATGGAGCGCTCGATCCTCGAAGCGGCGGCGGCAACGAGCTTCGCCGAGGCGCTGGAGGTCGGCTACCGCTCCTTCGGTCTTTCGGCCTGCCTCGACAGCGCGCGCGAGGGCATTACCGCGTTCAAGGAAAAGCGCACGCCGGATTTCAGCAAAACGAAGTAGGCCCGCGCGCCGCGATCACGTCGGCCCCGCGGCTGGTGGCTAGCGGGCCACCCAGCCGCCGCACACTGGAAACACCTGGCCGACAAAGCAGTTCGCCGCATCGCTGCACAGGTAGGCGGCGAACTCGGCGTCTTCGCGCGCGCCGACCAGCCGACCGAGCGGCACTTCGCGTTTCAGGCGCTCCTGGAAACGTGGATTCGCCTGTACTTCGGCGGGGAAATAGGTCGGGTTGTCCACGAAGTTCTGGGCGATCGCATTCACCTGCACGTTGTGCGCGGCAAGCTCGACGCCTACGGCCTGCACATAGGCCAGTTGGGCGCCCCGGGCCGCGCTGTAGGTCGACGCCCGCTTCATTCCCCGCAGCGCCGACGCGCTGCCCATGACCAGGACCTTGCCGGCGCGGCGCTCGATCATCTGCGGCAGCACCGCGCGCAACAGCCTCGGCAACGGATCGACCAGGGCAGCGAAGGTGTCTTGCCATTCCTGGTCCGATACGTCGGTCACCGGCGTCGCCGGTGCCGGCAGGGCCAGGTTGGCGAGCAGCACATCGACTGCGCCGGCCGCGGCGACCACGGCCGCCGCCGCTTCCGGATCAAGCAGGGATTGCGTGCTGGCGACCACCGCGGCGCCGTGCCCGGCGAAGACCTCGCAAAGCACCGGACCCATGAAGGCATCGGACTGCGTAATCAGGACGCGCTTGCCTTGCAGCATGTGTGATGACATCGAAACCTCCTCGAATTCCCTTCAAATGACTCATTCACGAAACTCGTACTGCGCTCGGTTGCGGCCTTCGATTTCCCCGGCTGGACGTTTGCCCTAGGTTTGCCGGGCTACCCAGGCCGCATAGCGCGCCCTGGCGTCCTCGTTCGGCGGGTAGAGTCCGGGCAATGGCACGCCCGCCGCGACCTCGGCCATGATCCAGCCTTCGAACCTTTCCTGCTCGACGGATTCCGCGATCACGTCGGCCAGCAATGCGGCAGGTATCAGCACCGCGCCATCGGCGTCGGCCACCACCACGTCGTTGGGGAACACCGCGACGCCGCCGCAGCCGATCGGCTCCTGCCAGCCGACGAAGGTCAGCCCGGCCACCGAAGGCGGCGCCGCGACGCCGTTGCACCAAACCGGCAGGCCGGTGCCCATCACGCCCTCCACATCGCGCACCACGCCGTCGGTGACCAGCGCCGCGACGCCGCGCTTCTTCATGCGCGAACACAGGATGTCGCCGAAGATGCCGGCATCGGCCACGCCCATTGCATCCACCACCGCGATGCAGCCGGCCGGCATCGCCTCGATCGCAGCCCGCGTCGAGATCGGCGAACCCCACGAAGCCGGTGTCGCCAGATCCTCGCGCGCCGGCACGAAGCGCAGCGTGAAGGCGCGACCGACCAGGCGCTGCGGCGCCGCCGCATGCAGCGGCCGCGAGCGGCGTATCCAGATGTTGCGCAGGCCCTTCTTGAGCAGGACCGTGGTCAGCGTCGCCGTGGTGACGCCGGACAGGGCGCGGATGGTGTCCGCGTCCAGCGGCAGGGGATCGATGCCCATGGGTGTTCTCCTTGTTGGTTCGTCGTTCAACTCGCGTAGCAGGCCGCCAGGGCGGCGATCATGTAAGCCGGATCCTGCGCGCCGGCGCTTTCGCGGGCGCTGTGCATGGCCCACATCGGCGAGCCCACATCGACGCTGGCGATGCCGAGGCGAGCGGCGACGATGGGGCCGATGGTGCTGCCGCAACCCAGGTTGCCGCGATGCGCGTACTGCTGGCAGGGCACGCCGGCCTGCCGGCAGGCCGTCATGAAGCGCGCCGCGGTTGCCGCCTCGGTGGCATAGCGCTGGTTGGCGTTGCTCTTGATCACCGGCCCGCCGTTCACCATCACCTTGTGATCGGGCTCGTACGCCGCGGGAAAATTCGGGTTGTACGCATGGGCCATGTCGGCGCTGACAAAGAAGCTCTGCGCCAGCGCCCGGCGCCGGTCTTCCTCGTCGAGTCCGAGTGCCAGGCCGATGCGCGCCAGGACGTCGGTGACGAAGCTGCCGCCGGCGCCGGCCGCGCTCTCGCTGCCGATTTCCTCATGGTCGAACAGGGCGGCGACACAGGTCGCCGCCGGTGCCTTGGTGGCCGTCAAGGCCGTCAAGGCCGCATGGCAGGACGCAAGGTTGTCGAGCTGGCGGCTGGCGATGAATTCCTCGTCGGCACCCCACAGGCATCCCGGCTGCACGTCGTAAGCGGCCAGTTCCCAGCTCAGCAGATCGGTCGCCTCGGCCTGCACCGCGCCGGCCAGGCGGCGGCGCAGGCTCGCGTCGGCATCGTCGTCATTGGGCGACAGACCTAACAGCAGCGGCAACTCGGTTTGCTTGTCGAACTTGAGGCCGGCTTCGTTCACCTCCCGGTTCATGTGGATCGCCAGGTTGGGCAGGCGCAGCAGCGCTTGCTCGAAGCGCAGCAGCCGCGCTTGCGGACCCGCGGCAGTGCGCACCACGACACGCCCCGCCAAACTGAGGTCGCGGTCGGCGAAGGTGGCCAGGATCGGCCCGCCATAGACCTCCACGCCGAGCCGTGCCATGCCGTTGCCGCCCAGCGCCGGGCGCGGCTTGAGGCGCAGCCCCGGCGAATCGGTGTGGGCGCCGACGATGCGAAATCCGGCCTCCGCCAGCGGCCGGTTGCCGGCCACGAAGGCGATCAGCGAGGCTCCACCGCGCACCACGTAATGGCGCCCGCCGGGCGCCAGCGACCAGCGAGCGCCCTCCTCCAGCCGTGTATAGCCCTGCGCCCTGAGGCGCTGCTCGACGCTCGCCACCGCATGCCACGGGCTGGGGCTGGCGTCGATGAAGGAAATCAGGTCGAGGGCGGTATCGCGGGCGGGACTGGGCAGTGGCATGGCGGATCGAGGAAATTCGCAAAAGGCGAAGCATACAACTTCAACCCCGCCTTCCCGCTGCCAGCCGCCGGGGCCGCGCCGGGACCGGGCGGTGCTGCCTCAATCGGCCAGGATGTACTCGGCAGCCGTTACCACGCCGGCCGCCAGGGTCACCTTGCAGCTATGGCGACCGTAGCTTTTCGCGTCGCCGAGGACGCTGACGCCGCTGTCCGCGATGACGCCATCAAGCCGTTTGTCGATGACGAAGGTATTCAGTTGTGCGCGGGTCATTCCGGCACTGACCTGGCTGCAGACGCCCTTCATCCGGTCGGCGCCGGTGACATTGAAATAGGTGAAGAAAACGACGGCGAGAATGGCGGGGAGACCGAACAGTACCCCGATGCCTTTGGTGAGTGGACTCATGACCTGCCTGACGCAAAGAAAACGTGATTGTGACGCATCGGCGGATGAACGCGAGAACTGGATGCGCCCGGATGTGGCGGCAGGGCGAACCCAATCGCCGTGCCGCAAGCGCCGACTTCTATAGTTTCAGCGCGATCAATGCCAATCCCGGAACAAAGACCAGCAGCGCGGTGCGCAGCAGGTCGGAAAGCAGGAAGGGTCCGATGCCGATGAAGGTCTCCTTCATCGGCGTGTCCTTGGCCATGCTGCTGATGATGTAGACGTTCATGCCCACCGGCGGCGTGATCAGGCCGATTTCCACCACCATCAGGGCGATGATGCCGAACCAGATTGCCTTGCCCTCGGGATCGAGGCCCCAGTAATCGAGGCCCATGATGATGGGGAAGAAGATCGGGATGGTCAGCAGCAGCATCGACAGGCTGTCCATGATGCAGCCGAGGAACAGGTAGATGATGATGATCACCAGCATCACCAGCAGCGGCGAGAGGCCGAGGCCCACCACCCAC
Organism: Sulfuritalea sp.; assembly: GCA_044359585.1. Classification (GTDB taxonomy): domain Bacteria; phylum Pseudomonadota; class Gammaproteobacteria; order Burkholderiales; family Rhodocyclaceae; genus Sulfuritalea. Next base: position 22,279 of record JBIKLV010000049.1, on the reverse strand, counting down.
TTGGCGAGTTCCGTCGGCATCTGCGTCAGCGCCAGGAAGACGTTCATGATGTCGGCGCCGAGCAGGATCAGGAAGATCATCGCCGTGGCCTGCGATGTGCCATAGACGCATTCGAGGAAACCTCGTTTGGAGAGCCCACCCGAGCGCCAGGCGACGAAGGCGGTGGCCAGGGTGCCGACGGCCGCCGCCTCGGTCGGCGTGAAGTAGCCACCGTAGATGCCGCCGATCACGACCATGAAGATCAGCACCACCGGCCAGGTTTCGAGGATTGCCGCCAGGCGCTCGGCCCAGGTCGCACGCTCGGCAGCGGGTGCCGACGCCGGATCGACGCGCGCCATGATGGCGATCACCGCCCAGTAGCCGAGCATGGCGACGATGCCGGGAATCACGGCGGCCATGAACAGCTTGGCGATGTTCTGCTCGGTGAGGATGGCGTAGATCACCAGTGGCACCGAGGGCGGGATCAGGATGCCCAGCGTACCGCCGGCGGCAATCGCCGCGGTAGCGAGGCGCCCGGAATACTTGTGCTCGCGCAGTGCCGGCAGGGCGACCTGGCCCATGGTGGCCGCCGTGGCGAGCGAGGAACCGCAGATCGCGCCGAAGCCGGCGCAGGCGCCGACCGCGGCCATGGCCAGGCCGCCGCGCCAGTGGCCGATCAGCGTGGCGCCGGCGCGGAACAAGGCCTTGGACAGGCCGCCATGGGTGGCGAACTGGCCCATCAGCAGGAACAGCGGCACCACCGAGAGATCGTAGATTGAGTAGCGCGCGTAAGCCGACGTCTTCATGTAGCTGAGCAAGGGCGAGGGCCCGGCGACCCAGACGTAGCCGATGCAGCCGGCGATCAGCATGGCCATGCCGATGTGGATGCGCAGCACCAGCAGCAGGATCATCACCCCGCCCATCAGCATGCCTTGTTCGATGCCGGTCATTTTTCCGCTCCGGTGACGTCGGCCCAGGCGGTGTAGAGGGCCGCGCAGCCGAGCAGGAAGAAGGACGGCACCATCGGCGCATAGGCCCACCAGGTCGGCAGGTTGAGCAGCATCGAGGCATCTCCGTTTTCACGCAACTCGAACATGCCCAGCGTGATGCGCCAGGCGAAAACGAAGCCGGCGACGGCAAGGAGCAGGCTGGCGACGATGTCGAGGAACTTGTTGAACTTCGGTGGCGCACTCGTCGTGAAGAAATCGACAATGATGTGGCCACGGATCATCTGGCAGAAGGGCAGCGCCATCGACACGGCGACGGCCGACATGGCCTGCACCAGTTCGTAATCACCTAGCACAGGCTGGCTGAACAGCGCGCGGCCGACGATGCTGCCCACCGACATCAGCGACATCGCGATCAGCATCAGGCCGGAACCGACGGCAAAAGCCCGGCAAATCTTGTTCAAAACCCTGCCGACGAGCGCAGTTGGCTGCGCGTCCTTGTCGACGAAAATGGCGTCAGCCATGGACAACTCCTAGGTGTCATTCGCTCCCGTGGCTGCCGTGGGCCGGTGGCGGGGAGTTTGCCGGACGCCGTGCACACGACGTCCGGCGCGCTGTGCTGCTTACTTGGTGTACTTCTTGATCAGGTCCTGCGCCGCCTTGAACAGCTTGGGACCGTCATGGCCGGCCTTGGTCATGTTCTGCATCCACTCGTCGTCAAGGTTGTCGGTCGCCTTCTTCCATTTCGCCAGTTCGGCGGCCGGAATCACGTTGATGGTGACACCCGAGGCCTTGGTCTTGTCGCGGCCGGGGCCGTCGTCGGCTTCCTGCACGCGTCCGGCCATGGCGGAGAATTCGATGCCCGAATTGTTGTCGATGACCTTCTTCAGGTCGGCCGGCAGCGAGTCATACTTGGCCTTGTTCATGGCGATGGTGAACACCGTGGTGTACAGGGCGTTGAACTTGGGATCGGTCTCGGCGGCGTACTTGACCAGTTCGTTCACCTTGATGCTCGGCACCACCTGGTAAGGAATCACCGCGCCTTCGATCACGCCCTTGGACAATGCTTCAGGCACCGCCGGGACGGGCATGCCGACCGGCGTGGCGCCCATGGCTGCCAGCATCTTGTTGGTCAGGCGAGTCGGGGCGCGGAATTTCATGCCCTTGAAGTCGTCCATCGTGTTCATCTGCTTCTTGGTGGTAAACAGGTAGCCGGGGCCATGCACGTGAACGGCGAGCGGCTTGACGTCCTTGAACTCGTGCTGGGCATAGGTCTGGGTGAATTCCCAGGCGGCGCGGCTGGTCGCCTCGGCATTGGTCATGGTGAAGGGCAACTCGAAGACTTCCGACATCGGGAAGCGGTTGGCCGAATAGCCGAGCACGGTCCACACCACGTCGGCGATACCGTCCTTTGCCTGGTCGAACAACTGGGGCGGCGTGCCGCCGAGCTGCATCGCCGGATAGATCTGGCACTTGATGCGGTTGTTGGATTCCTTGCCCAGCTTGGCGCACCACGGCTCGAACACGCCGGTGTGGATGAAGGTCTGGGCCGACAGGAAGTGGTGCACCTTGAGCGTCACTTCCTGGGCTTGGGCCGCGAATGCAGTGCCGGCGACCGCGGCCGCAATCAGGGTTTTTGCGAACAGTTTTTTCATCTGGTTCTCCTCTTTGATGGCGACTGAGCCGCCTTATTTGATTGACAAACAAATACAACATGGAATCCGTGATACCGAAATCAGCGCACCTTATACCACACCGAAAAACACGGTATTACAAGCCGATCGGTTCAATTTAATGAACTATATTGCATTGCTACCACACAATTAGCGCACGATACTACACCCACTTCTCCAGAATGGTTTGATCTCAAGCAATTTATTTCGGTCTTCTGTCGATCACCCGCCTGGCCTTGCCGACCAGGGTGCGCTCGACCTTGTCGGTCTCCACCACGTGCACCGTGGACGAAACGCCGACCAGCACCTTGATGCGATGCTCGACTTCGGCACCGATTTCCCTGCGCTGTTCCTCGCCGGTCCTGTCGGACAGGTCGGCACGGACCTCGACATAGACATCCAGCTTGTCGAGGTGACCGTCGCGCGATACCTGCAACTGATACTGCGCGCAAAGATTCGGGTTCTTCAGCAGGATTTCCTCGATCTGCGTCGGAAACACATTGACGCCGCGAATGATCAGCATGTCGTCGCTGCGGCCGGTGATCTTTTCCATGCGCCGCATGGGGCGCGCCGTGCCGGGCAGCAGGCGGGTCAGGTCGCGCGTGCGGTAACGCAGGATGGGCAGCGCTTCCTTGGATAGCGAGGTGAACACCAGTTCGCCGATCTCGCCGTCGGGCAGCACTTCGCCGGTTTCCGGATTGATGACTTCCGGGTAGAAATGGTCTTCCCAGATGTGGGGACCATCCTTGGTTTCGACGCACTCGCAAGACACGCCGGGGCCCATGACCTCCGACAGTCCATAGATATCGATGGCATCGATATTGAGGCGCTCTTCGATCTCGCGCCGCATCTCGTTGGTCCAGGGCTCGGCGCCGAACAGGCCGACGCGCAGGCTGGTTTCCCTGGGATTGATGCCTTGCTTGATCATTTCGTCGGCGATGGTCAGCACGTAGGACGGTGTCGCCATGATCACGGTGGGCTTGAAGTCCTGGATCAGCTGCACCTGCTTTTCCGTCTGACCGCCGGACATCGGGATCACCGTCGCGCCCAGGGCTTCGCCGCCATAGTGGGCGCCGAGGCCGCCGGTGAACAGGCCGTAACCGTAGGAATTGAGGATGATGTCGTCGGCCGAGCAGCCTGCAGCGCGCAAGGAGCGCGCCATTAGATTGGCCCACATCGCAATGTCGTTCTTGGTGTAGGCGACCACGGTCGGCTTGCCCGTGGTCCCGGACGAGGCATGAATCCGCACCACGTCGCGCAGCGGCGTCGCGAACATGCCGTACGGGTAGGTGTCGCGCAGATCGAGCTTGGTGGTGAAGGGAAACTTTGCCAGGTCGGCCAGGGTCTTGAGGTCATCCGGATGCACCCCGGCGGCGTCGTACTTCTTGCGGTAGTGCGGCACGTTGTCGTAGGCGTGCCGCAGCGACCATTTCATGCGCTGCAGCTGCACCGCCTGCAACTCGTCGCGACTTGCCGTCTCGATCGGCTCCAGGCCCGTGGCCGGACTATTCTGCTTGCTCATGTTTCTCCCCCTATCAGGCTTCTCTGTGAGCCATTTGTTTGACGAAGGCCAGATTTTCTACGACCTTGCTCTGTATGTGTGAAACCTGGTCGGCACTCAGGTGACGGAAACGCCCCATGGCCTTGAGGTAATCGGTGACCGGCAGCGGATCGTCCACCGGCCGGGTGAAATGCAGGCCGTCCGCCCGGTTGTATTCCCACAACATGACGAAGTTGGTTTCCACCGCCTTGCGCGCGACTTCCATGTTCTGGTCGGTCGGGAAGCGCCAGCCCGTGGTGCAGGGCGAATACACATGCAGGTAGGCGAAGCCGCGCTTGGCAGCCTCGATGGCCTTGTCGAGCTTGTCGTAGAGGTCTTCCATGTAGGCCGTGGAGGCCGTCGCGACATACTCGCAGCGGTGGTTGACCATGATCAGCGGCAGGTTCTTCGCATCCTGCGTCTTGCCCTGCGAAGGCATCCCGCCCGAACCGGTGCCCTGCCCGACCGGCGTGGTCGACGTCCAGGCGCCGTAGGGCGTGCAGCTCGACCGCTGCATGCCGGTGTTCATGTAGCCCTCGTTATCGACCACCATGAACAGGATCTGCTCGTTGCGTTCGGCGGCACCCGACAGGGACTGGAAGCCCACGTCCGAAGCCCCGCCGTCGCCGGCAATGGCCAGCGCCAGCACTTCGCGCCCGACCCGCTTGTACTGGCGCTTGACGCCTGCGAGCATGGCCGCGGTGTTGGTCAGCAGCGGATGGAAGACCGGCACCTTGGTACCCGTGGTGCCGTTGAAACCGACCGAGCCCATGCCGGGCACGCAACCCGGCGGCGTCGCCAGCACGGTTTCCGGGCCGGTACGGCGCAGGGTATGGCGCATCAGGAGTTCGGTGTTGCAGCCCTGGCAGCCGGCCAGCCCCGGCGCGAACAGGTCTTCCCAGTCGCCGACCTCGTTGTAGATGCGCGAGGTGGTGATGTAGGTCAGCGCGTCGTGCGGACAGGCCGGCACGCAGGCCGGAGAACCTTCGCAGGTGTCGCACTTGGCGACATGTCCGGTTCCGGCGTCGAGGGCGATGCCGGCATAGGCGCAGCCGACGGTGCACAACAGGCAGTCGACACATTTGTCCGCGTTCCAGTCAATCACACCGTTCGCGTAATTCTTGGTCAGCGCCGCCGCCGGGCAGACCGTGACGCATTTTGGATCGGCGCACTGGCGGCACAGCGCGAGTTCGAAGCCGTCGGCCTCGCTGCCGACGATCTGGATGCGCGAGCGTGACTGATCGACAGTACCCGTCTTGGCCGTGGCGCAAGCCGTCATGCAGTCGCCGCAACCGTCGCACTTGTCGGCATCGAAGGCGATGGTGTTGTAGGCCCCTCCAAAAGTTCCCATGCTTATCTCCACGTCTTCGACATGATTTCGCGGCCGACCTTCATCGGTTCGGCGAGGAAGCGTTCCTTCACCGGCGACAGGTCGATCCGGCGCAGGATCAACTGGCACATCACGCCGCCGTCGAAGAATTCGTTGACGCCGTAAATTCCCGTCAGTCGGTTGTCAACACTGAAGATCGCCTTCAGGTAACGGCCGCTGGCTTCATCGAAACGGGTCACCATTTCGCCCCCCTCTGGCACTTTGCTGCTGCCGACCGAGATCGCGTGGCGACCGAAGAAGTGATAGGTGTTGAGCGGCACGCCGCCGGGATATTTCTTCAACCCCGGATCCTCTGCCATCGCCATGCCGGCAATGCGGCCCTGCTCCGTAGCGTCCGGCAGGATCGCGTTCATGATCTTCGCGTCGGTATAAAAGCCCTTGGCCTGGGCACAGTCGCCGGCCGACCAGACGTTGGCGACACTGGTCTGCATGGTGTCGCTGACCAGGATGCCACGGTCGTGTTCGACCTGGCTGCCCGCCAGGTACTCCATGTTCGGCCTGACGCCGGTGGCGACCAGCAGCAGGTCGGCTTCGAGTGTCGTGCCGTTTTCAAGTGTCAGCAAGGCGCCGGCGGCAGATGGCGCGAGCTTGACCACACGGCTGCCGGTAAGAATCCTGGCACCGTTGTCGGTAAAGGCCTTCTCGATCAGGCCGGCCGCCGTCGCGTCGAAATAGCCGTCGGTCAATTGCTTCGCCATCTCGACGATGGTGACCTTGGCGCCGGCCTTGACCAGGTTCTCCGCGGCATGCATGCCGACCAGGCCGGCCCCCATCACCACCGCCTGCTTCGACGCCTTCATCGCCGCGTTGAGCTTCGTCGCGTCGTCGAGGGTGCGCAGCACGTGGTAGGGAACCTGATCGATGCCGGGAATCGGTGGAATCGCGGGTGAAGCGCCGGTGGCGAGCAGGATCTTTTCGTAGCCAATCTCGCTGCCATCGGCCAGTTCGGCCGCATTGCGTTCCGCATGCAGGGTTTTCAGTGCCGTGCCGCGCTTGAGCGCGACGCGGTTGTCGGCGAAGAACTTCTCGTCGCGCAGGAAAATGCCGTCGGGCGCGGAACGGCCCGATACGACGTAGGGCAACACCGTCGGCGAATACGGCAGGTGCGGGTCGCGCGTCAACAGCGTCAGGCTGCCTTCCGGATCGTGCATGCGGATCGCCGTCACCGCTTCGAGTGCGGCGTGGCTGCTGCCGACCACCAGGTATTTCGTCTGTTCCATGGTCAATCCTTTTCGTTGAGCCAGACCGGCTCGATTGGCGCCGGACTGTTCAGCAGCTTTTCGGTCGCCTCGATCACGCGGTGGAAGTGCCCGGTGGTGATGTCGGCGCCGGCCAGGCCGCCGATGAAGCTCATCGACGGAATGTGGCGCCCGAGGCGATACAGCACGCCCATGGTTTCCTGGTACATCGGCCCGCAGTTCCAGCGGAAGCCCACCGAACGGTCAACCACGCCCAGCGCCTGGATCTTGGCGAAGGACTTGAGCAGCGCATCGATCGGGAAGGGACTGAAGGTCTTGATCTTGATCAGGCCGACCTTCTTGCCGGCGTCGCGCGCCTCGTCGATCGCATCCTTGGCGGCACCGGTCATGCTGCCCAGGGTCATGATCGCGTAGTCGGCGCCGTCGAGGCGGTATTCTTCGACCAGCGGCGCGAAGCTGCGGCCGAAACGCTGCGCCCATTCCGCATGCACCTCTTCGATAACGCGCAGCGAGTTCTGCATGCCTTTGCACTGGCCCTTGCGATAGCGGACGAAGGTCGACGGACCCTTGCCACCCGAGCCGCCGGTCAGCGGGTCGACCGCCATCGGCCGCAGCGGGTCGAGCGCCACGTGCCAGTTCACATCCTTGACGCCCATGAAGGCATCGACGTCTTCCTGGTTCGGCAGTTCGACGCGCGACGTGCCATAGGAAAGGTAGTTGCCGTCGAGGCAGACGTTCACCGGCAGCATCACGTCGTGGTGCTCGGCAATCTTGAAGGCCATGATGGTGGTGTCGAGCACCTCCTGCACGGTCTCGCAATACAACTGCACCCAGCCCACTTCGCGCACCGTCATCGCATCCTGGTGACCGCCCCAGACCGACTGCGGCGTGATGCCGTCGCGGGTGACGATGGACATGACGATCGGCAGGCGCATGCCGGAGGTGCGGAAATAGGGTTCGAACATGAAGGCCAGGCCCGGCCCGCAGGTCGCGGTATAGGTCCGCGCCCCGGCCAGCGCCCCGCCCTGCAGCACGGAGAGCACCGAATGCTCGCCCTCGGCATCGACGATGTCGGCGTCCATCTTGCCGTCGGCGATCAGCTTGGCGACGTGCTCGACCAGCGAGGACTGCGGCGTGATCGGATACACGGCGACCATGTCGGGACGCGCCAGCGCGACGCCCAGCGCGGCGGCTTCGTTGCCTTCGACCAGCATGACTTTCTGCTTCGCCGGCTTGGTCGCGATCGGCGTTTCGAGAGTGGCGGTAGTCATGCGGCCTCCGGAACTGGTGCGAAGGAAAAACCAACTTCAGGCTCGTCATTCCGGCGAAAGCCGGAATCCAGAGGGACGCGACTGGATTCCGGGTCAAGCCCGGAATGACGGTTAGCGGACGACGCCACGCCGCTCTTGGAAAAGTCGGCGCTGGCGACACGGCGACTAAGGTGGCAATGAATGCTCATGTCGCCTCCGGAATCATGGTGATCGCGCGTTGCGGGCACTCGTTGGCGCAGATGCCGCAGCCCTTGCAGGTCTTCAGGTTGAAGTCGAACCAGGCCGGCTTTTCCTCGACGCACTGCACCGGACAGTACAGCCAGCACACGGCGCATTTCACGCATTTATCGCGGTCGACCACCGGCCGCATGCTGCGCCAGTCGCCGGGCAGCATCGGGCTCATCTCGGTGGCGACAGGGCTGAGGTCGTCCGGCACATTGGCGACGGCGAGATTGAACATTGGATAGCTGGTGTGCCTGCTCATGCCGCGACCCGCCGTTCGATGATATGGACCGTCGTCTCGTTGTAGCCGCGCTCCAGCGCATCCATGTTCTGCTTCAGACCGGCGTCGCGGAAGTCGGAATCTTCCAGCGAGCGCTTCAGCGCATCCAGGGAAACAACGCCGGTGGTCCTGGCGAAGGCACCCAGCATCAGCGTATTGGTGATCGGCTTCTTGAAAATCTGCAGCGCGATGCCGATGGCGTCACAAAGGCCGACCGTGCCCACCGTCTCGGCGATGGCGACTTCCTCGAGGGGTCGGTGCGTGGCCTGCACCAGCGTGCCGCCCGGCTTGAGGCCGGCGAAAATATCGACCGACTTCGCCAGCGTCGGGTCGACGCAGATCAGGCAGTCCGGCGTGTAGATGTTGGTCAGCTGGCGTATCTCGCGATCGCTGCAACGCAGGAAGGAAACCACCGGAGCGCCGCGTCGCTCGAATCCGAAGGACGGAATCGACACCGCATACTTGCCTTCTTCCAGCAAGGCAGCAGCCAGCATCGCGGCAGCCGTTACGGCACCCTGACCGCCACGGCCATGAAAGCGTACTTCGTACATCCCGTCTCCTCCAGTTCGACGGGGCTCGTGGGCCCCGCCTGTTGTCTGCTTCCCTGATGAAACTCCTGCGTAGCAGGCGGGCCAGCAAAAGACGCTGACCTCGCCGCTACGGATGAAACCGATTATCCCGCTTTGGCGCCCTCGATGGACTTCCATCCGGGTTTGACTTGCGGGCCGGAGATTCCCCGGCCGCGCGTCGGCAGGTGCTTGATCGACAGACCCTGCGTAAATGCGGCCCGCCGCACCAGGGTGTACTTCATGAACCAGCCGCCGCCGACCGTCAGGATACCCGCCGCCAGCAGCCACCCTCCCCGCCCCGGGGCGCCGGACAGGGCCAGCGCTGCGGCGATGGCAGGCGCCCCATGGCCAAGCAGCAGCAGCCGCGACGACATGCCATGCAGTACCTTGAGTGCTGCGTCGGGCGCGCCGTCGTCGTCCAGTCGGGCGAGGTAGCTTTTCCAGAACCAGGCCCGCAGGGCAACCAGCACCATGAGGACCAGCGCGATCCAGGAACTGCCGGCCGCCCCGAACCCTGCGGCGACGCAGGCCAGAAAGCCGGCGCCTTCCGCGAGCCCGGTGCCGACCATCAATGGCACGCTGGCCGGATGGCGCCAGGCGGGAATGCCCTTGTTGGCGGCGAGTATGCGTGCCTGGCTGTAGAGGAAGGCCAGGCCGCAGATGCCCGCGAGGACGATGAATCCCCGTGACCCGATCAGCAGCGCCAGTCCGCCCGTGGCGAACACGACGAGGGCCACCACCGCTTCCCGCGTCATCCACGAGGTGGCGAAATGCCGATACACGTTCATCGCGCGCCAGGGACGACCGATCTCGAACCAGACGCAGGTCAGGCCGGTGGCGATGAGGGCGAGGCCGAGCAGCAGGGCGATGCGCGCGGCCGGCGTTTCGATGCCGGCGAACGCGACAGCGAGCAGCAGGCCGCCGCCGGCACCGCCGCAGATGAAGTTGGCGGCGGCGCGCCAGTCCCAGTTGCGCTGCTGCTTGGGCGAGGCCAGCGCCGCCGCGCGAGGAATGGATGGCTTCATGACTTGTCCCAGACGTAGTAGACGCTGGGCTCGGTGCCCAGTTCCTCGTGCATGCGGAAATGTTGCGTCTCGGCCAGCAGGCGCCTGACGCTGCTTTGGCTATCCTCCATGTCGCCGAAACCCATGGCGCCAGAGATGCAGGAATTGACGCAGGCCGGCGTCACCTCATGATCGACGCCCGGAATCTGCCCGGTGCGTTCCGCCAGCTCGATGCGATCCTTGCAGAAGGTGCATTTCATCGAGACGCCGATCCGATCCGGATCGAAGCGCTTGGCCTCGGACGCCATCGGCGAGTCGCTGTAGGCGTAGTGCGGCTCATGCACGATGGAGCGGGCGTCGTAGGGACAGGCCATGACGCAGTTGGCGCAACCAATGCACAAGTCATAGTCGATCGCCACCAGACCGTCGGCGCGCTTGGTCGTCGCGCGCGTCGGACAAACCTGTTCGCAGGGCGGATTGCCGCAATGCATGCAGGCCACCGGCAGGAAGGTGCGACGCACGTCGGGAAATTCGCCGCTCTCGATGTCGAGCACGCGCCGCCACTGGATGCCGGGCGGCGTCGCGTTGGCGCCCTTGCAGGCGGCGGTGCAGGTCTGGCACCCCACGCAGCGGCGCAGGTCGATGGTCATCACATATCTGGTCATGCTGCGACCCTCCCTTCCATGCGCCTTACCGCCACCCGCACGATATCGGCACCGGATCCGGTGGCGTCGGTCAGGTCCAGCGACATCGGCGCGATGCTGTTGAGGCTGGGGGCTTCCATGGTCTTGGCGAAGGGCGTCGCCCAGTGGTCGAACTGGCCGATGATGACCAGCGTGTCGGGCCGCACGCCCTGCACCAGCGCCGCCTTGCCGTAGGTGGCGCCGATGTGCGAACGCACTTCGATCCGGTCGCCTTCGGCGATGCCCAGCGAGGCGGCGGTCTTGGCATTCATGATCACGCCGGCATGGCCGCGCATGTTCTGCGCTACTTCGTGCATGACCTCGATCGCGGCATTGCCGCCGGCGTGGTACTGCATGCTCTTGGTGGTCAGCAGCCAGAAGGGGAAATCCTCCGCCTTGCCACCGGCGTTTTCCAGGTTGCGGATCCAGCGCCCGGGTACGTCGTGCCATTCCGGCAGCGCGGTGTACTCGGAAAGCTGCTCGTCCCACCAGTTGGTCTTCTGTTCGTGCAGGCGGCGACCGAGTTCGCGGCCGGCGCGCATCAGGCGCTCCTGATAGGGCAATTCGTAGCGCAGGCCATGCTTTTCCATGGTCGGCGTCAGGTACCACTCCAGCCGCGACATCGGCACCGTATAGAACCCATGCTCCTTGAACCATTCGAGGTCGTGTTCTTCGCGTCCCTCCGACAGCGTCAGCGTGGCCGCGCGGCAAACCGCATCCCAGACCTGATCGGGCGCCGGCGGCGTATCGGGATCGAGGCTGAAATCGTAGCCCTGGCCCTTCAGCGGCGAGACGCCGGAAATGCCCTTGTTGATGGCCTTGACGTAGGGGCCGAGGAGGCCGGTGCGGCGCGCCAGTTCGGTGGTGATCCAGGTGAAATCGCGCGCTTCGCCCTGCGGCTCGACGGCCTTGGTGCGCAGCACGACGCCCTTGTGGTCCCAGAACTGCTCCATGTACTTGGTGCCGCCCATGCGGATCATCTGCGTCGATTCGAGGTCGGTGGCCTCGGGCAACAGCACGTCGGCCATGTAGTTGGTCTCGTCCACCGTGTAGGCGAAGCAGGCCATGAACGGGAAGCGCGCGGCGATCTCGGCCAGGTGGCGCGTATCCCAGAAGGAAATCGAGGGGTTGGAGCGATACACCAGCCAGACCTCGGGCAGCGTCGGCATCGGCATGCTCCAGTCGTCGGGCCGTTCGCCCTGGAACATCCAGGCCAGTTGCGTGGGGCCCAGCGCCTGGCTCCAGGCGCCGTTGTGGCCGACGATCGGCACCAGCGTCTGGTGCAGGTTGCGCGTAGACGGAGCGGTCTGCCACTCTTCCTTGCTGGTGGGGTTGAAGTACTGCACCATGAAGCCGTCTTCGCCCGCCGCGACCGACAGGTGGCGGTTGTCGCGCGACTTGTTGAGGCGCACGGTGGTGCCGAGCAGGCCACCCGGATTCTCCAGCGCGCCGACCAGCGCCGCCAGGACGGTGCGCGCCCAGCAGCACTCGAAGGCGCCCCAGCCGTTATTGACCGACTTGCCCAGCGTCACCGCGACCGGCCGCAGCGGCAGGGTCTTGCCGTCGATCACGATGGTCTCGCCGATGCTGGCGGCTTCCAGGTATTCGTTGGCGATGCGGCGAATGGTGGCGGCCTTGACGTCGCAGATCGTCTCGGCCCATTCCGGCGAGTATTTTTCGATATGCCGCGACAGCATCTCGTAGGCCGTCTTGCCTTCGACGTCGCTGTATTCGCGGCGCTCCTTGTCGGCATCGACCACCACCGCGCTGGCGACGCGGTAGCTGCCGGCCACGGCGGGCTTCGTGCCCGGCGTGTCGTGCGGGACCGCCGTCGCGGTGTTCTCGTCCCACACCAGCGGCTTGCCGCTTTGCGGATCACGCAGGTAGAGACCATCGGGAGCGATGAGGTAGGGCGAGGCGGTGCGGTCGCGCAGGAAAGGTACATCGAGCTTGGCGAGGCCGTTCTCGCGAACCAGCACATGAATCAGCGCGAACAGGAAGGCCGGATCGGTCTTCGGCCGGATCGGCACCCACTCGGCGGAACAGGCGCCCGTCGCGGAAAGATGGGGCTCGACCTGCACTCGCTTGTAGCCGCGCACGCGCGCATCGGCATGACGGATCACGGCGCAAGGACCACCGGTGACATCGACGTTGGCGCCGACCGCGATGTTGTAGCGGCAGTTCGGCGTGTCGGCGGCGACGGTGAAACCGCGATGCCAGAACTCGCCGTAAAGGTGCTCGGAATGCACGCATTTGACGCCCTGCCCCGAACCGAAGCTGAAATCGACATCGCCCCAGGCGGCGAGGAAGGCCGGAAAGGTACCCATGTAGTTGGACGGGGTGCCGCCGTGACCAAGGCTGACCGCGACGCGCGGCAGGCCGGCCTCGTCGACCAGGCCCTTGGCGCGCACCGCCTTGAGCTTGTCGGCGACGATGTCGAGCGCTTCGTCCCAGGAGATCGGCACGAAGCCCGGATCCTCGTTGCGGCCCTTTTTGGGGTTGGTCCGCTTCATCGGCGTGCTGACGCGATTCGGGTTGTAGGTCTTCTGCACCAGGCCGTAGGCCTTGACGCAGACCTTGCCTTTGGCCGGATGGACGTCGGCAGCGGCGAAGTTCGGTTCGATCTCGGTGGCGATGCCATCCACCACCTTGACCGTCATCAGGTCGGGACCCGATACGCAGTTGTAACAGTAACTGGGCACATGCTTGACCGATTTCGGCTGCGTAGCTTCCATGCTCATATCCCTTGAATTTGCTGCGACTAGTGAACGCGTTCAGGATGCGTATAAACGCAGTGGCGCTCGCCGCGGACGAATCCGACCAGTGTGACGCCGGACTCTTCCGCGACCCTGACCGCCATGCCGGTGGCCGCGGAAACCGCCGCCACCACCGCGATCCCCACGGCGGCTGCCTTCTGCACGATCTCGTAGCTGGCGCGACTGGTCATCAGGACGAAGCCGTCGCCGAAATCGCCGCGCTGCGCGGCGACTGCGCCGATCACCTTGTCCAGCGCGTTGTGGCGACCGACATCCTCGCGCACCAGCTCGATCTCGCCCTGCGCATTGCACCAGGCGGCCGCATGCACGGCGCCCGTCAGGCGAAACAACTGCTGCAACGATTCGAGGCCGGCCAGCGCGCGGGGCAAGGCGCCACCGGAAAGGACGGCTGCCGAATCCACGCGCGACGCGCGGCGCTTCAATTGGTCGAGGCTTTCCGTGCCGCACAGACCGCAACCGGTGCGACCCGCCATGCTGCGACGAAATTCCTTGAGTTCCAGGGCGCGCTGCGCGGACACGCGCATCTGGGCTTCGATGCCGTTGTCGCGCTCGACGATGTCGAGGTCGAGGATTTCGCCGGGACGGCCGACGACGCATTCGCTGAGGCTGAAACCGAGGGCGAAGTCCTCCAGGTCATCCGGCGTCGCCATCATCACCGCGTGGGAGATGCCGTTGTAGACCAGCGCCACCGGAACCTCCTCGGCAACGCTCTCCTCGCCGCCGATGACAATGCCCCCGACCCGACGCTGCACGCGGTAGCTGTTGTGTGCCTCGATGCCTGCGCCTGCCTCGATTTGCATTGCCTCACTCACCGGTTGACCGGGCAACAATTGCCCGCAGTGACAATACGATACATTTTATTTACTTTGGTAGCAAGCTTTCTGTATCATATTAGAAATACCTTATACGGAATACGGGATACGCCGGCTTCAAATACAATGCCCGCAACGCGCTTGCTGCCCAGCGCCCCGTCCGCGCCATCTCCAGCGGAACCGCGCCCTCATCGACGAAAGCCAAAGTGAAAAGCCGACACCTGACCCAGTGGATCAAGGACTTCCTCGACCAGCACCCGACCCGCGCCAACTCGCTGATCATCACCATCTACGGCGACTTCATCGCACCCCACGGCGGCACGGTCTGGCTCGGCAGCTTCATCCGCCTGGTGCAGCCACTGGGCCTCAATGAGCGCATGGTGCGCACCAGCGTCTACCGGCTTTCCCAGGAAAAATGGCTGGTCTCGGAACAACTCGGACGCAAGAGTTACTACAGCCTGACCGCCTCGGGCCGACGCCGCTTCGAACACGCCTACCGGCGCATCTACAGCGTCCCGCAGGACACCTGGGCGGGAGAGTGGCAACTGGTGCTGATCCCCGGTTCTCTGGGCAATCCGCAACGCGACCAGTTGCGCAAGGAACTGGCCTGGGCCGGTTACGGCGCGCTGGCCTCGGGCATCCTCGCCCACCCGTCGGCCGATACCGAGGCGCTGCTGGACATCCTGCAGGAGAGCGGCGCCCACGACAAGGTGGTCGCCATGAAGGCGCTCAACATCAGCGCCCTGACCAGCAAGCCCTTGCAGGAACTGGTCCATGAATGCTGGAATCTTGACGCCCTGGCGGCCAAGTACCTGGATTTCATCGAATTGTTCCGTCCCGTCCTGCGCACCCTGCGCGCCGCCAACAGCCTCGATCCGGAGCAATGCTTCCTGATCCAGACCCTGCTGATGCACGACTTTCGCCGCGCCCTGCTGCACGACCCGCAACTGCCCTCACAACTGCTGCCGGCCGACTGGAGCGGCGGCGTGGCGCGCCAGTTGTGCCAGGACCTCTACCGCATCACTTACCCGCTGGCACAACAGCACCTGCTCCAGGTCTGCGAAACCGCGAGCGGGCCGCTGCCGGCTGCGGCGCCCTATTTCTATGAGCGCTTCGGCGGCCTGGAGCGGGCGCAGGAATCAAAGCCACTGACCGCCGCCTGATTCTGATGGATATCAACCGATACAGTTAATATACTTTTTGATGATATTTCTGTATCTGTTATAGTGCCGCACCGACAGGGTGTGACCGACCCTGCGCAATCCAGGGAGCAAGACCATGGCAAGCCCAGCAAGCGCCCCACCCATCCGCCAATCAGCCATCGCCGACATTCGCAACCGCATCCGCAGCGCTGCTGCAAACGGACAAACGGCCTTCGACCGGAACGACCTCGCGGACCTGTTGGCGGCCATCGGCGCCAGCTTTGCCCCGACTGACGCATCGGCTGCCACCGGCGAACTGCGCATCAGCCTCGACAACACCCGCGAGTTCGGCATGGTGATCAGCGCGGGCATCGGCGGCACCGACGCCGCGCTTGACGAAGGCAACTTCCGCAAAGATCGCGCCTCGGTGTACGCGGTCGCGGAGCTGACCGATGCCACCGACTTCCTCGCCCTGTTTCGCCGCAGCATCGCCTACCAGCGCCTCGCCGCCGCCGCGAAGCGCAGTGGCGGACCGCTACCCGATGCCGCGCTCCTGGCCTGTTTCGAGGGCATGCTGGCGCTGGCGCAGGGACTGTCACCTGGAAATCCGGAGTCGACGGTCGTGCTGCAAAGCCTCGAACTCAACCCGGCGACGGTCGGCAGCAGCATCGGCGTCGGTGCCGCAAAATGCGAATTTTCGGCCGCCGCGCCGGGCCGCCTGCCACGCCCGATCGGCAAGATCGAGAAGCTGATCCATCCCAAGTCGATCGGCATCATCGGGGTCTCCTCGACCAACATGAACTTCGGCCGCATCATCCTCAAGAACCTGATGGGCAGCGGTTACGACAAGGAACGGATGTGCATCATCCGTCCCGGCGAAACCGAGATCGACGGCGTCAAGTGCGTGGAAAGCCTAAAGGCGCTCGACCACAAGCTCGACCTCCTGATCGTCGCCGTGGCGGCCAGCGCCGTCTACGACCTGATCGACGAGATCATCGCCACCGACTCCGTCGAGTCGGTCATGCTGATACCCGGCAGCCTGGGCGAAACGCGCGCCAGCCGCGAGCCGGCCGCCGCACTGGCCGCGCGCATCAACGCGGCCCACGCCAACCCCGGTGGCGGCCCGGTGTTCCTCGGCGCCAACTGCCTTGGCGTGGTTTCGCATCCCGGCTCCTACGATTCCTGGTTCATCCCGCTGGAGCGCCTGCCCAAACCGAAGAAGAAGGCCGAGCGCAATTCGGTGATGCTGAGCCAGAGCGGCGCCTTCATGATCACCCGCATCAGCCAGAACCCCTGGCTCGACCCGCGTTACATGCTGGCCCTGGGCAACCAGACCGACCTGACCCACGGCGACATGCTGTCCTACTTCGCCGAGTTGCCCGAGATCGAAACCATCGGCATTTACATCGAAGGCTTCAAGGATCTCGACGGCCTGGATTTCGCCCGCGCGGTGCGCAAGGCCGTGGCAAAGGGCAAGGACGTGGTGGTCTACAAGTCGGGCAAGACCGCGCCCGGCATGGGCGGCGTGATGGGCCATACGGCGTCTATCGCCGGCGGTCCGCTGCTGTTCGATTCGGTGGTGCGCCACGCCGGCGCCATCGTCGCCGACGATTTCAACAGCTTCGACGACCTGTTCTACATCGCCGGCGCGCTGCACGGCAAGAAGATCGGCGGGCGACGGCTGGGCGCCATCAGCGGCGCCGGCTTCGAGGCCGTGGGCATGGCCGATTCCATCGAATCCGAAACCTTCGCCATGGAGATGGGCGCGCTGGAAGCCGCCACGGTGACGCAACTGGAGGACATCCTCAAGGCCAAGAAGCTGGATGCCCTGGTCGAAGTGCGCAATCCCATCGACATCAATCCGGGCGCCGACGACGAAGCCCATCTGCAGATCGTCGAAGCCTTCCTGCAGGACCCGAACATCGATGCGGTGGTGGTCGGCCTCGACCCCACCGCCCCCTCGGTGCGCGCGCTGGAATCGAGCAAGCTGCGCCCGGGGTTCGACATCAGCGACCCGAAGAGCACGGTGCACCTGATGCCGCCGCTGGTCAATCGCAACGAGAAGCCCATCATCGGCATCGTCGATGGCGGCAGCCTCTACGATGTCATGAGCGCCCGCCTGATGGACCAGGGCGTCTGTATTTTCCGCAACTGCGCACGCGGCACGAAAGCGCTGGTGCGCTACGTCGAGGCCCGCCTCAATGCCGACGCGATCCGCCGGCGCCAGTCGAACTGAAACGAACACACCAAGGAGGAAACACCATGAGCGACACCCTCAAGCCCGGCCTCAGCGCCACCCGCCGCGTGGACATCGACCGCGATCGCACCATCAGCTTCATGGGCGACGACTGCCGCGTGTATTCGACGCCCAACCTGCTCTACGACATCGAGATGGCCAGCCGCGAGCTGCTGCTGGCACACATCGAGGCAGGCAAGGATTCGGTCGGCACCCGCATCGAACTCGACCATGTCGGCGCGACGCTGATGGGCATGTGGGTGGAAATCACGGTGACCCTGGAGGAAGTCAATGGCGGCGCCGTTTCCTTCAGCTTCACCGCGCGCGATGCGGTGGAAGAGGTTGCGCGCGGCAAGCACAACCGTTTCATCGTCGGCATCGAGAAAACGGCGCAGCGACTGCAGGCCAAGCGCGCCAAGGCCGGATAAGCCGGGCTTTCCCGGAAAGTCGGCGCCCGCGGCACGGCGCCGCTATTCGTCGACCACGTCCGGAAGGTCGAGCACGTCGGTGAAGCCGAAGCGACGGAAGTCGCGCACCCGCATCGGGTAGAGGATGCCATCGAGGTGGTCGCATTCGTGCTGTACCACCCGCGCGTGAAAGCCCTCGACGCGGCGCTCGAAGCGGCGTCCGCTTTCGTCATGGCCGGCGTAGTACAGGCGCTTCCAGCGCGGCACCCAGCCGCGCAGGCCCGGAACAGAAAGGCAGCCTTCCCAGCCCTCCTCTTCCTCTTCGCCGAAGGGCGTCAGCTCGGGATTGATCAGCACGGTATCCGGCACCGGCGGCGCGTCCGGATAGCGCGGATTGGCAAAGCCGCCGAAGATCACCACGCGCAGGTCGACGCCGATCTGCGGCGCGGCGAGTCCGGCGCCATTGAGGTGGGCCATGGTGTCGCGCATGTCGCGCAGCAGTTCCGCCAGTTGCGGCGTGGCGAAGGCCGCGACCGGTTGCGCGACGCGCAGCAGGCGCGGATCTCCCATGCGCAGGACCTCGCGGATCATGCCTCGCACAGCCCTTCGATGATGCGCCGCACGCGTGCCATGGCTTCCTGCAATACCGCTTCGAGGCTCTCGAAACGGATGCCGTGCAGCGAATCGGCCCGACCCGCGGCCCAGTTCGCGACCACGCAGAGCGCCGCATAGGGCAATTCCAGTTCGCGCGCCAGACCGGCCTCGGGCATGCCGGTCATGCCGACGATGTCGGCGCCATCGCCCTGCATCCGGTTGATCTCGGCAGCGGTTTCCAGGCGCGGTCCCTGCGTCGTCGCATACACGGCGCCGTCGGTGACCGGCTCGCCGACCCGCCCGGCGACATCGAGCAGCATCCTGCGTACCTCGGCGTCATAGGGTTCGGTGAAATCGACATGCACCACCGGGCCATCGCCGCCGGACTGGAAGGTCATCTCGCGGCCCCAGGTGTAGTCGATGATCTGGTGCGGCACGACCAATGTTCCCGGCCCCAGGTCGGCACGTATGCCGCCGACCGACGCCACCGAGACCACCTGCGTGACGCCGGAACTTTCCAGGGCATGCAAGTTGGCGCGGTAGTTCACCAGGTGCGGCGGAATCGTGTGGCCGTAGCCGTGACGGGCGATGAAGGCCACCTCCCTGCATCCGATGCGGCCGAAGGTCAGCGGACCGGAAGGCTCGCCATAGGGCGTGCGGACGACTTCGCGGTGCGACACGTCGAGAATGGCGAGTTGCGTCAAGCCGCTGCCACCGATGATGCCGAGCATAAAAATCCCCTGAAAATTCAAATGGAACGGACGCAGCCGCGTGCTAGAATAGCAGGCTTTTTTTCCGCATTGCAACGCGTTGCAACAACGCCAAGGTCCCTATGTCCCGCGCCCTCAGAAACATCGCCATTATCGCCCACGTCGACCACGGCAAAACCACCCTGGTCGACCAACTTCTGCGTCAATCCGGCACCTTCGCCGCCCACCAGGCCGTTACCGAACGGGTCATGGATTCCAACGATCTCGAAAAAGAGCGCGGGATCACGATTCTTTCCAAGAACTGTGCCATCGATTTCGAAGGCACGCACATCAACATCGTAGACACGCCGGGCCACGCCGACTTCGGCGGCGAGGTCGAGCGCGTGCTGTCGATGGTCGACGGCGTGCTGCTGCTGGTCGATGCCGTCGAAGGCCCGATGCCGCAGACCCGCTTCGTCACGCGCAAGGCGCTCGCCCTGGGCTTGAAGCCGATCGTGGTGGTGAACAAGATCGACCGTCCCGGCGCCCGCCCCGACTGGGTCATCAGCCACACCTTCGACCTGTTCGACAAACTCGGCGCCACCGAGGAACAACTCGATTTCCCGGTGGTCTTCGCTTCCGCCCTGAACGGCTTCGCCATGCTCGACGCGACCAAGCCGGGCACCGACATGCGCCCGCTCTACGAGGCCATCATCAAGCACACGCCGCAGCCCGACGTGGATGTGGACAAGCCGCTGCAACTGCAGATCTGCTCCATCGACTACAACAGCTATGTCGGCCGCATCGGCATCGGCCGCATCAAGCAAGGCCGCATGAAGGCCGGCCAGGAAGTCACCGTGATGTACGGCGACGAAAACAAGGGCAAATCGAAAATCGCCCAGATCATGATGTTCACCGGCCTCGAGCGCGAACAGGCCACTGAGGCGGAAGCCGGCGACATCGTGCTGGTGACCGGCATCGAACAGGTCGGCATCGGCGTCACGGTCTGCGATCCGGCCGCACCGGTCGGCATGGCGCCGCTGGTGGTCGACGAGCCGACGCTGACCATGAATTTCCAGGTCAATACCTCGCCGCTGGCCGGCAAGGAAGGCAAGTACGTCACCAGCCGCCAGATCCGCGAGCGCCTGCAAAAGGAACTGCTGTCCAACGTCGCCCTGCGCGTCGAGGAAACCGAGGATGCCGACGTATTCCTGGTCTCGGGGCGCGGCGAACTGCACCTGACCATCCTGCTCGAAACCATGCGTCGCGAAGGCTATGAACTGGCCGTGTCGCGCCCGCGTGTGCTGTTCAAGGAGATCAACGGCGAGAAGTGCGAGCCGTATGAACTGCTCACCGTCGATATCGAAAACGACAATCAGGGCGCCGTGATGGAAGAGCTTGGCCGCCGTCGCGGCGAACTGCTCAACATGGAATCCGACGGCAAGGGCCGCGTGCGGCTCGAGTACCGCATTCCGGCCCGCGGCCTGATCGGCTTCCAGGGAGAGTTCCTTACCGCGACCCGTGGCACCGGCATGGCCAGCCACATCTTCGACGACTACGGCCCGATGGCCGGCGTCATGGCCGAACGCCGCAACGGCGTACTGATCTCGCAGGACAACGGCGCCGCAGTGGCTTACGCCCTGTGGAAGTTGCAGGATCGCGGCCGCATGTTCGTCAGCCACGGCGACCCGCTCTACGAGGGCATCATCATCGGCATCCACAGCCGCGACAACGACCTCGTGGTAAACCCGATCAAGGGCAAGCAACTGACCAACGTGCGCTCGTCGGGCACCGACGAAGCCGTGCGCCTGGTGCCGCCGATCCTGATGACGCTGGAGTCGGCCGTCGAGTTCATCGCCGACGACGAACTGGTCGAGATCACGCCGAAGTCGATTCGCCTGCGCAAGCGCTTCCTCAAGGAGCACGAGCGCAAGCGCGCCAGCCGCGACGAACCGACCGCCTGACGAAAACTTGTTCGTCGATGGAAAAATGGGAGCCGCGGCTCCCATTTCTTATTCAAAAGTCGGCGCCGGCGATACGGCACTGACTCTCCGCCGGATCAATCGGCGCGTTCGATCTCGATCACCACGCGGCGATTGGGCGCGAGGCAATCGATGATGGCCCGGGTGCGCCGGCCGGGGCACTCCACCACCGGCCGGGTATCACCATGGCCGTTGGCAGCAATCAGCGCTGCCTTGACGCCGTGCGCGGCGAGTGCGTTGCCGACCGCGCGGGCGCGCGCCTCGCCAAGCCGCCGGTTGAATTCCGGACCACTGCGCGACAGCCGGTCAGTGTGGCCGCCGATGCGCACGGCGACGAGCTTCGGTGTTGCGCGTATGCGTTGCGCCAGGTCGCGCAGGGATTCGCTGCGCGCCGCATTCAGCCGCGTCGCACCGAAGGGAAACAGGGCATCGCTCGGTAGTTGCACGATATCGACAAACCTCGCGGTGGCCGCGCTTCCGGCTGCAGGCGGTTCCGGATTCGGCGCGGGTGCCGATGCCGTGACGGACGAGGGTGCGGCCGTGGATCTGGGCGTGGGCACCGGCACCATTCGCGGCAAGCCTGGCTGAACCGGCTCGACTTCCGTCACGGCGAAGCAACGCCGGACCTCGTCGCCTGCGGCGCCCAGCAGCTGCTGCGCACGCGCTCCCACTTGCTCCGCTCCCTTTGGATCACCGATGTGGGCCTTGTGGCCGGCCCACACCAGCGCCACTTCCGCGCGCGCGAGCGGATCGACGGCACAAGGGAAGCCGGCATTGTTCTTGATCTGGTCGACCGTCGCCCAGAGTTCGGGATGTACCTCGCTGCTGGCGACCACGTGCAGGGTGCGCAAAGGCGGGCTTCTGCCACGTTCCAGGGCGCCGA
>JBIKLV010000048.1:0-27007 GCA_044359585.1 Sulfuritalea sp. | reverse complement strand
GCCGTCCCGATTTCGTCGCCGGCCTGCACGGCCTGGCGATTCCGGCCGATGCGCTGGCGGCAGTCGGCGTTGGCGACACGGTGATTGCACTGGGAAGCGCGCAGGGTTGGCAGGCATTCTTTCGCCTAAGCGACGGATTGCGCCACGAGGCCGCGGCAATGGTGGCTGGTCTCGCGAGGGCCGGCATCCAGCTTTCGATATTCAGCGGCGATGCACCGGCAGCAGCGGCGAGGGTTGGTGCGGCGCTGGGCATCGACGATGCACGAGGCGGACTTTCGCCGGAAGACAAGCACGCAGCGCTCAAGGCGTTTCAGGAAGCCGGGGCGACGGTGGCCATGGTAGGCGACGGGGTCAACGATGCGCCAGTACTGGCGCAAGCACAGGTTTCGATCGCCATGGGCGGCGGCGCAGACCTGGCTCGCGCCAATGCCGACGTGGTGCTGCTCGGCAACGACTTGCAGGCATTGCCCGACGGGCTGGCCCTGGCGCGGCGAACCTTGCGCATCGTGAAACAGAACCTGGTGTGGGCCTTCGCCTACAACTTTCTTGCGATTCCGCTGGCCATGACCGGCTGGGTGACGCCCTGGATGGCCGGTATCGGCATGTCGGCCAGTTCGCTGCTGGTGGTGCTCAATGCATTGAGGCTGCAACGGCGATAATGGACGGCATGGACATCCTGTATTTGCTGATCCCGCTCTCCTTGGTGCTGGTCTTTGTCATCGCCGCACTTTTCTGGTGGTCCTTGCGCAGCGGGCAATACGAGGATCTGGACGGCCCGGGCTACCGCATCCTGATGGACGACGACAAGGCCGCCGCACCCGCGAAGCGCCCTTCGGTTGACCCAGATCAAAGCGGGGGGAGCAAGAATTGACCATACTGGCTACGGGTTTTATGGTGATGGCTGAATGCCGTCACCCGAAGGCTCTCTGTTGGGGTTAGGGGTGCGCGCTGCGCACCCTTTTTTTTTGTCGAATCTGCGCACCTGCATTCTTCGCGGGCAAGAAGGACACCCCATCCAGACATAAACCATATTGATTTCATTGTTATTGTTCTTGAAGTCGGATATATTTTGACCTACATCAAACGGCGCTTGGAATTCGAGAGTAATCTGCGCCCAAATTTCCATACTGCACCGCATCAATCGCAGTACGGGCCACGGTTTTTTTTGTCTATGTGAGGTGAATCCATCATGCAATCGCAGGCGACTTACAACTACAAAGTCGTGCGCCAGTTCGCTGTGATGACCGTAATCTGGGGCATCGTCGGCATGCTGGTGGGCGTAATCATCGCCGCCCAGCTGGTCTGGCCGGAACTGAACGTGCACGAATTCCTTAGCTACGGTCGCTTGCGTCCGTTGCATACCAACGCGGTAATTTTCGCGTTTGGCGGTTGCGCGCTGTTCGCCACGTCCTACTACGCGGTGCAGCGCACGAGTCATGCGCCCTTGTTTGCGCCGGGACTGGCCGCTTTCACCTTCTGGGGCTGGCAGTTGATCATCGTCCTGGCGGCATTGTCGCTCCCGCTCGGATTCACCTCCGGCAAGGAGTATGCCGAGCTCGAGTGGCCGATCGACATCCTGATCACGCTGGTGTGGGTGTCTTACGCCGTGGTGTTCTTCGGCACCATCATCAAGCGTCAGGTCTCGCACATTTACGTGGCGAACTGGTTTTTCGGCGGCTTCATCCTGACTGTCGCGGTTCTGCACCTAGTGAATAGCGCGGCGGTTCCGGTGATGGCCGCCGGCATCCTGACGCCGAAGTCATACTCGGCCTATGCCGGGGTGCAGGATGCAATGATTCAGTGGTGGTACGGCCACAACGCGGTGGGCTTCTTCCTGACCGCCGGCTTCCTCGGCATGATGTACTACTTCGTGCCGAAGCAGGCCGGACGCCCGGTGTATTCCTACCGCCTGTCCGTTGTGCACTTCTGGGCGCTGATCTTCACCTACATGTGGGCGGGTCCGCATCACCTGCACTACACCGCCTTGCCCGACTGGACCCAGAGCGTCGGCATGATCTTCTCGCTGATCCTGTTGGCACCGTCGTGGGGCGGCATGATCAACGGCATCATGACGCTGTCCGGCGCCTGGCACAAACTGCGCGACGATCCGATCCTGAAGTTCATGATCACCTCGCTGTCCTTCTACGGCATGTCGACCTTCGAAGGCCCGATGATGTCGATCAAGACGGTCAATGCGCTGTCGCACTACACCGACTGGACCGTCGGCCACGTGCATTCCGGCGCCCTGGGCTGGGTCGCGATGATTTCCATCGGCTCGATCTACTACCTGTTGCCGCGCCTGTTCGGCAAGCCCGAGATGCATTCGAAGAAGCTGATCGAAGTCCATTTCTGGATCGCCACCATCGGCGTCGTGCTCTATATCGCTTCGATGTGGATTGCCGGCGTGATGCAGGGCCTGATGTGGCGCGCCACGAACGTGGACGGCACGCTGACCTACTCCTTCGTCGAGTCGGTGAAGGCGACCTATCCGTTCTGGACCATTCGCCTGCTCGGAGGCCTGCTGTTCCTCTCGGGCATGTTGATCATGGCCTACAACATGTTCCTGACCATGGCGGGTGGCAAGGCAGTCAATGCGCCTGTACTCGCACCCGCAGCGGCTCATTGAGCCCGATCGCACAGATTAAGGAGCCATAAATCATGTTGACGCATGACAAAATCGAACGGAACGTGGGACTGATGATCGTCCTCACCATCCTCACCATCAGTGTGGGTGGTCTGCTGGAAATCGTTCCGCTGTTTTTCCAGAAATCCACCACCACCCCGACCAACGACCTGGTCAAGCCCTACAGTCCGCTGCGCCTGTCGGGACGCGACATTTACATCCGTGAAGGCTGTTACAACTGCCATTCGCAGATGATTCGTCCGTTCCGCGCCGAAACCGAGCGCTATGGCCACTATTCGGTCGCAGGCGAGTTCGTCTATGACCATCCGTTCCAGTGGGGTTCCAAGCGTACCGGGCCGGATCTGGCGCGTGTCGGTGGCCGTTACTCGGACCAGTGGCACAAGACCCACCTGCTGAATCCGCGTGACGTGGTGCCCGAGTCGAACATGCCTGCTTACTCTTGGCTGGACCGGCCGCTCAAGGACGAGGCGATCGAGAGCAAGATGAGAGCCTTGCGCGTGGTCGGCGTACCCTATACCGATGCGGAAATCGCAGGTGCGAAGAAAGCCATCGAGGGTGCCACCGAACTCGACGCCTTGATCGCCTACCTGCAGGGACTCGGTACTGCGCTCAAGCAGACCAGGTAAGCAAATGGACATCAACGATCTGCGTTCACTGTTTACGGTGCTGGCGTTCATCGCCTTCATAGGCATCGTCTGGTGGGCGTATTCGGACCGGCGCAAACAGACTTACGACGAGGCGGCGATGCTGCCGCTCGACGATGACAGCCCGTTTGTGCCGACCGGACCGCAGGTTACGAAGAATCAGGAAAGGAAATCATCATGAGTGATTTTGTCAGCGGCTTCTGGAATATCTATGTAGTGGGCATCGTGCTCGTTAGCATCATCGGTTGTGGCGTGTTCCTCTGGTCGCAAAGCAGTGCGCGGCATGTGGAAGGCGAAACCACGGGTCACGTCTGGGACGAGGATCTGCAGGAGTTCAGCAATCCGCTGCCCAGCTGGTGGCGCTGGCTGTTCTACATCACGATCGTCTTCTCGCTGTTCTATCTGGCGATGTATCCTGGCCTGGGAACCTACAAGGGCCAGTTCGGCTGGTCGTCCGCCGGGCAGTACGACGGCGAGATGAAGAAGGCCGATGACCAGTACGGGCCAATTTTCAAGAAGTACCAGCAGCAGGACATCATGACCGTGGCCGCCAACAGCGAAGCGAGGGAAATGGGCCAGCGCCTGTTCCTGACCTACTGTTCTCAGTGCCATGGTTCCGATGCCAAGGGTGCTCGCGGTTTCCCCAATCTGGCGGACAACGACTGGCTGTTCGGCGGCACACCCGCCCAGATCAAGGAGTCGATCTTCAAGGGGCGGGACGCGATGATGCCGGCCAAGGGCGTCAAGCCGGACCTGAACGGCGACCAGATCAAGGATCTGGCAAGCTATGTGCGGTCGCTGTCGGGGCTTTCGACCGATTCGATTCGTGCCCAGCGCGGCAAGGAACTGTTTGCGCCGGCTTGTGCCGCCTGCCATGGTCCAGACGGCAAGGGCATGGTCGGCGTCGCGCCGAATCTGACTGACAAGATCTGGCTATACAGCAGCGCGGAAGAGACGATCATCGAAACCATCACCAAGGGTCGCGCCAATCGCATGCCCGCGTTCGGCGAGTTTCTCGGTGATGCCAAGGTGCATCTGCTGACCGCCTACGTGTATGGTCTCGGCGGCGGGCAGAAGGACGCACCAGCTGCAGCTGCGCCGGAAGCGGCTCCCCAGGCTGCGCCGCAAGCGGCACCCGCAGAAAAGAAATAGACTGCACCTTTTTCCCCGGTACCAGAGTTACTGGTACCGGGGAAATCGCTAGTTAGCACATCAGAATATATTAATACGATAATGCGTCCTTCGAGCGCTCCCAATCCCGCACTGGAAGTGAAGCCGGATTTCGTCGAAGAAAGCCTTTACGAAGTCCATCGCAAGGTTCATCCGCGCGCAGTTAGCGGCATCTTCGCGACTTGGCGCTGGGCCCTGGTCTGGTTTACCCAACTGGTGTTCTATGGACTCTGCTGGTTGCCGTGGAACGGTCGCCAGGCGGTACTGTTCGATCTGGTCGAACGCAAGTTCTATATTTTCGGCATGATCTTCTGGCCGCAGGACGTGATTTTTCTGGCGATCCTCCTGATCATTTCGGCTTATTCGCTGTTCTTGTTTACGGCGGTTGGCGGACGCCTGTGGTGCGGCTATGCCTGCCCGCAAACCGTTTATACGGAAATATTCACCTGGATCGAACAGAAGATCGAGGGCGAACGCAATGCCCGCATCAAGCTCGATGCCGCTCCAATGAGTGCGCGCAAGCTGTGGCTGCGCTCCGCGAAATACGGCTCATGGACCTTGCTGTCGCTCTGGACCGGATTTACCTTCGTTGGTTACTTCACGCCGATACAGACGTTGTGGGGTTCGGTCTGGAGCTTTTCCCTGGGGCCATGGGAAACCTTCTGGATGATCTTCTACGGCGCGTTTACCTATCTGTTCGCCGGTCACATGCGCGAACAGGTCTGCAAGCACATGTGTCCCTACGCGCGATTCCAGGGCGTCATGTTCGACCCCGATACGCTGACCATCACCTACGATACCGAACGCGGGGAACCTCGCGGCGCACGGAAAAAGGGTGTTGATCCAAAGGCGATCGCCAAGGGCGACTGCGTCGATTGCGGTATTTGCGTGCAGGTCTGCCCTACCGGAATCGACATTCGCGATGGTTTGCAGTATGAATGCATTGGATGCGCCGCCTGCATCGATGCCTGCGATCAGGTCATGGAAAAGATGAGCTATCCGAAGGGTCTGATCCGGTACTCAACCGAGCACGCCATTGCGTCGCACTGGGGGTGGAAGGAAATCGTCGGCCACGTAGTGCGGCCCCGGGTCATAATCTATGCCGTCATCCTGGGTGCGATTTGTGTCGCTTTTGTCTGGGGAATCGCCACCAAGCCCAGCCTTCGGGTCGATGTCATTCGCGACCGTGCTACGCTGGCGCGGGAGGTGGAAGGCGGCTTGATTGAAAACGTGTACCGCCTGCACGTCATCAATATCTCCGAAGCGCCGCACAAGTATGCTGTCAGCGTATCAGGGTTGCCCGGCATCGACATGGTCGGCGAGCGCATCCTGGAAGTACCTGCCGCCGGTGCGCGCAGCTTTTCTGTTCAGGTCCGGGTGCCGCCGGATGCGGGACGGAAAGGTTCGAACCAAATATTCTTCGACGTGAAATCGCTGGCCGACGAAAAAGTCGCCGTGCACGAGAAGGCCAGTTTCCTGCAACCATGAAGGACGAGAAAATGAACTCGGTCGCAGCGCGCCCCTGGTACCGCGAACCCTGGCCCTGGATCCTGGCCACCGGACCCTTCATTGTGATCGTCGCGGGGATTTACACCGCGTGGCTGGCAGTAACCAGCAACGATGGTTTGGTAACGGATGACTATTACCGCAAGGGTCTGGCAGCGAACCAGACCATTGCACAAAGCGAACGCGCAGTGAAAAGCGGCCTCCGGGCCGGAGTGCGGATTTCGATGGAAACCCTGTCGGTGCGGCTGCAAGCCGGCGACCCCGGGTTCGTCATGCCGCCAACGCTGTTTCTGACGATTTCGCACCCGACACGCGCGGGTCTCGATCAGTCTCGCGTCCTGCTGCGCAATGGGGATACCTATTCCGGCGAGGTTCGCCTTCCTGCCGCCGGTCATTGGCTGGTGTTGGTCGAAGATGAGAGCAAGACCTGGCGACTGATGGGCAATGTCGTCCTTCCGGCCAATGGAGAAACTGTCATCGGCAACCCGGGCACGGTCGCCGTGCCGGCAGATATCCGGAACTGACTTTTCATAGATAGGAGATAGCATCATGGAAGCTTGGAAACTTTTGGTCGGTAGCGACATTGGTCTTCTCAGTCTGTTCACTATCGGTGCTGTAATCGTCATGGGCGCCTACTTCGTCGTGTACGCCAAGAAGAAGGCCGAAGAAGACGCGAGAAACGCGAAGTAGGCTGGGCGCGCCGAATAGGGGAGACGAGCAATGCAGAAAATCCTGTGGGTGCTGTGGCCTTCGTTCATCGTCGCCGGAGTCGCCGAAGGCATCTTCTTCACGGTGATCGATCCGCAGGAACTCTATCTATTCGGCGAACCCGTGCACTTCTCGAAGATCGCCACGTATTCGATCGGATTTTTCGGGTTCTGGATGGTTTGTGCCGCATCGAGCTTGATGACTGTCTTTCTGCAGGTGGGCGCCGCAGAAGTAAACAAGGGCGTCGGCAGCACCTCGCCTGGCCACGATACGACGAGTTGATGCGCCTTCCGGCGAGGAGGAATCGATTCAGGCCCTGATCGGCCCCGTTCCGTTCGGTGGCGGCGCCAACCTGAGGATCCGGGAAAACAGGTCGCGGCATTCAAGATCTGCGGCCGCGTCGAAACGGGGATCGCCGTTCTCCCCAAACGCGGCACCGATTTCCACCCAGTCTGCCGGGCTCAGATGCTTGCGGGCGAGTGGGATAAGGGTTTGCTCTTCGCTGGCAATGTGATCGAGCATTGCTTCTGCAAATACCGCGACGGCTTCGGAGAACTCCTTGCGTCCGTCGACTGCTCCGCCTTCGAATCGATCCAACGCCTTTTCCAGGTCACGTACCCGTTGTCCGCCTTCGGCGTGATGTTGCTCTAGTACGTCGATCACCGAATCGGCTTCGTGCGTCCGTTCGCGCAACCGTGCGAATAGGTAGGAGTCTTCCTTGGGGTGGTGAAGCTTTTCCGGAAACTCGTCCAGATAGAAGACCATCGCCCGAAGCACGCCAAAGTCCGGAAGCGTGTTGTTCACGACACTCTCGCTCGCAATGTAGCGCAATCCCTGCACTACCGCCGCCAGCGAACGGTGCTCCTCGTGGATGACGCTCAGGGCGGAGTTAAGCATGCGTATCCGCTCGCCATCGGCTGCGGCGGAACCGGACCAAGGCCAGCGTCAGTCGGTCACCGGTAAACCAGCACGGGAATCTTCGAATGCGTGAGTACCTTCTGGGTTTCGGATCCGAGCAATAGGCCGCTGATTCCGCGTCGGCCGTGCGAAGCCATGAAGATCAGGTCGGCACCAACCTTCTCGGCCGCAGCAATAATTGCTTCGTAAGGAATGTCGCTGATCGAAGTCACGCTTGCGCAGGAAACGCCGGCAGCCTTGGCCGAGGCTTCGTGCGCCGTCAGTATTTCCCGGGCCTGCTGCTCTGCCATCTCGGCGAACTTGTCCGGCGTGGTGGGATCGATGAGCGCGCCCTCCCCGTAAAAAGCCACCGGATAGTCAGGCTTGGCAAAAAAGAAGGTAATCCTCGCCGAAGTTTCCCTGGCGAATTCGATGGCGCGCTTCACGGTGTCACCCGATAGCTGCGATCCATCGGTTGGAACGAGTATGTGCTTGAACATGGGCATGGGTCCTTGTGTTGGTCGATCTAGGCTAGCGCACTAAACAGCGACAGCGTTGATCAAGATCAATAGCAGCCCGAACTATACCCGAGGGGCATGGGGCACAATACCAATGAGCATGCGGCAGGATAGCGCAGCAGTCAGGAAGTGGAGAAAATATCATGAGCACGACAAGGCAGACCAAGATTCCCCAGACGCCGCAGGCGGCGTGGCGGGCCGTACATCAGGCCGTCGAGGCCAATGTGGATCCGATCGGCATGGCGACGCCATTGCTGCATGCCCAGTTGGCCTGGCTGAGCCATCCCCAGGAGATGTCGGAGGCGCTAACCAGTTTTTCGGCGAAGATGTGGGACTTGCAGACGCATTCATGGCATCGCGCGTTAGGCATGCCGAGCAAGGATGTTGTGTTGCCGAATCCTGACGACACGCGCTTCGCCTCACCCGTCTGGAGCGAATCAGCCAGTTGGGACATTGTCAAAGAGTGGTACTTGATGCTTACCCACCAGGTACAGGACATGCTCTACGACACACCGGGACTCTCGAGCCGTGATCGGCGGCGGGCTGCATTCTGGTGGCGCAAATGGCTCAACGCAGTGGCCCCGACCAATTTTCTGCTGAGCAACCCCGAGGCCATGCAAAAGGCCATCGAGACGCGCGGCGAGAGCCTGTTGAAGGGCTTCAACAATTTTCTTACCGATTTCCAGGCCGGCGATGTGCAGATGGCACGCCCGACCGACTTCGTTGTTGGCAAGGATCTCGCGACGACGCCAGGCAAGGTGGTGTTTCGCAATCGCCTCCTCGAGGTTATCCACTATGTGCCTAGCCGCGAAAAGGTCTACAAAACGCCGATTGTCATTGTGACCCCCTGGATCAACAAGTTTTACATCCTCGACCTGAATGCCAAGAAAAGCATGGTCAAGTTTCTGGTCGACCAGGGTTTCGACGTCTATATCACCAGCTGGAAGAACCCCGGTGCCGACATGCGCGATGTTGCGTTCGACGACTACCTGACCGATGGCATCGGCAAGCTCATCGAAACTGCCCAAGCCCTGTCTGGTTCGGACAAGGTGCATGCGGTGGGCTACTGCATTGGCGGCGCCGCGCTGACGGCTTGGATGGCCTGGGCCAATGCCCACTATACGAAAAAGGATGTGCCCGTGACGTCGGTCACCCTGCTGACGACGCTGGTGGATTACCACAAGCCGGGCGACATCGAAGTGTTTCTTGATGAGAACAGCATTAAGTGGCTGGAGAAGTCGATGGCCGAGAAAGGCTATCTGGACGGCAAGGAAATGGCCTCAGCTTTCCGACTGCTGCGCTCCAACAGCCTCGTCTGGCACTACGTGGTTCGCGGCTACCTTTTCGGTGAGGCGCCGCCACCGTTCGACGTGCTTTTCTGGAACATGGACGCCACTCGCATGCCGGCAAAAATGCACAGCTGGTATCTGCGTAATTTCTACCTTGAGAACCTGCTGATCAAGAAGGACGCGCTCAAGCTCGCCGGCGAGGATATCGACCTAGGAAGGATTTCCCAACCGCTCTACGCCGTATCAGCCGAGGACGACCATATAGCGCCCTGGCGCCAGACCTTCCGCATCAACAACTTTGTCGCCGGGCCGCGGCGCTACGTGTTGTCGACGTCCGGGCACATCCTCGGGATCGTCAATCCGGTCGTCACTCCACCCAAGCGTGACTTCCATGTCGGCGGCGCGGAGCGCCACGATACGCCCGACGAGTGGCGCGAGCGTGCGGAGTTGCGCCACGGCAGTTGGTGGGAGGACTGGATGGAGTGGATCAAGCCGCAATCCGGCCCGTTGGTGTCGGCGCCAACCGTCTCGAATCGCACTCATCCCGCTTTGGCCGACGCACCGGGTACTTACGTACTGGAATCCTGACGGTCAGTGCGGCGCGGCATGCAACCTTGTCGCGCAAGGTTCCGGTTTTGCCGCCCGGCACCTTGCCGCGTCTTCCTGTCGTGGTGATGCCATCGGGAAGTGCATTGCCCGCTCCCCCTTGTTTCCCATGCCGCCATGCTGGTAAGCTCATTTCATGCAAAAGCTTGGCTTGGTGGCGATTTCGATAGTCTGCGGCTCATCCGAATGGTCAAAGTTGGCTAGGCAGTCCGATCATGGATACGGGAAGGACCCATATTGATGAAGACCGCGCAGGCGATCTATGAAGACGGCGACCATCAGTGGCTTGCCATGGTTCGCGATGCGAACCGCCCGGATTTTCTGGTCGATACCAACGAATACCTGGTGACCAGCGGCGGCGAAGCGATTCTCCTCGATCCCGGTGGCAGCGAGGTCTTTCCGGCGATCTTCTCGGCGGTCAGCACACGTATCGATCCAGGCCGAATAGGAAAAATATTCGCTTCGCATCAGGATCCCGACGTCTGCTCGTCACTGTCGCATTGGATAGAACACAATCCCGGGATCAAGTGTTACCTGAGCTGGTTGTGGCAGACCTTTGTGCCTCACTTTGCAGGGCAGGCCAAGAGCCTGGTGCCGATTCCCGACGGTGGCATGGAGATTGACGTGGGTTCCATTCTGTTGCAGGCGATACCCGCGCACTATCTGCATTCACCGGGGAATTTTCATCTATACGATCCCAAGGCGCGGATTCTCTTCACGGGAGATGTGGGTGCGGCACTGCTGCCGCCTGAGGAAGATGGCGTGTTCGTCGAGGACTTTGACTGGCATGTCCGGCATGCGGAAGCTTTTCATAAGCGATGGATGGGGTCCGAAAAGGCCAAGCTCGACTGGTGCACACGTGCTTCGGAAATGAAAATAGACATGCTCTGTCCGCAGCATGGCGCCATCTACTGCGGTGCGGATGTCGGGCGTTTCATCGACTGGTTCTCCCAATTGGAAGTAGGGGTATTGAAGGCGTGAGCCGGCAGCGGACT
The DNA here is from genome assembly GCA_044359585.1 of Sulfuritalea sp. GTDB lineage: Bacteria > Pseudomonadota > Gammaproteobacteria > Burkholderiales > Rhodocyclaceae > Sulfuritalea. The sequence goes on along the minus strand of JBIKLV010000048.1, from coordinate 16,030 downwards.
TGACCGCCGTCAATGCTTGGCGCCGGTGGCCCATCCAGAATCAGCCAACCTCCAGCCCGGATCCGCCATCATGTCGATAACTACTCCGCTGTTCCAGCACCACAAGCATTGCGATGAAATATTTGCCGATGCCGAAAGCGCTTGCGGCAATGGCGACTGGGAGGCGGGCGCAAAGGCGTTTGCACTGTTGCGCAACCAGCTCGAGACGCATTTCTCAACTGAGGAACAGCTTCTTTTCCCAGCCTTCGAGGCGGCCACCGGCATGACGTCGGGTCCGACCGAGGTCATGCGCGGAGAACATCGCCAGATGCGCGACCTGCTTGAGCAGATGAGCGGCGGCCTGGCTGACTGTGACGATGACGCCTTCAGCGGAGCCGCCGAAACCCTACTCATCCTCATGCAGCAGCACAACATGAAGGAGGAGAACATTCTCTATCCCATGTGCGACAACGCGCTGGTCGGCTCTGACGTAGGCGCTACATTGTCTGAACGTCTGAAGGCATCATGACCAGGGTGATTGATGGGCGCGAGATGCAGCCGCCGGAACCGATGGAGCGGACGCTGGAGGCGCTGGAACGGCTGCCAGACGGTGATGAACTGTTGTTGTTGTTGTATTGCCAGCCGCATCCCCTGTTCAATATCCTGAAGAACAACGGATACGAATGGACAGAGAATCTGTTGCCTGAAGGAACCCGCGAGGTCCGGATTCGCAAGCAGCCAGGCTGAGCGGGCACGAAGGGATGCACCCCAACCTTTCCTTCGATCAGGCGCCGCCGATTTCGGTGCCTTACCGGTTCTTCCTGGTGGCTCCGTGGTTTGGCGTACTGGCGGGATTGCTCCTCGCGTGGTCGGGCGGCGATGCGTTGGTCTCGCGTTGGACTCCGGAAGCACTGGCGCTGACGCATCTGGTCGGGGCCGGTTTCATGTTGCAGGCCATGAGTGGCGCTCTGTTCCAGTTCATTCCCGTCGCGGTTGGCGGCAATGTCTGGCGTCCCCGACTGGTCGCGAATGTAGTTCATCCCTTGCTGGCAATGGCGGCGCTGCTGCTGGTGGCTGGGCTGCTGTTCAGTCATCCGACCCTGTTGTCCGCAGCTGTGCCGCTGTTCCTCCTCGGCGTCGGCGGTCTTGTCGTGGCGGTTGCGCTTGCGCTTTGGCGCACGCCGGCAACCGGAATGACCCTGTGGTCGATGCGCATGGCGATCGGCGGACTGGCGGTTACGGTCCTGCTGGGTTCGTTACTGGCGGAGGCTCTGGCACGCGGACTCAACCTGCCGATCATCGAACTGACCAATGTCCATCTGGCTTGGGCGCTCGGCGGGTGGGCGCTGATGCTGCTGGCGGGGGTGTCCTACCACGTGGTACCGATGTTCCAGTTGACGCGGCCCTATCCGCTTTGGTTTACACGTGGCTTCGGACCGCTGCTTCTGATGCTGCTGTGCGCGTGGTCATCCAGGCTCATGTTCGACGACGACCAGTGGACAACGGCGATCGCACTGCCCCTGCTGTTGGTGTTTTCGGCCTACGCCGTGATGACCCTGTGGCTGCAATACACCCGGCGCAGGAAGGTCGACGATGCGACGTCGCTTTACTTCAGGGTGGCGATGGTATCGATGCTGGGATTCGCGCTATCCGGTGCGCTGGTTCGCCTGCATCCGGAGTTCGGCGATGACCCGCGGGCGATCGTCTGGCTCGGTGTGCTGGTCTTCGTCGGTGTCTTCGTGTCGGCCATCACGGGAATGATGTACAAGATCACGCCCTTCCTCAACTGGCTGCATCTGCAGCGACTGGGCGCGCCGATCTCCGCCGTGCCGAACATGAAAAAAATGATTCCGGCGGACAACATGATCGGGCAGCTACGCCTGCATGTACTTGCCTTGCTGCTGCTGCTTGCCGCGGTCTGGCAACCGGCGCTGGCGCGACTTGCCGGCGTCGCCTTCGCGGCTTCCTGCGCATGGCTGGCCTGGAACCTGATCGGGGCGATCAGGCGTTACCGTCGATTCACAGATCAAATTCGCGCAGTCGTTTTGCATCCTTGATCGTGATCTGCTTTCCGCTGACGCCAATCAGTCCATTGACCGCCAGATCGTGAAAAATTCGCGAGAGCGTTTCCGGGGTCAGGTTGAGGCGCGAGGCGATCACCTGCTTCGACGTCGGCAGCGAGATGTCGAACGAGCCTTCGCAAGCGCCTTCCTGGGGACACTGCTGCAAAAGGTAGCCGACCACGCGCTGTGCCGAGGAGCGCAGGGAATAGGTTTCGACGTCCTGCACCAGGGAATGCAGGCGCATCGAGAGTCCGGCCAGCATGCGCCGGGCGAACAGCGGGTCGGATTCAAGCAGTGCAAACACCGGTCCGCTGCCGATGTGCAGCAACAGGCTGTCGACCAAGCCTTCGGCAAATACCGGACAGGGTCGATTGAGGAACATGATCGCCTCGCCGAAGCTCTGGCGCGCGCCGACGATCTGCATGACCTTCTCGTTTCCCTGCGAGGACGGGAAGGCCAGTTTGATCTGGCCGAATACCACGACGTAAAACCCCTTGGCCAGGTCACCCTTCTGGAACAGCATCTCGCCCTTGGCAAGTCGGCGCTCGCGACACGCCGGTTCGAGCGCGGCGATCTGCTCCGTTGCCAGTTCCTGGAACAGGGGCAGGCGGGAAAGTATCTGCGGAATGTCGAGTCGGGTTTCGTGCATGACGATGCTCTCGGTTGGTCGGTAGCGGCATGAGTCGCCTGCCTGTCTTCTTCGCCGCACCGCACCGGGTGATGTTCCTTGGTGGAACCGTACAGGCGTTGCTGGCAATGGCCTTCTGGTCCTTGCAGACAGGGGGGCATTATGCCGGACTCTGGTCGCCGCCGGCGTGGCCGCTATTGTCACGGTTCCCACCATCCTTCTTGCACGCGATGCTGATTGCCTCTGGCGTGTTTCCCTTTTTCATCTTTGGTTTCATCCTTACCGCCGGGCCGCGCTGGCAAGGCGCAGGCGACTTGCCGCAGCGCGGCTTCGTGCCGGCCTTCCTGCTGCTTGCCGGCGGCTGGCTGCTGGTCTGGGTTTCGTTGTTTTTGCCGGCCTTGCTGCTGGCGGGTATTGTCGTGATCCTGGCTGGCTGGATCGGAGTGGCCCTGACGCTGACCCGCCTTGCCCTGCACAGGGCGGAACAGCGCGAGCACATTGTCAGCATCGCAGTCGCGGCCTGGCTCGGTGCTGCCGGGCTGGGCGCCTTCGCGGCGTTTGCCAATGGCGGCGCCCTGCTCTGGGCGCGCGCGGGAATTTCATTTGCAGTCTGGGGCTTCCTGCTGCCGGTCTTCCTTACGGTCGCACACCGCATGCTGCCGTTTTTCACCAGTTCAGCGGTGCGCGGCTATGTGGTGCATCGCCCGGTTTGGGCCTTGCGCGTCATGCTGGGTGCCAGTCTCGGTCACGGCCTGTTGGCGACATTGGAATTGCCGCAGTTTCTCTGGCTTGCGGACCTCCCGGCAATGCTCGTGGCTGGCCGACTGAGTTGGCTATGGTGGGCCCGTGGCGCGATCGACAACCGGATGGTCGCCGTCCTGCACGTCGCGTTCTTGTGGGTTGCGCCGGCATTTGCCCTGTTTGCAGTGCAAAGCATTTCCTGGCACGCGATGCCGGGCGTGCTCGGGCAGGCGCCGCTCCATGCGCTGACGCTGGGATTCTTCGCCTCGATGCTGATCGGCATGGCGTCGCGGGTTACCATGGGTCATTCCGGTCGGCCGGTCGCGGCGGACTCGGCAATGTGGCGAGCCTTCTGCATGATGCAGGCGGCCGCCGTGTTGCGTGTCGTCAGCGACATGCCGGCCATGCCGGGCGGCCACCTGATGACGTGGTTGTCGTCAGTGCTCTGGCTGGGCGCCTTCGCCCTGTGGGCGTGGCGCTTTGCGCCGGCGTTCTGGCGACCGCGCCTGGACGGCAAGCCGGGTTAAGCGCATGTACCTCGCCGTCAAGTACGTGCATGTGATCAGCGTGGTCCTCAGCCTGACCGGATTCTTCCTGCGCGGGATCCTGATGATGCGGAATTCGCCGCTGCTCGCTGCGCGCTGGGTCAGGGTGCTGCCCCATATCAACGACACCGTACTGCTGATCGCGGCATTGACGCTGGCGGCGATGTCGGGTCAGTATCCCTTCGTCGTCGACTGGGTCACGGCCAAGGTGTTCGGGATCATCGCCTACATCATCCTCGGTGTGCTGGCATTGCGCGAAGCAAGTACCCGGCGTTTGCGCATTGCCTGCTGGCTGGCGTCGATGGCGGTATTCGGATGGATCGTGACCGTGGCTTTGACGCGCCAGCCACTGGGCGTTTTCGGAATGCTTTAGCCGATGCGGCCGTCGGGCGGCGCAAGCAGCGCCTTGAGTCCGGGAATATCCACGATCCGAACGTGCTTTTGCTGCACCGAGATCAGGCCTTCGTCCTGGAAGCGCGAAAAGGCGCGGCTGACCGTTTCCAGCTTTAGTCCGAGATAGGACCCGATTTCTTCGCGCGTCATGCGCAGGTGGAACTCGGCCGGCGAATAGCCGCGGGCGCTGAAGCGTTGCGACAGGTTAAGCAGGAAGGCCGCCAAGCGCTCTTCGGCGCGCATGGTGCCGAGCAGCATCATCACGCCGTGGTCGCGCACGATTTCGCGGCTCATGACCTTGTGCAGGTGGTGCTGCAGGGAATGGATTTCGCTGGAAAGCATTTCCAGTTCGACGAACGGGATCAGGCAGACTTCACTGTCTTCCAGAGCGACGGCGTTGCAGGTATGCACCTCGGTGCTGATGCCGTCCATGCCGAGGATCTCGCCGGCCATCTGGAATCCGGTGACTTGGTCGCGGCCGTCTTCGGTGAGCACATCCGTCTTGAAGAAGCCGGCGCGGACGGCGAAGATCGATTCAAAAGGATCTCCGGCACGATACAGGTGCTGGCCGCGCTTGAGCTTGCGGCCGCCACCGATCAGGTGGTCAAGTCGCGACATGTCTTCGTCCGACAGGCCGAAAGGCAGGCACAACTCCCGCAAGTTGCATTGAGAGCATGCGACCTTGAGGCCCGGCGTGATGAGCGGAACTACGTTCTGCTTGACGTTTGCATGCACGCTGTTTTGTTACCCCGTTCGGGGTATCCCTTTGATATTTGTCAATGCAACCAATTCGCAACTGCGGCATCTTACGATGCCTGCGGTAAACGCGCCGCCTTTTGCCGCAATCCCGTACTATTCAACCCATGGATTATCAGGAACTCATCTTCGACCCCGAGGTCATTCGCCGCTTCGACGTCAATGGCCCGCGCTACACCTCCTATCCCACGGCTGACCGCTTCGTCGAGGCTTTCGGCGCCGACGATTACATGCGCTGGCTTGGGAAGAGGACGGTGGGCGGCATAGGGCGACCCCTTTCATTATACGTGCACATCCCCTTCTGCAATACCATCTGCTATTACTGCGCCTGCAACAAGATAATTACCAAGGACCACGGCCGTTCCGCCAAGTACATCAAGTATTTGGGCAAGGAAATCGCAATGCAGGAAGCAGGGCTGGATGGCAGCCGCGACGTGGTCCAACTGCACTTCGGCGGCGGCACGCCGACCTTCCTCAGCGAAGACGAGATGCAGCGCCTGATGGAGATCATCCGCAAGCATTTCCGCCTGCTGCCCGGTGGCGAGTATTCGATCGAGGTCGATCCGCGCAAGGTCGGTCGCGACAACGTCAAGCAGCTTGCGGCCCTTGGCTTCAACCGCATGAGCGTCGGCGTGCAGGATTTTTCGCCGGAGGTACAGGTCGCGGTCAATCGGGTGCAAAGCTTGGAAGAAACCAAGCTGGTCATCGACTCGGCGCGCGAGTTCGGATTCAAGGGGATTTCCGTCGACCTGATCTACGGCCTGCCGAAGCAGAACGTGATCAGCTTCAACCATACCCTGGACGAGGTCATCAAGCTCGATCCCGATCGCCTCTCGATCTACAACTATGCCCACCTGCCCAGCCTGGCCAAGCCGCAACGGCGCATCAACGAAGCCGACCTGCCGTCTCCCGACGCCCGCCTGCAGATCCTGCAACTGGCGATCCGCCGCCTGACCGACGCCGGGTACGTGTTCATCGGCATGGATCATTTCGCCAAGCCCAACGACGAATTGGCCGTGGCGCAGCGCCAGGGCCGGCTGCACCGCAATTTCCAAGGCTACTCGACGCATGCCGAAGCCGACCTGATGGCCTTCGGCGTTTCTGCCATCGGCAAGGTCGGCCCCAGTTATTGCCAGAACGTTCGCACGCTCGACGAGTACTACGACAGCCTCGACCAGGGCACCCTGCCGATCTTTCGCGGCATCGAACTCAATGCCGACGACTTGCTACGACGCAGCATCATCCAGGCGCTGATGTGCCATTTCGAGTTGTCCATCGAATCGATCGAGATCGCCCACCTGATCGATTTCAAGTCCTACTTCGCCTCGGAACTGAACGACCTGCGCGACATGGAAAAGGGCGGCCTGCTGACCATCGACGACCAGTGGATCAGCGTGCTTCCGCGCGGCCGGCTTCTGGTGCGCGGCATCGCCATGGCCTTCGACCGCTACCTGCGCACCGACCGCGAGCGGGTACGCTACTCCAAGGTCATCTGACACGCGCGGCGCCGTAGCGCCAGCGCCGACTTTCATCCACTACGAGATGCCGGACAGCGGATTCCTCGCCGTATTCCTTGTCGGCCTGCTCGGCGGCGTGCATTGCGCCGGCATGTGCGGCGGCATCGTTTCCGCGCTCACGCTGCAGATGCCCGGCAAGCCAGGTGCCGGCGGCCCGGCGTGGATGCTGCATCTGGCCTACAACCTCGGCCGCATCAGCAGCTACGTGGTGGCCGGCGCGCTGATGGGTGCGCTGGGCAGTCTCGGCCTGCTGCTCAACAATGTCCTGCCGGTGCAGTTGACGCTGTATGTCGCGGCCAACCTGATGATGGTCGCGCTCGGTGTGTATCTGACCGGTATCACCGGTGCGCTGGCCTTCGCCGAGCGCGGCGGACAGTGGCTGTGGCGACGCGTGCAGCCATTGACCGGGCGCTTCCTGCCGGTGCGCGGCCCGGCCCAAGCCTTTCCGCTGGGTCTGCTCTGGGGCTGGTTGCCTTGCGGCCTGGTCTATAGCGTGCTGGCCATGGCACTGCTCACCGGTAGCGCGGCGCGCGGCGCGGCGACCCTGCTCGCCTTCGGTCTCGGCACCCTGCCCAACCTGATGCTGGCCGGCCTGCTGTTGGTGCGTTTTCGCAACGCAGTGCAGGGGCGCGCGCTGCGTCTGGCGTCGGGCCTGATCGTACTGGCTTTCGGGCTCTGGGGATTGCTGAATGCCGTGACGTTGGGCGGTCGACTCTGGCACGGAGTCGTCGCGCCCGTGTGAAGGACTTCGCTTTCTGAAAGCCCGGCGGATGCGGGCCGGATGCGGTGGAAATCTTTCGGACGGAGTTGCCCGGTTGGGCGTCTTCCTCTTGAATTGCTAAACTGGGCGCCTGCCCGAACGCACTTCAGCCTGCGGCCTTTCCTCCAGGCCAACCCGTTTACCGAATCGACCATGAGCAACTCAGCCCCCCGATCGCTGGCAGTACAGGCGCAGTTGACAGCGCTGCTGTTTCGCAATGCGGGCATCGGGCAAGCCGTCAATCTGCTGGTGGCGTCGTTGCTCGCTTACCTCGGCTACATCAGTCAACCGGGCCCGGTGATCGTCTTTTGGTGGGCGTGGATGTGCGCCCTTTCGCTGAGTCGGTATCGCCTGTCGTTGCGTTTCGTCGCCGCGTGTCCCGCAGCGGATCAGGCCGCGACGTGGCGCAACCGATATGTGCGCAGCATCGCCCTGACCAGCCTCAGTTGGCTGGTCGGTGGCGGCCTGATCATGTGGGGCAACTCGGATTCGTATCGCTTCATGGTCGGTCTGGCGCTGGCCGGCATGGTGGCGGGGGCGGTGCCGATCCTGGCCTCGGTGCGGCTCGCGTTCCAGATTTATGCAGTGACCATTCTGCTCGGTGTGGCTTTGATGGTGTTCGCATTTGCCGGCCAGCCCCTGCACTGGGTGTTCGGCATCCTGACGCTGGTGTTTCTCGGCGGTGCGCTGAGCAGCGCGAACTATTTGAACCAAACCCTGGAAGCCTCGATTCAACTGAGCCTTGAAAAGAGCGAACTGGTCGCCGGCCTGGAAAAGGCCCGCAACGATGCCGAGGCGGCCAACATGGCGAAGAGCGAGTTCCTCGCCACCATGAGCCACGAAATCCGCACTCCGATGAATGGCATCCTGGGCTTCGCGCAGTTGCTGATGATGTCCGGACAGACGGACGAGGAGCGCCAGGAGCAGGCGCGGATACTGTTCAATTCGGCGCAGACCCTGCTGACCCTGCTCAATGACATCCTTGATTTTTCGAAAATCGAAGCGGGCAAGGTGGAACTGGAACGGCTTGCCTTCGACCCCGGGCAACTCATCCACGAGTCGTCCAGGCTGCTGATGCCGCCGGCCGCCGAGAAAGGGCTGGCGATCGAGGCCATGTGGCATGGCGCCGAAGGGCAGCGCTATTGGTCCGACCCGAACCGCCTGCGGCAGATGCTGGCGAACCTGATCGGCAATGCCATCAAGTTCACCGCGAAGGGCCATGTGCGCATCGAGGGGAGGGAAGTGGAGCGGGATGCGGATCGTGCCCTGCTTGAATTCAGCGTGAGCGACAGCGGCATCGGCATTCCCGAGAGCAAGCGCAAGCTGCTGTTCCGGGCATTCTCGCAAGTCGATAGTTCCGTCACGCGGCAATACGGCGGTACGGGACTCGGGCTTTCGATCGTGCGTCGCCTGGCGCTGCTGATGGACGGCGAGGTGGGCATCGAGGACGCGCCAGGCCAGGGCACTCGGGTCTGGTTCCGAATACGGGCAAGCCTTGTCGGGGCGGGCGAAGACACCCGCCAGGCCAGTCGCAAAAAGCCGTTCCTGCGCACGGATGCGCCGCATCCTGACGCCGAGCGGTTCGTCCTGGTCGCCGAGGACAATCCGGTAAATCGTGTCCTCGTCGAGCAGACACTGAAGAAGTTGCAGATACGCTGCCAGATCGTCGACAACGGCCTGGGCGCGGTGAATGCGATCACCTCGGGGGCAGCGCCGGACCTGATCCTGATGGATTGCCAGATGCCGGTCATGGACGGTTTTACCGCAACCGAGAACATTCGGCGGTGGGAGCGCGAGGGCGACCGCCTGCCCGTTCCCATCGTGGCGCTTACCGCCAGCGCATTTCAGGAAGACCGCGATCGCTGCCTCGCGGCGGGGATGGACGATTTCCTGACCAAGCCGTTTACGATCGACGACCTGGTGGTCATGATGGAAAAGTGGACGCGGGGTGCTTGAGTTTCCCGCTATACGTTGTCAGTCCTGCGGCAGTGGCACCGGATTGAACGGAGATGCAATGCGTGGCGCTTCGACCTGGAAATTCAAGGCGTCAGCGCCATGCGGATGATGGGGCAGGGCATCTCCTGGCCGCCGCATTCGCACTCTCGCACCAGGTGGCGCAGGGCGTCGGCGACCTTGGCCAACTGGTCGATGCGCGCCTCGATACTGCGGATCTTTTCGCTCGCCAGGCCGCGCGCCAGGCGGTGGTCGCGGGTGTCGTTGAGCGTCATCAGTTCGCCGATTTCCTCCAGCGTGAAGCCGACGCCCTGCGCGCGCTTGATGAAGTTCAGCCGCTCCAGGTGGTTTGCGTCGTAGCGGCGATATCCGCCCATGGCCGGCGGCTCGGCGAGCAGGCCGCGGCGTTGGTAGTAGCGCACCGTTTCGACGCCGACGCCGGCGCTTTGCGCCAGTTTGCCGATGGTGAACCCCTGTTCAGAAATTTTCATCGAAACCCCTTGACTCCGTACTTAGGTACGGAGTTTAGACTGCGTTCCATGAAACTTCCAGCCGCTGCGGCGGCCTGAATGGAGTGACCCACATGAACGCAAGCACCGACGAAGAAAAGCTGGCTCTCGAACTGCCCCTGGCAGGCATGACCTGTGCCGCCTGTGCGGCACGGATCGAGAAGCAGTTGAACAAGCTGCCGGGTGTCGAGGCGGCGGTGAATTTCGCCACCGAACGCGCGACGATACGCTACGCCAAGGCAGGCACCACGGCGGCGACGCTGGTCGAGACCATCCGCAAGACCGGTTTCGAGGTGCCGGCAGCGACGCTCGACATCGCCATCGGCGGCATGACCTGCGCCGCCTGCGCGGCACGCATCGAGAAGCAGTTGAACAAGCTGGAGGGCGTCGAGGCGGCGGTGAATTTCGCTGCCGAGAAGGCCCACGTGCGCTATGTGCCCGGCCTGGCCGACCCCGAGCGCCTGGTGGCGACCGTCGTCAAGACCGGCTTCAGCGCCAGCATTTCCAGCAACGACACGCGCGCCGAGGAAAAGGCGCGCAAGCTCGCGGTATATCGAGAGGAACTGCGTCGCTTCTGGATTTCCGCCGCGCTGACGCTGCCGCTGGTGGCGCAGATGGCCTTCATGTTCGGCGCCGCAGGTGCCACAAATTCGCACGACGACGTAATCCCGCGCTGGCTGCAGTTGGCGCTGGCGACGCCGGTGCAGTTCTGGATCGGTTGGCGCTTCTACGTCGGAAGCTTCAACGCCGTGCGCGGCGGCGCCGGCAACATGGATGTGCTGGTCGCCCTGGGGACGACCATGGCGTGGGCCTACAGCGTCGTCGTCACGGTGGCCGACCTGCACCATCACCACGTCTACTACGAGGCGTCGGCGACGGTGATCACGCTGGTGCTGCTGGGCAAGATCCTCGAAGCGCGGGCCAAGGCCAAGACCTCGTCCGCGATCGAGGCCCTGGCCAAACTGCAGCCGCAGACGGCGCGCATCGAGCGTGACGGAAAGCTGGTTGACGTCGCGGTGGCGACGCTGATTCCGGGCGACGTGTTCGTGGTTCGCTCCGGCGAAGCGATGCCGGTGGACGGCGAGGTCATCGACGGCGCGTCGTCAGCCAACGAGGCGATGCTGACCGGCGAAAGCCTGCCGGTGGCCAAGGGCGCGGGCGACAAGGTATTCGCCGCCACGCTCAACGGCGATGGCCTGCTGCGCTGCCGCGCCACGGGCGTCGGCAGCCACACCCTGCTGGCCGGCATCATCCGGTTGGTCGAAGACGCGCAGGGCTCGAAGGCGCCGGTGCAACGCCTCGCCGACAAGGTTGCGGCGATCTTCGTGCCGGTGGTGGTGGCGATCGCGCTGCTCACCTTCGTCGCGTGGTGGGCGCTGGCCGGCGACTTCACCCAGGCCCTGGTGAATGCCGTCGCCGTGCTGGTGATCGCCTGCCCCTGCGCGCTCGGATTGGCGACGCCGACCGCGATCATGGTCGGCACCGGGCAGGGCGCGCGCGCCGGCGTGCTGATCCGCAATGCCGTGGCGTTGGAACTGGCCGAGAAACTGCAAGTGCTGGTGGTGGACAAGACCGGCACGCTGACCGAGGGTCGGCCGGTGGTGACCGATGTTGTGAAAGTTATGCGAAGCGGTATCCAGACGGACGGCGCTGGCGATACGGCAAGTTTGCTGCGAATGGCGGCCAGCCTCGAACAGGGCTCGACGCATCCGCTCGCGGCGGCGATCGTGGCGCGGGCCAAGGCGGACGGGCTTGCCTTGGCAACACCGCAAAACGTGACGACGACAGCGGGTCGCGGCCTCGCCGGCGACGTCGACGGCCGTCGCGTGCAACTCGGCTCGGTGACATGGCTGAAGGGGAAGGGCCACTCGGCGCCGCAGGCGGACGAACTGGCGCAATCCGGCCGCAGCGTGGTCGCGGTGGTGGCCGATGACGTCCTGCTCGGCTTGATCGGCATCGCCGATCCGCTGCGCATCACGTCGCCAGCCGCAGTGGCGCGCCTCAACAGGCTCGGCATCGAGGTGGTGATGCTCACCGGCGACAACGCCGGCACCGCCCGGGCCGTGGCTGGGGAAGCCGGCATTGCGCGCTTCGAAGCGGAGGTCCTGCCCGGCGACAAGGCCGCCGCGGTGAACAAGCTCAAGCAACATGGCCGCCTGGTCGGCATGGTCGGCGACGGCATCAACGATGCACCGGCGCTGGCCGCGGCTGACGTCAGCTTCGCCATGGCGGCCGGTTCCGACGTGGCGATGCAGGCCGCCGACGTGACGCTGATGCGCGACGACCTCGGCAGCGTGGCCGACGCGATTTCGCTGTCGCGGGCGACGCTGGCCAAGATCCGGCAGAATCTCTTCTTCGCCTTCATCTACAACGTGCTCGGCATCCCGCTGGCGGCTCTGGGCATGCTCAACCCGGTCATCGCCGGTGCGGCGATGGCGGCAAGTTCGGTATCGGTGGTGAGCAATTCCCTGCTGTTGCGTAGGTGGCAATCAAACAAGGACTGATCAAATGGAAACGACGACAATCAAGGTGGACGGCATGTCCTGCGGCGGCTGCGTGAAAAGCGTGACCGGCGTGTTGACCGCGCTCGACGGCGTGGCGAAGGCGGAAGTCTCGCTGGAGCAGAAGCAGGCGGTGGTCGAGTTCGACGCCGGCAAGGTATCGCGCGACCAGCTCAAGGCGGTGATCGAGGACGCCGGCTTCGACGCCGCATAGCCGCGGTTTCGGCCGCAGGTCGCGAGTCTTCCTGACACTGCCTGGCGGCGCGGGTATGATGCCGCCATGAGCTGGGTTCGCGAACAATTCACCTTCAATGATCTGCAACGATTGCTGTTCAAGCTGTCGGAGCGGGTCAAGGCCTTCCAGGGGCTCACGCCGGCGGAAATCACCGACCTGCTCGGCAGTTCCGAAAAGTGCAGTTTTGAACCCGACAGCTACATCGTCAAGGAAGGCAACATCGGCAACCACATGTACATCATCCTCGATGGCGAAGCACGGGTGATGAAGGTCGGTCGCGACGGCGAGGTCGAACTGGCGCGGCTTGCGCCCGCCGACAGCTTCGGCGAAATGGCGCTGGCGGACAACGAAGCGCGCAGCGCCAGCGTGGTCGCCATCACCAGTTGTGCCCTGGTCCGGATCAATGGCCGGGCCATCGATGCGCGGCCTGAGATCGGCCTCAAGGTTTATCGCAATATTTCGAGGGTGGTTTCCGAACGACTGCGCGCGGCCGACGACCTCGTGGCCTGGCGACTTTAGCCGCTGCCGATCGCTTGCCTTCTGCACGGAAACGGTGGGGGCGTCGATTTCTCCTTGTATTCCCACACCACCAATGCAGCTAAGCCAATATCGGCAGATAGCTCGGGTTGTCGATCAGCTTCACCGCGTCGATGATCGCTTCGATCACCTGCGGCCGGGTGAAGCCTTCGCGCCATGCCAGCGCCACGCGCCGCGACGGCGCCGGGGTTTCAAAGGGAATCGGCACCACGAGTCCGGTTTTGTAGATGCCGCTCAGCGAGCCGGCCGGCAGCACGGAAACCCCATAGCCCGAGGCCACCATGCAGCGCACGGTTTCGATCGAATGCCCCTCGTGCAGCGAGCTTTCGGCATGGCTGATGTCCGGGCAGGCGTCGAGTACCTGCTCGCGAAAGCAGTTGCCCGCCTTCAGCACCAGCACGTTCTCGCCGCGCACTTCGTGGCTGGCGATCTTCTTGCGTTTCGCCCAGGGATGGCCCCGGGGCACGATGACCTCGAAGGGTTCGTCATATAGGGGATACACCTTGAGGCCCTTGACGTCGAAGGGCAGGGCAATGATGGCGGCATCGACGGTGCCGTACTTGAGGTTGTCGGTCAGCAAAGCGGTCATGCTTTCCTCGATGAAGAGGCGCGTGTTCGGCGTCGTCTTGCGCATCGCGCCGATCAGTTCGGGCAGCAGGTAGGGGCCGATGGTATGGATCACGCCGAGGCGGAAATCGCCCGTCAACGGATCCTTGCCCAACTGGGCAACCTGCTCGATGCGCTTCGCCTCGTCCAGGGTCTTGCGCGCCTGTGCCACTACCTGCCAGCCGATGTCGGTCAGGGCGACGTGGCTCTTGCCGCGCTCGATGAGGGTGACGCCGAGTTCTGCTTCGAGGTTCTGCAGCGCGACGCTCAGTGTCGGCTGGCTGATGTGACAGCGCTCCGCCGCACGACTGAACGAGCCCTCGTCGGCAAAGGCCACCAGATATCGCAATGCTGAAAATTTCATATCTCTACCTATAGCTCGCCACTATATGGCGCATAGTAAAAAACTAATTAAAAATCATTGACTTAGGTCAACGGCCCTTATTGTCTCATGGTTATATTGTGACGCAACGCAATGCAGCAACTTTCTTATCCTAAGGAGTCCCACCATGAAAATTCGCCTTATCACTGCTTCCATCATCGCCCTTGGTTTTTCTTCCGGCATTGGTTTTGCGCAGTCCAACGAACCGATCCAGCCGATCAAGCCGCCATCGCAAATCAACCTCGGCATGGTCGAACTGGGCAAGAAACTGTACTTCGATCCGCGCCTGTCCAAGTCCGGTTTCATCTCCTGCAACAGCTGCCATAACCTGTCGATGGGCGGCACCGACAACATTCCGACCTCGATCGGCGACAAGTGGCAGCAGGGCCCGATCAACGCTCCGACGGTGCTGAACTCCAGCCTCAACGTCGCCCAGTTCTGGGACGGTCGCGCCGCCGATCTCAAGGCCCAGGCCGGGGGTCCGATCGCCAATCCCGGAGAAATGGGCTTCAGCCACACGCTGGCCGTCGGCGTGCTGGAATCCATCCCTGCCTATGTGCGCGAATTCAAGCAGGTCTTCGGCAAAGACAAGATCAGCATCGAAGAGGTGACGCTGGCCATCGCCGAGTTCGAGAAGACCTTGGTGACGCCGAATTCGCGCTTCGACCAGTGGTTGCTGGGCAAGGCCGACGCCATCAACGCCGACGAAAAGGCCGGCTACAAGTTGTTCAAGGACAGCGGCTGCGTCGCCTGTCACAACGGTCCCGCAGTCGGCGGTTCGTCCTTCCAGAAGATGGGCCTGGTCGCTCCTTACAAGGCCAATGACAAGGTCGAAGGCCGCAGCGCGGTGACCGGCAAGGATGCCGACCGTTTCAACTACAAGGTGCCGACCCTGCGCAACGTGGAAATGACCTATCCCTACTTCCATGACGGCGCCGCCAACACCCTGACCGAAGCGGTCGACGTGATGGGCCGCATCCAGCTCGGCAAGAAATTTACGGCTGACGAGAACGGCAAGATCGTTGCCTTCCTGAAGACGCTGACCGGAGACCAGCCCAACTTCGCGCTGCCGATCCTGCCGCCATCTTCCGACAAGACGCCGCGGCCGACGCCGTTCAGCAAGTAATCCGCGCAAGCGGCAAGCGGGCGCCCCGCCGAATGGGGCGCCCTTTTCTTTGCCGGTCGCCGTGCCGCCGGCGCCGACTTTCGCGGCGCTTCCGGTGGTGACGGGAGCGACGCTCATCCCAGCGTCGTGTCAAGCACCATCATCAACGCAAAACCGGCCATGAGCCCGAGCGTTGCCGGCGTCTGGTGGCCGTTGCGATGCGTCTGCGGAATGACCTCGTGCGACACGACGAAGATCATCGCGCCGGCGGCCAGCCCCAATCCGATCGGGTAGGCCACTGCTACGCCGCCGGCCAGCCCGACGCCGAGCAGGGCGCCGACCGGTTCCAGCAATCCGCTCAGCGCCGCGACGGCCACGGCCCGCACCGCCGTGAAGCCGGCGCCACGCATCGCCAGTGCCACCGCCAGGCCTTCGGGAATGTCCTGCAGCGCTATCGCTGTGGTCAGCGGCAAGCCGACGGCCAGGTCGCCTTGAGCAAAGCTGACGCCGATCGCCATCCCCTCGGGCAGGTTGTGCAGGGCGATGGCAAACACGAACAGCCAGACGCGGCCGCAGCGTTCATGGCCGGGACCGCAGGGTCCGGTCTTGTCGTGCTCGTGCGGCGTGAATTCGTCGAGGCCCAGCATCAGCAGCACGCCGAGCGCCATGCCGATCACGACGACCGCAGCACCCAGCGGTTTGCTGCCGAGAATCTCGGCACCGGCGGCGAGCCCGGGCAAGAGAAGGGAGAAGGCGCTGGCGGCCAGCATCATGCCGGCGGCCAGGCCAAGCAGGCTGTCTTCGATCCGTTGCGGAATCC
>JBIKLV010000138.1:0-7749 GCA_044359585.1 Sulfuritalea sp. | reverse complement strand
GCGCCGGTCATCGAGGCGCCCAGTGCGACTTCCATCGAGACTTTTTCGTTCACCGACCATTCGGCGTACAGGTCCGGGTAGCGCGCCAGCGATTCGATGATCTCGGTGGCCGGCGTGCCGGGATAGGCGGCGGCGACGCGCACCCCGGATTCCCAGACGCCGCGCGCGACGGCTTCGTTGCCGGAAAGGAGTAGCCGGCTGGCGGCTGGGGAAGGCATGACTGCGGCCATGATGTTCTCTCGGACAAGGGAAAAAATTGACCTGCGCCGGGGGTGCCCACGGACCGCAGGTCAGCATCAAACGGATTCGATCGAATTATCCGGATTTGCGCCCCTTGCGTCCATAGGGGCGTTGCCTTTGCGGCATTTCGGGGCAGGGCTCGGAACGGCGGCGGATAAATCGCGACGATGACCGGCGCAAAGAACTCTATGCCGCAATCCCTTTCCAATCCTATAATCCGACAAAATTACTCAAGTAATATCCCCTAACCCCGACAGAGAGAATAATCATGATCAACGTAAATGGACGTGAAATAGAAACCGACGCCGAGGGTTATCTGGCGACCCTGGACGACTGGACCGAGGACGTGGCGAAATGCCTCGCCGAGCGCGACCAGCTTGCGCTGGCCGACGAGCACTGGCAGGTGGTGCGCTGGATCCGCGAGTACTACGCCGAAAACGGCACTGCGCCCAACCTGCGCGTCATGTCCAAGCTGATCGGCGGTTCGCTCGGCGAACAGTTCGGCGACAAGAAATACCTGTTCGACCTGTTTCCCTACGGCCCCGCCAAGCAGGCCGCGCGTTACGCCGGGATGCCCAAGCCCACCGGCTGCGTTTAAGCCGCCCCGGCGCCGTGTCGCCAGCGCCGACTTTCGGGCTGGCGCCGGATTTGCGCCGAGTTCAGGCCGGCGTGATGATCTCGATGCGGTCGCGATTCACGTCGATGAAGGGCGCGACCATTACCTGGTGCCCGGGGGGCTGGACCTCGTACACCTCGGCATCCATGACGGCGACAAATTGTCTTGCCTCCTGCATGAAATCGGTGACGCGCGCGCCCGGCACCAGATCGATGTACCCGGTGATCCGGTAGGCATCCGTCAGCAGCATTACCTTGGTCATGTTTTCTCGCGTGCCCATGATCGAACCTCCTTGCGAATCGGGTAAAGGCGGAATCCGTCCGCCACGGCTGCGAACCCGCGGGCACTGGCGCTTGCGAAAAGCGGTCGCGCCAAGTATCCGCCCGCACAATGGCGAATGAACTGACCCATGTCAAACCGGACCGTCCTGAGCAGAATATAGCCTCCGATCCGCGTGGGCGAAAGGCCCCCTGCCGGAACTGTGCAATCACCCGTCGCAGGCGGCGGTGCTAGCATCATGCCTGCCCATGCATATCGAGCACATCCGCCATTTCCTGCGCCGCAACGGCGCCAAGGCCTGCCACGAGGCGCGCATCCTGCGCGCCTGGACCCGGGGGCTGGCGCTGGACAGCGGCCCGGTCGCCGCCGAGGATTACTATCCGGGCGCGCTGCGTGCCGCGCTGCCGCTGCTGGATGAAGCACTGGCGGCCTTGTTGCGGGTTCGCTCGGAACATGCGGGAACCGACGCCTCGTCGCGCCTGCTGCTGCAACTGGCCGACGGCCAGACCGTGGAAAGCGTGCTGCTGCCGAAGGACGGGCTTTGCGTGTCGAGCCAGGTCGGCTGCGCGGTCGGCTGCACCTTCTGCATGACGGGGCGCGGCGGCCTGCTGCGTCAGCTCGGCAGCGCCGAGATCGTGGCCCAGGTGGTGCTGGCGCGGCGGCGGCGCAAGGTGGCCAAGGTCGTCTTCATGGGCATGGGCGAGCCGGCGCACAATATGGACAACGTGCTCGACGCGATCGAACTGCTCGGCACGGAAGGCGGCATCGGCCACAAGAACCTGGTGTTCTCCACCGTCGGCGATCGCCGCGTGTTCGAGCGCCTGCCGCAGACGACGGTCAAGCCGGCGCTGGCGCTGTCGCTGCACACCACGCGCGCCGAGTTGCGCGCGCAGTTGCTGCCGAAGGCGCAGGCGATCGATCCGGCCGAACTGGTGGAACTCGGCGAACGCTACGCGCGCGCCACCGGCTATCCGATCCAGTACCAATGGACGCTGCTCGCCGGCATCAACGACGGCGACGACGAACTCGACGGCATCGTGCGCCTGCTGAAAGGCAAGTACGCGGTGATGAACTTCATTCCCTGGAACGAGGTTGACGGGCTTGAGTTCAGCCGTCCGTCATGGGAGCGCGCCGAGGCCATGTCGCTTCACCTTTACCGCCATGGTGTCCTGACCAAGCTGCGCCAGTCGGCCGGGCAGGACATCGCAGCGGCCTGCGGGCAGTTGCGGGCGCGTAGCGTCGCGGCCGCCTGATCCCGCGGCCGAAGCGGCCTACGCGGTCCCCACTTCCTTCTGCTTCCTGCGGCGCGACGCGATACCGAGCAGGCCGAGGCCGGCCAGCAGCATGGCCCAGGTTTCGGGTTCGGGAATCGGCGCCGCGACGTCAAGATTGTCGAGCGCGATGAAGGCCCAGGAAACGTTGCCGACCAAGGTGAACGAGACCACGTTGTCGTATCCCGTCAGGCTGAAATGCGTGAAATCGTTGCCGACGGTCTTGTGGCTGTTGCCGAAAATCGAAAGCGGCAGGATCTGGGTCGTGGGGCCGCCCGGTCCGGCGGTGGTGAGGCTGATCGACGCGGTGAAGGTATTGTCCCATTCGGCGAGGTCGAAACCCTTGAGCGAAAACGCGCCGCCGCCGACCTTGCTCACCGTGATGTCGGGTTCGCCGATCAGGTAATCCGTGCCGTTGTAGGCGAGTGGCCCGAGGTCGCTGTTGCAACAGGCAGCCGTGTATGCGGCGCCGAGGAAGAACTCGCGACCGGACGAACTGAACTGGAACCCATCCACCGTGGCGACGGTAATGGGGGAAAACTTCGTGAACGTCGTGAATACCTGCGAATTGCCGGCCATCGCCGTACCGGCGAGTCCGTCGAAGGTGATGATCGTCGCCCAGGCCGGAACGCTGGCAGCCGCCACCAGCATGAGGGTCAGGAACAGTCGTGTCGCGCCGTGCTTGATCATCGGAATCTCCTCAAGTTCAAAACCGGTCAATGCCGGTTGCCGCGTTGGCCTTGGCGCAAACGAGCACTGATCGACTGGAAGCTACGGTATTCCTTTCGGCGCAGCACGTCCATAGTCTGTTCGGCCCATCCGTTGGCGACTTTTGACGCGGATTGTCCTCATCCCGCCGTGTCGCCGGCGCCGACTTTTCGCGGCTTCATCGCAGTCGGCTGGGTGGTGTATCGTGGCCGGACCATGATCTACGTCGTCTTTGCCCATCCTTATCCCTCGCAGTCGCGCGCCAACCGGGCGCTGCTGGATGCCCTGCGCGACCTGCCGCGGATCGAGGTTTGTTCGCTTTACGACCGTTATCCGGATTTCGACATCGACGTCGTCGCGGAGCAGGCGGCTCTGGCGCGCGCGCAACTGGTGTTGTGGATGCATCCGGTGTACTGGTACAGCGTGCCAGGGCTGCTCAAGCACTGGTTCGACAAGGTCTTCGCCTACGGTTGGGCCTATGGCGACGGCAGCGCCGCGCTGAGCGGCAAGGACTGCCTCTGGGTGGCGAGCACCGGCGGCACGCGCGAAGCCTACGCCGCGACGGGTATCCATGAGCGGGCGTTCGCCGACTTCTCGCGGCCGATCGAAGAAACCGCGCGCTTTTGCCGCATGAACTGGCTGGAGCCCTTCATCGTGCACGGCGCGCATGAAATCGACGAGGCGGAACTCGCGGCGCATGCGCTTCGCTTGCGCGAACGCCTGCAGGCCTGGCTCGCGGCCCATGACGATCGGGCGGGCCCTTCGCCATGATGCGCGACGCGCTGATCTATCTCGCGGCGGCGGTGCTTTGCGTGCCGCTGGCCAAGCGACTGGGGCTCGGCTCGGTGCTGGGCTACCTGATCGCGGGCACGCTGATCGGGCCCTGGGGCCTGGGCTTCGTCAGCGACGTCGAATCGATCATGCATTTTTCCGAATTCGGCGTGGTCCTGATGCTGTTCCTGATCGGCCTCGAACTCGATTCGAAGCGCCTGTGGGCGATGCGGCGCGAGGTCTTCGGCAACGGCAGCCTGCAGATGGCGTCCTGCGGCATGCTGCTGGCGGTGGCGGGCGCCGGCTTCGGCTTCGACTGGAAGCTGGCGATCATCGCC
The DNA here is from genome assembly GCA_044359585.1 of Sulfuritalea sp. Lineage (GTDB taxonomy): Bacteria > Pseudomonadota > Gammaproteobacteria > Burkholderiales > Rhodocyclaceae > Sulfuritalea. The sequence continues at coordinate 3,526 of JBIKLV010000138.1, read as the reverse complement.
GGCCTCGCCCTGTCGCTCTCGTCGACCGCCATCGCCGTGCAGATCATGGCCGAGCGCAACCTGCTGCCGGCGCCCATCGGGCGCAGCGCCTTCGCCATCCTGCTGTTCCAGGACATCGCGGCGATTCCTCTGCTGGCCGCGATTCCCCTGCTCGCCACCCACGCTGCGGCGACCACCACGCCGGGGCTTGATGCGCTGAAGGCCGCCGCGGCAATTGCCGGCGTCATTGTGATCGGACGCTACCTGACCCGACCCGCGCTGCGCCTGATCGCCGCCGCCCAGACGCGCGAGGTATTCACCGCCTTCGCCCTGCTGCTGGTGCTGGGCATCTCGCAACTCATGTCGCTGGTCGGCCTCTCGATGGCGCTGGGCGCCTTCCTTGCTGGCGTGCTGCTGGCGAGCTCCGAATACCGCCACGCGCTGGAAACCGACATCGAACCGTTCAAGGGCCTGTTGCTCGGGCTGTTCTTCATCTCGGTCGGGATGGCGATCGACTTCGGCCTGCTGCTGGCGCGCCCGGGCAGCATCGCATTGCTGCTGGCCGGCTTCCTCGCGCTGAAGACCCTGATGTTGTGGCTGCTGGCGCGAATCATCGGCGTCACGTCAAAGCAGCGCTGGCTGTTCGCACTGCTGCTCTCGCAAGGCGGCGAATTCGCCTTCGTGGTCTTTGCCACGGCGCAGGGCGCCGGCCTGCTCGAGCGCGAGACAGGCGGCTTGCTGACGATCGCGGTGGCGCTGTCGATGGCCTGCACCCCGTTGCTGCTGCTGGTGCGCGATCGCGTGTTCGAGCGGGTGGCTGAATCGCAGCAGCGCGAGGCCGACACCATCGACGAGGACGCCGGCGGCGCCATCGTGATCGCCGGCTTCGGCCGCTTCGGGCAGATCGTCGGCCGCCTGCTGTTTGCCAACGGCCTGCGCGCGGTGGTGCTCGACCACGATCCCGATCAGATCGAGATGCTGCGCAAGTTCGGCTACAAGGTGTTCTACGGCGACGCGACCCGACTCGATCTGCTGTCGGCGGCCGGTGCGGGCAGGGCGCGCCTGCTGGTGAATGCGATCGACGATGTGGACGACAGCCTGGCCCTGGTGGACATCGTGCGCGCCAATTTCCCCGGCCTGCGCATCGTCGCCCGCGCCCGCAACGTCCGTCACTACGTCGAACTGCGCGCGCGCGGCGTCGACATCATCGAGCGCGAAACCTTCGAGGCCGCGCTCAAGGCCGGCCGCCACGTGCTCGAAGCAACGGGCGTCGATGCCTTCCGCGCCCGGGAAATGGCCGACGCCTTTCGTCGCCACAATGTCAGCGCCATGGAAGACCTGGTTCCGCACTTCCACGACGAGAACCGCATGTTGACCGTGGCCAGGGCCGGCCGCGAGGAACTTGAAGAACTATTCAACCGCGACCGCGAGCGCTTCGAGCAGAAGGGCGGGGGCGGCTGGAACTAGCCAGCGCCGTGATGCCGGCGCCGACTTCTGGGCGGCGTTGTGGATGCGCATGCTATTTCAATGCTCCGCATCCGGATGAAATCGACCCTTGCGGGATCGTGCTTGTCGGGCATCGACGCTCGGCATCCCATTCGTCGCCGGTCGCCGCCTAGAACTTGTAAGCCGATGCTGAGGTTTTGCAGATCACTGACTCCCCAGTGCCCAAAGCAGCCTATCAAGAACGAGACAACAGCTGCCTCAATCCGAATGCTAAAAGCAACACCCCAAAGACCGACTCGAAGTAGATTTTGAATCGTCGGAATGCGTTGCCGGCCCGCTCGGTCGATAAGACAAGGACGACAATCGAGAACCAGATTGCGGCAATGGTCACAACGGCGGCTACCATCAAGCTGAGCAGTACCAAGCTGGCATTCTCAGGAGCAGCAGACGAGAGTGCCGAGGCGTAGTAGAGAGCTGCCTTTGGGTTTGCCATTGTGGTTGAAAGCCCTTTGACAAACATCGTCCAAATTGAAGACGAATTCGCCGATTCCGTACTGACTGGCAAAGGTTTACTTGCCGACCGCAACAATTGAATGCCGAGCCACCCAATGTAGGTTGCACCGCACATCTTCATGACAAAAAAGAGGGACGGAAACAAAGCGAACAATGTACTAACACCCAGTAAGGCTGCGCCTGCCCAAACACCATTTCCAAGAACTACGCCAGAAGCCACGGCAACCGCGTTGCGCCTCAGGCCAGTAACTGATGTGTAGCTGACCGCCAGAAAATCCGGGCCCGGGCTCATGATGCCCATCGCCGCAATTGCTGCAACTGTCAGTACTGCATACATAGATTCCATGCGGCCCCTCCTTCATTCGCTCATGCGATATGAAAAAACCAATGAGCAGAATGCTACCGTTGAAATTGACAGGCTGCTGATGGCCGGCAGCGGCAACCTGACCAACCATCTGGGATCACGGGTCAGTCGCTCCGATTGTCTGTGCAGGTTTGCCGGAAAAGTCGGCGCTGGCGACACGGCGCCAGCGCCTTCGTCCTAGATTTCTTCAGCTTCCATCTTGATCGCGCCGCAGGGGCATTCGGCGACGCACATGCCGCAGCCCTTGCAGTAGTCTAGGTTGAACTGGAAGCGCTTGCCGGGGCCGAGCTTGATCACGGCGTTGTCGGGGCAGACGCCGTAGCAGTTGTCGCACTCGAAGCAGTTGCCGCAACTGAGGCAGCGCCGCGCCTCGAACAGCGCGGTGCTTTCGTCGAGGCCGCCCTGCACTTCCTCGAAGGTAGATTGGCGGCGGATGATGTCGAGCATGGGGCGCACGGTTTTCGGCGCGTCGGCGTAGTACCAGGGATTGAGCTTCTCGAACTGCGCGACTTCGTGCTTGGGCGCCGGCGTGTAAGTCTCGCCGCGCAGCCAGGTGTCGATGTTCCGCGCCGCCTTCTTGCCGTGGCCGACGGCGACGGTGACGTTGCGTTCGGCGGGAACCATGTCGCCGCCGGCGAAGATGCCCGCGTGTCCCGTCATCAGGTCGGTGCCAACCTTGACCACACCATCCTTGGTTACTTCCAGTCCGGGGACGCCGTTAAGAAGGCCGAGGTCAACGTCCTGGCCCAGGGCCAGCACCACGGAATCGGCTTCCAGCGTTTCGAATTCACCCGTGGGTTGCGGGAAGCCCTTGTCGTCGAGCGCCATCTTTTCGATGGTGATCTCTTTGTCGCCGGCCTGCTTGATGGTGGACAGCCACTTCACCATGACGCCTTCCTGCAGCGCCTCTTCGATCTCGAAATCGTGTGCCGGCGCCTTGTCGCGGGTGCGGCGGTAGACGATGATCGGCTCGGCGCCCATGCGCTTGACCGAACGCGCGACGTCGATCGCCGTGTTGCCGCCGCCATAGACCACCACGCGGCGGCCGAGCATGGGCTTGTCCTCGCCTTCCATGCTGCGCAGAACCGAGATCGCATCGACGATCTTGGCCGCGTCGCCCGAGGGGATCATGGCGCGCTTGCCGATGTGGGCGCCGACCGCGAGGAAGGCGGCATTGAAGCTACCCTTCTGCATTTCGTCGAGGATCTTGTCGACCTTGCTGTT
>JBIKLV010000047.1:0-27161 GCA_044359585.1 Sulfuritalea sp. | reverse complement strand
GGTCTATCGCCGCGTCCATCTCTTCGACGCTCTTCATGGGGTATCCTTTCGAACAGAAAATCCAGCCAGGAAAACCTGCCCGGCAAGTGTAGTCGATGACGCCGGAGATTCAAGTCGTCGGCTTTCCTTGCAAAGGCGGCGCTCCCGGCCTCCGATTCCCCCTTGACCCGTCTACAGAATGTCTTTCATCGCCACGGCCCACCGCCAAACCTTCCTGATGCTCTGCGTGTTTGCGCTGGGGGCTTGTGCCACCAATCCGGTGACCAAGAAGTCCGAGTTGAGCTTTGTCTCGGAAGCCCAGGAGATCAGCATCGGTGCCCAGCAGTATCTGCAGAACCAGCAGTCGGCGGGTGGCAAGTACAACCTCGACCCGGCACTGGCGGCCTATGTCAGCGAGGTAGGGCAGAAGCTGGTCAAGGTCAGCGACCGCCCCAATCTGCCCTTCGAGTTCGTCGTCATCAACGACTCGGTGCCGAATGCCTGGGCGCTGCCGGGCGGCAAGCTGGCGATCAACCGCGGCCTGCTCACCGAGCTGAAGAGCGAGGCGGAACTGGGGGCGGTGCTGTCGCACGAGATCGTCCATGCCGCCGCGCGCCATGGCGCGCGCTCGGTGGAGCAGGGCACGCTGCTGGCGGCGGGCGCGGCCATCATCGGCGCACTGACCGCCGACAAGCGCAGCGCCGACCTCATCGAATTCGCCACCCAGGGCGGCGCGGCGCTGCTCAGCCTGCGCTACAGCCGCGACCACGAACTGGAGGCCGACCACTACGGCATCGACTACATGGTGCGCGCCGGCTACGACCCGAAGGCGGCGGTGGAACTGCAGGAAACCTTCGTCCGCCTTTCGGGCAGCAAGTCACAGAACTGGCTGGGCGGCCTGTTTGCCACCCACCCGCCCTCGCAGGAACGCGTCGACGCCAATCGCGCCAGGGCCGCCGGCCAGCCGGGCAAGCTGTTTCGGGGCGAGGAAGGCTATCGGCAGAAGATCGCCGGACTGGTCAAATCGAAGCCGGCCTATGCGGCCCATGACGAGGGTCGCAAGCTGCTGGAAAAGCAGCCGGCGCAGGCTCTGGCCAAGGCCGACGAGGCCCTCGCGCTGGAGCCGCGCGAAGGGCTGTTCCACGCCCTGCGGGGCGATGCCATGAAGCGCCTGGGCCGCGTCGCCGAGGCGGAAAAGGAATACGACGAGGCGATCAAACGCAACGGCGACTACTTCGCGCACTACCTCAATCGCGGCCTTGCCCGCCAGCAGCAGGGCAACCGGGCCGGGGCGCAGGGCGACCTCGAACAGGCCAACAAGCTGCTGCCCACTGCCGCCGCGCACTACGTGCTGGGCAATCTGGCGCAGGGGGCGAACAATCCGGGCAAGGCCGTCGAACACTACCGGCTGGCGGCGGGTTCCGATTCGGAGGTCGGCCGTCGCGCCGGTTCCGCCCTGGTGCGCCTCGACTTGCCGCGCAATCCCGGCAGCTACGTGCAGGTCGAGCCGGTGGCGGACAAGGCCGGCAACCTGGCGCTGCGCATCACCAACCGCAGCCCGGCGGCATTGCACAAGCTGCGCGTGGCGGCCGTGGCGCCAGGATTTTCGCGTGAATACGCGCCTTCCGGGGTACTGAAGTCCGGCCAGTCGGTGACGGTGCCGATGAACCTGCGTACCGCGGAACTCGGCAACGCCGCCAACAGCCTGCGCGGGCAGGTGCGCGGCGCCGAAGTGGCCGAATAAGCGTCAGGACACGAGGGATTCGCCGATTAAACCCGTCACACCGGCGAAAGCCGGTGTCCAGGCGTCTGAAGGCACTGGATTCCGGCGTTCGCCGGAATGACAAAGCAGTACTGAGGTGGTTGTTTCCTAGACGATCGCGGCCATCGGCTGCACGGTCACCGTGTCGCCGGCGCCGACTTTTCCGCGCTCGTGCTCCAGCACGATGAAGCAGTCGGCATCGGCCATCGAGCGCAGCACGCCCGAGCCCTGGGCGCCGGTGGGGCGCACGCACCATTCGTTGTTTTCACGGAACAGGATGCCGCGCTGGTACTCGGTGCGCCCCGGGCTTTTCTTCATCGCTTCGGTGCAGCGCGCCTGGAAGAAAGGTACGGCGGGGAGCGGGTCGAGGCCGGCAAGCTTGAGGATGGCCGGGCGCACGAACTGGTAGAAGGTGACCATCACCGCCACCGGGTTGCCGGGCAGGCCGAACAGCCAGGCGCCGGGACCATCGCGGCCGTCGGGCTGCGTTTTCCCTATTCGGCCGAAGGCCATCGGCCGGCCGGGCTTCATGGCGATCTTCCAGAACGCCACTTCGCCGAGTTGGGCCATCAGTTGCTTGATGAAGTCGGCCTCGCCGACCGAGACGCCGCCGCTGGTGATGATGACATCGGCACAGCCTGCCGCATCGCGGAAGGCGGCTTCCAGCGCGGCGGGATCGTCCTTCACCACGCCCATGTCGATCACCTCGCAGCCCAGGCGCGTGAGCATGCCCCACAGCGTATAGCGGTTGCTGTCGTACACCGCGCCTTCGGCCAGTGGCTCGCCAATGCTGCACAGCTCGTCTCCGGTTGAGAACAGGGCGACGCGGACCCGGCGGCGCACCGAGACCTCGGCTACGCCGAGCGAGGCGACGATGCCGATCTCGGCCGGGCGCAGCTTGCGCCCGGCGGGGATCGCCGGCTTGCCGGCCTGCAGGTCTTCGCCGGCTCGGCGCGTGTTCTGTTCGCGCTGCTGGCCGGGCGGGATGATCACGGCATCGCCTTCGACCTTCGTCACTTCCTGGATCACCACGGTGTCAACGCCTTCCGGTAGCACCGCCCCGGTCATGATCCTTACCGTCTCGCCAGCGCCGACTTTTCCTTCGAAGGCGCGGCCGGCAAACGCCGTGCCGATGTTCTTCAGGCGCGTTTCAGCGTTGGCGGCAAGGTCGGCGAAACGCAGCGCCCAGCCGTCCATCGCGGAGTTGTCGTGGCTGGGCACGTCGATCGGGGAGATCACGTCCGCCGCCAGCACGCGGTCGAGGGCCTGGCGCACGAAGACGCGCTCGATGCCGGTGACGGGCGGCAGCAGGCCGAGGATCAGTTCGCGCGCGCGATCGGCGTGCAGCGAATTCGGGTCGTAGTTGTCGGCGCAGGAAAGGGCTTGGAGGATGGAGGTCATGGTGGCGAATCGCAAGTGGGCGGCTTAGGTAAACACTGATTCAGTCCGTTCGCGTTGAGCCTGTCGAAACGCAAACCAGTCAATTCAAGGGCTTCGACAGGCTCAGCCCGAACGGCTTTACTTGTTCAGCGTTTCCTCAACCGCCGATGTAGGACATTTCGATTTTCCTCGCGCCCGGCAGGGCGGTGGCGGCGGTGCGGATTTCGGAATAGCGGTCGTCGCGGCTGCGCCAGACGTCGGCGATCTCGCGGCGCAGGGCCTCGTCGCCGGCACCCTTGCGCAGCAGCGCGCGCAGGTCGTGCCCACTCTGGGCGAAGAGGCAGGTGTAGAGCTGGCCTTCGGTGGACAGCCGGATGCGCGTGCAGCTCGAACAGAAGGCCTGGGTCACCGAGGAAATGACGCCGATCTCGCCGCCACCGTCCCGGTAGCGCCAGCGTTCGGCGACTTCACCCGGATAGTTGGGGTCGATGGCTTCGAGCGGGAACTCGGCGGCGATGCGGGCGATGACCTCGGCCGATGGCAGCACCTCGTCCATGCGCCAGCCGTTGGAGGCGCCGACGTCCATGTACTCGATGAAGCGCAGGATCTGTCCGCTGTGGCGGAAGTGGCGCGCCAGCGGCAGGATCTGGTCGTCGTTGGTGCCGCGCTTCACCGCACAGTTCACCTTGATCGGCGCCAGGCCCACGGCGGCTGCGGCGGCGATGCCGTCGAGCACGTCGCCGACCGGGAAGTCGACGTCGTTCATGCGCTTGAACACCGCGTCGTCCATGCCATCGAGGCTGACCGTGACGCGGTGCAGGCCGGCATCCTTGAGCGCCTGCGCCTTCTTCTTCAACAGCGAGCCGTTGGTAGTCAGGGTGATCTCGACCGGCAGCTTTGCCAGTTGCTCGATCAGGTTTTCGATGTGGCGGCGCAGGAGCGGTTCGCCGCCGGTGATGCGGATCTTCTCCACGCCCAGGTCGACGAAGATGCGCGCGACACGCATGATTTCCTCGAAGGACAGCAACTGGTTGCGCGGCATGAAGGCGTAGTCGTCGCCGAACACTTCCTTCGGCATGCAATACACGCAGCGGAAGTTGCAGCGGTCGGTGACCGAGATGCGCAGGTCGCGCACACGCCGGTTGCGCCGATCGACGAGTTCGCCTTCCGGCGCCGCGGCGAGGTCGCGCCCCGGCGGCAGCGTACTGCGGACGACTCGGGCGATGGGAACGATGCGGGCTTTCATGGGGAGGCAAACTATAAGCCTCGCAGGCGTTCGAGACAACATCCGCGACACCGTTGCGAGGACTTGCCAGACAGGACGTGGCCCTTTCAGGGAAGTGCTTCCCTAGGTGCTTTTCCCGTCAGACAAGCAGCGAGCCAAGCTCGAAGCTGCAGTCGGCGGCCTGGGCCGGCGTCGGCGAAACGCCCTTGTCGAGCAGCTTGCGTCCGGTCAGGTGATCGGCCGACTGGTTGATCGAGTCGATCGCGATCAGACGGCCGGCCTTGAAGTAGTAGAAGGAGAACTTGCGGCTGGTCGCGCTGACCTCGACGGCGCCACGTATCGCCACCTCGTCGCAGCCGGCAGTCGATCCCGCCATCTGCAGCTTGACGTCGTACTGGTCGGACCAGAACCAGGGCGTGGCCGTGAACGGGCGCTCGCGGCCGAGCAGGGCTGCGGCGGCAGATTTCGCTTGCTCCATGGCGTTCTGCACGGATTCGAGGCGGCGCAGGCTGCCGTCGGGCAGGCGCCGCGCGGTGCAATCGCCGGCGGCGACGATGGCCGGGTCGGAGGTCCGGCTGCAGGCATCGACCACGATGCCGTTGATGACTTCCAATCCGGCATCCTGCGCCAGCTCGGTGTTCGCGATGACGCCGATGCCCACCAGCAGCAGGTCGGCGGGGTACTCGCGGCCATCATCGGTCCTCACCGCGGCGATGCGGCCATCCTTGCCGACCAGCTCGGCGACCATCGCGTTCAACACCAGGTCGACGCCGTGGCTGGTGTGCAGGTCGAAGTAGAAGGACGAGATGGCCGGCGGCACCACGCGCGCCATCAGGCGTTCGGCAGCTTCCAGCACGGTGACCTGTTTGCCCTTCTTGCGCGCGACTGCCGCGACCTCAAGGCCGATGAAGCCGCCGCCGATGATGACCACGTGGCGCGCAGACTCCAGCGCCGCCTTGATCGCCTTCGAGTCGTCGAGCGAGCGCAGGCCGAGCACGCCGTCGAGTTTCGCGCCGGGCAGCGGCAGGCGGCGCAGGCGGGCACCGGTGCACAACGCGAGCCCCTCATAGGGCAGCCAGGTGCCATCGGCGAGCCGGACCTGCTTCGCGCTGCGATCGATCGCCGTGGCGCCAGCGCCGACTCTTAAATCGATCTCCTTCTTGAGCAACATCTCGGCCGGGCGCATGTTGAGCTGCGCCTCGGGCGTGTCGCCCTGCAGGAAGCCCTTGGACAGCGGCGGCCGCTGGTAGGGTGCATGCGGCTCGGCGCCGAGCAGCGTGATCGGTCCGGCATAGCCTTCGGCGCGCAGCGTCTCGGCCACGGTCAATCCGGCGAGGCCGGCGCCGATGATCAACATCCCGCGCGGGGCAGGGGTGCTATCCGGTATGGACATGGATTCTTCTCCGAAAGACGTTCTGGTACCAGGCGCGATGCTACCGCGACCGCGAACTTGAAGAGCAACTTAAGCTGCTATTCTTCGCCGAACCTTGATCCGCTTGCCACCGGCGATCGCCTCTGACCGGAGTAAAACAACATGAGTCATCACAAGTCCCGTGAAGTCGTGCTGCCGATCAGGATGACGGCGGAATTGAATGCCGCACTCGAAGCGATGCGCGAAACCTGGCGGCGTGATCCGGCGGCTATCCCGCGCGGCCTGTCCTGTTCGCAGTCCAAGGAAGGCGCCTTCGTCCTCACCGCCGCCGAATCGGTGTTCGTCACGCTGCCCGGCGCCTGCGTGGTGAAAGGCCTCGGCGCGATCGAACTGATCGGCACCGAGCCATTGTTCGAACCCGGCGCCGCATCGAAAACCCTGATCCTGCACGACACGGCGGAAGGCTGGCGCTTTTCCGTCAAGTTCGTGCCGCCCATCGTGCGCGAACGGAACACGAAGTCAGTCTAGGGACTCTGCCGGTTCGGTAGCGGGAAGACCAACGATTGTGACGCGTCGTCGCGGGAGGGCGGACGGCAACGTGCCCAACCCGGTCTTTGGACAGCGCAGCAGAACTCGCGCGCATTGCTGTCGTTACGATCGACCTTTTGTTTTTTGTACTGGTGGATTGTGAGTCGCACCTCATTCGTCTGTGGGCGACCCGGCCCGCTCTGGAGGAGAGTGGAAGGCTGGGACTCGCCACGCCAGAAGGTGTTCGCGTACGGGCTCTAACTGGTACCGATTGGCATCGCGCTTCTGCTGCACTTCACCGGCGTGCTTGACTTGTACGGGCGGCCTTCGGGCAGAACCAGCGGGATGTTTCGGGTCCCGGTGACTTTGTTGCGGGCGTTGCTGGTGACTCAGGAAGGCTGAATGAGTAGTATCAGTCTGCAATAAACCGTCTTCTTATGCAGTTGCAATTGTGTTGCATCCGCCGGTTGAATCCAAGGCGGATCTCCGCCATGGAAGTGCGGACGTGGAGCAGATCTATGCCATTCGCAAACCATGACCACCTTGAAGCGAATGGCAGCTTACGAATGGAGACGATTGGCGGGAGTAGCACGCACGGCAATGACAGCTCGCCACGTTCGGTAGCCGAAATAAAGCAAACCTCCACCAAAGAGGAAAAATATGCCGGGGAATATGGCGAGCATGGCGATGCCGATCAAGCCGCGCTCTAAGAAATGGGAACCGACTCCATTGAGAATTAATATCCCGGCGGATGAAAAGATCAGTCCGCCAAGAAACATTAAAAGGAAACTCTGGTGGCTGGCCACACCCGTGGTGAAGTTCATCATGGCAAGCGCGTTAAAACTTCCATTCTGAACTACTCCTGCAATCATCATTTCATCACCTTCATTGATTGCTTGGCGTTTCAGCGGCTTAGTTGTCTCAAAGCGGATCTTCCGGCCATGGATTTCGAATCTCTCGGTGTAGACCGTTTTTCTTGGCCGGCTTTTCAAGTCTGGATAGTTAAATTTGCTGGTTGCCACGCTGCTCACAGTTCCAATTAGTGTCTCCACGCAACCTCCTTGACGGTCCTTCAGAAGACTGATCTCGGCGAACCCCTCCAAACGGATCATATCCTTAAGTCATTTGGGCTCACCGGCGGGTCATGCCGCAATGGAGTCGATCGGGCGAGAGAATGAGGTGCCGCCGATTCAATGGCTGTTTCCCGATTCGGGCACAGCCTCAATGCCGGCTATGGAGAGGAAGTTTGAGTGACAGGTCATGGGTTGCCGACACGGCAAGTCCCGCATCGCATTCGACATTGCTGCAGATTCAGTTTTTCTTCAAAGCAGAGGTTCGCTTCCTCCCGCGGCGCGACGTATCTCCGGTTCAAGCATCAGGCGCGGGCCTGTCCGGTACATCCCGCATCAGCACCCACATCAGGCGCAGGCCGATCACCGCATTCCCTATCGCAAAGCCGGCCACGACCAGCGCCGCCGTCGGCGTCAGCGAGTAGTTGCGGGCAACCCAGGCCAGCAGGGTCGACAGCAGGTTGAGCACGATCATCAGCCAGAAGGCCGGATTGCGCGGCTGCCAGAGGCGGGCCAGCTTCATGCGTCGCCACCGGCATAACGTAGTTGCGGGCGCGACTTTGCCGGCTGGGTCAGGTGGTCGAGCGGTAGCACGTGCGACTGCTTGACCTTCTGCAACGCGATGTGGGTCTTGACCTGGGCCACGCCGGGCAGGCGCAGCACGCGCTTCATCATGACGTCCGAGAAGGCCGGCAGGTCCGGCGCAACGATGCGCAGCAGGTAGTCCGCATCGCCGCTGACGGCGTAGCAGTCGAGAACTTCGGGCAAAGCGGCGGCGGCGCTTTCGAAGGCGTCGGACTGGGTCTTGCCGTGGCGCTCCAGCGTGACATGGGCGAAGGCGGTGACGCCGAGGCCGATGGCCGCCGGATCGAGCAGCGCGGCATGGCCGGCGATGATGCCGATCTCGGTAAGGCGCTGCAGCCGGCGGCTGATCTGCGAGGCCGAGAGATGCACCATCTCGCCCAGCGCGGCATGGGTGGCGAGCCCGTCGCGCTGGACGGCATCAAGCAGCGTCAGGTCGTAGCGGTCGATGGTGATGGCAGGCATGAAACATCCTTATGGCGCACAGAACGTGCATGTTAATGCCAAAACAAGGTTGCGAATGAATGCATCTTGTGCGAAATGCGCGTAAGAATGTCGCCATCGCCAAACCATCGGACTTCCAACATGAACCTCGTCGAATCCCTGCTCCACGCACTGAAGGATCATGGCGCCCGCCAGATCTTCGGCATCCCCGGCGATTTCGCCCTGCCTTATTTCCGCGTCATCGAGCAGTCGCAGATCCTGCCCCTATACACCCTGTCGCACGAACCCGGCGTAGGCTTCGCCGCCGACGCCTCGGCGCGCGCCCACCTCGGGCTCGGCGTCGCCGCCGTGACCTATGGCGCCGGGGCGCTGAACATGGTCAATGCGGTGGCCGCCGCCTACGCCGAGAAGTCGCCGTTGGTGGTGCTCTCCGGCGGGCCGGGCAAGGGCGAGGCGCGCTCCGGCCTGCTGCTGCACCACCAGGCCAAGACGCTGGATTCGCAATTCCAGATGTTCCGCGAGATCACCTGCGATCAGGTCAAGCTGGACGACGCGGCGCGGGCCCCGGCCGACATCGCGCGGGTGCTGGCGAACTGCCTGCGCAATTCCGAACCGGTGTACATCGAGATTCCGCGCGACATGGTGAACCTGCCCTGCGCGCCCGTATTGCGCGAGGCACCTCGGGTGGTGGATCACGATGCGCTCGAGGCCTGCGTCGAAGAAATCCTGGCGCGCCTGGCGCAGGCGAAATCGCCGGTGCTGATGGCCGGGGTCGAGGTGCGGCGTTACGACCTCGAGGAAAAGGTTGCGTTGCTGGCGCGCCGCCTCGGCTTGCCGGTGGTCACCAGTTTCATGGGCCGCGGCCTGCTCGCCGAGCACGATGCGCCGCTGTTCGGCACCTACATGGGCGTCGCCGGCCTGCCGGAAGTGACGCAACTGGTGGAGGGTTCCGACGGCCTGTTCCTGCTGGGCGAGATCGTCTGCGACACCAATTTCGCCGTTTCGGAAACCAAGATCGACTTGCGCAAGACCATACAGGCGCTGGATGGCCGCGTCACCCTGGGCCACCACGTCTATCCCGACCTGCCGCTGGCGGCGCTGGTCGACGGCCTGTTGCGGCGCGTGGCGGGGCCCGACAAGCCGCTCGCGGTGCGCCGCCCGGTATATCCGCGGGGCATGGCGTCGGATGCGGCGGGCATAACTCCGACCGACATCGCGACCGCGGTGAATGATCTGATGGCAACGCATGGAAAGATGCCGATCGCTTCCGACATGGGGGATTGCCTGTTCACCGCGATGGAAATCGAGCATACCGCGCTGGTGGCGCCGGGCTACTACGCGACCATGGGCTACGGCGTTCCGGCCGGGCTTGGACTGCAGGCGGCGACCGGGCAGCGGCCGCTGATCCTGGTCGGCGACGGCGCTTTCCAGATGACCGGCTGGGAACTCGGCAATTGCCGGCGCTATGGCTGGGACCCGATCGTGCTGCTGTTCAACAACGCCAGTTGGGAAATGCTGCGCACGTTCCAGCCCGAGTCTTCGTTCAACGACCTTGGCCACTGGGGCTATGCCGAAATGGCGGCCGGCATGGGCGGCGACGGCGTCAGGGTTGCCACTCGCGCCGAACTCAAGGCGGCGCTCGACCGCGCCATGGCGACGCGCGGCCGCTTCCAGTTGATCGAGGTGACGATCCCGCGCGGCGTGCTGTCCGACACCCTGCAGCGCTTCGTAGCCGGGGTGAAGCGCCTGAGCGCCGTGAAGTAGGTCGCGAAGTACGTTAACCTTGGCGGGTGAGACCTGCGGCCCGCCAAATTTGTTTTCTGCTGTTCGTCTGCGTCCTTGGCGTGGCCGGTGTCGCGGCGCGCGCCCAGACACCGGAACTCGAAGCACCGCGGGCGCTGGCCGCTCTTGAGCAGGGACTGGCCGCCGAATTGGGAGTCGGCATCCGGCGCAATGCGCCGCTGGCGATCCGCTTGTACTGCGATGCCGCGCTCACCGGCAGTGCCGAGGGCTTCTTTCGCATCGGGCGGATCCTGGCCCGCGGCCCGGTGCATCTGCGCAATCCGGCACTGGCCAATGCCTACCTCGCCCAGGCCGTGCAGTTGGGCCACCATGGCGCAATCGATTACTTCGACGAAGCGGTCCGCTTCGCGCCCCTCGACGGCGATTGCAGCAAGCTGGAAGTCGCCCCAATCACCGAGCCTTTCGACCTCGACGGCTATCTGGCCGGCCTTTCGCCGGTGCGGCGCCGGATTGCCGACCTGATTCGCCGCCATGCCACGCGCAGCGGCGTCGATGTGCGAATCGCTCTTGCGGTGGCGATGGCGGAGTCGAACCTGGATGCGCTGGCGGTTTCCCCGAAGAACGCCCAGGGCGTCATGCAACTCATTCCGGGGACGCAGGAGCGCTTCGGCGTGGCCGACGCCTTCGATCCCGAGTCGAACATCCGCGGCGGGCTGGCCTATTTGCGTTGGCTGAAGGCGCGTTTCGACGGCGACTGGCCGCTGGTGGTGGCCGCCTACAACGCCGGTGAAGGGGCCGTCGATCGCTATCAGGGCATCCCGCCATTCCGAGAGACGCAGGCCTACGTGCGGCGCGTGCTGTTCTTTGCCGGGCACGCTTCGCGGCCGGGCATCTGACGCCGGCAGTTGCTGTCGGTGCGGCGCCGGGTGGCCCCGTCAGTCGGCGAGAAAGCGGAACTGGTCGCCGCCGTGTCCGCCGAAGAAGATCGTGTCACCCGGCATCAGCGTCGCTTCCGTTACCAGCGCATCCCTTCGCGCATTGAGGAAGGTGCCGTTGGTGGAACCCAGGTCGCGCAAGACCACCTTGTTGTCGACGATGCCGATCCAGGCATGGTGGTGCGAAACCCTGGGGTCGGCAATCACGATGCCGTTGTCGGGGTCGCGGCCGACCTTGATGCCGGCGGCGGTCACGGCGAAGCGCTCCCCCTTCAGCGCGCCGCTGACGGCGACAAGTCGTGCCGAAGCCGATGCGGCAGGCTTGGCCGCATTGCGATCCACTTCCTGCGTCATCCTTGCCGCGGGTGACGCCTGCGCATCGGGCTTCCGTGGCTGTGCCGCTTCGTTCCTGAGTCGCCGTGCACGGTCACGCAGCAAGGTCGAGATCATCCCGATCAGGACCAGGGTCACGACTCCCCAGAATACGTAATGCTTGAGCACTTGCAACTCTCCAGACGCTGTTCGAAACGCAGGGCCCTTCGTCACCATCGCCACCCGCAGTCGAGAGGGTGCGATGCGACGATCTCGAATGGCTCGATCAATGAATCTCGCGGGTTTCGAGGAAGGTCACTTCCGGGTGGCGTTCCTGGGTCATCGACAGATTGACCCGGTTCGGCGCCAGATAGACAAAGTCTCCGGCGCCATCCTTGGCGACGTTGACACCCGACTTGTCGGCGAGCGCCCGGATCGCGGCATCGTCGCCGCGCAGCCAACGTGCCGTGGCGACCGGGTAGGGCTCGAACATGACATCAACGCCATATTCGAATTCGAGGCGGTGGGCGACCACGTCGAACTGCAAAGTGCCGACCGCGCCGAGGATCAGGTCGTTGCTGTGGATCGGCTTGAACAGCTGCGTCGCGCCTTCCTCGGCCAACTGCTGCAGGCCTTTCTGCAACTGCTTCATCTTCAGAGGATTCCTTATCTGGGCGCGGCGAAAGTGTTCCGGGGCGAAGCAGGGGATGCCGGTGAACTTGAGGTCCTCGCCTTCGCTGAAGGCGTCGCCGAGCAGCACCGTGCCATGGTTGGGGATGCCGAGGATGTCGCCGGGCCAGGCTTCGTCGGTGGTGTTGCGGTCCTGGGCCATGAAGGTGATGGCGTTGTTCACCGCCAGGGTCTTGCCGGTCGAACGCTGCCTGAGCTTGATGCCGCGCTCGAACTTGCCGGAGCAGACGCGGACGAAGGCGATGCGGTCGCGGTGCTTGGGATCCATGTTGGCCTGGATCTTGAAGACGAAGCCGGTGAACTTCGGCTCGCCCGGTTGCACCTCCCGTGTTTCGGTGGCGCGCGGCTGCGGTGGTGGCGACAGGTCGACCACCGCGTCGAGCAGCGATTGCACGCCGAAGTTGTTGATCGCCGAGCCGAAGAACACCGGCGTCTGCTTGCCGGCCAGATAGGCCTCACGGTCGAAGGCGTGCGAGGCGCCGCGCACCAGTTCGACTTCCATGCGCAGTTCCTCGGCCTGGTCGGGGATCAGTTCGTCCAGGCGCGGGTTGTGCAGCCCCTTGATGATTTCGGCCGTGCCCTTGTCCGCCTGCGGGTCGAAGAAGCTGATGCTGTCGTCGTAGAGGTGATACACGCCGCGAAAGCGCTTGCCCATGCTGATCGGCCAGGTCATCGGCGCGCACTGGATTTCCAGCACGGATTCGATCTCGTCGAGCAGTTCGATCGGCGGCCGGCCCTCGCGGTCGAGCTTGTTGATGAAGGTGAGTATCGGCGTGTCGCGCAGGCGGCAGACATTGAGCAGCTTGATGGTTTGGGCTTCTACGCCGTTTACCGAGTCGATCACCATGACGGCGGAGTCAACCGCGGTCAGGGTGCGGTAGGTGTCCTCGGAAAAGTCCTCGTGGCCCGGCGTGTCGAGCAGGTTGATCATGCACTCGCGGTAGGGGAACTGCATCACGGAACTGGTGACCGAGATGCCGCGCTGCTTTTCCAGTTCCATCCAGTCCGAGGTGGCGTGGCGGCTGGCCTTGCGCGCGCGCACCTCGCCGGCCACCTGGATGGCGCCGCCAAACCAGAGCAGCTTTTCGGTGAGCGTGGTCTTGCCCGCGTCGGGGTGCGAAATGATGGCGAAGGTGCGGCGGCGGGCGGTTTCGAGGTCGAGCTGGGACACGGCGGCGGGGAAGTCGTTGCGAAGGGCCGCGATTATACGGTGGCTGCTTTAAAAGTCGGCGCCCCACAGGGACTTCCTTTGGTCGCTGGCGATACGGCGCCACCGTGACTCAGGCGGCTTCGAAATGCTCCAGCAGCAGCTGCACGGTCTGGCGCCCGTTCCATTCGTTGATGTCGACGCGGAAAGCGGCGTGGATGCGGTCCGGCGCGGCGGCCTCGGCGAAATTGAACTGGATCGCATCGAAGTTCTGCTTGCCCTTGCGCAGCTTGAGTTTGAGGTGCTTGTCCTTGAGGATGCGCTGGCTCAGCACTTCGAAACGATCGGCGAACACCGGCGCCGGAAAGGACTGGCCCCAGACCTCCTGCTGCATCATGCGCACGGCATCGAGCGAGTAGTAGCCGGATTCGAGCGGGCCGTCGGTTTCCAGGGTGCGGGTCAGTTGCGCCGGCGAGATGAGTTCGCTGCAGACCCGCTCGAAGGCCGCCTCGAATTCGCCGAGTCGCTCTTCGCGCAGCGTCAGTCCCGCGGCGGCGGCGTGGCCGCCGAAGCGAAGCAGCAGGTCGGGGTGGCGCTTGGCGACCAGGTCGAGGGCGTCGCGCAGGTGCAGGCCCGGAATCGAGCGACCGGATGCCTTGAGTTCGCCGGGATTGCCGCGCGCGAAGGCGAAGGTGGGACGGTGCAGCTTTTCCTTGATGCGTCCGGCAAGGATGCCGATCACGCCCTGGTGCCAGCCCGGATCGAACAGCGTGAGGCTGGCCCGGTCGCCGGCGTCCACGGTGGCCAGCAGCAGTTCGGCGTCGTCGCGCATGTCGGCTTCGATCGCGCGCCGTTCGCGGTTGATGGCGTCGAGCTGCTGCGCGATGTTGAGCGCGCGTGCGGGGTCGTCGGTGACCAGGCACTCGATGCCGAGCGACATGTCGGCCAGCCGGCCGGCGGCATTGAGGCGCGGGCCGATGGCGAAGCCGAGGTCGAAGGTGGCGGCGCGTGCGGGTTCGCGCCCGGCGATGGCCAGCAGCGCGGCGATGCCGGCCTGCATCCGGCCGCCGCGGATGCGCGCCAGGCCCTGGGTGACCAGGATGCGGTTGTTGCGGTCGAGCGGCACGACGTCGGCGACGGTGCCCAGCGCCACCAGGTCGAGCAGTCCGGCCAGGTTGGGTTCGTCCTGCGTGGCATAGGCGCCGCGCCGGCGCAGTTCGGCGCGCAAGGCCAGCATCACGTAGAACATCACGCCGACGCCGGCCAGCGCCTTGCTCGGAAAATTGCAGCCCGGCTGGTTGGGATTGACGATGACGTCGGCGGCGGGCAGACCGCCGCTGGCTGCATCGGCCGGCAGATGGTGGTCGGTGATCAGGGTGGCGATGCCGCGGCGGCGCAGTTCCGCCACACCCTCGACGCTGGCGATGCCGTTATCGACCGTGATGACCAGGTCCGGCGCGCGTTCGGCGGCGAGGCGGGCGACTTCGGGCGAGAGCCCGTAGCCGAGCGTGAAGCGGTCGGGGACCAGGTAGTCGACCGTGGCGCCCATCATGCGCAGCGCGCGCAGGCCGACGGCGCATCCGGTGGCGCCATCGCAGTCGTAGTCGGCGACGATCAGCATCTTGCGGCGCGCGGCGATGGCATCGGCGAGCAGCACCGCCGCCTCGTGCGTTCCCTTGAGTCGGTCGGGGGCGAGCAGGGCGCTACTGCGCGCGTCGAGTTCTTCCGCGGCGCGAATCCCCCGTGCGGCATAGAGCCGTGCCAGTAGCGGATGCACGCCGCCCTGTTCGAGCGCCCACGTGGCGCGTGGCGGTATGTCGCGGATCGCGATCCGCGTCATGCCGGAGCCAGTTCCGTCAGCGCACGCGGCTTGCGCCAGAAGCGCCACAGCTCTCGGCGCCGCACGTGCAGTTCCGCGCTGCCCAGGTCGCCCGGCGCGACCAGGCGCAGCGCGTCGAGGCGGCCTGCGCGCAGCGCCGCGTGCGCGGGCGCCAGCCAGCTCGATTCGAATTCGGCCAGGGCGTCGCGCCAGGCGATTGCATCACCGGTGCGCGCCGGTTGCTCCAGCGCATCGACCAGCGCCAGGGCGTTGCGCGGCAACGTATCGGGATAACGCGCGGGCAGCACGCTACCTTCGATGCCGAACAGTTGCGCTAAACCGCGCAGCACCGGATCGTCGCCCCATACGATGTCGTGCGCGGTCACCCTTGCCGGCGGTAGTTGCCCGGCGCCCCAAGGCCACAGTGAATTCACCAGCGGGCGACCGGCGCTTTCGCGCGCCAGGTTTACCGGATGGGCATGGAGGATCATCTGCGCCTCGTTGATCGCGCTGCGCCAGGGCGCATGGGCCGGTCCGGAGGGCAGCGGGGCCGCCGAGCGTCCGGCGGCGTCGGGCAAAGCGGTGAATTCCGGGGCGCGATTTGCGAGGCGCAGGTTCCAGGTATCCGGCGTGAGCACCTCGAGCTGGCCGAGTTCCGCAAAAGTCGGCGCCAGCGACACGGCGAGCGCGGCAGCTTCGGCGGCGTCGAGCTGCAAGTGGCGCGGGTGGTCGACGATCATGCTGCGATCGTGGAACTGCAGCCGCACCGGGTCGAGGCAGAGCCAGTCGTCGTGCCCGGCATCGCCTCGCAGCGCGAGGCGGCGCAGGGCGGCCGCCGGCAGCGGCGCAGCGATACCGGTGATTTCGGCGAGGATGGCGGCGGTACCCAGCGGTGGGTGCTGCATCAGTCGGCCGCGCCCCAGCAGGGTGGCAAAGGTGGGCAGGGGCAGGTCGTAAGTGAGATCCGCGAGCGCCTGGCGCGTCCATATGAGGCCAGGCACGATGAGCGTCAGCATGGGGGGATGTTAACATGTCCGGCACCCTGACCATGTGTGGCGTCGGGACCACTGGCAGCGATGTCGGCGAACCGTTGGGCACGGGCGCTGGTGTTGGTTTCGACGCAAGCAGAGTTCATTTCATTTGCTTGACAGGCGTGCCTTAATGTTGCATTGTATGCAACACTTGTACGCTATATAGCAACGTCTTTATGGGTCTTGCCGACGCACTTTTCCCTCGCACCAAGCAGCGAATTCTGGGAGTTTTATTTTCGCAACCCGATCGCGCGGTACATTTGCGAGAACTCGCCAGAATTGCCGGCGTGAACGCATCGTCGATCCAAAGGGAAATGCAAAAGCTTGTCGAAGCGGGAATTGTCACCAAGGTTGCGCGAGGAAACCTTCAAGAGTTCCAGGCCAACCGAGAGTGTCCGCTCTTCGAAGAGCTTTGCGGTTTCGCACGCAAAACCTTTGGCATAGCCGACGTGGTCAGGTCGGCGCTCGATGGCCTGCCAATCGACGTGGCACTGATCTTCGGCTCGATGGCAACAGGATCGGAGTCGGCGCATAGCGACGTGGATGTGCTGATCATTTCGAATACAGGCTATCGCGACGCCCTTGATCGGGCGATGGCCATCGAGACGCAAATAGGCCGGCCGGTCAACATAAAACATTTTCGGGCCGATGAATTTCAGGCGCTTGCACGATCGGGAAATGCATTTGCGATGGGTATCATCAACGGCCCCAAAATATTTCTGAAAGGCGGCGCTCATGGTCTCGAAGCCATCGAATCTACTCAACCTGCTCGCCGCCAAGGCTCTTCACCCGCACCAGCCAAGCCTCGTGGAACTCGAAACCCACATAAGCCAGGCTCGTGACGCACTGCACGACGCAGGGTTAAAAGAAACTTCCGCAACGGGACGATTCACTGGTCTATACAACGCAGGACATCAATTTACGCTGGCGGCGTTCAAGATATTGGGCTATCGATCTGGCGAAAGCGCCGGACACCGGCAAAACCTGTTTGCGTCGCTGGAACATGCCGTCCCGGCAACGGAGAAGGACAAACCGGTTTTCGAGAAGGCGCATCGCGATCGCAATAACGCCGAATATCACGGCATGCCCGTTGTATATTCAAGTAGCGAAACTGAAGCGCTTGCCAGCGCCATCAAAAACCTCCAGGAAGAGGTTGAGCTTATGTTCCGAAACTGGAAAAAACGACACACTCCAGGCATGAAGTGATAGCAAATATGCATGCCAAGATGATTGCACTCATGAAGCTATCGGCCAGAAGCCGCCGGTGGCAATCTCCCTGCTATTGCCATTCTGATGGCCGCTCCACTCGGTTAGCGACCGTTCCTTCAATACAAAATGGCACAATACAAATTCCAGTACCTCCATTGCCTTTCTGAGACGAGATCCCTGTGGTCAACCCGTCCTACCGTGATACAGCACTCCGTTACTGCGTTGATGACTTGCCAAGCGCAATCGTGGTTGGCACTCGCCTACAAAGCATCCTTGAGTGCCTTCACCTCGGCAAGCCGGTGACTCAACTATCAGTGAGTTTCTTGCAGCGACAGGGCCTGGAAGCCTTGCATCGATTCGCCTCTGGTGCGTTGCCGTATGAACGATTTCATCAGTTGGCGCTTGCTGAACGCGCGACTCGTCTTGAATCGGCTGCAGCTGCTAAGTTAGCTCGTGAGATCGAAGATCGCGCCCGTAACGTCGCCACGCAAGCAAGGATGAAGTTGGCTCATGAGAAAGCTGAAGCAGCGCGACAGGCACAAGAGAGCGATCCCAAGTACATCGCCAAGATCAAGAATCAACAATTGCGAGATCGATATGGTGTCGACATTTTTGTCGAGCCGCAGTGTTTCGGTCGTCTGATGGACATTTTAAAATGCGTGGATGCTGCCCAACGATTGAGCGATCAGGACTATGTGTGGTTGACTGCGGTCGGCAAGGCCTATTTCTCGGAGCAGTTACGCACTGCTTACCATCGATTGGAGTCAGATTTTTTTTTCGGCGAATTCAAAAAGACACGCGATCCATGGATGGCCGTCAACGCCAGCGGCCACTACCGGAAGTGCAATCGAGCCAGTGAAGCTTTTGCATTGCTCAGCAGCCTCGACGTGGAGGCACAGAAGTCGGCGAAACTCAAAGCGGCCCTCTGTACGACTCACGGAGGCGTCATGCGAGACTTGAAACGTTGGGATGAAGCTCTACGTCTCGGTGAGAAAGCACATTCGATCAAACCCAATGATTATCGTCCCTGCACACTGCTTGGCGCGATTCACATGGAGACCGGCAATTACAATTTTGGTCAAGAGTGGTATGCCAAAGCAGTCGAGCGCGGCGCTACCATTGACTCTGTTGATCAGGATTTACGCAATATCTTTTTCAGAGCGGACCAAGCAAAGCAGGCAGAAATGAGGGAGTTTTTGCTAAGTGATAATGCTGCCCGATATGCGTGGGTCCAGCAAAGAGCCAATACGCAAAGGCCGCAGGCTGAACTCCGTAACTGAATCACCACTCTTCTACTTCATTATCGACGCATCAAATTTCCTTGCCGTCCCTGTGTTGGTGACGAGCAGAAGCTATATACCGCTCAACAGTGGGCGGCTACTCCCAGTTAGCTGCCATTGAGGCTACGCCTGTTTGAGCGTCGCCTAAGGGCACGAAAGAGTCACTCAGTCAGTCACAGACACAAGTAAATTGCATTTTTACGCGGCACAATGAATTTTCAATCACGGAATCCGGATAGCCAAAATAGCGAATGAACTACGAACTCCTCATCGGTCTGCGCTATACCCGCGCCCAGCCGCGCGAAGGCGCTGCCAATCGCTTCATTTCCTTCATTTCGCTGATCTCCATGCTGGGCCTGGCGCTGGGCGTGGCGGCGCTGATCGTGGTCCTGTCGGTGATGAACGGCTTCCAGAAGGAATTGCGCGAGCGCATCCTTGGCGTGGTTTCGCACGTCCAGATCAGCAGCGAAAGCGGCGAACTGGCCGACTGGAGCAAGGTGGTGCAGGGCGCGGCGCGCCATCCGCGGGTCAAGGCGGCGGCGCCCTATGTGCAGGCGCAGGGAATGCTCAGCTACGACGGCCAGGTGCGCGGCATGATGGTGCGCGGCATCCTGCCCGAGGTCGAGGACTCGGTGGCCGACATCGGCCGCCACATGCGCTCCGGCAAGCTGGCGCAACTGGTGCCGGGGGAGTTCGGCATCGTGCTCGGCAGCGAACTGGCGCGCGCCCTGCGCGCCGCCACGGGCGACAAGGTGACGCTGCTGGCGCCGCAGGGGCTGGTGACGCCGGCGGCGATCCTGCCGCGCGTCAAGCAGTTTCGCGTGGTGGGCATTTTCGAAGTCGGCATGTTCGAATTCGACTCCGGACTGGCGCTGGTGCACATGTCCGACGCGCAAAAGCTGTATCGCATGGACGATCGCGTCACCGGCGTGCGGCTCAAGGTCGACGACCTGTTCGCCGCGCCGCGCATCGGCCGCGAACTGCTGCGCTTCCTCGATGCCGATGCTTGGGTCAGCGACTGGACGCGCAGCCACGCCAACTTCTTTCGCGCCGTGGAGATCGAAAAACGCATGATGTTCCTCATCCTGCTGCTGATCGTCGCGGTGGCTGCCTTCAACATCGTATCCACCCTGGTCATGGCCGTCACCGACAAGCGTGCTGACATCGCCATCCTGCGTACGCTGGGCGCCAGCCCGAAAAGCATCATGGCGATCTTCATGGTGCAGGGCACGCTGATCGGCAGCGTCGGCCTGGCCGCAGGGATCGCCGGGGGTGTCGCGCTGGCGCTGAACATCGACGTCGTGGTGCCGGCCCTGGAGAACGTCCTCGGGCTGAAGTTCCTGTCGCGCGACGTGTATTACATCAGCGACCTGCCGTCCGACCTGCACTGGTCGGACGTCGGCATCATCGGCGTGGTTTCCTTCGTCCTCACCCTGCTGGCGACGCTGTATCCGAGCTGGCGCGCCTCGCGCACGCAACCGGCGGAGGCGCTGCGCTATGAGTGATCCGGGTCCCATCCTCCATTGCAGCGGTCTCACCAAGATATTCCGCCAGGGAGCGGCGCAGGTATCGGTACTGGGCGGGGTCGACCTGGAAGTCGGCGCTGGCGATACGGTGGCCATCGTCGGCGCCAGCGGGTCGGGCAAGAGCACGCTGCTGCACCTGCTCGGCGGACTGGATACGCCGACCGCGGGACGGGTGCTGCTGCACGGCAGCGACCTGGCACGGGTCGACGAGGCGGAGCGCGGCCGGCTGCGCAACCATGCGCTGGGCTTCGTGTACCAGTTCCATCACCTGCTGATGGAATTCACCGCCGTGGAGAACGTCGCCATGCCGCTGCTGATCCGGCGCATGGATCGTGCCGAGGCGGCTCGCCAGGCGAGCGCCGTGCTGGAACGCGTAGGCCTCGGCCATCGCCTGACGCACCGCCCCGGCGAACTGTCCGGCGGCGAGCGCCAGCGCGTGGCGGTGGCACGCGCGATGGTCACCCAGCCGACCTGCCTGCTGGCCGACGAACCGACCGGCAACCTCGATCGTGCCTCGGCGCACGCCGTATTCGGGCTGCTGCTGGAGTTGTGCAGGGAGCGAGGCGCGGCGATGGTGCTGGTCACACATGACACGGAACTTGCGGCGCGGACACTGCGCTTGATGCATCTGGAGGATGGCGTCCTGCGCGGCTGACTCAGTGTTATTGCATGGCGCGCGCGCGACCGCGCCTGCGCCAGGCGCGGATCAGGTAGGCGCGCCATGCAATCTGCATCAATAGGTAGCCGGTCGCGGCCAGTCCCGACGCCAGCAGCAACAGCCCCAGCGCCAGCGGCGCCCCCAGTCCCGCCATCCAATGGACCAGGGCCTGCAACCAGGCCACGAACCCGGCGTCGCCCAGTTCCGGCGGCTCGATGAACCTGTGTCCCGGACCGGGCAGGACCCACTGGCCGATCGTGAAGGCGGCGATGTACAGGGGCACGATGGTGAACGGATTGGTATAGACGGTGGTCAGCATCGCCAGTGGCAGGTTGACGCGAAACAACACGGCGCAGATGGCCGCGCCGAGCATCTGCAAGGGACCGGGGATCAGGCCGCAGAACAGGCCGGCGGCGACGGCGCCGGCCGCCGAGTGCCGATTCAGGTCCCACAGGCGGGGATGCAGCAATGTATTTTCGAACGGCGCCAGCCAGCGGTTGCCACGAATCGCCTCGTGGTCGGGGAGGAACTTTCGGATCTGGCGTCGCATCGGGCTGGCAGCAAGTCTCCGCGTCCGATCAGGTGATGCGGATCGAAAGTTCGCCAATGCCTTCGACCGCTCCGGCCACCCGGTCGCCACGAACCACCGGTCCGACACCTTCCGGCGTGCCGGTGAAGATCAAGTCGCCCGGACTAAGTTCGAAGTATTTGGACAGGTGGGCAATTGTTTCGGGAACCGACCAGATCAGGTCGGCAAGGTCGCCTTCCTGCTTCAGCGTGCCATTCACCGTGAGCCAGATGCGCCCCGCCGCAGGATGGCCGATGAGGGCAGCCGGCTGGATGGGGCCGATTGGCGCCGACTGGTCGAAGGCCTTGCCCAGTTCCCAGGGCCGGCCCTTGTCGCGCAGGGCGAACTGCAGGTCGCGGCGGGTCATGTCGAAACCGACGGCATAGCCAAAGACGTGGTCGTTGGCCGATTCGATGCCAATGTCGCGTCCACCTTTGCCGATCGCCACCACCAGTTCCACTTCGTGGTGGTAGTTGGAGGTCTGGCTCGGATAGGCGATGTCGGCAGTGGTGCCGGGTGCCACGGGCAGCACCGCGTCGGCCGGTTTGCAGAAAAAGAAGGGCGGCTCGCGATCCGGATCCGAGCCCATTTCGCGCGCATGCGCGGCGTAATTGCGACCGACGCAATAGATGCGGCGCACGGGAAAGCTGTCGGCGCTGCCGGCGACGGGAACGGCAGGAATGGGGGCGGGTGGAATAACGTAGTTCATGGCGGCTCCAGGTTCGATGCCTGCGATTATCGCCTATCGGCGTTCGCGGCCGGCATGTCCGGCTTGGGCGGTGAACCGGGGAGCCGCATTTATTGCGGTCGCGGGCTGGGAACCTATCGCAGGGATTCCGTCCCCGGCTCACGCCGGGGACATATCACGGGGATACCGTCCCCGGCTCACGCCGGGGACATAATGCCGGATGCGCATTTTCGTATTGGCATTTGCCGCCGGAATCTGGTTGTTGCAGCAGCAGCCCGTAGTGCCGGATGGCATCGGGTTGGCGGGACTGCTTGCCATTGCTTTCTCTGCACTTGTTTTGCGACACCGCCTGCAAAAGTCGGCGCTGGCGCTACGGCGTGCCGTGACACCGGTTCTGCTGGCCTGCGGCGCGGCGTGCGTCGGTTTCGTCTGGGCAGCGGGTTTCGCGCATTTGCGCTTGGCGCACGAACTGCCGCAGGCTTTGGAAGGACACGACATCGAACTGGTCGGCGTGGTCTCCGCGTTGCCGCAGGAACTGGAGCGCGGCGTGCGCTTCGAGTTCGACGTCGAGCAGGCGCCGCCCGGTGTGCCGCCTCATGTGTCGCTGGCCTGGTATCGGGGTCGCGACAATGCCGATGACGAAGCCTCGCCGCTGGTTCCGGTGCGGGCCGGGGAGCGCTGGCACTTCACCGTGCGCCTGAAGCGTCCGCACGGCAACCTCAACCCGCAGGGCTTCGACTACGAGGCCTGGCTGTTCGAGCGCGACATCCGCGCTACGGGCTACGTCCGTCCGCGAAGCGCGGAACGCCTGAAGGACCGTGTATGGCGGCCGGGCTATGCGGTGGAGATGCTGCGCGAGTCGATTCGCGACCGATTCCGCACGGCGCTGCCCGAAGCACCCTATGCCGGCATCCTGATCGCGCTCGCCATCGGCGACCAGCATTCGATCGACGCCGGGCTGTGGCAGACCTTCGCCCGCACCGGGATCACCCACCTGATGAGCATTTCCGGATTGCACGTGACCATGCTCGCGGCACTGGCCTATGCCCTGACCAACTGGCTGTGGCGTCGCTCGGCGCGCCTGCCCTTGCGCCTTCCCGCCCAGCATGCGGCGGCGCTGGGCGGATTGCTGGCGGCTCTCCTGTACTGCCTGCTGGCAGGTTTTGCGGTGCCGGCGCAGCGCACGCTGTACATGCTCGGGGTAGTGGCGCTGGCCCATCTCGCCGCGCGTGAAGTGGCCGCGTCACGGGTACTGGCGCTGGCCTTGCTTCTGGTGCTGCTGCTCGATCCGCTGGCAGTGCTGGCCGCCGGTTTCTGGCTTTCCTTCGGTGCGGTGGCGCTGCTGTTCCACATCGGCGGCGGGCGTCTGGGGCCGGCGCACTGGCTGGTCGAGTGGGGGCGCGCGCAATGGGCCGTGACGCTGGGCATGCTGCCGGCTTTGCTGGCCCTGTTCCAGCAGTTTTCGCTGGTCTCGCCGCTGGCCAATGCGCTGGCGATTCCGCTGGTGAGCCTGGTCATCACGCCGCTGGCCCTGCTGGGCAGCCTGCCGCTGCTCGATCCGCTGCTAGCGCTGGCGCACCTGCTCACCGCCTGGCTGATGCTGTTCATCGACTGGCTGGCTGCCATGCCGCTGGCGGTCTGGCAGCAGGCGGCGCCGCCGGCGTGGTCGGTAGTGCTGGCGTTGGCCGGCGGCCTCTGGCTGCTGCTGCCGCGCGGTATTGAGGCTCGCTGGCTGGGCCTGCTGGCCTTCCTTCCGCTGCTGACGCTGGCGCCGCCGCGCCCTGCGCCCGGTGCGGCGGCTGTGACCGTGCTCGACGTCGGCCAGGGTCTGGCGATCCATGTCCAGACCGCCACGCGCGACCTGCTGTTCGACGCGGGGCCGGCGTACTCGGCGGATGCCGACAGCGGCAACCGCATCATCGCGCCGTACCTGCGCGCGCAGGGCGTGCGGCGGCTCGACGCGATGATCATCAGCCACGGCGACAAGGACCACGAGGGCGGCGCGGCCTCGGTTATCGCCGCGCTGCCGGTGTCCGTGCTCAAAAGTTCACTGCCCTTCGAGCACGCGCTGTCGGCGCTGCCGGTGGCGCAGGAGCCCTGTCGCGACGGGGATGCCTGGGAATGGGACGGGGTGCGCTTCGAGATGCTGCATCCCGGTGAGCGGCTGCTGTCGCGCAAGAGCAACGACCTCAGTTGCGTGCTGCGGGTGACGGCGGGCGGGCGTTCGATCCTGCTCACCTCGGACATCGAGGCGGTCTCGGAACAGTCATTGCTGGCAACGAATCGAACGAGGCTGGCGGCGTCGGTGATGGTCGTGCCGCACCATGGCAGCCGGACCTCGTCGACACCGGAGTTCATCGCCGCCGTCGCGGCGCACGACGTGATATTTCCGGTCGGCTATCGCAACCGCTTCGGCCACCCGAAGGAGGAGGTGGTCGAACGCTATCGGGAAAGCGGCGCGCGACTGCATCGCACCGATGGCGATGGCGCGGTCAGCGTGACGCTTGACGGCGCCGATATCGCCTTCCGGCACGAACGCGAGCAGCGGCGCCGCTATTGGCATTCGCCGGCGCCCCTATAATCCATCCCCGAACTTTCCCGGTCACGGCGATGAGCGCGAACGACACGATTCCATTTGCCGGCCTGGCGCCGGAGCGCATCCTCGACGCGATCGAGAGCGTCGGCTATCGTTGCGACGGCGCGCTAATGGCGCTCAACAGCTACGAGAACCGCGTCTGGCAGGTCGGCATCGAGGACGAGCGTCCCTTGATCGCCAAGTTCTATCGCCCCGGTCGCTGGAACGACGCGCAGATCGACGAGGAACACGCATTCTGCGCCGCCATGCTGGCCGACGAACTGCCGGTGGTTGCTCCCATCGTCATTGGCGGCAGCACGCTGTTTCGCCACGGCGGCTTTCGTTTCGCGATTTTTCCAAAGCAAGGCGGGCGTGCGCCGGAATTCGCCGAACCGGCCATCCTGGAATGGATGGGGCGGCTCATGGCGCGCATTCACCAAGTCGGCGTGCGCGAGAATTTTGCGCAGCGCGAGACGCTGGATCTGCAAAGTTTCGGCACGGAGTCGCTGGATTGGCTGCTTGCCAACCAGGCGCTGCCGCCGGATCTGGAGTCGGTATGGCAGGGCGTTGCCGAGCAGGCGCTGGAAGGCGTGGCCCAGTGCTATGCGCGCGCGGGCAAAGTGCAGTTGCTGCGCCTGCACGGCGACTGCCATGCCGGCAATGTGCTTTGGACGCAGGACGGTCCACATTTCGTGGATTTCGACGATGCCCGCATGGGTCCGGCGATCCAGGACTTGTGGATGCTGCTTTCCGGCGATGCCGAAGAAATGGGCAGCCAGTTCGGCCACGTGCTGGCGGGCTACGAAACCTTCCGCGAATTCGACGACCGCGAACTGCACCTGATCGAGGCGCTGCGCACCCTGCGCCTGATCCATCATTCGGCCTGGCTGGCACGACGCTGGAACGATCCGGCGTTTCCCGCCGCCTTCCCCTGGTTCGCGACGAACCGGTATTGGGAGGAACGCATACTCGAACTGCGCGAGCAGATTGCGATAATGCAGGAACCCCCGCTGGTACCCCGGTAAGGAGTGAGGGCGTAAATCGCCGTCACTCCTTACCGGGGTTCTATTGAGGGCCATCCCCCCATCCCCCTTCCCCGGGGAAGGGGGGGCGCAAGCGCCCCCGTCGGGGAATTGGAACACCATCCCCCCGTCCCCCTTCCCGGGGAAGGGGGCGACAAAGTTAGGCGGGCCTTGCCCGCAAATTTGGAGAAGCGAACGTGGAAATGCGCGAAGGAAAAGTGAAGTGTTTGAGTGCCGCCGGCTTTCACCACATGGCTTATGTGGAGTGGGGCGATGCGACGAATCCCAAAATGCTGGTCTGCGTCCATGGCCTGTCGCGTTGCTCGCGTGACTTCGATTTTCTGGCGCAGGCGATGGCGGCCGACTACCGCGTAGTGTGCCCGGACGTGGTTGGGCGCGGGCGCAGTGACTGGCTGCGCAACAAGTCACTCTACGCGGTCCCGCAGTATTGCGCCGACATGGCGACGCTGTTGGCGAAGCTTGGCGCCGAGACCGTCGATTGGGTCGGCACCTCGATGGGCGGGTTGATCGGCATGGCGCTCGCCTGTCAGCCGGAAACGCCGATTCGGCGCCTGGTACTCAACGACGTCGGCCCGGTGATCACCGGGGCGTCGCTGGAACGCATCGGCACCTACCTTGGCGCCGCGCCGCGCTTCGACGGCATCGAACAGGCCGAGGCCTTCGTGCGTTTCGTTTCCGCCAGTTTCGGCAACTTCGATGACGTCCAGTGGCGCCACCTCACGGTGCACGTGACCCGCGTCGCGGCAGATGGCAAGGTGGAATTCGCCTACGATCCGGGCATTGCCCAGGCGTTTCGGGAAATGCAGGCTGCCACCGGCGGCAAGGATGTCGAACTATGGCCGCTCTACGACGGCATCGCCTGTCCGACGCTGCTCCTGCGGGGCGTGGCTTCCGACCTGTTGACGCACGAGGCGGCGCTGGAAATGGGTCGGCGCGGACCGCGCGCGCGCCTGGTCGAGGTACCCGGTGTAGGGCATGCGCCGATGCTGATGGATGCAGGGCAAGTGGCTCCAGTGCGGGAGTTTCTCCTGGCCTGATCCGCCTTGCACGGCGATGCTGCTGCGCAGCATCGAAAGTTTGCATATCAAGTTTTCTAGCGGCCTAGAATAAGCAGCCGTTCGCATATACGGCACGTTACTGGACGAGCCCGATGCGAGCCGAAAAGCGCTTGCGCCGCAACCAATTACCGGAGGCATCATGCAAAAATCGTTGCACATCGATCCCAACAAATGCACGGGCTGTCTGCAGTGCGAGATGGCGTGTTCGTACGAGAACCATGGGGTATTCAACATATCGAAATCGCGGATCAAGGTTTTCAACTTTGAGCACGCGGGGCGGAAGGTGCCGTACACCTGCACGCAATGTGCGGAAGCGTGGTGCATGACGGCCTGCCCGGTCGATGCGATCCGGATCGATGCCAAGACGGGGGCGAAGGTCGTCCATGAAGACGTCTGCGTCGGGTGCAAGGTATGCACCATTGCCTGCCCGTTTGGCACCGTGAACTACGTTGCCGACAGCGGCAAGGTACAGAAATGCGACCTGTGCGGTGGCGAGCCGGCCTGTGCCGACGCCTGCCCGACCGGCGCCATCACCTA
>JBIKLV010000046.1:0-27166 GCA_044359585.1 Sulfuritalea sp. | reverse complement strand
AAACTCCATTTCTCCACGCGTACAATTTGGCATCGGCGGAATACTCCGTTAATTCTGTCTCGACACCAGTATTAACGCGCCTCACGGCGATTCCGCCGACCTACTCTCGTGAAATATTCGGGCTAGCCAACAATCAGTGACAGCTCTGCGGGGCCCGAATATGGAGATCGACTTGAGCGCTCATGACCGAACAGAGAGCCCAACTGCCGACTCCTTTCGCGTCCTCATTGACCCTGTCGATCAAAGAAACGTGGAATCACAGCACTTGCGATTGTTCCAAATAGAACAACAAAAAAGCCCGCTGAGGCGGGCTCCCATGTTCTATTTCCAAGGATGTTTTGGAGGCGCGACCCGGAATCGAACCGAGGTACACGGCTTTGCAGGCCGCTGCATAACCACTCTGCCATCGCGCCGAAACCCTGATTTCAGGGCTATCAAGCTAAAAGGGGGAAAGCAATGCTTTCCCCCGAAATCTGGAGCGGCAGAAGAGTCTCGAACTCTCGACCTCAACCTTGGCAAGGTTGCGCTCTACCAACTGAGCTACTGCCGCAAAACAGCCGCGCATTATAGCCGGCGAAAACATTGTGTCAACGACTGCGCGCCGAGATTTCCGGCCATGCCTTGCGCAGGTAATAAGCCATCGACCAGAGCGTCAGCACTGCAGCGATCCAGAGCGACCAGGTGCCTAAAAGGCGAACATCAAGCGGCCCTAACGGCCGGTCCCAGAGAAGCAGCGGGATTGCCGTCATCTGGGCGATCGTCTTCAGCTTGCCGATCATCGATACGGCCACGCTCTTTGCTGCGCCGATGTTGGCCATCCATTCGCGCAGCGCCGATATGGCAATCTCGCGGCCGATGATGATGAACGCCAGGATCGCGTCTGCGCGGTCCAGCTTCACCAGCATGACCAGTGCAGCCGCAACCATGAGTTTGTCCGCTACGGGATCAAGGAAAGCGCCGAAGGCGGATGTCTGGTTGAGCATGCGCGCAAGCCAGCCATCGACCCAGTCGGTTACTGCTGCGACGAGGAAGGCTCCCGTGGCAATGAGGTTCTGCTCGACAACGCTCAGCGGAAGGTAGTACACGCCCACCACCAGCGGGATCAGCAAAATGCGCGCCCAGGTCAGCAGGTTCGGGATGTTCAGCGGCATCTCAGCGCAAGGCCTTGTGGATTTCTTCGGCCAGACGCCGCGAAATGCCATCGATGCGGCACAAGTCGTCGATCGTGGCGGCCTTCACGCCATCCAGACCGCCAAACTGCGCAAGCAGCTTCTTGCGCCGGGCCGGGCCCACCCCTGCCACGTCTTCCAGTCTGGAATGTCCGCGTGCCTTGGCGCGCCTCGCCCGATGTCCGACGATGGCAAAACGGTGCGCTTCGTCGCGAATTTCCTGTATCAGGTGAAAGCCGGCGTGGTCCATGCCCAATTGTAGCGGCAGGTCATGGGGCCCGCTTGGACCATGGACAAAGAGAGTCTCCAGCCCCGGCTTGCGCTCCTCGCCTTTCGCCACCCCGACGCTGGGAAGGTGGCCCAGTCCAAGCTCCGCAAACACTTCGCGGGCGACGCGATGCTGCCCCTTGCCACCATCGATCAATACCAGGTCGGGGGCTACCGTATCACCAGCGGCAACTTTCTCGTAGCGACGCGTCAGCGCCTGACGCATGGCCGCATAGTCGTCGCCGGGCTGTATGCCTTCGATGTTGAAGCGGCGGTAATCGCCCTTCTTCATGGCGCCATCGACGCAGACCACGCAGGACGCGACCGTGGCTTCGCCCATCGTGTGACTGATGTCGAAACATTCGATGCGCCGCGGAAGGTCGGGCAGCCCCAGCGCTTCCTGCAGTGCCACCAGGCGTCCGCTGCTGCGGCTCTTTGCCTGCCGGCGAGCCAGTACGGCGAGTCGGGCATTGGTCAGCGCCATCTCGACCCAGGCGCGCTCCATCTCGTTCCGCGGCGGCCCGGCATTGATGCCTTCGGGCAGATCGTCGATCGGGTATTCACTAAGGATCACGCGCGGCGGCAGCGGCTGCTCGGCGTAGTGCTGGGCGACAAAGGCCGCCAGACCTTCGGCCGCTTCCGCTTCGGGCGCGGACCGGGGAAAGCACGCCCGATCGCCGAGGTGCAGGCCGCCGCGCACCATGGCGAGGTTTACGCACAGCTCACCGCGTTCGACCACCGCCGCGACGATGTCGACGTCGGCATCCCGCGTCGAGCTTACATACTGGCGGTGCAGGACTGCCTGCAGGGCGCGGATCTGGTCGCGCACCCCTGCCGCCTCCTCGAAACGCAAGGCGTTCGCCGCCTCCTCCATCTGTCGCGTCAGGCCGTCGATCACCTCGGTGTGTCGCCCGCGCAGAAACAATTGGGCCAGCCGCAGATCC
Source organism: Sulfuritalea sp. (assembly GCA_044359585.1). Taxonomy (GTDB): domain Bacteria; phylum Pseudomonadota; class Gammaproteobacteria; order Burkholderiales; family Rhodocyclaceae; genus Sulfuritalea. The sequence continues at coordinate 24,786 of JBIKLV010000046.1, read as the reverse complement.
GCGGCGTAGTCCTGCTTCGATATCAGACCCACGCAGGGCGCCTTGCAGCGCTTGATCTGGTGCATCAGGCAGGGGCGCGAGCGATTCGCGAACACCGATTCCTCGCAGGTGCGCAGCAGGAAGGTCTTCTGGATCAGCTGGATGCTTTCCCGCACCGCGAGGCCGTTGGGAAAGGGCCCGAAATATTCCGATTTCTTCTCGAAGGCGCCGCGATGGTAAAAAAGGCGCGGAAACTCGCCGCCGCCGTCTTTGCCGCCGATGCCTATGTAGGGATAGGACTTGTCGTCACGGAACAGGATGTTGTACTTGGGCGCCAGCTTCTTGATCAGCGTGTTCTCGAGGATCAGCGCCTCGGCCTCGGAGCGCGTCGCGGTGACTTCCATCGCCGCCACCTGCTGCAGCATCAATGCGATGCGCGGGCTGTGGCCGGTCTTGGTGAAATACGAGGCCACACGCTTCTTGAGGTTCTTCGCCTTGCCGACGTAGAGCACGGCACGATCGGTGGCCAGCATGCGATAGACGCCCGGCGCCTCGGTCAGGCTCGCCAGGAACTCCTTTGCATCGAATGACGATTCAGGCGTCGAGCTCGACACGGATCTTGCGGAAGACATCCTGAAAGTCGGCGCTGGTGAGACGGCGGGTTTGCGTGTTGTAACGGCTGCAATGGTAGCTGTCGATCAGGACCCGGTCGCCGGGAAGCGCATGGCGCGCACCGTGGGCGAAAACCAGCGCCGACTGCTTGAGCCCGAGCGCCATCAGGACGGCCTTGTGCGCCACCAAACCGAGTGCGAGGATGACCCGCACGTCTTGCGATTGCTGCAATTCCGCCGCCAGATAGCGGTTGCAGGTCTTTATCTCGCCCGGTTCCGGCTTGTTCGCGGGAGGCAGGCACTTCACGGCATTGGTGATGCGGCAATCGAGCAGGCGCAGGTCATCGTCGGCAGCGATGGATTCAGGCCTCGAACCAAAGCCGAAGGCATGCAGGGTTTCATAGAGCAGGATCCCGGCGTGGTCGCCGGTAAACGGTCTCCCGGTGCGATTGGCGCCATGCATGCCGGGGGCGAGGCCGACGATCAGCAGGCGTGCGCGCGGATCGCCGAAGGGCGGCACCGGCCGCGCGTGGTAGCCCGGTTCGCGCTGGCGCACCTCGGCCAGAAAACCAGCGAGGCGCGGACAATCGGTGCAGCGTAGAAGTGCATTCATTGGACTGAAACCGCTCGTTCGGAGCAACTGGTGACTATCGAGCGAAGCGAGCCGACCAGAACCCTCCCCGTGAGGGGGCGAGGCGGGGTTTCGCAACGCATGCGTTGCGCCGCCGCAGCCGGCAGGCAGTGCAATGCCGGCCGTGGGCCGCGGAGCGGATTGGAGGGGCGGGCCCATATTTCGATTTTCGCGTGTTTGGTCATCGGTGGATGGTTCTCGGTGCCACGAGCGTTAGGCTAGGATACCGCTTCGCCATGACCAACACGCCCCCCTCCTGCGACATTTTCTGCACGGTCGTCGACAACTATGGCGATGCGGCCGTGTGCTGGCGACTGGCGCGGCAACTGGCCTCCGAGCACGGCTGGCGGGTCCGTCTGTGGATCGACGATCCAGTTCCCTTGGCGCAACTGGCACCGGACTACGCCACCGGGCCGGTCGCGGTGCGGACCTGGCCCGATCCGTGGCCCGTGGCTGCGGACGCAAGCGCCGCCGCTGACGTGGTCATCGAGGCCTTCGCCTGCGAACTGCCGCCCGCGTATGTCGAGGCCATGGCGGCGCGCTCGCGTCCACCGGTCTGGCTGAACCTCGAATACCTCTCTGCGGAAAACTGGGTTGCCGGCTGCCATGCCTTGCCTTCGCCGCAGCCCCGCCTGCCGCTGCTCAAGCATTTCTACTTTCCCGGCTTCGATGCCGGCACCGGCGGTCTGTTGCGCGAACACGACTACGACGCCCGACGCGCGCGCTTTGACGAAACCGCCTTTCGTGCCGAATTCGACCTGCCGGCAAGGGCACCGGAGGAAATCACGATCTCCCTGTTCAGCTATGCCAACCCGGCCTTGCCCAACCTGATCCGGGCCTGGACCGACTCGCCGCGGCCGATCCGGGTCCTGCGACCCGGCTGCACCGAGGGGTCGCGCACCGAGGGCAACCTGAGTCTGCACTCGCTGCCCTTCCTGCCCCAGCAGCGCTACGACGAACTGCTGTGGGCCTGCGACCTCAATTTCGTGCGCGGCGAGGATTCCTTCGTCCGCGCCCAATGGGCGGTGCGCCCTTTCGTCTGGCAGATCTACCCGCAAGCGCAGGATGTCCATCTGGAAAAGCTGGAAGCATTCCTCGCCATCCACCCGGCCGGCACGGAGTTGCGACCGTTCTGGCGGGCATGGAACGGCGCCGGCGCCATGGACTGGCCTCGATTCTCCGATGCCCTGCCGGCGCTGGCCGAACCGATGCGCGAATGGGCGCGAACCCTCGCCGATCGTCCCGATCTCGCCACCGGGCTTGTGCAGTTCTGCCTTCAACGGCTAAAATAGTGGGTTCCAAATTTCCGCTGCAGGACGCATAACCATGAAAACCGCCCAGGAACTCCGTGCCGGCAATGTCGTGATGGTCGGCAATGATCCGCTCGTCGTGCAAAAAGCCGAATACAACAAGGGCGGCCGCAGCTCGGCCGTCGTCAAATTCAAGTTCAAGAACCTGCTTACCGGCGCCGCCTCGGAGTCAATCTACAAGGCCGACGACAAGTTCGAGCAGGTGGTGCCCGAGCGCAAGGAATGTACCTATTCCTACTTCGCCGACCCGATGTACGTGTTCATGGACTCCGAGTACAACCAGTACGAAGTCGAAGGCGAGAACATGGTCGACGCCGTGAATTACCTCGAAGACGGCATGCCGGTCGAAGTGGTGTTCTACGACGACAAGCCCATCTCGGTCGAAATGCCGAACAGCGTGGTGCGCGAAGTGATCTACACCGAGCCCGCGGTCAAGGGCGACACCTCCGGCAAGGTCATGAAGCCGGCCAAGATCAGCACCGGCATGGAACTGCCCGTGCCGCTGTTCGTCGAGATCGGCAACAGGATCGAAATCGACACTCGCACCGGCGAGTACAAGAACCGGGTCATCAAGTAGGCGTTACGCCGCACCAATGACAAAGGGCAGCTTCGGCTGCCCTTTGCATTTACGGTGCCAGCGCCCGCCCTGCCAGTCGCACCCAGTAGCGGATGCCGGTGGCGATGATGTCATCGTTGAAGTCGTAGTGCGGGCTGTGCAGCATACAGCCACCCTCGCCCGGTCCATTGCCAAGCCAGACGTAGCAGGCGGGCACCACCTTCGCCAGGTAGGCGAAATCCTCTGCGCCCATGCTCGGCGGCAAGTTCGTCTGCACCCGATGTTCGCCGGCGACATGACGCGCCACCTCGCGCGCGATGGCCGTCGGCGCGGACGCATTCAAGGTCGGTGGATAGCCGCGCTCGTAGCGCAGGTCGATGCCGACCCGGTAGGTGGCCTCGATGCCGCTGCAGATGCGACGCAAGCCCGCCTCCAGCGCATCCTGCAATTCGCCGTTGAGCGAGCGCACTGTGCCGCCCAGTGTGGCTGTCTCGGGCAATACGTTGTCGGCGTGGCCGGCATGAAAGCGGGTCACGCTGACCACGGCCGCATCCAGCGGGTCGGTGTTGCGCGAGACCAGTGACTGCAAGGCCTGCACCAGCGCACTGCCGGCCAGCACCACATCCACCGCCTGATGTGGCATTGCGGCGTGACCGCCGCGCCCGGTCAGTTCGATCTCAAAGCGATCCGTGCCCGCCATCACTGCACCTTCGGTAACGCCGAAACTGCCGGCCGCCATCCCGGGCCAGTTGTGCAGGCCGAACACCATGTCCATCGGAAAGCGCTCGAACAAGCCCTCCTCGACCATGACGCGGCCGCCGCCTTCGTGCTCTTCCGCCGGCTGGAAGATGAAGTAGACCGTCCCGTTGAAGTCGCGCAGTTTGTACAAGGCCTCCGCCGCACCGACCAGCATCGCCGTGTGGCCGTCGTGGCCGCAGGCGTGCATCTTGCCGGCATGCGTCGAATGGTGGGGAAAGCTGTTCAGTTCCGACAAGGGCAGCGCATCCATGTCGGCACGCAGGCCGATGGCGCGCGGACTGCTTCCGAGCTTGAGCCTGGCGACCACGCCGGTGCGCGCGATGCCGCGGTGCACTTCGAGGCCGAGTCCGGCCAGGTGGTCCGCCACCTTCTGCGATGTGCGCAGTTCGTCGAATGCCAGTTCAGGATGGGCATGGATGTCGCGGCGGAAGGCGGCGATTTTCGGCACTAGGGGCGTCAGCAGGTCGTCGATCATGGCGGAGTCCGTTCAGGCATTGCTCATTTCGACAATCCTAGCCCAAACCCGCGGGCCAGATGTAAACCTCGCGACTTGCGGTATCTTGCCGCCCGATGAACCCGCGCCGCATCGCCCACCTCGACATGGACGCCTTCTACGCGTCGGTCGAACTGCTGAGCTATCCGGAGTTGCGCGGCCAGCCCGTGGTGATCGGCGGCCGACGCGACCATCAGCCCGAACTGCTGGCGGACGGCACGCGCCGCTTCTCCCGCCTGCGCGACTATGTCGGGCGCGGCGTGACCACCACCTCGACCTACGAAGCGCGGGCATTGGGTGTGTTCTCGGGCATGGGCGTGATGAAAGCGGCGAAGCTGGCGCCGGACGCCATCCTGCTGCCGGTCGACTTCGAGGCCTATCGCCACTATTCACGACTGTTCAAGGCCGCCGTCGCCACCATCGCGCCCCACATCGAGAACCGCGGCATCGACGAGATCTATATCGACCTGAGCGACCTGCCGGACGAAACGCTGGCGCTGGCGCGTAGCATCAAGCAGGCCGTGAAGGATGCTACCGGGCTGTCCTGCTCGATCGGCGTCAGCCCCAACAAGCTGCTGTCGAAAATCTGCTCCGACCTCGAAAAACCCGACGGACTCACCCTTCTCGACCAGTCCGACGTGCCGAAACGGATCTGGCCGCTGCCGGTGCGCAAAATAAACGGCATCGGCCCCAAGGCCGGCGAGAAGCTCGCGGCGCTCGGCATCACCACCATCGCCGAACTGGCGCAAGCCGAACCAGCCCTGCTACAAGAACACTTCGGCCGCACCTATGCCGAATGGCTGCACGCCGCCGCCCACGGCATCGACGAGCGGCCGCTCGAGACCAGTTCCGAGCCGAAATCGATCAGTCGTGAAACCACCTTCGAGCGCGACCTCCATCCGCGCCACGACCGCGCCGTGCTCTCCGAAGTATTCACCTCGCTGTGCACACGGGTCGCCGGCGACCTGCAACGCAAGGGCTACCTAGGTCGCACCATCGGCATCAAGCTGCGCTACGACGACTTCCGTACCGTCACCCGCGACCTGACGCTGCCCGACCCGACGGCGGATCCCGCCGTGATCCGCCGTGCCGCCGGCGAATGCCTGCGCCGTGTTCCGCTGGACCGCAAGCTCAGGCTGCTCGGCGTGCGCGCCAGCGCGCTGACACCAAGCAGCGCACCGAAGGTGGTCGAATCCGCGCAGGCCGAACTGCCGCTTAGTGCACCGGGCTTCTAGAAGTGCTGACAAAAATACTCCAACGTTCGCCCTGAGCTAGTCGAAGGGCAGCTTCGAGCCGCCCAACACTCTCAATCGCGCCGCCGCCTGTTGTAACCCTTTACAACGCCCGTCACTGTTGCTACCATTTACAACATGCAAGCCACGCTGATCCTTGATGACCGCTATCCACAAGGAGATCATGCATTTGTCGCGATGCGCGTATTTCGAGTGCCCACCCAGGTACCCGGCAGCACGCACGACCTGAAGTACAGCCTGGCCTACGTGGTGGATGGAGTGTGCGTCCTGCGCTTCGACAACGAGGCGGGCAAGGGCGACCATGCACACCGGGGCGAGACCGAAGCACCCTATGCCTTTACCTCGCTGGAGCAACTTTTGGCGGACTTCTGGACCGCCGTCGATGATTGGAGAATGTGACATGGCAACTACCGTGACCATCGGTGTCGCCTCGCGCGACGAAATCAATGCCCGCTTCATGCGCGCCATGACCACCGGCAAGCGTGCGGCGCCTTTCATCGGCTTTGTCGACGAGCGCGCGCTGTGGAGCACGCTGACGCCGCTGCGCTGGGACATCCTCAAGGTGATGACGGGAGCAGGGTCGCTCGCCCTGCGGGAAATCGCGCGACGCGTGGGGCGCGACGTTCGTGGCGTGCACACTGACGTACATGCATTGCTGGCCGTCGGACTGATCGAGCGCGACGAAGCCGGGTTTCGCTTTCCTTACGACGCGGTGCATGTCGATTTCGTACTGAAGGCAGCATGATGTCCGTACTGAAAATGACCGGGGCGTTATGTCGCTGGGCACTGACCATCGCCCTGCTGTTCCCGATCGCATCGGCCCACGCCGGCAAGACCCTCGACCAGGTGCGTCAGCGGGCGCAGCTGGCCTGCGGCGTCAGCACCGGCGTGATCGGCTTTTCCGCGGCGGACAGCCAGGGCCGCTGGAATGGCATGGATGTCGACATCTGTCGCGCCATCGCGGCGGCGGTGCTCAACGATGCGGGCAAGGTCAAGTACGTGCCACTCAATGCGCAGCAGCGCTTCACCGCCCTTCAGTCGGGCGAAATCGACCTGCTGTCGCGCAACACGACCTGGACCCTGACGCGCGACGCTTCGCTCGGCCTGCATTTCACCGCCGTGACCTACTACGACGGCCAGGGCTTCCTGGTGCCGAAGAAGCTCAAGATCACCAGCGCGAAGCAATTGAAGAACGCGGAAATCTGCGTGCAGTCGGGCACCACCACGGAGAAGAACCTCGGCGACTGGTTCAAGGCGCAGGGCATCAAGGTCAAGCCGGTGGTGTTCGAAAAATTCGAGGCATCGATCAAGGCCTTCTTTAGCGGCCGCTGCCAGGCCTATACCACCGACGCCTCGGCGCTGGCCTTCATCCGCAGCAAGGAAGCGCCCAACCCCGACGACTACGTGGTGCTGCCCGAACTGATTTCCAAGGAACCGCTGGGGCCGGTGGTCCGGCGCGGCGACGACGAGTGGTTCGCCATCGTCAAATGGGTGATCTTCGCCCTGATCGAAGCCGAGGAATACGGCATCACCCAGGCCAACCTGGAACAGATGAAGGCCAGCCCCGACCCGGCCATCCAGCGCCTGCTCGGCGGCGCCGAGGACAGCGGCAAGCTGCTCGGACTGGAGCGTGATTGGGCCGCGCGCGCGGTGAAGGCGGTAGGCAACTATGGCGAAATCTTCCAGCGCAACGTCGGCAGCGCCTCGCCGCTGAAACTGCCGCGCGGCGCCAATGCCCTGTGGAACAAGGGCGGCCTGCTCTACGCGCCGCCGGTGCGCTGAATCGCCGTATCGCCAGCGCCGACTCTTGACTCATGCCCGCACAACGCTGGCGTAACCTGCTGGTTCAGGCGCTGATTGCCGCGGGACTGCTGGCGCTGCTGTGGTGGCTGCTCGACGCCACCGCCACCAACATGCGCGAACGCGGCATCCGCAGCGGTTTCGACTTCCTGCTCGAACCGGCGGGTTTCGGCATCGGCGAAAGCCTGCTGCCCTTCGATTCGACCGACAGCGCATTGTGGGCGCTGGCCGCGGGGCTGGCCAACACCTTGCGCGTCGCGCTGCCGGCGATCTTCATCAGCACCCTGCTCGGCACCCTGGTCGGACTCGGCCGCCTGTCGCCCAACCTGCTGCTGCGCAAGCTGTGCAGCGCCTATGTCGAGGCTCTGCGCAACGTGCCGCTGCTGCTGCAGCTGCTGGCCTGGTATTTCATCGTCACCGACCTGCTGCCCGCCGCCAGCGAGGCCCTGCAACTGGGGCCGCACGTCTTCCTCAGCAAGAGCGGCCTGTCGGTGCCCTGGCTGGGCGGCGAAGGCAGCCTGTTCGACCTGCCGCAGCGCGGCGCCATGAACATCAGCGGCGGCGCGGCCATGACGCCGGAGTACCTGGCCCTGCTGCTGGGCTTGAGCCTCTACACCGCGGCCTACGTCGCCGAGACGGTGCGCGCCGGCATCGCGGCGGTGCCGCGCGGGCAAAGCGAGGCGGCGCTGGCGCTGGGCCTGACGCGGCTGCAGAACTTCCGCCTGGTGCTGCTGCCGCAGGCCTTGCGCGGCATCATCCCGCCGCTGACCAACCAGCACCTGAGCCTGACCAAGAACGCCTCGCTGGCGGTCGCCATCGGTTATCCGGAACTGGTCTCGGTGGCCAACACCACGCTGAACCAGACTGGCCGCGCCGCCGAGTGCATCGCGCTGATCATGGCCGTGTACCTGATCCTGTCGCTGCTCACGGCGTGGTTGAGCGCCTGGCTGGAACGCCGCAGCGGACGCTGGGCGGACCGCTCGTGACGCACCAGCCGCCCCTGCACGACTGGCTGCGGCGCAACCTGTTTTCCGACGCCTTCAGTTCCGCAACCACCGTGGCGCTGGTGGCGGCGGCGCTCTGGTGGCTGCCGGGCCTGGTCGACTGGCTGCTTCTGCAGGCGGTATTCCCCGCCGATGCCGGCGCCTGCCAAGCGGCCAGCCACGCCGGCGCCTGCTGGGGCGTGGTGGCGGAGAAGTACCGCATCATCCTGTTCGGCCGCTATCCGCATGAAGAGCAATGGCGGCCGCTGCTGGCCACCGCGCTGCTGCTGATGGTGATCGTCGCCAGCGGACGCCGCCTGTTGCCACTGCGAGCCATGCTGATGGCCTGGGCGGTGATCCTGCCGGTGTTCTTCATCCTGATGGGCGGCGGCCGCTTCGGCCTGCAGCCGGTCGGCAGCGACCAGTGGGGCGGCTTTCCGCTGACACTGTTGCTGGCGACGCTGGGCATGCTGCTGGCGTTTCCGCTGGCGATCCTGGTCGCGCTGGGCCGCTTCTCCGGCCTGCCGCTGCTGCGCGGTCTGTGCCGCAGCTATGTCGAACTGGTGCGCGGCGTGCCGCTGATCTCGGTGCTGTTCCTCGCGTCATTCCTCTTCCCGCTGCTGCTGCCGCCGGGCATTTCGATCGACGTGCTGCTGCGCGTGCTGCTCGGCATCGTGCTGTTCGCCGCGGCCTACCTTTCGGAAACCATCCGCGGCGGCCTGCTGGCGATTCCCGTCGGGCAGCACGATGCCGCTGCCGCGCTGGGCCTCGGCCGCTGGCAGGCGATGCGCTGGATCATCCTGCCGCAGGCCCTGCGCGCCGTGGTGCCATCGATGATGAACAGCGCGGTCAGCATCTTCAAGGACACTTCGCTGGTCACCGTAGTCAGCCTCTACGAACTCACCGGTTCGCTGTCGCTGGCGCTGGCCGGCGACCCCGAATGGCGGTCATTTCACCTCGAAGGCTATCTGTTCATCGCGCTGATCTACTGGATCGGCTGCCACGCGATGTCGCGCTTCAGCCGCGGCTTCGAAATTGCCGCCCGTTGAGCGGCTCGCTCAGTGCTACCGTGAAAGTCGGCGCCCCACAGGGACTTCCTTCGGTCGCTGGCGACACGGCGCCAAAGGCAGCGTCAGGGCCGCCTCAGGGATACAGGCCGCGCTGTTCGCGCGCGGCCAGCACGCGCTCGCAGGCGATGATGAAGGCGGCGGTGCGGATCGATACCCGGCGCTCCTGCGCGGTGCGCCAGATCGCGTCGAAGGCCTTGACCATGATGCCTTCGAGGCGCGCATTGATTTCTTCTTCGGTCCAAAAGAAGCTGGAGAAATCCTGCACCCATTCGAAGTAGGACACGGTAACGCCACCGGCGTTGGCCAGCACATCGGGGATGACCAGGATGTAACGATCGCGCAGTATGTCGTCGGCGGCCGGCGTGGTCGGGCCGTTGGCCCCTTCCACCACTATCTTCGTCCGCAGCCCGCGCGCGCGCTCCGGCGTCACCTGGCCTTCCAGCGCGGCGGGGACGAAATACTCGCATTCGAGGCGCCAGAACTCGTCTTCGCCGATGGGCTCGGCGCCGAAGAATCCGCTCAGACTTCCATGCGCTGCCACATGAACCAGTGCAGCGGGAACGTCGATCCCCGCCGGATTCGCGATCGTGGCCTCGGCGTCCTGCAAGGCAATGACCTTCGCCCCGTTCTCGCGGAAGATGCGCGCAGCGACGCCGCCGACATTGCCGAAGCCCTGCACCACCACGCGCGCGCCGTCGATCGGCACGCCCATGCGCAGGCCGGCTTCGCGCGCCGCGATATACACGCCGCGACCGGTGGCTTCCTGGCGCCCCAGCGAACCGCCCAGCGCGATCGGCTTGCCGGTGACAACGCCGCTGGCGGTGTGGCCGACGTTCACCGAATACGTATCCATCATCCAGGCCATGGTCTGTTCGCTGGTGCCGACATCGGGCGCGGGGATGTCCTTGTCCGGGCCGATGACGATGCCGATTTCCGAGGTGTAGCGCCGCGTGATGCGCTCCAGTTCGGCGCGCGAAAATTGCCGCGGATCGATCCGGATGCCGCCCTTGGCGCCGCCGTAGGGCAGGCCCAGCGCCGCATTCTTCACCGTCATCCAGCCCGACAGCGCCATCACTTCGTTGAGCGAGACGGCCGGATGGAAGCGCACCCCGCCCTTGCCCGGACCGCGCGACAGGTTGTGCTGCACGCGATAGCCCTCGAAGTGCGCGATCGAACCGTCGTCGCGCACGATCGGCACGTCGACGATGAGGATGCGCTTGGGCCGCTTCAGGGTTTCGATCCAAAGCGAGAGGTGACCCAGATGCGGCGCGACACGGTCGATCTGCTCGATGAAACTGGCCCAGGGTTCCGGCCGTGCCGGGTCGAGATAGGAGAGGTTGCTGTGAATGGCGGTCATGATGGCTCCTTACGATTGACGTTCAACAACATGTTAGGAGATCCCTCTGATAGACGCGCGCAGCGCGCCAACTGGTAACCCCCCGCGAGGGGGCGAGGCGGGAATTCGCGACGCATGCGTCGCGCCGCCGCAGCCGGCTGGCTGTGCAAAGCCAGCCGTGGGCCGCGCAGCGGAGGGGGGCGGGCGATTAGATAGCTCGTTGCGTGTTTCATCATCGGCGCGTGTCTCTCGGTGCCACGAGCTTCAGATGGAGGAAGCCGCGCGGGCACCCTGGTCATAGCGACCGGAGATCGTGCGCAGCAGGCGGGCGAGGTCGCCGATGCGGACGTTTTCCTCGTCCGCCCCGGAAAAACCCGGCATCAGGCAGGCCTCGCGCACCTGGCGATAACGTTCGCACAGCGCTTGTCCTGCCTTCGTGGTCGACCAGAGCACTTCCTTGCCGCGCCTTTCGCCGGACACCAGGCCCAGGTTGGCAAGCTTCTTCAGCGCATAGGAGACGACATGGGTGTCTTCGATGTTGAGCACGAAGCAGATGTCGGCAAGTTTCTTCTCGCGCCCGCGATGATTGACGTGATGCACCACCAGGATCTCGGTTTCCGTCATGTCCTTGACGCCAGCCCCCGCCATGCAACGCGTCATCCAGCGGCCGAAGGCGTGGCTGGCGATGATCAGGCCGAACTCGAGTTCCGAGAGTTCCGGACAGCGGTCGGACACCAGATGCTCCGAGGAAACGATGCGGCGCACGTCGGATTCGACAATCGCTTCCTGCGCCGCGGAGGACTTGCCCGCTGGTTTTCTTGCCATGGTGACGGATCCCGGTTTAGATCGACGAAATAATTTAAACATTTTATTGACGTTTTGTAAATGTAATGTTAACGTGATGCCTGTTTCATCCAACTTTCCACCCGCCACCTTCGTGAGGACTCCGCCGATGAACACCCGCCTACGCCTGCTTGCCGCCGCACTCGGTTTCACTGCTCTCTCCGTCTCCGCACAGACCAAGTGGGACATGCCCACCGGCTATCCGGCCGCCAACTTTCACACTGAAAACATCACCCAGTTCGCCGCCGACGTAGACAAGGCCACCGCCGGCAAGCTCAAGATCACCGTGCATCCAGGCGGTTCGCTGTACAAGGCCAACGAAATCAAGCGCGCGGTGCAGGGCGGTCAGGCGCAGATCGGCGAAATCATCTTCGGCGGGTATGCCAACGAGAATCCGCTGTTCGGCACCGACAACGTGCCCTTCCTCGCCACCTCCTACGCCGAAGCGAAAAAGCTGGCGGCGGCGCAGAAGCCGGCGATGGACGCGTTGCTGGCCAAGCAGGGCCTCAAGGTACTGTTCTCCGTGCCCTGGCCACCGCAAGGCATTTATTCCGCCAAGCCGATCAATTCTGCCGGCGACCTCAAGGGCGTCAAGTGGCGCGCCTACAGCCCGCAGACCTCGCGCATCGCCGAGCTGGTCGGCGCCCAGCCGGTCACCATCCAGGCTGCCGAACTCTCGCAGGCTCTGGCTACCGGCGCCGTCGCCGCCTTCATGACCTCGGGCGCCACCGGCTATGACAGCAAGGTATGGGAACAGGTCAAGTACTTCTACGATGCGCAGGCGTGGTTGCCGAAGAACGCGGTGCTCGTCTCGCAGAAGGCCTTCGACGCACTGGACAAGCCGACCCAGGACGCGCTGCTGAAAGTCGCCGCCGACGCGGAAGCGCGCGGCTGGAAAACCAGTGAGGACAAGACCAGGTTTTACCTTGAGCAGTTGACCAAGAACGGCATGAACGTCGCCGCCCCCTCCGCCGCGCTGAAGGCCGACCTGAAGAAAATCGGCGACACCATGATCGGCGAATGGCAGAAGACCGCCGGCGCCGAAGGGCAGGCCATCCTCGACGCCTACCGGAAGTAAGCGTGTCGCCCCGGCACGCGCTCGACCGGCTGTACGGCGCCGCCGCCTGGGCGGCGGCGCTGTTCATGATCGGCACACTGGCCATGATCCTGCTTTCCGTCACCGGGCGCCTGCTGGACTTCCACGTGCGAGGGACCGACGCCTACGCCGGCTACTGCATGGCGGCGGCGGCCTTCCTGGCGCTGGCGCACACCCTCAAACGCGGCGAACACATCCGGGTCACGCTGTTCCTCGACCACACCGGTCCGCGCCTGCGGCAGGCGCTCGAACTCTGGAGCCATGCCGCCGGCCTGGTTTGCGCCGTCCTTCTCGCGTGGTTTTCGGTGCGCCTGGCGTGGCAGTCGTACAACTTCCACGACATCTCGCAAGGCACCGACGCGACGCCGCTGTGGATTCCGCAGTCCGGCATGGCGCTGGGCTGCGCGATCTTCGCCATCGCCGTGGCCGACGAACTGGTCGCCACGCTGCGTGGCGAACGACAGCGCCACCGCGCGGCAGACGGCGAACCGGTGCGCAGCGAATGAGCACATCCCACAGGCTCGCCGGGAGGACTGACTAATGGATTTGGCAATCACCTTCGGCCTCATCCTGGCCCTCTTCGTCCTGCTCGGCAGCGGCATCTGGATCGGGCTCGCGTTGCTCGGCATCGGCTGGCTCGGCATGGAATTGTTCACCGCGCGCGCCGCCGGCGACGCGATGGCGGTCACCATCTGGGGTGCGTCTTCATCGTGGACGCTGACCGCCCTGCCGATGTTCCTCTGGATGGGCGAGATCCTGTTCCGCACCCGGCTTTCGTCCGACATGTTCAAGGGCCTCGCGCCCTGGCTGGAAGGCCTGCCGGGACGCCTGCTGCACGTCAACGTGATCGGCTGCGGAATCTTCGCCGCCGTGTCGGGGTCGTCGGCCGCCACCTGCGCCACGATCGGCAAGATCACCCTGCCGGAACTGGCCAAGCGCGGCTATCCGGAAGGCATCACCATCGGCACGCTGGCCGGTGCCGGCACCCTCGGCCTGCTGATTCCGCCCTCGATCATCATGATCGTCTATGGCGTCGCCGCCGAAGTGTCGATCGCCAAGCTGTTCATCGCCGGCGTGTTTCCGGGGATCATGCTGGCAGCTTTGTTCATGGGCTGGATCGTGGTCTGGGCATTGCTGAATCCAGGCCTCGTACCCCCGGCGACGGAAAAGGCCAGCTTCGGCCAGAAGCTCTACGCCTCGCGCCACCTGATCCCCATCGTCCTGCTGATCGTGCTGGTACTGGGTTCGATCTATGCCGGCATCGCCACCGCCACCGAGGCAGCCGCGCTGGGCGTGGTCGGCAGCCTGATACTTGCAGCGGCCCAGGGCTCGCTCTCCTGGAGCACCTTCCGCGAAAGCCTGTTCGGCGCCACCCGGCTGTATTGCATGATCGCGCTGATCCTCGCCGGCAGCGCCTTCCTGACGCTGGCGATGGGCTACCTCGGCCTGCCGCGCCACCTCGCGGAGTGGATCGCCAGCCTCGGCCTCGGGCAATTCGGCCTGCTCTTCGGCCTGATGATCTTCTTCATCATCCTCGGCTGCTTCCTCGACGGCATCTCGATGGTGGTGCTGACCATCGCCGTGATCCAGCCCACCATCGTCGCCGCCGGCATCGACCTGATCTGGTTCGGCGTCTTTCTCGTCGTGGTGGTCGAAATGGCGCAAATCACGCCGCCGGTCGGTTTCAACCTGTTCGTCATCCAGGGCATGACCGGCAAGCAATTGCCCTACATCGCCCGCACCGCCCTGCCGGCGTTTGCGCTGATGATGGCGGCGGTAGGATTGCTCTATGCATTCCCCGCAATCATCACCTGGCTGCCGCAGCGCATGGTGGGATGAGCGCGCCCGCCCGGCCGCCCGAAGGGGGCGCTCATCCTCCCCCAGGGAGGGTGTCGCGCAGCGACAGGAGGGCTGTCCAGTGAACCCGCGCCTGCTCGACCTCGGCGACGGCGCGCTGACGCTGGAATTCGGCGACCGGATCGATGCCGACCTGAACGCCCGGGTGATCGCGGCGCGCGATGCGCTGGCGGCCATGCATCTCGATGGCATCAGCGACCTGGTGCCGACCTGGCGCTCGCTCACGGTGCATTTCGATCCACTGCGGCTGGATCGAGCCGCGTTGTCAGCGCGCCTTCTCGACGCTGCCCGAGTCGCACCGCAAGAGTCGGCGCTGGCGACACGGTGGCTGATCCCGGTGTGCTTCGGCGGCGAGTCGGGCCCGGACCTGGCGCAGGTCGCGCAAGCCACCGGGCGCAGCGAGACAGAGGTCGTCGATGCGGTCTGCGCAACCGAACTGCGCGTGTTCCTGATCGGTTTCCTGCCCGGCTTTCCCTATCTGGGCGAACTGCCGCCCTGGCTGCACCTGCCGCGCCGCACCACGCCGCGCACCGCCGTCGCCGCCAACAGCCTGGCCATCGCCGGGGCCCAGGCCGCTATCTATCCCTGGCAGAGTCCCGGCGGCTGGCATCTGCTCGGCCAGACGCCGGTGCGCCTGTTCGATGTCGGCAACGTCGCCCGCCCGGCCCTGCTCGCACCCGGCGACAGCGTGCGTTTCAGGGCCGTGGATCACGACGAATTCCAGCGCCTTGCCGCCGCCGTCGCCGCCGGCGAATGCGGTCGCGGCGATTGGCTGGCGCCATGATCGAGGTCGTCGACTGCCCGCTGCCGGCCACCTTTCAGGATGCCGGCCGACCCGGCTACCGGCATCTGGGCATCCCGTTGTCGGGTGCGCTCGATCCGGAATGGATGGCGATCGCCAACGCGCTGGTCGGCAATCCGCCGCACACCGTGGCATTGGAAATGCGCCTGCTCGGGCCGAAGCTGCGTGCGCCGGAACCCGTCACCATCGCGCTCGCCGGCGAATTTTCGGCGCGGATCGAGGACGCCACAGGCCAGTCGCGCCCGGCCGCAAACTGGCGCAGCCACACCCTGTTCGCCGGCGACCTGCTGCAGATTGGTGGCCTGCGCAGCGGCATCGGTTACCTCGCGGTGCATGGCGGCTTCGACCTTCCCGCCGTGCTGGGCAGCCGTTCCACTTACGCCCGCGCCGGACTCGGCGGCATCGACGGGCGCGCGCTGCGGGCCGGCGACATGCTGAAAGTCGTGTGCAGCGACGGCCATGCGGACGGTGCCGCCGCGACAGCGCTGCCACTGGCCCTGCAGCAACCGCCTGCTGTCGATAACGCGCCCTTGCGCGTCATCCCCGGTCCGCAGCGCGACCATTTCACCGATGCCGCGTGGCAGCAGTTCATCGGCACGGAATTCACCGTCAGTCGCGAGGCCGACCGCATGGGCCTGCGCCTCGACGGCCCCCGACTGGCACATGCGCTGGAACACGCGCGCGGCGCCGACATCATTTCGGACGGAGTCACCCCGGGCGCCATCCAGGTTCCCGGCGATGGCCGCCCCATCGTGCTGCTCGCCGATTGCCAGACCGTCGGCGGCTACCCGAAGATCGCCACCGTGATCGGCGCCGACCTGCCGCGACTGGGCCATGCCCTGCCCGGACAGGTGCTGCGCTTTGCCGCGGTGACGATGGCCGAGGCACTTGAGGCTCGTCGCGATGCGGCGCACGCCCTGGCGACAACCATCGCCGCCATTGCCGCGCTCGGCCCCGCGCTGGACCTCGACGCGCTCTACAGCGCCAACCTGATCGACGGAGTGATCGATGCGAATTAACCTCAACGCCGACCTCGGTGAAGGCTACGGCCCTTGGACCATGGGCGATGACGCCGCCATGCTCGACATCGTCGCCTCGGCCAACATCGCCTGCGGCGGCCACGCCGGCGATCCCGACGTGATGCGCCGCACGCTGCGCCTGGCGCGCGAGCGCGGCGTTTCGATCGGCGCCCACCCCGGCTATCCCGACCTGCAGGGCTTCGGCCGCCGCGCCATGGTCCTGTCCGCCGCCGAACTCGAAAACCAGGTCGCCGCGCAGGTCGGCGCGCTGAGCGCCATCGCCGCGCTCGAAGCGGCGCGCGTGACCCACGTCAAGCCGCATGGCGCGCTGAACAACCTGGCTTGCGTCGACCGCAAGGTTGCCGACACGATCTGCGGGGCGGTGCGCGCCGTCGATCCGGGGCTGATCCTGCTCGCGCCGGCCGCCTCGCAACTGGTGGCGGCGGGTCGAGCAGCCGGCCTCGCCGTAGTCGAGGAAATCTTCGCCGACCGCGCCTATCTGCCCGACGGCCAGCTGGTGCCGCGGTCGCGACCCGACGCCATGATCCACGGTGCCGCGGCCTGCCTCGCCCACGTGCTGGCCATGCTCGAAGCCGGCGCCCTGATTGCGGCCGACGGCACGCGCATCGCAACGCCCATCGGCAGCATCTGCGTCCATGGCGACAGCCCCGGCGCGGTAGCCGTCGCGCGTCACCTGCGCGAACAACTCGCCGCGCGCGGCCATCAGGTGCTGCCGCTGCCCGAAATCGCCTGACGGTTACAATCGCGGCATGGTCACCCTCCTGCGCTCCGCCGAATCCCGCGCCCTAGAAGCGCGCCACGCCGACGCCCGACCGCCGCTGATGGAACGCGCCGGCAAGGCCGCCGCCGAATTCGCCATCCGGCTGCTGGGCGGGCATCCCGGACGCGTGCTGATCTGCGCCGGCCCCGGCAACAACGGCGGCGATGGCTTCGTCATGGGGCGCGAACTGGCGCGCGCCGGGGTAGCGGTCAGCATCCTGTTCACCTCCGACCCTGCGCGCCTGCCGCCCGACGCAGCAGCCGCATTCGAAACCTGCCGTACCACCAGCGCCGACTTTTGCAACGAGGTGCCGCCCGGCAGTTTCTCGCTGGTGGTCGACGCCCTGTTCGGCATCGGCCTCGCGCGCGTCATCGATGGCGACTACGCGGCGCTGATCTCGCGCATCAATGCCTACGCCGGACCGGTGCTGGCGCTCGACATTCCCAGCGGCCTCGACGGCGATACCGGGCGCGTCATGGGCGTCGCCCTGCGCGCGACGCATACCCTCTCCTTCATCGGCGGCAAGCCGGGCCTGTACACGCTGGACGGTCCCGACCATTGCGGCGAAGTTACGGTCGACAATCTCGGGCTCGACCTGGCCGGGCATCCCGGTGCGCTGCTTTCCATCGACGATTTCCGCGCCTGCCTCCGGCCGCGCCAGCGCAACAGCCACAAGGGCAGCTACGGTTCGCTGGCCGTGATCGGCGGCGCTGCCGGCATGACGGGTGCCGCGCTGCTCGCCGCCCGCGCAGGTCTCAAACTGGGTGCCGGACGGGTTTTTGTCGGCCTGCTGCAGGCGCTCGCCATCGACCCGCTTCAGCCGGAACTCATGCTGCGCCCGCCCGATGACGCGCTGGACTCGGCCACGGCGGCAGTGGTCGGTCCCGGCCTCGGCGCCTCGAATGCGGCGGTGGAGATTCTGCGCCGTGTCGCCAGCGCCGACTTTCCTCTATTGCTCGATGCCGACGCCCTGAACCTCGTTTCCGCCCATTCGGTGCTCGCCGTCCATGTTCGCCGGCGCGTCGCCGCCACGGTGATCACGCCGCATCCGGCAGAAGCCGCACGCCTGCTCGCGACCAGTGTCGAGGCAGTACAGGCCGACCGTGTCGGCGCCGCACTGGAACTGGCACAACGCTTCAAGGCCCATGTTGCACTCAAGGGCTGCGGCACGATCATCGCCCATCCCGACGGCAACTGGCGCATCAACACCACGGGCAACCCGGGGCTGGCCTCGGGCGGCAGCGGCGACGTGCTCAGCGGCATGGCTGGTGCGCTGCTGGCGCAAGGCTGGCCGGCCGGCGCCGCCATCTCGGCAGCCGTCCATCTGCACGGCGCAGCCGCCGACACGCTGGCCGCCGGAGGAGACGGCCCGATCGGCATTGCCGCCGGCGAACTGATCCCCGTCGCACGCACACTGCTCAATCGCCTGATTCTCGAGAATGCCTGAAGCCCACCGCAAGGTCGGCTTCGCCGTGCTGTTGATGCTCGGCGCGACACTATGTTTTGCCGCACTAGACGCCACCTCGAAACACCTCTCGCAGACCTATCCGATACCGATGATGGTCTGGGGCCGCTACACCTTCCATTGCCTGATGATGCTGATCTTCCTGGCACCGTCGATGCGCCTGCAACTGATAGCCACCACGCGACCGCGCGCCCAGATCACGCGCGCACTGATGCTGGTCGGCACCACGGGTTTTGCCATGGCCGGTTTTTCCATGATGCCGCTGGCCGAAAGCACCGCCTTCCTGTTCATCACCCCGCTCGTCGTCGTAATCCTGTCGCACTGGCTGCTCAAGGAATCGATCAGCGGCATCCACTGGATCGCCGTCATCGCCGGGTTTTGCGGAGCCCTGTTGATCGCCCGTCCCGGCGGCGCGCTGAACCTGCAGGGCATCTTCTGGATGTCGCTGGCCGCTGCCTGTTATGCGATCTACCAGATCCAGACCCGGCAGCTGTCGCCGACCGAGAACACCGTCACCATGCTGTTTTACACCGCGCTGGTCGGCACCGTTTCGATGACGCTGGCGGCACCGCTGTATTGGGGGGGGCCGATGCCCGACTGGATCGACGCGGCGCTGATCGCTTCGCTCGGTATTTATGGCGGCACCGGACACCTGATGCTGACCCGCGCCTTCCGTTACGCGAACGCATCCTTCCTCTCGCCCTTTCTCTACGCCCAGTTGATCTGGGCCATGCTGCTCGGCTGGCTGTTCTACCAGCACCTGCCCGATCTGCTCTCGGTGGCCGGCATGATCGTGATCGTCGGCAGCAGCCTGTCCATCGCCGTCGCCGAACGCATGCGGCGCCAAGCCTGATACAGTAGCGACGCCACCGCCGCATTTACCCGGAGGACGCCCATGTTGCAGAGCCTCGACAGGATCGTTCCACAGCGCTACCACGCCTGGGCCCTGTGCGCCATGCTCACCGGCTGTTGCCTGGCACTGCTGGCCTTCTCCGCGCTCTGGCTGTGGCCCGCGCTGGTCTTCGGCGCGCTGACGCTGATCGGCCTCGTCGATTACCTCCAGCCGCGCCAGGCCATCCGCCGCAACTATCCGGTTCTGGCCCACTTCCGTTTCTTCTTCGAATACATCCGGCCGGAGATCCGCCAGTACTTCATCGAAGCCGACTCAGAGGAACTGCCCTTCTCGCGCGCCCAGCGTTCGATCATCTACCAGCGCTCGAAGCAGGCCCTCGACAAGCGCCCCTTCGGCACCCAGCTCAACCTCTATGAGCCGCATTACGAATGGATCAACCATTCGATCGCCCCGGTGCACATCGAAAGCCACGACTTCCGCATCGCGGTGGGCGGCCCGGCCTGCACCCGGCCCTATTCCGCCAGCGTTTTCAACATCTCGGCCATGAGTTTCGGGGCGCTCTCGGCCAATGCCATCCTGGCGCTCAACGCCGGTGCGAAGCGCGGCAACTTTTTCCACGATACCGGCGAAGGATCGATCTCCCGCCATCACCGCCAAAACGGCGGCGACCTGGTCTGGGAAATCGGCAGCGGCTACTTCGGTTGCCGCGATGCCGCGGGCAATTTCGACGGCGCGCGTTTCGCCGAAAATGCCGCTCTCGACCAGGTGAAGATGATCGAAATCAAGCTCTCCCAGGGCGCCAAACCGGGCCACGGCGGCGTCCTGCCGGGGGCCAAGGTTACCCGGGAGATCGCCGAGGCGCGCGGCGTACCGGTAGGCACCGACTGCATTTCGCCGTCACGGCACTCCGCCTTCGCCACGCCGATCGAACTGCTCGAATTCATCGCGCGACTGCGCGAACTCTCGGGCGGCAAGCCGGTCGGCTTCAAACTGGCGATCGGCCATCCCTGGGAATGGTTCGCGATCGTCAAGGCCATGCTTAAAACCGGCATCGCGCCCGACTTCATCGTCGTCGATGGCGGCGAAGGCGGCACCGGCGCCGCCCCGCTGGAATTCACCGACCACGTCGGCGCACCGTTGCGCGAAGGCCTGATGCTGGTGCACAACACCCTGGTCGGCGTCAATCTGCGCAACCAGATCTGCATTGGTGCCTCGGGCAAGATCGTCACCGCCTTCGACATGGCGCGCACCATTGCCACCGGCGCCGACTGGTGCAATTCCGCGCGCGGCTTCATGTTCGCGCTGGGCTGCCTGCAGGCCCAGACCTGCCACACCGGACACTGCCCGACCGGCGTCACCACTCAGGATCCGGTGCGCATGCGTGCGCTGGACGTCACCGACAAGTCTTCGCGCGTCCACCAGTTCCACCGCAACACGCTGATTGCACTCAAGGAGATGCTGGGTGCGGCCGGATTGAATCATCCGCGCGAACTCGGCCCCGAACACGTGATCCGCCGCGTCTCGGCCACCGACGTGCGTTCGCTCGCCAGCCTGCATCACTGGGCGCGACCCGGCGAACTGCTCTCGGGCGTGCCCGACCATCCGGTATTCAAAGTGTTCTGGGATGTCGCATGCGCCGAGAGTTTTGCAGCGCCGTCGACCACGCTGAGCCTGCGCGGATCCAAGGTACATTGAAGGGCCGATGCTAGAATTCATCGCACCCCGACTTTCGCCTCCTACATCATGAAATTTCCGCTTCAGCTTGCCGCCGAAGTCCAGCGCAACGTCCTCGCCGCCCTGGTCGAAGACATCGGCGGCGGCGACCTGACGGCCCTGCTCACCTCCGCCACCCGACGCTCTCAGGGTACCGTCGTCAGCCGCGAAGATGCCGTCCTGGCCGGCACGGCGTGGTTCGATGCCTGCTTTCGCTATCTTGATCCGCAGGCGGCGATACGCTGGCATGCCGGCGACGGCGAGCCGATTGCCGCCGGCCAGGTTCTGTGCGAAATCGAAGCCAGCACCCGTGCCCTGCTTACCGCCGAGCGTGCGGCGCTGAATTTCCTGCAGTTGCTCTCGGCGACGGCAACGGCAACGCGCCTTTATGTCAATGCCGTCGCCGGCACCGGCGCACGCATCGTCGATACGCGCAAGACCCTGCCCGGCCTGCGCCTGGCGCAGAAATATGCCGTCACCTGCGGCGGCGGCAGCAACCACCGCCTCGGCCTCTACGACGGTATCTTGATCAAGGAAAACCACATCATGGCCGCCGGCGGCGTCACTGCCGCACTGGAACAGGCGCGCGCAATCGGCCGCGACGACGTGTTCATCCAGATCGAAGTGGAGACCCTGGAGCAGTTGGCCGAAGCGCTGGACGCCGGCGCAAAGATGATCCTGCTCGACAACATGAGCCTGAGCCAGATGCGCCAGGCCGTCGGCCTCACCGCCGGCCGCGCCGAACTCGAAGCCTCGGGCGGCATCAGCCTGGAAACCGTGCGCGCCATCGCCGAAACCGGCGTCGACCGCATCTCCGTCGGCAGCCTGACCAAAAACGTACACGCCATCGACCTTTCGCTGCGGCACAGCGAAGGCTGATCTGCTAGAATTCGCGCCCTGCCGCAATGGCAGGAATCGGCAAGTATCCGCGGAGAGGTGGATGAGCGGTTTAAGTCGCACGCCTGGAAAGCGTGTTTAGGATAATATCCTAACGAGGGTTCGAATCCCTCCCTCTCCGCCAGCAAGTCTTGCTAGTTGGCAATTCCCCGAAAATACTAGCGCTTCCCCCGCGCCACGGGCGCCTTCGGCCGGCCGCACATTCTCTGTTTCGCCATTCCCCGCAAAATTGCCCGGTTCTGTGCAGATTTTCTCTGTCGGCCATTCAGGGGGTAGCTAACTAATCCTGTCGATCCAATCTGCAACGGACAAGGCCCGCGCATGCGGGCCTGCCGATTTACTCCCGATCGCCAGCCAAGCACTCATTC
The DNA here is from genome assembly GCA_044359585.1 of Sulfuritalea sp. Classification (GTDB taxonomy): domain Bacteria; phylum Pseudomonadota; class Gammaproteobacteria; order Burkholderiales; family Rhodocyclaceae; genus Sulfuritalea. Next base: position 2,311 of record JBIKLV010000046.1, on the reverse strand, counting down.
CCAACAGACTTCTCTGGTCCTCCCAATGCGTCCGCAGCGGCAGCATTTCCTGTTGCGACTGGGAGGCGAAGCGCCCGACCTGCCGTCGGCGTCGACCGTCTCCCGGCGTTTTGATGGGCTGTTACGTGCCTACGAATTGCTTGGGTTTACCCCGAAGCTGGAGGTGGCGGTTCAGTCCGCTTGCCGCGGGTCCACCTGTGCCAGGTTCAGGCGATAACCCACGCCGCGAAGTCCGACGATGGGGTTTTCTATTCCGCTAACCTCGGCAAGCTTCCCGCGCAGGTGTGACAGATGCACCTCGAGCCCGCGGTTCAACGAATCCCAATCCCGGCCGTAGATGCGCCGGAACATTTCCTCGCGCGACAGGGTCTGGCTCTCGGCCTGCGCCAGTGACGACAGGACCAGGGACTCCATCTCCGTCAGCTTGGCGCCGCGCCCGTCCGCATGCGTCAGCCGCTGCTCACGCACCTCGAATATAACTTCGCCGAATTGAATGTTAAGCAACGGCTGCGCCGGTTGCTGCTGTGCACGGCGCAGTGCATTTCTCACACGCGCCAGCAGCACCTCGGGCTGAAACGGCTTGGTCACGTAGTCGTCGCCGCCGATATTCAAGCCTTTGACGATCATTTCTTCCGAGGAATAGCCGGAAAGGAAAACGAGCGGAATGCTCGATGTGGTGCGGATCTTCTGCGCGATGGAAATACCGTCTTCATCCGGTAGTCCGATGTCGAGCACGATGACGTCGACCGCGCTCTCGTCTACCATGCGGCGCAACTCCGCGCCGCCACTGGCCATGACCACTTCGTATTCCTTCTCAAGGAGAAGGCGCAGCAGATTGCACAAATCGGCGTCATCGTCGAGAACTGCGACTTTGGGGTGCTTCGCGTCCATCGACAGCATTGAATCCCAATTGAATGGGAGAAGACATTCCCCTCCTCGCCGGCTAATTCTAAAGCATGTGGCGGCGACGGCCCTTCTGGCTGCCGGCAATCTTGCGATCAAATGCATGGTCAAGGCAAGAACGGTCGCGAGCAGACCGAGGGCAAGTTACAGCAATTCAACGCGGCTTAATTGGCTGAACCCGGCGGTCTCCCGGGACAGCGAGAGCGCGGTACCGCAGGCGCCTGATGGATCAGGGGCAACCTGACGGTGCAACTGGCGGGAGCGAGGACGGCTTCATCCACGTCGAACGATTCTTTCGGAGTGCCATGCCCTCCTCAATCAGGGCCCATTTCGGCAATTCTGAAATAGCCTCTCAGCTAATTCATTTCAGCGATTTCCAGATAAGTGCGGACGGCATCGCGCGCGTACCCGCTTTGGCCGGGTGCCAACTCCAGCGCGAGCATCTGTTTCTGCCCCGGGCTAACCTCCGATGACGCATCCACGCATCGCTGGGTCATGGCGAGCAGCCCGTTCAGCGTAGCCGGATCCTCCAGATCCAGGTGCAACGAGCGGACGAGTTTCAGAACCCTGGGGTCGCCCAGGGCCCTCTTCAGCATGCCGGACTCGTTTTGCAGCATGGCGGGCAAGGGGTTGATTTTCATGATTTTTCCTTAGCAATGCAATGGACAAGTCATCCCCGTTTTCTCAATTCGGCGACTTTGCCGCGCCATTCCTTGAGCTGCTCATCTTCCAATTGAAGCTGGAGTGCTGCGTCAACGAACGGGCCAATTACTTTCTGCCTTATATTGCCCGTAAACTTTTTCAGTAGTCTCGACGATACGCGTTTCGCATCGTCCTTGCTTAGGAGCCTTGTCTTTTCAATCCATGCTGGGGAGGGCGCCAAAGTCTTCATCATAATTATTCCCCTTTAAAGTAATCTAAGGGGGGGGCTGAACAGAACGTGAGCGCACCGACTATGTCCCCGTAGGCTTAAGCGACGCTTAACCGGCACCGTACATTCATTCCATTTCACCATTGAGTCCCAGAGGGGAAAACCGAAGAGGTACCTGGTTTTGCGGCAGTCACGGCGATGTGTCATCCGGCTTGCGCAGCAGTACCGTGAACCAGAAGACAGAACCCCCGCCAAGCGTGCTCTCCACGCCGATGGCGCCGCCCATCAGCCCGATCAGCTGTTTGCACAACGTCAGGCCGAGGCCCGTGCCGCCATAGGGCCGGGTCATCGAGCCGTCGCCCTGTTCGAACAGATTGAAGATCCGCCGCTGATCCGCCGGCTCGATGCCAATGCCCGTATCCCGCACTTCGAAGCGAAGCAAGACATCGTGTGCGCTCTCCGCGGCCACCGCGACGGCGACGCTGATGCTTCCCTGGGCGGTGAATTTGATCGCGTTGTCGATCAGGTTCAGCAGTA
>JBIKLV010000008.1:0-80491 GCA_044359585.1 Sulfuritalea sp. | reverse complement strand
GCACAAGGGAAGCCGGCATTGTTCTTGATCTGGTCGACCGTCGCCCAGAGTTCGGGATGTACCTCGCTGCTGGCGACCACGTGCAGGGTGCGCAAAGGCGGGCTTCTGCCACGTTCCAGGGCGCCGAGCAAAGCCATGGCCTGGTCCAGCGCGTCCTCGGCGGCATCGCCGCCAGCCTCGATGCGTCCCGCATCGGTGGCGAAATCCAGCCAGGCATCGGCCTTGGCGAGGTGATAGCGTTTCGTCGCGGATGCACTCGCGCGCATCCCGGCAATGCGAACACGGGTACGTGCCATGCGGTCCGCATCAAGTCCGGCGGCAATGCTGCGCACCCTTTCCGGCGGCGGCGGCCCGAACGGCGTCTTCGGTGACTGCATGCATCCGGCGAGCAGCAGGGCTGCCAGCATGACGCCCGCCGGGCGCGCCAAAGGCAAGGCGGCGTGGCGCAGCATACCGGCTTCATTCGCCAGCGACCGACTCACGCCCGCCGTCTCCGCTCGTCCGGAAAAACGGGAGCCGAAGCTCCCGTTGTTTTGCTCAAGAGTCGGCGCTGGCGCGACGGCAACCTTCATCCGATCAACCGAGAACCTTCAGCGCCGCATCGTAATTCGGCTCCTGCCCGATTTCCGGGACCATCTCGGCGTGAATCACCTTGTCGCTTTCATCGAGCACCACGACGGCGCGCACGGTCAGGCCGACCATCGGCCCCTCGGCGAAACCGACGCCCCACTGCTTGAGAAACTCCGGATGGCGGAAGGTGGACAGGTGGGAGACGTTGGCCAGCCCTTCCATCTCGCAGAAGCGCTTGGCGGCGAATGGAAGGTCGCCGGAAACACAGAGCACGACGGTGTTGGTCAGGCCACTGGCAGCCTCGTTGAACTTGCGGGTCGACTTGGCGCAGGTCGGCGTGTCGATGCTCGGATAGATGTTGAGGACCTTGCGCTTGCCGGCAAAGTCCTTTAGTGACACGTCGGCGAGGGTGCCACTGGTCAGCTTGAAATCGGGCGCCTTGGCTCCGGTGGCGGGAAGGTCGCCTTCGACGCGCACCGGCGTGCCGCGCAGGGTTACGGTTGTGCTCATGGGATAGCTCCTGTTATGGGTTGGTCGTGGGGGTGCAAAAAACTTAACGTGAAACAACTCGTTCGAAGCGACGGGGGATTGTCGAACAAAACGAGCTGGATAGTAGCCCCGCCTTGGGGCGGGGACGGGGGTGGGGGGCCTTCAATTCGCCTTTAGCTACGGCCGCTGAGCTTAACGCCGATGATACCGGCGTTAGCCTCCACTGAAACTTCGTTTTCGCGTGTTTCATCGCCAGGGGGTGTCTGGTTGCCTGAGCGTTAGTGTATCCGCGCCAACCCGGGAAGGACGGTCGTCGCGTTGCGGGTGGTAGCGTCGGCGATCACTTCGACGGCGACGCCACGCAGGTCGGCTAGCATCCGAGCGATGCGCGGCAACTGATCCGGCGAGTTGCGGGTGCCGGCTTGCCACTCCGGCGGAATATCCGGCGCATCGGTTTCGAGTACGATCGCGTCGAGCGGCAGGCTCGCGGCGAGCTCCCGTATGCGGCTGGCCCGAGGGAAAGTCATGGCGCCGCCGAAGCCGAGCTTGAAGCCGAGCTTGATGAATTCATCGGCCTGCTGCCGGCTGCCGTTGAATGCATGTGCGATGCCGCCGGCGACGCGGCAGCGACGCAAGGCCTTGAGCACGGGATCGATCGCCCGCCTGACGTGCAGCAGGACCGGCAGGTCGTTGTCGCGGGCGATCTGCAGCTGGGCGCTGAAATAGAACTCCTGGCGCGCATCGTCGCGCGATTCGACGAACTGGTCGAGGCCGATTTCGCCGACGGCCGACGGCTGTTCGCGCCGCACCGTTTCGCGCAAGGCGTCAAGGTCTTCCTCGCGCGCGCGATCGACATACATGGGATGGATGCCAAAGGCGGCCGCGCAGCCCGGATAGTCCCGGCAAACGGAGGCGACGGCACCGAAATTGGCGCGTTCCACCGCAGGCACGACGATCCGCCCCACCCCGCCGCGAGCCGCCGCTGCCGCCACTTCCGCCCGATCAGCGTCGAATTCCGCGGCGTCCAGGTGGCAGTGGGTGTCGACCAGCACCGGACTATTCCAGTTCGTCGATCCAGGCCTGCTGGATCGCTTCCAGCTTCTTTTCGCCGCAGTGGGTTTCGTTTTCCTCGAAACCCGGCAGCGCCATGACCCAGCGCATCAGGTCGACGAAATTGATGCGCGTCGGATCGACATCGGGGTGCGCCTCGGAAAGTTCGATGGCGATGTCGAGGCTGTCAGTCCACTTCATTTCTTCGAATGCCCTTCCTTGACCATGTTGATGGTGTACTTCGGAATCTCGATCACCAGCGGCGTGCGGCCGACAATGGCCTGGCACGACAGGCGCGAATTCGGCTCCAGACCCCAGGCCTTGTCGAGCATGTCATCTTCGAGTTCCTCGGCGTCGCCCAGCGACTCGATGCCCTCTCGGACCACGACATGGCAGGTGGTGCAGGCGCAGGACTTCTCGCAGGCGTGCTCGATCTCGATGTCGTTGGCGAGCAGTGCGTCGCAAACCGAGATGCCGGGTTCGGCGTCGAGTACCGCTCCGTCCGGGCAAAGCTCGACATGGGGCAAAACGATGATCTGGGTCATGTAATCTGGTCCACGTTGCGGCCGGCCAGCGCGCGCTGTACGCTCTGGTTCATGCGTCGTGCCGCGAATTCATTGGTGGCGGCGCTAAGGCCGCGCATCGCCTCGTCGATTGCGCGACGATCGTCGCCGATCATCACTGCCTGCGTTTTGGCCAGAGCGGCGCCGACATGTGCCCGTTCCGTTTCCGACAGGAGGTCGGCGGAATCCTGCAGCGCCGACCGGGTGGCTTCGATCAGGCGCTGCGCCTCCACCTGCGCCTCACGCAGGGCGCGGCGGAAAGCATCGTCGCCGGCATGGCTGAAGCTGTCTTTCAGCATGCCCGCAATCTCGTCGTCGGAAAGGCCGTAGGACGGCTTGACCTCGACACGCGCCTCGCGCCCCGTGGTCTGTTCGCGCGCCGTCACCGAAAGCAGGCCGTCGGCATCGACCTGGAAGGTTACCCGGATCCGCGCTGCGCCCGCCACCATCGGCGGCATGCCGCGCAACTCGAAACGGGCCAGGCTGCGGCAATCGGAGACCAGTTCGCGTTCGCCCTGCACGACGTGGATGGCCATGGCGGTCTGGCCGTCCTTGAAGGTGGTGAACTCCTGCGCGCGCGCGATGGGGATCGTCGAGTTGCGCGGGATGACCTTCTCCACCAGGCCACCCATGGTTTCGAGGCCCAGTGAAAGCGGGATCACGTCGAGCAGCAGCCAGTCATCGCCGGCAGCGCGATTTCCGGCCAGCAGATTGGCCTGGATCGCCGCACCTAGCGCCACGACCTTTTCCGGATCGAGGTTGTTGAGGGGTTCCTGCTTGAACAACTCCGCCACGGCATGCTGGATCTGCGGCATGCGCGTCGAGCCGCCCACCATCACCACCCCGCGTACCTCGTCCACCGTGAGTCCGGCGTCGCGCAAGGCTTTCTTGGTAGGCGTCAGCGCCTTCTGCACCAGGGTCCGGGTGATTTCGGTGAACACTTCGGTGGTCAGCGTCAGGTCGACGTACTCGCCGCTGCCCAGCTTGACCGTGATCGGCGCCTGGCCATGCTGCGACAACTGTTCCTTGGCCTCGCGGGCGCGCACCTGCAGCAGCCTCACATCCTGCGGCGAAAGCGGCGCCAGCTTTGCCTGCTCGATGATCCAGCAGAAGACGCGATGGTCGAAATCGTCGCCGCCGAGCGCCGAGTCGCCACCGGTGGCCATGACTTCGAAAACGCCCTTGGACAACTTCAGGATGGAAATATCGAAGGTGCCGCCACCGAGGTCGAACACCGCATAGATGCCTTCAGCCGAATTGTCGAGCCCGTAGGCAATCGCGGCCGCCGTCGGTTCGTTGAGCAGGCGCAGCACGTTGAGGCCGGCCAGTCGCGCCGCATCCTTGGTCGCCTGGCGCTGGGCGTCATCGAAGTAAGCCGGGACGGTGATCACGGCGCCGGTCAATTCACCGCCGAGCGACGCCTCGGCGCGATCGCGCATGGTGCGCAGAATTTCGGCAGAGACTTCGACCGGGCTCTTGATGCCGGCGATGGTGCGCAGCTTGACCATGCCTTCGGTATCGACAAAATCGTACGGCAGGGTTTCGATGTGCGCGATGTCGCGGCGGCCGCGGCCCATGAAGCGCTTGACCGATATGATGGTGTTCTTCGGGTCGATGGACTGCTTCGCCTCGGCACCGTATCCGACATCGACGCTGCCGTCGGCAGCATAGGCGACCACCGAGGGCAGCAGCGGCCTGCCCTGAACGTCGTTGAGAACAACGCCCATGCCGCTCCTGACGGTGGCCACAAGCGAGTTGGTCGTGCCGAGGTCGATGCCGACCGCGAGGCGATGCTCGTGCGGCGCCGCGGACTCCCCTGGCTCCGCAATCTGAAGTAGTGCCATGTTTTTCTTTTAGCGAAAAATAACGTGTTCGGAGCAACCGGTGGTAGTCGAGCGAGGCGATCTGGTCATCAGAAGCGCCATATCACCGTGGCGTGAAACTCAAGCCGTGACCGCTTCTAGCGCGTCGTCGACTTCGGTCAAAAGTTTTTCCTGGAACATGAGTTGGCGTACCAACGTCGACGCCGCGGCGAAATCCCTGGAAACGTCGATCAGTTCCGCGAGGTTCGCGTAGTCGGCCTTGATCTCGCCCAGCAAGCGATTGCGCACCTCGTCCAGCGCGCCTTCGTCGGCCGCGGCGCGCGCATCCATTACCGCTTCGCGCAACTCCATCTGGTCCACCAGGAATTCCGTGGGCATCGCCGTGTTGCTTTCGATCTGCGGATCGTGACCAAGCAGGCCGAGCAGATAGCGTGCGCGCAATCCGGGCGACTTCAGGGTCTGGAAGGCCTCATTGACCCGCGTCGCCCACTGCATCGCGAGGCGACGATCGGAATCGGCGGCGTGGGCATGCTTGTCCGGATGCACCTTGGCCTGGATCGCGCGAAAGCTGTTTTCCAGACTTGCGAGATCCAGCGCCTGCACCCGCGGCAGGCCGAACAGCGTGAAGTGGTCGGCGGAAAAATCGAGGTCGAACGTGGCCATTACGCGATCAACGAATACGCATCAGGTATTGAACGATTCGCCGCAACCGCAGGCGTCCTTCACGTTCGGGTTGTTGAACTTGAAACCCTCGTTGAGGCCCTCGCGGGCATAGTCGAGCTCGGTGCCAGCCAGATAGGGCAGGCTCTTCGGGTCAACCAGCACCTTGACGCCGTGGCTGACGAACACGATGTCCTCGACATTGGACGCGTCCGCGAATTCAAGCTTGTAGGCCATGCCCGAGCAACCCGAAGTGCGCACGCCGAGGCGGATGCCGAGGCCCTTGCCACGTTTGGCGATGTACTTGGCGATGTGGTCGGCGGCGCGCTCGCTGAGGGTCACGGGACTCGCGCTCTCGCTCCCCTGCCAACTGGCCGGCGGAGCCTCGGGCATGACGGCGGTATCGGTCGCAGGTGTGGTGCAGGCACTCATCTCAGGCTCCCTGTTTCTTTCGGTAATCGGCCACCGCGGCCTTGATCGCATCCTCGGCAAGGATGGAGCAGTGGATCTTGACCGGCGGCAACGCCAGTTCTTCGGCGATCTGGGTGTTCTTGATGTCCAGTGCCTGATCCAGCGTCTTGCCCTTGACCCACTCGGTCACCAGCGACGAGGACGCGATGGCCGAACCGCAGCCATAGGTCTTGAACTTGGCATCTTCGATGATGCCGTCCTTGCCGACCTTGATCTGCAGCTTCATCACATCGCCGCAGGCCGGCGCGCCGACCATGCCGGTGGCGACGCCTTCGTCATCCTTGCCGAAGGAACCCACGTTGCGGGGATTTTCGTAGTGTTCGAGTACTTTCTCACTGTATGCCATTTTGATGCTCCTTTAATGCGCTGCCCACTGCACTGAATTCAGATCGACGCCGTCCTTGAACATTTCCCAAAGCGGGGACAACTCGCGCAGCTTGCCGAGTTTGTCGTGCAGCAGTTTGATGGTGAAATCGACATCGGCTTCCGTCGTGAAGCGGCCGAGGGTGAAGCGGATCGAACTGTGTGCCAGTTCGTCGGAACGTCCCAGCGAACGCAGCACGTAGGACGGTTCCAGGCTGGCCGAGGTACAGGCTGAGCCGGAGGATACCGCGATGTCCTTGATCGCCATGATCAGCGATTCACCCTCGACGAAGTTGAAGCTGACGTTCAGGTTGTGCGGCACGCGCTGCTCGATGTCGCCATTGATGTAGGTTTCCTCGATATCCATCAGACCCTTCAGCAGCTTGTCGCGCAGCATGCGGATGCGCTCGTTCTCGGTGGCCATTTCCTCGCGGGCAAGACGGAAGCACTCGCCCATGCCGACGATCTGGTGCGTCGCCAGCGTGCCGGAGCGCATGCCGCGCTCGTGGCCGCCACCATGCATCTGGGCTTCGAGCCGGACGCGCGGCTTGCGGCGAACGTAGAGCGCGCCGATGCCCTTGGGTCCGTAGGTCTTGTGTGCGCAGAAGGACATCAGGTCGACCTTCAGCTTCGACAGGTCGATCGGCATCTTGCCGGTGGCCTGCGCGGCATCGACGTGGAAGATCACGCCCTTTTCGCGGCAGATTTCGCCCAGTTCGGCGATCGGCTGGATCACGCCGATCTCGTTGTTCACCGCCATCACCGAAGCGACCACCGTATCGGGCCGCAACGCCGCCTTGAACTGCTCGACGGTGATCAGGCCGTTTTCCTGCGGCGTCAGGTAGGTAGCCTCGAAGCCCTGACGCTCCAGTTCCTTGACTGTGTCCAGCACCGCCTTGTGCTCGGTGGACACGGTGATGATGTGCTTGCCCTTGGTGCCGGCGTAGAAGTGCGCCGCGCCCTTGATCGCAAGGTTGTTCGATTCCGTCGCGCCCGAGGTCCAGACGATTTCCTTGGAGTCGGCCCCAACCAGCGCCGCAACCTCTTCGCGCGCATCTTCCACGGCCTTCTCCGCCTCCCAGCCATAGGCGTGGGAACGCGAGGCCGGGTTGCCGAAATGCTCGGTCAGCCAGGGAATCATTTTCGCGGCGACGCGCGGATCCACCGGCGTGGTTGCCGAGTAGTCGAGATACACCGGCAGTTTCGTGCCTGCAGTCATTACCAAAGTCTCCAGTTCAGCTTGTGAGGGCGGTCATGCCCTTGAGTTGCAAGATTGTAGTATCTAGTACGGATAGAAAATCGCGCACCTGCGCAACAGTGTTGTCCGCGCCGAGGCTCACCCGCACCGCGCCGCGCGCCAGCGAGGACGGCACGCCCATGGCCAGCAGCACGTGCGACGGTTCCGGATTTGCGCTGGAACAAGCCGCCCCCGCCGCCACCGCAAAACCGGCGCGATCGAGCCGGCCGACCAGCGTTTCGCCATCGATGCCATCGATGGCGAAGTAGCAGGTATTCGGCAGGCGTTCGGCGCCCGCGCCGAACAGTGTCGCTCCCTGCGCGACCAGCCCAGATTCCAGTTCGGCACGCAGCGCTGCGAGATGCTTTGTACGGGCGTCGAGATCAGCCACCCCAAGTTCGGCGGCAAGGCCAAAACCGACGATCGCGGGAACATTCTCGGTACCTGAGCGCAGTCCGCGTTCATGCCCCCCGCCTGCGATTAGCGGCAGCAATTCGACGCGCTTGTCCACCACCAGGGCTCCTGCGCCCTTGGGACCGCCCAGCTTGTGGGCGGAGATCGTCAGGGCATGCACGCCGGCGGCATTGAGTTTGCGGAAATCCAGCGCACGACGGCCGAAGGCCTGCACCGCGTCGGTATGGAACCACGCCCGGGCGGGAGCCGCAGCCTGGGCCAGCCCAACAATGTCCTGCACGACGCCGGTTTCGTTGTTGGCCAACATCACCGACACCAGGGACGGCCGCTCATCCATTGCTGCCTGAAAGTCGGCGCTGGCGACACGGCAATCCGCATCGACGGCAAGCTCGCGAAGGCGCCATCCGGCGCGCCGCAAAGCCTTTGCCGGCTCGCGCACGCAAGGGTGTTCGATGGCGGAAACCGCCACCAATCCCGGACTCAGGCAGGCCGCCGCGCCCTTGACAAACAGGTTGTTGGCCTCGGTGCCGCCACTGGTGAAAACCACCTCGGTTGGATGGGCTCCCACCGCATGGGCCACCCGCTGCCGCGCCTCGTCGATCGCCCGCCGCGCCGCGCGGCCATATTCGTGGCGGCTGGAAGCGTTGCCATGCTGCGTCGTCAGGTACGGCAGCATGCCCTCCAGCACGCGCGCGTCGAGCGGCGTCGTGGCGTTGTGGTCGAAGTAGGCAGGAGCGAACATGGTCTATCCGAAGGCTCAGGCCGCGGCGAGTTCCTCGGCCGGACGGCGGGCGCGACGCAGCGGCCGTTCGTCGTGCAGCACGGCGCTGGTGCCGGTGCGCTCGCGTTGCTGCGCCACCAGTTCGGCAAGGGTGACCGAGCTGAGGTACTCGAACATCTTCTCGTTGAGGCTGGTCCACAGCTCGTGGGTCATGCAGGGGCGCAGGTCTTCGGCGCAGTTTCCCTTGCCGCCGCAGTTGGTCGCGTCGAGGGTTTCATCCACGGCATGGATGATCTCGGCCACGGAAACGCCCTCGAGCGGCTTGGCCAGGCAATAGCCGCCGCCCGGGCCGCGCACGCTGGACACCAACTGGCGGCGACGCAGCTTGCCGAACAACTGTTCCAGATAGGAAAGGGAAATCTTCTGCCGCTCGCTGATGCCGGCCAGGGTTACCGGACCGGCGTGCTGGCGCAGGGCAAGGTCAATCATCGCGGTTACCGCAAAACGTCCTTTGGTCGTCAGTCTCATGGGGATTCTCCGTCGGGAAAAACATTCGGGGAAACGCTTCGGACTTAATACCTGAGCGTTTCCATCGACTATATGGTATCCCGACAGTTTTAGTCAACTATCTTCGACAGATAATTTGGATCGAACTTGTCCGCCGTGGCGACATCGTCTTCGAGCGTTACCCCGCAACGCTCCATGGTCTTCAGCAAAGCCTCGATGCGGCGGTCGGTTTCGACCGCGTGATCAAGCAGGCCATGTATCGCCTGAGCCAGCGGATCGTCCTGGGCGCGCGTCACTGCATAGGCGGAAAAGCCCATCTGCCCGGCCTTTACCTCGCGATCTATCTCGCTGCGATCTTCGATGATGCGTGCCGGAATGCCTACCGCCGTGCCGCCCGGAGGAACATCGCGCACCACCACGGCGTTGGAACCGACCTTGGCGCCGACGCCCAGGGTGATGGGGCCAAGGATCTTGGCGCCGGCACCGATTACCACTCCACGCTGCAGGGTCGGATGGCGCTTGCCCTTGCTCCAGGAAGTACCGCCCAGGGTGACCCCGTGATACAGCGTAACCTCGTCCTCGATCACCGCCGTCTCGCCGATGACCACACCCATGCCATGGTCGATGAACACCCGTCGCCCGATGGTGGCGCCGGGATGGATTTCGATCCCTGTCAACGCGCGCGTGACGTGCGACAGGAAACGAGCCAGCCAGCGCAAGCGTGCGCCCCACAACCAGTGCGAGGCACGATGCAGGGTCAGCGCGTGGAATCCCGGATAGCAGGTCACCACCTCCCAGGTGGAACGGGCGGCGGGATCGCGTTCGAAAACGCAGGAGATATCTTCGCGCAGGCGGGAGAACATGACTAGGGACCGCTGACAGGATTGGAGGTCCAAGTATACCGGCGCTTCGCGTCGCGAAGCCGCCAGCGTTCAGCGTTCAGTCATCGGACGTGCGGCGCATGCCAGGCGATTTGCCGCCCGGCATGCGCGGACCGGCTTCGAGTGCGGCGAACAGGCCGCGAAGGATCGCGACTTCCTCCTTTTCCGGACCGGCGCGCGAGAACATGCGCCGCAGGCGCGGAATCAGGCGCTTCGGGCTGGCCGGGTCGAGAAACTCGCTGGCAACCGCTGCGCGCTCGATGTGCGCGATGAGGCCTTCGACCTCGTCGTGGCTGGCCAGCGTCCCGGCGCCGGAAATCGCGGGCGGTAATCCGGGATCGATCGCGACGAGGCGCAGTTCGTAGCACATCACCTGCACCGCCGCAGCAAGGTTGAGCGAACTGAATTCCGCGTTGACGGGAATCATCGCCCAGCGCCCGCACATCGCCAGCTCGTCGTTGGACAGTCCCGAGGTTTCATTGCCGAACACCAGCGCAACCTCGCCGCTAGCCGCCATGCCTACCAACTCTGCCGCGCCGGCACGCGCCCACAACGCCGGGACGGCTAGCTCGCGCCGGCGGGCGGTCATCGCCATCGCCAGCGTGGTGCCGCGCAACGCCTCGGCAAGCGAATCCACCACCTCGGCCGCCACCAGAAGATCGGTAGCGCCGGCCGCCATCGCATCGGCCTGAGCGTCGGGAAAGACCTTCGGATTGACCAGTACCAGGCGCGACAGGCCCATGGTTTTCATGGCCCGTGCCGCGGCGCCGATGTTGCCCGGATGGCTCGGATGGGAAAGCACGACGCGGATGCGATCGAGGACGGTGGGAGCGGCTTGCGGCGTGGCGTTCATGTCATGTCCTCGGATCTGCGCTGGAGGCGGTGCTTTGCGCACCCGCGACACCGCTGCGCTGGCGGGCGTCCGCCGGTGCGATAGAATTGCGGACTTCCTGCGCCACCCGGCCTGCCCCGCCCACTACACCCATGCATCCCACGCTGAACATCGCCGTCAAGGCCGCGCGTCGCGCCGGCACGATCATCAACCGCGCCAGCATGGACGTCGACAAGCTGCGGGTCGATGTCAAACAGCAGAGTGATTATGTAACCGAAGTGGACCGTGCCGCGGAAGCGGCGATTCTCGAAGTGCTGCGCGAGGCCTATCCCACCCACGGAATTCTAGCAGAGGAGTCCGGCCTGGCCGGTACCCGCGCCGACAGCGAATACCAGTGGATCATCGACCCGCTCGACGGCACCACCAACTTCATCCACGGCCTGCCGCAATATGCCATTTCGATCGGACTGGCGCACAAGGGCGTCATCACCCAGGCCGTGGTGTACGACCCCAACCGCAACGAGATCTTCACCGCCAGCAAGGGCGGCGGCGCCTACCTCAACGAAAAGCGCATCCGCGTCGCAAAACGCGTCAAGCTCGACGAAGCCCTGATCGGCACCGGATTTCCCTACCGCATGTTCGACCACATCGACACCTACCTGGCGATCTTCCGCGATGTCGCCCAGCGCACCGCGGGCATGCGCCGTCCCGGCGCCGCCGCGCTGGACCTGGCCTGGGTCGCCTGCGGCCGCATGGACGGCTTCTGGGAACTCGGCCTCTCGCCCTGGGACATGGCGGCGGGCAGTCTCTTGATCACCGAGGCCGGCGGCCTCGTCGGCGATTTGTCGGGCGAGTCGGCCTACATGCAGACCGGCAACATCGTCGGCGGCAACCCGAAAATCTTCGCGCAACTGCTGCAACTCATCGCGCCGCACCGGACTGCGAAGCTGCAGGCCTGAACTCCGATGGCGGCCGTCTTGACGGCCGAGCCAGCCAAAAAGCGGCGGATCGTTCGCGTTGATTCTTGTCGATAGTGCGTCCAATCAACGCGCGCTTCGCTACAGTTCCCGCAAACGCGATCGACCACTCAGCCGGAATTGAACTTTTTCGGACATGGGAATACCATAAATCCCGCAAGCCCATATTTATGGAGACCTTGAAATGAAAACCACTATCGAAATGCCTGACGAACTCTTCCGCCGCGCCAAGGCCGTTGCGGCACTGCAGGGCCTGAGCATGAAGGACTGGCTGACGAACCTCCTGCGCCGCGAAGTCGGCGCTGGCACGACGGCACTCCCGTCAGATCAAGACCGGGAACAGGAAGCCAACGCTTTCATCGAGGAACTCAATCGCCTTGCATCCGATATTTCGACGAATTGGCAAGGGCCGCAGGATGCCGTTGCCGCCATACGCGAGCAACGTCGGGACCTTGGTGCATGATTGTCGATGCATCGGTATGGGTCGCCAACGTCCTTGAAGTGGACAAGCACCATGAAGTCAGCCTTGCGTTCATGCATCGATTCATCAAGGAACGGCAAATTGCAACCGTGCCCTTGCTAGTCTGGGCGGAGATCGCCGGAGCAGTCGCACGCCGCACGGGGGACACGAACCGGGGCCTGAAAGTGGCTGCAATGATCAACGCCCAAACCTGGGTGAGAGGCGTACCCCTGGACGCGTCATTGGCCAACGAATCCATGCGCCTCGCCGCAAAATTGAGACTGCGCGGCGCTGATGCTGTTTATGTCGCCCTTGCAGTCACCTACCGAGAATCGCTCATTTCCCTGGACTCGGAAATGTTGGAGCGCGCCCGTGACGTCGCGGACGTGTTCACGCCCGAACAGTGGCTGCAGAAATTCTGACGATGCCGCCCGCGATCACCGCCGCCGAACTGGCGGCGCACACCCCCGTCATGCAGCAGTGGCTGCGCGCCAAGTCGGATCACGCCGACAAGCTGCTGTTTTTCCGCATGGGGGATTTCTACGAACTGTTCTATGACGATGCCCAGCAGGCCGCGCGCCTGCTCGACATCACGCTGACCGCGCGCGGCCAGTCGGCGGGCAAGCCGATCGCCATGGCGGGCATTCCCTACCACGCGGTCGACGGTTATCTTGCAAAACTGGTGAAGCTCGGCGTCTCGGTGGCGATCTGCGAACAGATCGGCGACCCGGCGCTGGCCAAGGGCCCGGTGGAGCGTGCCGTGACGCGCATCGTCACCCCGGGCACGCTGACCGACGCCAACCTGCTCGACGACAAGACCGACAGCCTGCTGCTGGCGCTGAGCATCGACCGCCAGCGCGCCGGGCTGGCCTGGCTCAACCTGGCCAGCGGCGACCTGCGCCTGCTGGAAACGTCGCTGGATGCCCTGCCCGAGCATTTCGAACGCCTGCGCCCGGCCGAACTGCTGCTGCCGGATGCCCTGCGCTCGGGCCTGCCCGAGACGCGCGCCGTCACCCAGCACCTGCCCGACTGGCATTTCGACAGTCGCGCCGCCGCCCATGCGCTGGCCGAGCACTTCGCCACCCGCGACCTCGGCGGCTTCGGCGTTCATGACGAGGAGCTCGCCCTGGCCGCCGCCGGCGCGCTCTACCGCTACGCCCAGGCCACGCAACGGGCAGCGCTGGCGCACCTGACGCAGCTCACGGTCGAGCACGAAGGCAGCTTCCTGCGCCTCGATGCCGCGACCCGGCGCAACCTGGAAATTTCCGAAACGCTGCGCGGCGAACCCGCACCCACCCTGCTTTCGCTGCTCGACACCTGCGCCACCAGCATGGGCTCGCGCTGGCTGCGCCACTGCCTGCACCATCCATTGACGAATCGGGCCATTCCCCAGGCGCGGCAGGCGGCAGTCGCCGCGCTGATCGGCGACGCCGGCCGCGGCCCGCATGCGGCGCTGGCGACGGCACTGTCGGGCTTCGCCGACATCGACCGCATCGCCGCCCGCATCGCGCTCAAGAGCGCCCGGCCGCGCGATCTTTCCTCGCTGCGCGACAGCCTCGCCCGCCTTGGCGATATTCGTGCAAGAGTCGGCGCTGGCGATACGGCACCCCGCCTCGCGGAACTGGCCGCCGCACTCGCCACGCCGCAGGCCTGCGTCGAACTGCTGACTCAGGCAGTGGCGCCGGAGCCGGGCGCGCTGATCCGCGATGGCGGCGTCATCGCCCCCGGCTACAACTCCGACCTCGACGAACTGCGCGCCATCCAGGACAACTGCGGCGCCTTCCTGATCGAACTCGAAGCCCGCGAACGGACCCGCAGCGGGATCGCCAGCCTCAAGGTCGAATTCAACAAGGTGCATGGCTTCTACATCGAAGTTACGCATGCCAACGTCGAGAAGATTCCGGACGACTATCGCCGGCGGCAGACGCTGAAGAATGCCGAGCGCTACATCACGCCCGAACTGAAGGCCTTCGAGGACAAGGCCTTGTCGGCCAACGAACGCGCGCTGGCGCTGGAAAAGGCATTGTGGGACGAACTGCTGGGCGCGCTGGCGATCCACATTCCGGTCCTGCAGCGCATCGCCCGCGCCATCGCCGAACTCGACGGACTCACCGCCTTCGCCTCCGCCGCGGTGCGCCATGACTACCGCCAGCCCGAGTTCTGCGAGGATGCCGCGCTGGAGATCGAGGGCGGTCGCCACCCGGTGGTGGAACGCCAACTCGATGCGCAGTCGGCAAGCTTCATTGCCAACGACATGCGCCTGTCGGCCGCGCGCCGCATGCTGCTGATCACCGGCCCCAACATGGGTGGCAAGTCGACCTACATGCGCCAGGCGGCACTGATCGTGCTGCTTGCCCACTGCGGCAGCTTCGTTCCCGCCCGGCGCTGCCGGCTGGGACCGGTCGATGCGATCTACACGCGCATCGGTGCCTCGGACGACCTCGCCTCGGGGCGTTCCACCTTCATGGTCGAAATGACCGAAGCCGCCGCCATCCTCAACGGCGCGACGGACAAGTCGCTGGTGCTGATGGACGAGATCGGACGCGGCACCTCCACCTTCGACGGCGTCGCGCTGGCCTTTGCCATCGCCCGCCACCTCGTCGAAAAGAACCGCGCCTGGACCCTGTTCTCCACCCACTATTTCGAGCTGACGCGCCTGGCGCAGGACTATCCGGTCTGCGCCAACGTCCATCTCGACGCCGTCGAGCACGGCCACAAGATCGTCTTCCTGCATGCGGTCGAGGAAGGCCCCGCCTCGCAAAGCTACGGTGTGCAGGTCGCCGCGCTGGCCGGCATGCCACCTGCGGTGGTGCGGGAGGCAAAGCGCCGCCTGACATTGCTGGAAAACCGCGAAGCGGGATCGCTGGTGCAACCCGACCTGTTCGCCAGCGCCCCGCCGCTGCCCGAACCGCCACATCCGGCGCTGGACGCGCTACGCGACCTGAATTGCGATGAGCTCAGCCCGCGCGAAGCCCTGGACAAGCTCTATCAGTTGAACAAGCTGGCCAAGTCATGATGCGCGTGCTTCTGCTGCTTGCAACGCTGCTGCCTGCCTTCGTCGTACATGCCGAGCCGATCACCTTCGGCCTCTTCGGCGACACGCCCTATACCCGTTGGGAACGCCAGCACCTGCCCGAACTGATGGCCGAGATGGATCGCGAGAACCTGTCCTTCGTGGTCCATGTTGGCGACATCAAGAGCGGTTCGGAGGATTGCAGCGATGCCGCCTTGCGCGACATCCTCGGCGTCTTCGGCGCTTCGGCCCATCCCTTGATCTATACCCCAGGCGACAACGAATGGACCGACTGCCATCGCTACAGCAATGGCGGCTACGATCCGCTGGAGCGCCTGGCCAGGCTGCGCGAGTGGTTCCACGCCGGCGACTTCGCACTGGGCCGGCGCAAGCTGAAACTCGAGCGCCAGAGTAGCGAACCCGCGTATTCGGAGTATCGCGAAAACGTGCGCTGGGAGGCCGGTGGCGCCATGTTCGTCGCACTCAATGTCAGCGGCAGCGGCAACAACTATCGCGGACCGCGAAAGAAGGGCGGACCGGTCGCGGAATTCATCGAGCGCAGCGCCGCCAACCGTGCTTGGCTGGCCCAGGCCTTTGCAATGGCGCGCGAGAAGAAACTCGCCGGCATCCTGATCGCGATGCAGGGCAATCCCGGGTTTCATGCCGCCAATGCCGGCCATCCCGAGCCGGGCTACCGCGAGCTGCTGCGGCAGTTGCGCGAGGAAACCCAGGCCTTTCCCGGCCAGGTGGTGCTGGCGCATGGCGACACCCACTGGCACCGCATCGACCAACCCTTGGCAGATCCCGACAATGGGGAAACCGTGAACAACTTCACCCGCGTGGAAACCATCGGCTCGCCCCATTTCGGCTGGGTGCGGGGCATCGCGGATGCAACCGACCCGCAGGTATTCCGCTTCAGCCCCCGCTTCTGGCGCGGGCCCATGCCGGAGAACTGAGCTTCAGTGGATTTCGCCCTCGGGCGGCACTGGTGCGGGCACGACCAGGATGCCTTCTTCGAGCAGGTCGCGGGTTTCATCAAGAGTAGCGACACCCCGGATGGCTCTTGCCGGCGCCTCGTCGTAATGGATGCGCCGCGCCTCTTCGGGAAAACGCTCGCCGACGTTTTCGGCCTTGCGCGCCATGCTCGCCAGCGCTTCGTGCAAACGCGCCAGCGCGGGTGCCGGTGGCGCCGCTGGCGGCTTCGCGGAAGCTGCGAGTTCCGTCGCACCGCGCTTCAGGTGCGGCGCCGAAGGCAACTGGCTGACGCCCGACGTCTGGCAGTGCGGACAGAGCACCAGATCGCGCTGGCGCTGGTCGCGAAACGCCTCGCCGGAAGCGAACCAGCCTTCGAAGCGGTGCCCCTGATCACAGAGAAGGTCGATGATTATCATGTGGTGCCCGGAGCGGGAATCGAACCCGCAAGGCTTGCGCCGAGGGATTTTAAGTCCCTTGTGTCTACCAATTTCACCATCCGGGCAGTGGGTTTCATCGTGGGGTCCGGGTCGGGATGCGAGGCGATTCTACCGTGCCGCCAGCGCCGACTTTTCGCGGGCCCGAAAGGAATGGGCGCTATTCGCTGCGCCCGGTAAAGGCCAGCAGGTCGCTCAACTGGTCGTCTACGCTCAACAGTTCGCGCCGCACGCGACCGTGGTGGCGCTCGGCGATGCCCTGCGCGAGATTCACCAGCAACTTGCCGAGCCATCCGGGCAATGGCTCGCCGACGCGCGGAAACACCCGGCGCAGCCTTTCTGCATGCGGCTTAAATACGTCATGGAAGATTTCGTCGTCGAGCGACATGACGACCTGGAAACTTCCGGGATCGCCCTGGCGCCCGCAGCGGCCGAACAATTGCCGGTCGATGCGCCGCGAGTCGTGACGTTCCGTCGCCAGCACATGCAGGCCGCCGAGTTCGGCGACGCCGGGAGCCAGCCGAATGTCGGTGCCGCGGCCCGCCATGTTGGTGGCGACCGTGATGCGCCCGCGCTCGCCGGCACGGGCGATCACCTCCGCCTCCTCCTGGTCCTGCCGGGCGTTGAGCACCTGGTGCATCAGTCCGGCAAGCGACAGCAGCGCGCTCAAATGCTCGGATGCGGCGACCGATCGCGTCCCGACCAGGACGGCGCGCCCCTCGTTCTGCAGCCGGCGCAAGCGATCGACCACGGTCGCCCACTTTTCCTCGGCGGTGAGGTACACCTCGTCGGGCAGGTTCCGGCGCTGTATCGGACGATTGGTCGGTATCGTGACCACCGGCAGGCGGTACACCGACCAGAGTTCGCCGGCAACCTCCCTGACGGTGCCGGTCATCCCGGCGACCCGCAGGTAGCGGCGGAAGAATCGCTGGTAACTGATGCGCGCCAGGGTCTCCTGCTGGCCGGTAATCGCGCAGCCCTCCTTGGCCTCGATCATCTGGTGCAGCCCGCGCTCCCAGGAGCGGTCCGCCATCACACGGCCGGTGTATTCGTCCACGATCTGGATCTTGCCGCCGCGTACCAGATACTGCTTGTCGCGCTGGTAGAGGTACAAGGCGGCCAGCGCACGTCGGATCAGTTCCTCGCGCCGGCGCGGCCCCATCCAGAGGCCGCCGTAAGGCTCCGCCAACTCGGTGGCGCGCCGACGCCCGCTCTCGGTTAGTTCGACGTCATGTTCGCGCGGCCGGATCGAAAAATCCGAACCGGTATCCATCTGCCGCGCCATGGTCACGGCTTCGGCATAAACCTGCTCCTCCTGGCTCGAGTCGCCGACGTTGGAAATGATCAACGGCGTGCGCGCCTCGTCCACCAGAACGCTGTCCGCCTCGTCGACGATGACGAAGCACAGGCCGCGCAACAGCAGGCGGCTGGCGTGCGAGTGCTCGGCGTGCAGGGCTTCGAGCTGGAGTTGCATGTGCCCGGTGTCGCGCCCAAGCATCAGGCGGTCCTTCAGGTAATCGAACACCATCTGCTTGTTGGTGCCATAGGTGATGTCGCAGGCATAGGCCGCGCGGCGCGCCTCGGGCGTCATGCCCTCGGTGATGGTGCCGACGCTGAGGCCGAAGAATTTGTAGATCGGGGTCATCCACGCCGCGTCGCGCATCACCAGGAAATCATTGACGGTCACGATATGGACCGGTATCCCGGCCAGCGCGGCGGTGCAGGCCGGCAGGGTCGCCGTCAGGGTCTTGCCCTCGCCCGTTTCCATTTCGGCGATCTTGCCCTCGAGCATCACGCGCCCGCCCAGCAACTGCACGTCGAAGGGCCGCATGCCGAGACGGCGCCCGGATATCTCGCGGATGATGGCGAAGCTGCGCGCCACCAGCGGTTCGTCGAGCCCTTCGCTGTAAAGGCGGCGCCGCAGGTCGGGAACGCACTCGCGGATTTCCTTGTCCGTCAACGCGGCAAGGCGCTGTCCTTCTTCATTGACGCGTGAGAGAAACTCGCCGCGCCCAGGACTGCGCCCATACACCCGCTGCCGGATGAATCCCCCCAGGCTCGCGGCGGCGCGATCCAGCCAGCCGTCGCGCAGATCGTCCCGCTGCGGATACGGCCCGAGCGCTATCCCGGGACGCAGCAGCGTGGTGCTAGACATCCGACCGCCCCTGCGGCGGAGCGTTGCTAGACATTGAACTGCCTCAGCAGCAGGCGCCGGAAGGCCCGATAGAGCTGGAATCCGACGGGTTCGAAACCATGGTTGAAACGGACGAAGACCCGTGCGCCGAGGTATTCGGCCCGCACTTCCCCGGGAAGAGTCAGTTCGAGCTGGAAGATCTGATTGAGCGCCGTCACGCCCTTCGCATCGCGCGGGTCGACCGTGATCGGGCCGCCACCGGAACTGCCCAGCGCCGCCGTCGGCAACTGTTGCGAGGCGCCGGGGACCTGGCGGCGAATTCGCGCCGGCATCGGGCTGGCACCCCAGCCGGCGAGCATCACTTCGACGCTCCGGGTCTCCTGCAGCACCATCGCAATGTCGTCCTGCAGCAGCGCCACACGCGCGGTCTGTTCCCGGGGCTCCACCACGTAGCCGATCAACTGCCCCTTGCTGACGAATCGACCGGTGAGATCCGCGGCGTTCGGCACGATGAAGCGGCCATTGGCCGGGCTGCGAAACACCAGGTCGGCCGCGCGTTCGCGGCTGCGCTGCAGGTTCGCATCGGCGGCAATGATTTGCTCGCGGAACATGGCGGCCTGCACCCGATCGATGGTCAGCGAGGCGTCGTACTTGGCGATCAGTTCCTGCAACTGCGCCTCGAGCATGGCGACGCGGGCCGCGAGAAACGGCTCCTCGGCGCGAACCAGCGGCTGGTCCCGGCTGACTTCGCCGTCGGCCGGCGCCAGCAGGTCGACGATGAAGCCTTCCGTGCCCGCCCGCACCTGCGCCTCTTCGGGCACCCAGAGCACCCCTTCGGTGCGGGTCCAATGCGGGAACGGTGCGACGAACAGCAGGACCGCAACCAGAGCGGCAAGCGCGATGCTGGTGGATACCGCACGCCCGCGCTGGCGCCGCAGGCCGGGACTGGAAACCAGGAATGACAGGGTTTTGCCGATGGGCATCATCACCTGGGTCGCGATGGCCCAGATGGCGAGCAATACCCCGATGAAAAAGAACTTTCCGGCAATGAAGGTGATGATGATGAAGGAGATGAATATCCGGTACACGAACGACGCGATGCCATACACCACCATCCAGAAGCGCTCTCCGGTCGAGTGCGCCGGCGACTCGGCGTCGGCGACGCCGAAAATGTAGCGCTGGAACAGGTACCCGAGATACTGGTTGGAGCGCGACCCCAAGTTGGGCATCTCGATCGCATCGGCAAGCACGTAGTAACCGTCGAAGCGAAGCAGCGGGTTGCCGTTGAACAGCAAGGTGGAAACTCCGCTGATCAGCATCACGTTGTACGCGATGGCCCGCACCGCGCCCGGTTCGACCATGAGCCAGGTAAACAAGGCGAGCGAGCCGAGAAACAACTCAACGGCGATGCCCGCCGCGCCGACAACCATCCGCTTGCGCTTGTCATTGAAGCCCCAGGAGGCGGACGCATCGACGTAGGGTACCGGCGACAGCACCAGCAGCATGATGCCTATCTCGTGTACCTCGCCGCCCCATTTCCTGATCGCATAGGCATGCCCCAGTTCATGCAGGGCCTTGACCACCGGATACACGAACCAGAGCAACACGAGGTTTCCCGGATCGAGCACGCGATCGGCGATGTTCTCCGTCAGGTCGGTCCAGTGGGAAGCCGCCAGCACCGCCCCGGTGCCCACCACCGCGAGCCAGAGGAGTATCCCGAACCAGCCGAACAGCGGTTGCACCCAGGGCAGCGTCCGCTCCAGGAAGCGGTCGGGGTCGAGCAGCGGAAATCGCAGCGCCAGGGGCGTCCACAGCCGCCGCCGCCACAACATCCGCTCATGCTTCTCGTGACGTCGAAAAACCTCCATGCTGTCGGGCGGCACATCACACAACAGCACGTCGGTAGCATGCAACTGTCCGAGCAGGCGTATTACCTCTTCCTGGCTCGGCGCGCCATCGCCCAGGTGCGCGCTGGTCGCCTCCCAGATTTCCTGCACCGTTCTCTCGCCGTCCATGAGGCCGATGAAATGGTGCGCGGCCGGCGAAAAGCGGTGCGAGCGCTCGGCGGCGAAATCCTGGAGGACGAACCAGACCTTGTCGCGGAACGACTGGCGCAGGATTCTGGCATGCGAGCGGATCCTCGGCTTGAGCGATGCAACCCGGTACCAGGAGGGACTGAAAAGGGTGTCGCTCACGACCTGCCCGGCCTTACGGCCACCAGGACCAGACCCACATGCGCGTCCAGTGCACCAGCTTGTGGGTCCAGATCCAGACCAGGCGGCGGCGCTCGACCTGGATCTTGCCGATACCCTCCATGCCCGGACGCAGCTTTTCGATGGCGCCCTTTGCCCGGGCCTCGACGCGGAAGAAATTACGGCCCTGATCGACCACGGAGACCGGCGTGATCTTCTCGATCGTCAGTTCGAATTCTTCGTTGGGCATGCTGGCCAGCGCGAGGCGGCCCGGCTTGCCGACCGCGACGTCGGTGATGTCGCGTTCATCCACTTTCATGATGACGCGGTAGGTATCCAGCGGCGCGAGTTCGAACAGCACGTTGCCGCGTTCGACCGCCGCGCCCAGCGATTGGCTGAGGTCGCCCTTGACCACGACGGCGTCGAAGGGAGCCACCAGTTGGGCGCGGGAAATCTGCTCGTCGATCAGGGTCAGCTGCGCCCGCACCTGCCCGCTTTGGGCCTCGAGGATCGCAGCACGCGCGCGATTTCCCTCGGCGATGGCCTGCCGCCGCTCGCTTTCCTGCTGGGCGCCTTGGCTCAGCACCTTCTGGCGTTCGAGCCGCAGGTCGCGGGTATCCATCGCGGCCAGCACGTCGCCCTCGCGCACGATGTCACCGGCACGGGCCCGCGCTTCGACGATATAGCCCTGCATGGCCGCGGTGACGGCGCGCTGCACCTTGCCTTCGAGGCTGGCATCGGCCGTGATCATGTAGTCGCCGTCGACGATGGAGAAGAATGCCAGCGCCAGCGCGCCAATCAGCGCCCACAGCTTGAGCGCGACATGGCGCGGCCCCACCAGGTGGCGCCAATGGGTGCGCGCGCTGTCGAGGGCCTTTTCGGCCAGCCAGCGGTCTTCCCTGCGCTTGACGTCGAGCACCGGCCCCACCAGCAAGGCGGCATGCTCGCAGAGCTCCACCGTGCGCGCATCGAACTCGGCACCGACCGGCAGTTCCAGGACCAGCGCGCCAAGCACGCGCTCGCCGGCGGTCAGGGGAATCGTGCAGACCGCGCCGATGCCGTGTTGCTGGAGGAGTTCGGCATGGGCGCGGGTGACCTGGAACGGCCCGTCCTTGCGCGAGGGGAACACAACGGTCGCCAGTTGATCGGCCGCCTCGTCCATCGCGCCTTCGATGGCGCGCACCAGGTTGGTCTTCTTGCCGAACGCCGAACTGTGGGAAAGCGCCCGCACCTGGATGTGGCGCCCCTTCATGAAACCCAGGCTGACGCGCTCGCAACCGAAGGTGGTCGCAAGCTCGGTTGCCACCGCCGTCGCGGCCGCCTGAAAACGTTCGTGCTGCAGGGATGTGGCGATGATTTCCAGCACCGTGACCAGCCGCGCCTTGCTGGTGAAGGTTTTGCGCCGGGCAAGGGCCTCCAGCCAGCCGATGCCCCAGCCGAGGCGCTGCACCAGGTCGCGCACCGCGCCCTCCGAGCGGCCCTCGATCTCCAGCGCGGCGGCACCGTAGAGTTCGTCGTCGACCAGTATGGGATGCGCAATGAATATTGGGTCCTGCCGGCGCGGCACGCGCTTGGTGCCGTCAACGACGACCCTGCGACCTTGCAGGGCGCGCTCGACCACCGCGGCGAGCTTCGGGCTACCCTCGATTCCCTCGGGCCAGACCGCGACCGGCGCGAAAGCCGCCGCCTCCGATGCGCGCAAGATCACGGCGCCCCGGATGACGCCTTCGAAGGCGCGGCACTGTATGTCGAGCCAACCCGCGGCAAAGCTGCGCGAATCGCCGGCGTGGGCGAGCCGCGCCCATGCCGCCGATTCGAATGATTCCTCGTTTCCGTCGCCCGCTGCCCTTCGGGCATCGGTTACCAGGGCAATGCCGTCTTCCGTTGTCACTCGAAAATCCTAATTCCTGCGATCGATGCGGGCCATTCCCGGGAAGGGGGAAAAACGAACTTGGACGCCCGGCAACGCCCACATCTCACCGACACATTGAAACGATGGGCTTGCGACCGCACAGGGTGAATCAATGAAGCGCTGCACTGATTTGCACCAGGTCGGCTTCCGAAAGCGTACCGGTAGCCTGCTTGAGGCGCAGGCGATTGAACAGGTAGTCGTAGCGCGACTGCGCGTAGTCGCGCTTGGCAAGGTACAGGTCGCGCGCAGCATCGAGCACCGGCAACAGCGCATACAGGCCGGTCTTGTGGCCCTCGGCCTTTGCTTCGAGCGCACTTTGCTGGGCAACGACACCTTGTTTGAGCGCCTGGACCAGCGTGACTCCGCTCAGCGTGGCGTCATAGGAGGCACGCGTTACGCGCTCGATGGCGCGACGTTCCTGCTCGAGTTCTTCCTGGGACTTCTGATAGCGGTGTACCGCTTCCTGGGTAACCGCGCTGGTCAGCCCGCCTTCGTAGATCGGCACGGTCAGGCGCACCGTCAGATCGGTCGTCTCGGTGTCGCTGCCACCGCCGAACAGCGTGCTGCCGGCGTCGCGCTGGTTGTGGGTGGCCAGCAGGTTGACGGTCGGGAAGTGACCGGCACGCTGGCGCTCTACCTCCTGATGTGCAACCTGGACCGCCTCGCGCCTGGCCCGCAACAGCAGGTTCTGCTCCAGCGCCGCCTCGATCCAGGGTTCGATGTCGGCCGGCTCGGGAGTCTCGAGCGGAAAATCTTCGCGCAGGACCTGCACGTTCTCGATCAGCCGACCGGTTATCTCGCGCAATCCCTGGCGTGCATCCCGCTGTTTGTGGCGAGCCTCGATCTCCCGCGCCTGCGCCGCGGAGAATCGCGCCAGGGCGTCATGCTGGTTGGTGACGGTACCGAGGCCCGACTTGAGCTTGGCGCGCGCCAATTCGAGCACCTTGCCCACGGATTCGCGCTCCGCGCTGGCCAGCGCGAGATTGTCGGTGGCGGCGAGGACCACGAGATAGGCCGCGGTAGTGCGCAGCAACATGTCCTGTTCTGCCGCGAGCAGCGTGTACTCGGCCTGCTTGACCACCGCCTTGGCCTGCTCGAAGCGCTCGATCGCATCCAGCCGAAAGATCGGCTGATTCACCGACAGCGTGTAGTTCTTGGTCGGAAAGGTGGCAACCCCGGCTTTGAAGGTGATGTTCTGGCTGCTCAGCACACGTTGCCGCGTTTCGATCGCTTCCATGTCGAGTTTGATCGTCGGCAGGAACCCGGCGCGCGCCTGCTCGATGGCCATGCTGCTCGCCCGGCTCTCGGCCTGGGCAACCCGGAACTTCGGATCGTTCTGGCGCGCCAGGGAATAGGCGTCCAGCAGGGTTTCGCCGCGCGCGGGAATGGGCAGCAGCAGCGAGGCGCACACCCAGGCCAGGACGTGCGCCCAATGCCCGACGCCGGCAGTGCTGTATCGATTTTTGGTCACGATTCCATCCGAAGTCAATCCAGATCAGCGCCGCGGCGGCGAATGACGCCGCACCGGGGCCCGAAATGATACGTTAGCCCTAAGTTATACAAGTCTTTGAGTTCAAACTATTTTCCGAGCACGACGCTGCATTTGATGCCGGCCGGAATCTTGTAGTCCGGATTCGGCAGTTGCAGGCGCACGCCCATGGTGCCGCTTGCCGCGTCGATCACCTTATCCACCACGACGACCTTCGCCTGATGGGTGCCGGGAAAGAAAGGCGCGAGGCTGACCTGCCCCGACATGCCGACCCGCACCGACCCGAACAGTCGGGCCGGTGCAATGACCTCAATGTTGAGCGGATTGATTTGCGCCAGCCTCAAGACAACCGACTTTTCGGCACGAACCAATTCACCCGGCGCGAGGCGCCGCTCGACGACCACGCCATCGATCGGACTGAAGATGGTCCGCAATTTGAGGGCTTCCTGGTCCTTCTTCAGCTCTTCTTCGCGCAGTTTGACTTCCGTTGCCAGTTCGTCGCTTTCCTGGACCGAGATCAACTGCTTTTCGAGGAGGCTGTCGATTCGCGCCAGGCGCCGACGCCCGAACTCGACACGCGCTTCGGAGAGGTTGACCACCGCCGCCTCGACGCCAGCCTGCAGCTTTGCGACCACCTGTCCCTTGCGCACGCGGTCGCCCCGATTGACCGTAACCTGTTCCAGCACTCCGTCCACCGGACTGCCGACGTTGACCGTCATGAAGGGTTCGACGAGGCACTCCAATTCACCGCTCGGCCGGATCATCTCGAAGCTGCGCGCCTCCGTCGTCGATGAGGCGCCAGGCACCGACTGCGCCTGAGCGACCGCGGCCTGCGCGACGACGGCTACGGCGCCTGCGATGATGCCCTTCAGGCAATCGCCGAAAATTGTTCTCATTGGGTTTTCTGCCGAAAGAGTAGTGCGAATATTTCTTGGACCACCTGCCCGACCATCAGGCGGGACGGATGCTACCACTCTATTCATAGCCCGCCAACGACCAGCTGGCCATCCGCTCGCATGCCACGCAAATCCGCGCCGTCCTGAGGTAACGGCCAGCCTAAATCGGGGCAGTCAGATCCGGTGCATTGCGGCCCCGTGCCAGCAGGCCGGTGCCGAGCATCGCATGCCCGGCGCGAGCCCTGCTCCTGCGGGATTGCGACTGCTGCACGGCATTCAGCCCGGCCAGGCCGAACGCCGCGATCAGCATGTCGCCGCCACGCGCTTCCTGGTCAGGCGGTTCGGTCGGCGCGAAGGCCAGCGGACGGGCATCTTCCTCTGCTGCCGGGGCGCCATCATCCGAACCGGCCGCATTGCCCGCATCATCACTGTCAAGCACCCAGCCGTGGGCAGGCTCGTCGGATTGAGTCACGGAGTCGAAGTCGAACACTTCCTGGAACATGGAAGGATCGAGGCGCCCTGCCGCCAGCATGGAAAGATCGATGCGGAACACCTTGCGGAACACATCGACATCGAGCAGCGAATCCGGCTGTAACTGCGCATCGAACGGCGACTCCAGCATCGAGGCATAACCGGGCAGGCCTTCAACCAGGTTTGCAATGGCCTCGATGATGCTGCGCGTCGATCCGTCGAACTGCGCCAGCATGGCGGCGGTGAGCAGGTCGTTCAGATCGGCCGCGATGCTGGTGACGAAGCCGCCGGTCAGGATCACCGTCGCGTAACTGCCGAACAGCAGGTCTTCGTCGAGGCTGCCAAACAGCAGGTCGTTGCCGAAGCCACCGATCAGGATGTCATTGCCCGCCGCGCCATCGAGCGTATCGTTGCCGCCGATGTCTACATCGACCGAGGTGATGGTCATCACCGTACCGCCGGCGGAGAAGACCACCTGGCCACCGTCGCCGAACAGAATGTCGTTGCCACCGGCGCTGGTCAGGCTGTCGGCGCCGGCAGCGCCGATCGCCACATCGAAGCCGTCGCCGGTGGCGATCACATCGTTGCCGCCCAGCAGCGGATCGGTGGAGATGACTTCCACCACCGCGCCGGCAGCGTCGGTGATGATCATTCCGTTGTCGCCAACCACCACGTCGGCGCCGGCCCCGGCCGTCACCGTATCGTTCCCCACCCCGGCGATCAAGAGATTGTTGCCCTCGCCCGCATCGATGACGTCGTTGCCGCCGGTCTGATCCACCGTGTCGGTGGATTGGAGCGTATTCATGACCGCCGCTACATAAACGATCTGTCCGTTGTCGCCGAACAGCGTGTCGTTGCCCGCGCCGGCGGTCAGCGTGTCGCCCCCGAACCCGCCGAGCACGATGTCGTTGCCCGTCCCCGTCGTCAGCAGGTCGGCGCCGCCGTCGTCGAGCTGGATGGTTTCGATCAGCCCCAGCGTGATCGGCTGACCGGCGAGTTGCGGCGCATCGACGACGTCGGCGGTGATCTGGCCGCTGTCGCCGATCACCAGGTTGTTGCCCTCTCCCGCGTCGATCGTGTCACCTGCCCGGCCGCCGATCACGATGTCGTCACCGCCGAGCGTGGTGATCGTGTCCGCGCCGCCGAAGGCCGTAGTCGAGGTGCTCTGGATCAGGTCAATGTCGGCCGAATTGAGGTCGGTGCCCACGTAGTCGACCTGGCCGTCGTCGCCCAGCACGATGTCGGCATCCGCGCCGGTGAGGATCGTGTCGGCGCCGAAACCGCCGACCACGATATTGGCGCCGTCGCCGACATTGATCGCATCGTTGCCGCCGAGCTCGGGTTCCGAGGAACCGAACTGCGTGATCAGCGCTGCCGTATCCCAGTTCACATAGCCGTTGTCGCCGATCACGATGTCGGCGCCGGTACCGGCACTCACCGTGTCGGCGCCGACACCGGCCAGCACGACGTTGATGCCGTCGCCGGCGACTATCGTATCGTCGCCGCCGGTGCCGTTGACCAGATCAGTCGTGCGCGCCTCGGTCAGCACCGCCGCGCCGCCCGCATCGGGCGTGAAGCTGAATATCCCGTTGTCACCGAGGATCAGGTCCTGGCCCAGCCCGACCGTGATCTGGTCGGCGCCGAAGCCACCGGCGACGATGTTGTCGCCGTCGCCGGCCAAGATGACGTCGTTGGCGCCCAGCAGCGGATCCGTGGTCTGGAAGGCGCTGTATTCGCCGTTCGACGCCCAGTCGATCTGGCCGTTGTCGCCCATCACCAGGTCAACGCCACCGCCGGTGGTGACCGCATCCGCGCCGACCCCGGCCAGGATCAGGTTGTCGCCCTCGCCGGCGAGGATCGTATCGTTGCCGCCGGTGGCGTTGGTCGTGTCGGTCGACGCCGCCTGCAGCAGCAGTGTCGTACCCGGGGTGTAGCTCACCAGGCCGTTGTCACCCAGCACGATGTCGAGGTTGGCGCCGGTGGTGATCGTGTCGGCGCCGAATCCGCCGACCACGATGTTGTCGCCGTTGCCGACGCTGATCTGGTCATCACCGCCCAAGGTCGGATCGCTGGAGGCAAAACCGGTGAGCAGGCCGGCGCTGTCCCAGTTGAACTGGCCGTTGTCGCCCATCACCAGGTCGACGCCATCGCCGGTGGTGACCGTATCGCCGCCGACCCCGGCAAGTACCAGATTGTCGCCCTGGCCAACGTTGATCGTATCGTTGCCGCCCGTGCCGTTCGCGGCATCGGTGGAGGTCGCCTGCAGCAGCAGCGTGGTGCCCGGGGTGTAGGTCACCACGCCGTTGTCGCCGAGCACGATGTCCGTGCCGAACCCGGTGGTGATCGTGTCGTTGCCGTAACCGCCGACCACGATATTGGCGCCGTCTCCAGCCACGATCACGTCGTCGCCACCGGCATCGGCGAAGTAGCTGACGGTGCCGCCGGCAGCGCCGACCATCACATGCACGTCACCGTCGCCATCGAGGTCGGCGAAGGTCGGCTTGCCCTGATCGCCGGCGTCGATGCCATCGAAGGGATTGGCCGCGCCGGTTTGCTCGACATACGTCGGTGCCGCCGCCGTGCCGGTGTTCTCGAAGTAGCTGAGTGTGCCGTCGGCCGTACCCACCACCAGGTCCAGGTCGCCGTCGTTGTCGGCATCGACAAAGTTCGGCGCGCTCTGGCTGCCGACATCGATACCGTCGTAGGGATTGGCAGCGCCGATCAGTTCGACGAAGACAGGAGCCGCCGCCGTACCGGTGTTCTGGAAGTAGCTCAGCGTGCCGTCGGTCGTCCCTACCACCAGGTCAAGGTCGCCGTCGCCATCGATATCAGCGAAGACTGGCGTGCTCTGGCTGCCGACGTCGATGGCGTCGAGCGGGCTGGCGACACCGGCAACTTCGACATAAATCGGCACTGCCGTCGTGCCGGTATTTTCAAAGTACGCCAGCGTGCCGTCGGTCGCCCCCACTACCAGGTCGAGGTCGCCGTCACCGTCGATGTCGGCAAGCACCGGCGTGCTCTCGGTGCCGACATCGATGCCGTTGAACGGGTTGGCCGTGCCGAGGACTTCGACATAGTTGGGCGCCGCCGCCGTGCCGGTGTTTTCGAAGTAGTGCAGCGTGCCGTCCGTGCCGCCCACTACCACGTCGAGGTCGCCGTCGCCGTCGATGTCGGCGAAGTCGGGCGCGGCCTGGCTGCCGGCATCGACGCCGACCACCAGCGGGCTGGTGCTGGTGAAGGATTCGAGGAGCCCGCTGCTGCCCCAGTTGAACTGGCCGTTGTCGCCCATCACCAGGTCGACGCCATTGCCCGTGGTCACCGTATCGGCGCCGACCCCGGCCATCACCAGGTTGTCGCCCTCGCCGGTATCGATGGTGTCGCCGCCGCCGGTGCCATTCACGATGTCCGTGGTCGAGGCCTGCAGCAGCAGCGTGGTGTCGGGAGCGTAGCTCACCTCGCCGTTGTCGCCCAGCACGATGTCGGCATCGGCGCCGGTGGTGATCGTGTCGCTGCCGAATCCGCCCACCACGATGTTGTTGCCGTCGCCGACGGCGATCAGGTCGTTGCCGCCCAGGCTCAGTTCCGTCGAAGCAAACTGCGTCATCAGGCCGGCGCCGTCCCAATTCACGTAGCCGTTGTCGCCGATCACGATATCCACGCCCGTGCTCAGCACCGGCAGCGGATCGCCGAGCGCCAGCGGCGCCTGATTCACGCGATCGTCGCCGACACCGGCCAACACGATGTTGTCCGCCGTACCGCCACCGCCGACTATTACATCGTTGCCGCCGGTCGCCGCGGTGGTATCGGTGGTGCTGGCCTCGGTGAGGATCGCCACGCCACCGGTGTTGGTAGCCGAGTAGATCAGGTATTCGAGGATGTCTGCAGCGGAACCGGAGTCGAGCACGAAGGCCGCATCCAGCGTCAGCACCGTGGTACCGGCGACGGCGCCCGCCGCCTGGGCAGTGATCTGCCGCGCCTGGCCGAGTGCCGTGTCGGCGGTCGCCATGCTGATCTCGAAGGTCATGCCAACCAGGTCGGCGATGGAAGCGACACCGAGGCGGCCCAGTACGGCTGCGAGATCCGCAGTCTGAACCGTGATCTGGACGTCGCCGGCGAGGTAGCTGACGACGTCACCGGTCGATGTCGTGTAGTCGAAGATGCCGTTGTCGCCGAGGATCAGGTCCGCGCCCACGCCGGTTTCGATCACGTCGGCACCGAAGCCGCCGGCCACGAGGTTGTCGCCGTCGCCGACGCGGATATCGTCATTGCCGCCCAGCAGGGGATCGGTGGTCTGGAATGCGCCGTAGTCGCCGACCGGGGTCCAGTCGATCTGGCCGTTGTCGCCCAGCGCCAGGTCGGCGCCGGCGCCGGCCGTGATGGTGTCGTTGCCATAGCCGCCTACCAGGATGTTGTCGCCTTCGAGGCCCTTGATCACGTCGTTGCCGCCGACGTCCGGATCGACGCTGAATACCTGGTCGGGAGTGCGAATGACGCCGTCGGTGACATCGCCAGGACCGCCGCTGCCGAGGGCTTCGACGATGGTCGGGATGCCGCCGATGTCCTCGAAACTGAGCATGCGGCCACGGTCGCCGAACAGGATGTCGTCGCCCGAGCCGCCGGTAATGTTGTCGTTGCCCTGCCCGCCGAAGACGATCAGCGGCAGCGTCGACACGTAGGTACCGCCCACCGTATCGGTGCCGAGCACGGTGTCGTTGTCGGTGATCCCCGGATAGTCGTTCCACGGCCCCTGGGTGTTGAGGACGAACACGCCGTCGCTGGTGTCGGTTCCGTTCGACTCGGTCACGTCGAGGTCGATAAATACCGTGTCGTCGCCCAGGCCGGTATTCACGGTGGTGATGGTCCGCACCCCGGCGCGATCAGGCGTACCGTCGATCACGACCGTATCGTCGCCGAAACCGGTCCAGAAGGTGACGCCTTCCGCGAAGTTGCCGCTGGCGGCCTGGAAGGTGATCGTGGCCTGGGCGAGATCGACCCAGCCGAAGGCGTCGGCGCCGCCAGTGAGCCCGCGCACCGCGATCTCGGTGCCCACCGGCTCGAAAACCAGCGGCAGGTCTGAGATGACGATGTCAGTGTTATCGAGCGTGCTCGACTCGCCGCTGATCATGAGTCGGTTGTCGCCCGCTCCGGCGTCGATGTTCAGCGCGCCGTTGATGGCGTGCAGGTGGCCGGGCAGGAAATCGGGCAACACGGCCTCGGGCGAGGTGTCGATGCCGAAATTCGCTGCCGACGATACATACAGCGCGTCGTCGCCGCCATTCAGGTCGAGGTTGGTCGTCGCGGTGGTGCCCTGGATGTTGAATACGTCGTCACCGGAACCCAGCGCGATGTTCAGCGTTTCGAAGCCGTAGTAATTGATGCCGTCGATGCGGGTGGCGACGACGGCGGCCGCCGCTTCGACATCGCCCGGCTGCACGACGTCGTCGACCGCCAGGCTGGAGGTAAACACCGCGCCAGTGGTGTCGGTGACGCGCAATACGCCGACTTCGCTGACGGCCTCGAACTCGACCGGCGCCAGGGTATTGATCCGCGCTGCAAGGGCTGCGGCCACGTCGGCAGCAGTCTGGCCGGCCGTTACCAAATGGCTGAACACCAGCGACCCGGTCGCGGTGCCCAGCGTCACGCTCCAGGTTTCCCCGGCTTGCGGCTGGCCGACCGACTCGCTCTGCACGCTGGCCGCGAACACGGTCGAGAACACGTTGCCGGCAACGTTCTCGATCTGCAACTCGCCGCCCTCGCTGTTCGCGCGGAATTCGGGCAGGCCCTGGGTGTTGATCAAATTCGACAGGGCACGGGCCACGCTGGCGTGGGTTTCGTCGGCGCCGACGAGGTGGCTGAAGGTCAGCGCGCCGCTGGTGGCGCTTTCCAACGTGACCGACCAGGTCTGACCCGCGATGGGCTGGCCGGCGGCGAGGATCTCCGGTGTTGCCGAGAACGGCTTGCCGTCGCTGCGGACAATCATGACATCGTCGCCTTCGGCAACCGCCGCATAGTCAGCATGCAGGCTGATCGCGGCCGCGAGTTGGGTCGCGATGTAGTCGAGGCCGGGCAGCACCGGCGCAGTCGCGGCGTCGTTGTCCGCGTCGATCAGCCCGACGGTGTAGCTGAACGTGACGGGTAGCGAAGCGCCGTCGTCGAGGACGATGCTCCAGACCTCGCCGACGGAAGGAGTGCCGCCGAGGTCGACCGATGCCTCTTCCGGCGTCGAGCGGTCGATGTCCGCCACGCCGAGTTCGGTGCCGTTCGCGTCCAGCGCGGCGCGGAACGCCGTGCCCTCGGCATTCACGATTACCAGCAGATCGCCGTTGGTGCCTTCGGTGGTCGCGGTGAATACGTCGGCAGCGTCAGCCCTGACCTTGGCCGCCAGGATGCGCGCGATGTTGGCTACCGAGTTCGCGGTCACGGACAGGCCATCGATGGTGTAGCTGTCGCCGACCGCTATCTGGTGGCTGCTGGTGACGCCGCGCAAGGAAATCTCCAGGGTCCAGACGCCCGCCAGTCCATGGCCCGACAGGTCGATGGTGGTTGCCCGCGGCGCCGTGGCATTGACGGCGAGCGTGCCGTCGGTGCCGCCCAGGGTGACGGTTGCGGCCGGCGCCTCGAACTCGTTGTCGGTGCCTGTCTCCTGGGTAAGCAGCAGCCGTGTGTCGATGTCGTGGATCGTCAGGTCGCGGTGTTCGCCCTGGAAGGTGATGACGAATACGCCGTCGACTTCGCGCACGGAGAAGTTGTCGGTGTAGGGCCGCGACGTGATGCGGGTGGCCTGATCGAAGGCCTCGTCGATGTCGATGGTCGCCCCGTTCGGATTCAGGATCGGGCTCAGCGCCTTGAACACGTCGATCGCGCTGGCGTTGTAGGCGATCGGTGCGCTCTCGGTGAGTTCGTACTCGCCGCGCTCGTTCTCGATGCGGAACCACAGGGTGAAAGTGCCGCCCGTGACGTTCGGATTGATGTTGATCGTCTGCAGGTTATTGACCCCGGCGTTGACCAGCGCGCCATTGCGAACGGTGGCGGTGGCGACGTCCACCGACGCATTCGGGCTGGGCAGGAGACCGGTGGTCTGCGCGGTCTCGACCCACTGGATCTGCGGCAGGTCGACGCCGGCCTCGTCGCGCACGAAGCTGATCGTGTAGCTCACATCGCCGTCGTTGCGCGATTCGGCCACGGAAACATCGTCGAAGCCATAAAGCGCCTGCAGGCGCGCCTGCATCTGGGCGGCGTCGAGGTTGTAGTCGAGCTGGATGTCGGCGTAACCCTCGGCGCGGGTGATGGTACCGGCCTCGAGCAGGGTTTCGAAGATGCCGCCTTCGCGATCGACGATGATGATGCGGGTTCCGTCGGCAAAGGCCGTGTAACGGGCCGCCGCGCCTTCCGGATCAAGCGTACGCGCCGTCACCGAATCGGCGTTGAACTTCCACGCCAGCGCGGCCGCGAATTCGGCGAGGGTCACCGCATTGTCGGCATCGCCCAGCGTGACCAGGTTCACCAGGTCGCCCAGCTTTACCTCGTAGAGCAGGTCGCCGATGCGCAGGCGCCACGGCTCACCTGCCTGCGGCGTGCCGATCAGGTCGACCATCGTCGTGGTCGCGCGGCCGCCGTCGATCACCGACTGCGCGACCGGCACCAGGACCACGGAGCCGGTCAGGCGGCGACCACCGAGGTCCGCAATCAGCAGCGTGTTTTCATCCGTCGGCGTCGCGCTGATGCCGGAGAGCGGCGAACCGGCGATGGCCGCTGCGTTGATGGCGGCGGCAAAGCCGGCGGCGATTGACGGCCAGGACTGGGCGGTGGTGACGGCGTAGTCGAAGCCGTAGGTCACGCCGTCGACCTGCAGTTGCAGCATCCAGTGGGCGCCCGTGACCGGAATCCCGTTGACCAGATTGACTTCGATCGCCGGCACGACCTCGGCACCATCACCTGTCTTGCCGGTGACGACATCCACCGATCCGGCCGCACGCAGCTTCGGCACGATCGCAGCTTCGGCATCGAAGGACGCACCCTGGCGATGGGTGATGATGACCTCGACGCCATCGGCAAAGGCGGTGAAGCCTGCGGCCTGGTCCTCGTTGATGGCTGCGGCAAGCGCGGCGGCGAGCGCCTCGAGAATCTCGGTCGGTGTCCGCGGCGTTGATATCGTCGATGGCGGAACCGGGGGGTTCAAGAAGTCGGCGCTGGCGACACGGTGGCCGTAGCTGCGCACCAGCCCATCGGACGATTCAAGCACGATGGTCCAGTCCTCGCCGACCTCAGCCGTGCCATCCAGCGTGATGCCATGCACCGATGCCGGCACCAGCAACTCGGCCGCCCCGCCCCGCCTGCCGTCGGCGAGCGCGACTTCGAAATGCGCCGCGAAACTGCGCCCGCTGCGATCGACGATGAACAGCTGCAAGGCATCGGCGTACGCGGTGAAGCCGCCCGCGCTGTCGGCGTTGATCTCTTGCGCCAGGGCCAGAGCGATCGCGGCAAGGGTGTCGCCCGCCTGGACCGTGTGGCTGTAGGCGAAGACGGCGTCGGCGGCTTCGACCAGGATGTACCAGGCCTCGCCCTGGATCGCAGCGCCCGCCGCGCCAAAGCTGACGATGCGACTGGTCGGGGTGCTGGCATCGACGACTATCCCTGCCGCCGGCGTGACGACGAAGCTCGTCGTGCCGATTGCGGTGTTGTCGGTGCGGGCAATGACCAGAACGCCGCCGTCGGCGAATGCGGTGTATCCGGTAACGGCGCCCGTATTGATCTTGCCGGCGAGGATGGCCGCAATCTCGGCGGCGGTCTGGACAGTGCCGCCCACGCGTTGCACGACATGGCTGTAGAGCGCCGCGCTGAGCCCGGTGCCAATCGTCACCCGCCAGGTTTCGCCCTCGACCGGGGTTGCCGTGGGTGCGACCGTCGCCACCGTGGCATCGGCAACTGTCAACGAATTGCGGGCGGCTACCGTGGCCGCGCCACCTGCGGTGAAGCCGCCGGCGAGCGGCACGATGACGATCACGCCATTCTCGGTCGATGCAACCCGGTTGGCGTCCACGCTCACCGTCGGCGCCAGGGTCGTCGCGCCCCGCTTGAACTCGATGGCAGGCATCAGGGCCGTGCGGTTGACCAGCAGGAGGTCCGCGCCGACCGTCTGTGCGGTGAATTGCGTGCTTCCCGCCGCGTTCAGCGCGTTGGCCAGGGCCGCCATGACGCTGGAAATGCTGTCGCCCGTCACCGCCGCATAGCCGACCGTCAGCGTCGTCCCGCCCAGATCGACCTTCACCGACCATACTTCGCCGGCGGTTGGCGCCGGCGGCGCCAGCGGCGTCAGGCTCGCGCGGACCACATGGCCGGAGGCATTGATGTCCGCGGCGAGGATCGCGGCGATGACCGCCGGCGACTCGACCACGTAGTCGTAGTCAATGCCGCCTACCGTCACGCGCCAGGTTTCGCCGATGCGCGATGTCCCGGCCAGCGTGTAGCGCACTGTCGTCGCATCCTCCACGACCCTGGTCGCGCTGCCTGCAGTCTGCGCCGCAAGGATGGAGAAGGATGAGCCGAGCCCGCTGACAATGACCAGCGTATCGCCCTCGACCCGTGCCTCGATTCCCGCCACCTTGAGTCGGGCGGCAAGGCCGGCCGCGATCTCCGCCAGCGGTACCGCCTCGCGGACCACATGCACATGCGTCGTGGCGCCGAGGTTCAGTGTGATCGTCTCGCCGGCCTTCGGCGTGCCGCTGATCGTCACGGTGCCGCCGTTGTAGGTGACGGCGCTGGCATTCACGGCGCCGTTGACCCGCGTCGGGATGGAGAAGCTGGCGCTGCCGAGGATCACGATCGTCTCGCCGCGGCTCGCCGCATCGAAGGCCGAGTCGATGGTGATCCGCCGCGCAAGGGCGGCCATCACATCGGCCAGGGTCTGATTGGCCGTAACGAGATGGTCGTGGTCGACACCGGCGACGGTGACTCGCCAGGTTTCGCCCGCCACCGGAACACCCTGCGCGACGCCGACGGTCGAAGGCGCCGGATCCGAATTGTCGTCGGTGAAGTTGCGGACCACGCCATACGACACGAAGAGTCCCTTGAAGGCATTGACCCCCGCCGTCGCCACGGTAATGACCGTATCGCTCGCGGAACCGGTGAATCCGGTCAGCAGGTTGATCTGCGTCGCCAGGTTGGCGGCAAGCGTCGCGAGGGTGCCGGTCACCGGCACCGTGACCGAACTGGTCACGCCGCCGGCGGTCAGGGTCACGGTCCAGACATCGCCGACAACGGCCGGGCCGAAGACGACCAGTTCGCGCGTCGTGGTCACGGCCTTTTCGACGATGGCCCCGGCGGGCGACGTGCTGTTGAGCACAAATGCCTGGCCGGCAATCGCGCCCTCGGTGGAAATGATCAATGTCGTGCCATTCACCGTGGCCTTGTAACCGGCGGCGCCATCGATGGCATTGCGAAGCGCGGTGGCAACGCTGGCCAGGGTGCTGCCCGCCGTCACGCTCACGGAGGTCGGCACCCCAGCGGAGGTCAGGGTCACCGTCCAGGTGTCGCCGGTGGTCACCGCGCCCTGAAGGTCGAAGCTGCGCGAAACGGCAATCACCGCCGCGGGCGCGACGCTGAGCTTGGTGGTGAAACTCGCCCCGACCTGGTTGATGACGACCAGCGTGCTGCCTTCGGCGATGGCGAGGAAACTGCCCGACGCGCCGGCGTTGATCGTCGCCGCCAGGGCCGACGCGACTTCGGCCAGAGTCGGCAGGCGCAGGCCGGTCGTGAGCGGGTCGCCGTCGGCATCGACCAGGGCGACGACATGGCTGAAATTCGCGATGGCATCGACGCCCATCAGCAGGCTGACATTCCAGATGTCGCCTTGCGTGACGCTGCCGGACAGGGTATTGCGCGTGCCCGATGCGACGGCGACCACGTCGAAGTTGCCGGGCGCAGGCGTGAAGGTTCCGACGGTGAAGGCGGCAAGCGTGCCGGTAATGACGATCCTGGCGCCGCTCGCCGCCGCGGAGAGCCCGACGAAGTCGTTGGATTCAGTGAGCGGATTGTCGTTGTGATCGTTGATGTACTGGGCCAGCCTGCTCGCGATCCGCGCCAGGGCGGCCTCGTTGCCTTCGACCAGGTCGTCCGCCAGAACGGTGTAGGTGGCGGTCTTGCTGTTGATGACGAACGACCAGACCTGGCCGGCACCCGCTGCGCCGGAAAGCGTCACGGTCCGCAACCATGCTTCCTTGACCGAATTGACCGGCGTGACCACGATTACCGGCGCGACGGCAACGTTGCTGCCATCGTTTCTTGCCACCACCAGGCGTGTTCCCTCGGCGAGGCCCGAATAGCCGGCCGTGGCGTCGATCAGGGCGGCAAGGCCGGCCACCGCGTCGGCCAGCGTCATGCCGGCAACTATCGGGAGCGTCTTGATCTGTCCGTCGAACGTGAGTTGCCAGCTTTCGCCCGCCACCGGGACGCCAGCGAACGCGATCGACCAGGCTTCGTTGCCGGCGACCTGGCTTGCCGTCGCGCCAGCGCCGACATTCGCCAGGCCGCCGTCCGAGATCGCCAGTGCGCTGACGACTGGTGCAGCACCGTCGGCCCGCGCGATCGTCAGTTGTTCGCCGCTCACCGTCGCACCATGCGTCACGGCCAGAACTCCCGAATTGATCGCGGCGGCGAAAGCCTGAGCAATCTCAGCCAGGGTCGGCAGGCGCAGGCCTGGCGTCGTCAGGTCGCCGTCGGCATCGACCAGTGCGACGACATGGCTGATATTCGCGACGGCATCCACGTCGAACGACCAGATGGCGCCGACAATAGGCAGGCCGCTCAGCGTGAGCACCCGCGCATTGGATGCGGACCCGGTGACGGTGCCGGCGCTGCCCGGACGGGTAACGATCGCCCCCGAATTCGCCAACACGCCACCGGTCGACACGATGGCGAAGGTATCGGCGGCGGCGGTATCGAAGGCGACGAAGCCGGCCAGCGCATCGACCTTGAAGCGCAGGGCCTCGACGAACTCGGCGAAGGTATTGACGGTGACCAGGTTGACGATGTCGTTGTAGGTGACGGCGACGGAGGTCGTGTTGTTGAGCGTGATGGTCCAGGTTTCGCCCGGTTGCGGCGTGCCGGAAAGGGTCGCCGTCGCGGCGCTTGCCTCTGCGACCGTGGCCGAGCCTGCGATCCGCGGCGTCATGCGCGCGGAAGGATCGACCAGCGTGCCGCCGATGTTGATGCTGTTCGGGGCGATGCCGACCGTCGCGGTGAATCCGGGCAGGGCATCGATCTTGAAGCCCAGGGCCGCGGCAAACTCGGCTAGGGTATCGACGGAGACCGCATTGACGATCTCGCCGTAGGTCACGGAGCGCGACGTGGTGGCATCGAGGAACACGGTCCAGGTGTCGCCCACGTTCGGTGTGCCGCCGAGCGTTGCCGTCACGCCAGCGGCCGTGGCGACCACCGTTGCCGCGCGCGCGGCCAGCACCAGTTCGAACTGGGCCGTGAAGACAGCGCCGGTCCGGCTGACGAGAACCAACGTGTTCCCGACCTGGGTGGCGACGATGTCACCAAGCGGAGCATTGATGGCGGCAACCAGCGCCGCGGCGATTTCGCCGAGCGTATCGACCGTGATGGCCTGGTCGCCCGTGCCGAGGACAGCGCCGACGCGGATGTCGTGGCTGGTGACGCCGTTGATCGTCAGGCGCCAGGTATCGTTGGCCACCGGATCCCCGCTCAGGGTGACGACGATGGCGGAGCCCGTGCCCAGCGTCAGGCTGCCGCTGACCGGGGTCGCCAGCGCGATCGACGCATCGGCGACGAAGGCGGCGCCGCTGCGTTCGGTGACGAACAGCGTATCGCCGTCGAGGAAGGCGGTGAAGGTCGCCGGCGCCGCGGCATTGATGGCGCGGACCAGCGCGCGGCCGATTTCTTCCAGCGTATCGACGATCACTTCGCCGCTGCCAAGATCCACCAGCGCGTCGACCACGACCGAGAACTGCGTGCCATTGATGCTCACGATCCAGCGGTCGCCGGTCAGCGGCGTCCCGGCCAGGGCAAAAGTATGCGTTACGGCGGTCTGCCTGGCGCCGGAGTCCGTGGTTGCAGGCTGCACGCTTGCCGCCACGCTGAACGCGGTCGCGCCATTGCTCAACTGCAGCACCGCGCCGGAAACCGCGGCTACGAAGGGAATTGCGACCGGATCGGTAGCCGCGTCAATTGCCGATTTGAGGCCGGCGGCGACCAGGGCCAGCGTGTCACCGGTCTTGGCGGTGTAATTCACCGAGGTCAGCGCGGTGCCGACTGTCAGGTTCAGCACCCACGTCTCACCGGCGATCACCGCGCCGGTGAGCGTGATCGGTGCGATCGCGTTCTGTGCGATCGAGCCTCCCGGAACGGTAACGCTTGCGACCGCGCGCACCGCGACGGCGAGGTCGGAGCGGAACGGCACACCGGCGCGATCGACGATGATGAGCGTCGTCCCCTCCGAAGTCGCGCTGAGCGTCGCCGGTCCGCGAGCCGATATGTCCGTCGCGATCGCGGCGGCGATGTCGGCCAGCCCGCCGCTGGCATTGACACCGTACTCGACGCCATCAAGCTTCACGAACCAGAACTCGCCTGCCACCGGCGCGCCGGCAAGGGTCAGGGCAACCGAGGTGGCCTTGGCGCCGTCGATCCTCGCGGCAGACGCCGTGGCCGCCGGAACCACGGTCATCGATGCGGTGTAGGCGGACGCGGCATTGCTCAGCTGGATCACCGTGCCAAAAGCAGTAGCGACGAACGGCGCGATGACCGGATCGGTGGCGGTTTCGATCGCCTGCACCAGGCCCTGCGCCACCGCCGCAAGCGTATCGCCGGCGCCGGCCGTGTAGCTCACCGTGGCGAGCGTGGCGCCAACCTTGAGGGTCAGCATCCACCGCTCGCCGACGGTTACCGTTCCGGACAGCGATATCGGCGCGCTAACGCCTTGCGCGATCGTTCCCGGCGTGACGGTGGCGACGCCGGTGGCGCGAACCTGGATGCCGAAGTCGGCCGGGAAGACCCGGCCAGCACTGTCGATCACCGTAAGCGTGTTGCCTTCGGCGGTGGCTCCCAGCGAAGCCGGTCCGGTGGTTTCGATCGCCGTCGCCAGGCCGGCGGCAATTTCGGCCAGCGTTGCGCCGGCGGTAACCCCGTACTCGACCCCGGCAACCGTGACGAACCAGCGCTCGCCCGCGACCGGCGTGCCGGCGAGGGTCAGCGCGACCCAGGACGTATTGTTGCCATCGACGGTGATCGAACCGGCCGTGACACCGCCACCGAGGTCGATGCTCAGTGCCATCGTCGGCAGGACCGGGTATTGCGAGCGGTCTACCACGAGCACGGTATCGCCCAGCGCAATGGCGAGGTGGTCCGGCAAGTTCGTGTCTTCGTTGATCTTGCGGGCGAGGATCTTCGCGATGTCCTGATGCGTATTCGCAACGATCGTGCCGAAGTAGGTCGTACCCACTTCGATGATGAAGTTTCGGTTGGCGAGGCGGAAGGTCCAGTCATTGCCGGTCACCAGCGTGCCGGAGATCACGGTAGCGGCGGTGGCGCCCTCCAGTTCCTCGACATTCGTCGTCGGGGCGATGGCGCTGGTCGCGATCTCGAACACGGCCTGGAAGCCGACGCCGGCCATGTTGGCGATGACCACGATCGAGCCGTCGGACGTCGCCGAGAAATTCGCCATCGCCGGCAGGACCGACGCATTGATCGCGGCAGCAAGCGCTTTGGCGATGCCGTCCACCGCGGCCGGTACGCCGGGCGCGCCGACCTCGACGGTAAAGCGATAGACGCCGTCGCTGGCGCCGATGGCGATGGTCCAGTCGTCACCTGCGATGGGCGTACCCGAGAGTTCGACCAGCGTGGTCGTCGCGGTGGTCGAATCGATGGTCTCGTCGGCGATGCGCAGGGTGTAAACACCGGTCGCGGCCTGGATGCGGATCGTCTGCACTTCGGAAACCGACGGCATGCCCAGTCCGGTCAGGGTCGACCCGGTCAGTACGCCGGCGCCGCCGTCGGTTTCGGCACTGTCGTCGACGTACAGCGTGTCGTTGCCAGTTCCGCCGACAATCGTGAGCAATACGCGCAT
Source organism: Sulfuritalea sp. (assembly GCA_044359585.1). Taxonomy (GTDB): domain Bacteria; phylum Pseudomonadota; class Gammaproteobacteria; order Burkholderiales; family Rhodocyclaceae; genus Sulfuritalea. The sequence continues at coordinate 39,875 of JBIKLV010000008.1, read as the reverse complement.
GGTGCCGAGCAGGTTCTGCGGCGTCGCCAGGTTCGGCGCCGCTTCGCTGCCGACCCACACCTCGTCGTCGCCGGCGCCGGCGTCGATGCCGGTATGCCCATCGATGGACTGGACATGGATGTCGTCCGCGCCGGCGCCCGACGAAATGTTGGTGGCGCCGGCATGGGTCGACACGACCTGGAAGACGTCGTTGCCGCTGCCGAGTTCGATGTTGAGGACTTCGAGGTTGTGGTAAATGATGCCGCCGGCCAGCGTGCGCCCGGCGATCACCGTGTCGCCGCCCATGCCCAGGCCAGTCAAGTGGTCTGCGGTGAGGACACCCACGTCATCGGCCGGACTGTTGCCGTTGTAGATGTTGAGCGTATCCACTTGCGCCGACTCGTCGACTCGCGTGTTGAGGTTGACCGGCCGGTAGAAGTACTCGTTGCCCACCAGCGGCGCGCTGAACTTGCGCGTCTCGACGATGGAAACCTGGCCGACCGGCGTCACGTCGACCGTGGTGACGAAGGCCTGTCCGGCGAGGTTGACGATGAGCACCTGCCCGCCCTCGGCGATCGCGGTGAAGGTCACCACTCCGCTCGACACGATGCTGTTGGCGAGTTCCCGTGCCAGGTCGTCCAGCGTTTCGCCCGGCAGCACGACGTGGGTGTGCGTGGTGGTGAAGGTAGCGTCGTCGAGGATGATGGTCCACACCTCACCGGCGAAGAGCGTCTGCGCGGTCAGCTCGACCCGTGCAGACTTGCCCGGTGCTGCAGGATCGGCCACATTGGCGAGGCTGAAGCTGGTCCCGGCACGATTGACCACGACCAGGGTTGCGCCGTCGGCAATGGCGGTGAAGTCATCCGGGGCGTTGACGTTGACGGCGGCGGCCAGGGCCTTGACGACTTCAATGGCGGTATCGGAGGCCGCGGTGACGTAAGCGTACTGTGTCGCGAACTCACCGACGCGCAACAGCAGCGTGTAACTGACGCCCGCCGCGTATGTCCCGCCCGGCAAGGTGACGGCCGCCGTGGGCGCCTGCAGGCTGGTTCCTGCGGCGAAGCGGGCATTGGCCGCGCCGTTGATCCTGTAGAGCGGCACGGGAGCGCCGCTGCTGCGATCGACGATGAACAGGGTGTTGCCCTCGGCGGTCGCCGAATAGCTCGTGGTGCCACTGGCGAGGTTGATGGTCGCGGCCAGCGCGCGGGCGATGTCCGAGTTCGTTTCCCCGGCGATCACCAGGTGGTCGCGATTGATGCCGTTGAGCGTGACGCGCCAGACTTCGCCGACCGTCGGGGTACCCGAGAGATGCGCCGGCCATGGAGCCTGCAGGCTGACGCCGGTGGAAGCGAAGCGCGCATCCGCCACATAGGTGCCGGCGGTGCCGACGGTGTAGACCGGCGCGGCGGCGCCACCGCTGGTATCGACGATCACCAGCGTGCGGCTCTCGGTGGTCGCCGAGAACGTGGTCAGGTGGCTGCGGGCATTGATGGCGGCGGCGAGCGCCAGCGCGATATCGGCCGTCGTTTCGCCGGCCACGATGGGGTGGTCGTAGTCGAAGCCGCCCAGGGTAACCCGCCAAGTCTCGGTGGCCGCAGGAGCGCCGGCAAGGATCGCCGTCCAGGCACGCGGCGTGACGGCGTCGGCCACCAGGGACTGTTCGGTGGCGCCATTGGCCGGCGTAACGGTGATGCCGCTGGCGAAGGCACCGGCGCTGGTCTTGACGACGACCAGGCGATCGCCCTCGACCGACGCGACATAGTCGGCCGCGCTCGTCGCGGCGTTGATGCGCTCAGCCAGCGCCCGGGCGACATTGGCCAGGCTGTCGTCGCGCACCACCGTGTAGTCGAAGCTCAGGCCGCCCAGGGTGATGGTCCACTTCTCGCCAACCACCGGAGCACCGACCAGTTCGATCGAGGCGGCGCTGCCCGCCAGGTCGACGTCGTAGAGGTCGGTCGTGTTGTCCAGTGCCGGGATGAAACGGAATCGGGTCTCGAACGCGGCAAAACCGGTACCGCCGCGCTTGACGATCACGAGCGCGTTGTCCGAGACGATGGCATGGAAGCCGCCAAGGCCGTTGATGCGATCGGCGAAGATCGTGACGAGTGCCTGCGCGCTGTCGGCAACCAGACGGGTGTGCGCGGTAACGGTCGGCGCCAGGGTTGCCACACCTCGCGTGAACTCGACCGTGGGCAGCCAGGGCGATCCATTGGCCAACACCAGGTTCTCGCCTTCGGCCTGGGCAAGGAACGGGGTCTCGCCCAGCGCATTGATGCCGTTGGCGAGAGCCAGCATCACGTCCGCCAGGGTGTTGCCGGTGGTCGCGGTATGGCTTGCGGTCGCCACGTAGCCGCCGAAGCGGACGGTTACCGTCCACGTTTCGCCGACTACCGGCGCCGTCGTCGCACCGGGCAGCGCCGCCCTGGCGAGGTAGGCCTTGGCATTGATGCCGGCGAAATCAGCCGTTCCGGCAACCGTGTAGGTTTCGCCGATCGACAGGTCGAAGCGGGTGCCGCCCACGGTCAGCGACCAGACTTCGCGCGGTTGCGGCGAACCGCTGAAGGTCACGGTGGTGGCCCCAGTCGTGGAACCTGCGGTGGCGCCAGGCATGCCGACGATGGGAGTCGCCGCCGGTGTCGAAGGCGTTGCCGCCGGCGCCGGTGCGATGGAGAAGGCGGCGGTCCAGGCACTGCCGTCGCGGGCGACGATCACCAGTTGCCGGCCTTCCGCCATCGCCGTCAGGGCGAGTGGCCCGGTGCTGTTGATCAGGTCGGCGAAGAGTTCCGCGATCTGCTGCTGGTCGTACCCGACGCCGATCGCGAGGTCGAAGTCCTGGACCACCGGCGTGGCGCCCGGCCCGGTCAGGGTCACGGTCCAGGTGTGGCCGCTGGTCGGGGTGCTCTCGAAGATGCCGACATGGGCCACCGGTGCATGGGTATCGACGAAGGACGCCGTCCATGTGCTGCTATCCAGGCTGCGGATCGCCAGGCGATTGCCCGACGCCGCCGCCTCCAGCGAGGCCGGGCCGGTGTCGTTGATCATGCTGGCGAAGATCGTGGCGATGCGCGACTGGGTGTCGGCGACGATCAAACCGAAATAGGTGTTGCCCACGGTAACGCTGAAGCGCTGGCTGGCTCCGTTCGGTCCGGCGAGGGTAAGCATCCAGATGTGGCCGGTGACCGGCGCACGATCGAGCAGGCCGGTGAATTGGGCCGGCGGCGTGGCAAAGATCGTGTAAGCACTCATCGGCACGATGGTCGTTTGCGGCGTGAACCCGGTATCGGCCAGATCGACGATCAACAGCCTTGCGCCGTCGCTGGCGGCCGAGAAGCGGGCGAAGGCGGTCGCCGCGACCGTGGTCGGCGTCCCCGCCGCGTCGAGCCGGACCGTCCATTCTTCGCCATGACTGACGCTCGCACCGGCGAAGCTCAGTGTCAGCGACAGGGCGGCGGTATCGACCTCGTCGATGACGGTGCCCTGCCCGTTCTTCAGCACGGCGGTGATGGCGGCGCCGCTGGTGGTAATGGTGAGATCGGTGCCGGAAGCCGCCGCCGTGTAGGCGCCGCCGCGCAGGTTGATGGCACTCGCCAGCCTCGACACGAGGCCCTCGACGGAATTGTCGAAACGGATCGCCGCGCCGAGCGATGTCGCGATGTCTTTGAGCGCCTGGAGCGAGGTCACGACCGTTCCCACGGTCACCGTGTAGTCGCGACCATCGAGCTTGACCGTCCATTGTTCGCCGGCCAGCGGGTTGCCCAGGAGTTGCACCACCGCCGTGGGCGCCTCGGGTACGACGCTTACCGGCATCGCGGGCGTCACGTCGACTCGCGCGGCGGGGGCGGCCCCGTTGCGATTGACGATCACCAGGACGCCATCCTCGGACACTGTCGTCAGGTCGCTGAAGTTCACCGCCGACAGCTTGAATGTCCTCGTCGCGAGGCCGTTGCCCGACAGGCGCAGCGTCCACTCGTCGCCCTGCACCACCGGACCGGACAGGCTTACCACCGCGGCGCTGCTGGTGTTGGCGGCCGTGCCGGAATCGGTGGCGCCGTGAACCGATGAGACGCGCGCCGTGACCGCAACGCCGATCGCCGAGACAGACAGGTCGACACCGCTGGCCGTCGCCAGGTAGGTGCCTTCGGCATTGATCGCCGCGACGAATGCCGCGGTGAGCCGGAGATGGTTGTCAGCGGCACTGATCAGGCTGGCAAGGGCCACGGCTACGTCAGCGACGGTGTCGCCGCCGGCCGCCGTGTAGTCGACGAATACACCGCCCAGCGTCGCGCGCCAGTTTTCCCCGGCCACCGGATTTCCGTTGAGGCCCACCAGCACGGTCCGCGCCGTCGCCGTGTCGATCGCCGGCACGCCGGCGGCCTGGACCGCAAGGCTCGCGACGAAGGCGACGCCGCCGACGCGGAAGACCCGCAGGCTGTCGGCTCCGGTTTCCGCGGTGTAGGCATTCGCCCCGTCGGCATTGACGCTGGCGGCGAGGTCATCCAGCACCGCCTGCAGCGTGCTCGAGGCCGCCACGACACTGTAGGTCGTCACGGCATTGCCGGAGGTCAGCGTCAGGACCCAGGTCTCGCCGGAAACCACGGTGGAGGTCGGCACCGCCAGCGAGGCGCGCGTGGCCAGCGATTCGCCGGCCACGCCGGCCGCGGCCTGGGCATGGCTCGGCGTCGCCACGAACGCCACGGCGTCGCGATTGACGATATACAGCCTGGCGCCGCTCGCCGCCGCGGTGAATGCCGCCGCGTCCGGATCGCCCGAGTTGTTGATGAGCGCCGCCAGGGCCGCCGCCACCTTCGCCGCGGTGTCGCCGGCGAGCGCGGTGTAAGTCACCGAAGCGCCCTGCAAGCCGACGGCCAGGTCGATCGTGAACCTGTCTCCGGATCGCACCATGCCGCCGACGTCGACCGCCGCCCTGCTGGTCGCGGTCGAGTGTGACAGGGCACCCGCCGGCGCCACCGAGTAGGCGGCGGCGAACGCCGTACCGGCACGATTCACGATGAACACCCGGCTGCCTTCGACCACGGCGGTGAGGTCGGCCTGTGCCTGCGCATTGATGGCCGCCACGAGTCCCGCCGCGATTTCCTGCAGGGTCGCGCTGGCCGACGGCACCACGTAGCGCACCGTAATCGTGGATAGCGTCAGCCCCGCACCGGTGGTCAGTTGGACGCTCCACACCTGGCCGGCAACCGCGGCGCCGCCGAGGTCGGGCGTGTTCGCGCTGGTGGTCGGCGTCGCGGCACCGGCGGCCAGGCTGCGCAGGCCGCCTCCCGCGGCCGGAGTGATCGAATACCCCGGCGTGAAGGCGCCGCCGCTGCGCTTGACGATGACCAGCAGGCTGCCGTCGCCGATCGCGGAGAAATCGGCCAGAGCCGGATGCGTACTGGCATTGATCGCCGCCGCCAGGCCGCGCGCCACGGCCTCGCGGCCCTCGCCGTTGGCGACCAGGTGATTGATCGTGGCGCCGTTCAGATCGACCCGGTAGAGATCGCCGACCACCGGCGTGCCGGCCAGCGTGGCGAAGGCAGCGGTCGCGGTCGTGACGGCCGTGCCCCAGGACGGCGTGGACGTGGCGGGCGTGATGAACTGGGTGCTGATCGTCGCCCCGCTCGGGCCGGCAATGACGATGCGGGTAGCTTCGGCGGTGGCGCCGAAACCACCCGCCCCGGCGTTGATGTCGTTCGCCAGTTGCGAGGCGATTTCGGTCAGGGTGTCGATGACGCTGGAGCTTACGGTGGCCGCCGTTACCGCCGCGCCGGCACGCAGGACTTCGCCCGTGGTCGTGAAGCTGTCGCCCGCGGTACGGGTGACGACGATGACCGAGCCGGACAACCTTGCCGTGTAGCCGCTGATCGAGCTTATGCCGGCAACGAGCGCCGCCCGCACCTGGTTCAGATCGCCGGTCACGGTCGCGCTGGCGGTCGCTTGCACGCCATTGACGGTCAGCGTGATCTTCCAGAGATCGCCGATGACGGCCGGCCCCTGCAGCGTCACCGCCTGGGAACCGACGACCACACCGTACTCGGTGCCGTTCAGCGTAACGCGCCAGGAGTCACGCGCCACCGGCGTGCCGCTCAGGTCCACCAGATAGGCGGTCGGCGCAGCGGCGGCCGTCAAGGTACCCGCGGTCGTGACGGTGAGGAGCGGCGTGAAGCTGCCGACCGTGGTCTTGACGATCACCAGGCTGCCGCCCTTCGCCGATGCGGTGAAGGCGGACAGGCCCGCATTGCCGCGGATGGCCGTCGCGAATGCTTCGGCGATTTCGGCCAGCGTGTCGATGACCCCGCTCACGGTCACGTCGGTATCGACCGCGCCGATGCTGAGTCGCCAGATTTCGTTGGTCGCCGGCGTTCCGCTCAGGTTCATGGTGAACGCCGTGAAGCCTGCCGTGGTGGCGGGCGTCGTGGTCGCCGAACCCGCCGGGGTCACCGAGGCAGTCGTGGCGAAACCGCCGGCGGTACGCTTGACGATCAGCAGCGTGCCGCCATCGATCACGGCCGTGAGTTCGTCGAGCGTCGCGCCGGCATTGATCGCGGCAGCGAAGGCCATTGCGACATCGCCCAGGCTCGCGACAACGGTGCCGTCGATGGTGACGTCGTGCGTGAAGTTGACCGTGGCACCGAGGGCATTCTCGAACGCGAGGGCCAGCGTCCATTTCTCGCCCGTCACCGCCGTACCGCCAAAGCCGACTCTTGTAGTGCTCGCGCTCGTGGCGTCGGTCACCGCGAAGTTGCCGACCGTGAAGGCGGCGCCGACGCGGTTGATGATCACGACCCGCTCGCCCACCGCAGTGGCGATGTAGTTCGCCAGCGGATTGCCGACCTGCGCGGCGAGGACGTTGAGCCGCGCCGCCAGGCCCGCCGCGACCTCAGCCGCCGACCGGGCGACGGTATCGGTGAATTCGATGGACGTCGCAACCCCGCCGGCGATGACGACCAGCGTCGCCTTCTCGTTGCCGGCGATGCCGGCGCCGATGGTCGCCACGGCCGACATGGCTGCGTCGGCATCCACCGTGGTACGGGCACTGCGCGTGATCTGGAAGGAGGTGGCGAACGAGGTGCCGTCGCGGTTGACCACGACCAGTTGCGAGCCTTCGGCGGCAGCGACAAACCTGGCCGCCTGCGGGGTGACGTCGCCGTTGATCTCGTCGGCCAGCCTGGTGGCAAGGCTGGCCACCGTCTCGCCGGTGGTGGCGATGACGCTGAAGGTGACGCCGCCCAGCGATACCGTCCACACCTCGTCGCCAGCCGGGGTTCCTGACAGCGTGACGATCGACGAGGTCGCAACCACGTCACCGAAGGCCGGCGCCTGCGTCTCGAAGGAGGCTGCGAAGCCGACGGCGGTGCGCTTGACCAGGATCAGGTCGGCGCCGTCGGCGATCGCCGTCATGTCGGTGCCGAGGCCGCTGGTAATCGCCAGCGCCAGCGCCGCGGTGATGTCCTCGACGGTCTCGCCGATACCCACCGTATGGGACACCGTGCGCGACTGGCCCGGCGCCTCGCCGTCGTAGAGGACGCGCACGGCCCAGGTGGCGCCGACCACCGGTGCGCCTGCCAGCGTCAGCATCGAAACGCTCGCGGTGCCGGCCAGGCCGGGCTCGTTGGTGTCGACCACGAAGAGGTCGGCCAGCGTGAAGCGATGCCCGGCACGATTGACCACCACCAGGGTGGCGCCGTCGCTGGTGGCCGTGTAGTCGGCCGGCGCCAGGGCATTGATGCGCAGGGCCAGCGCGGCGGCGGCCGACGCGGCACTCTCGGCGACCGGCTCGGTAATGCTGCCGTTGGTGCCGACCGTGTAGGAAACAATGTTCGATGCATCGTTGCCGACCAGGGTCACCGACAGGCGCTGCCCCACCACCAGTGTCTGCGGCAAGGTCGCGACGCGGGCGACAGGAACGGTGCCTGCTTGAAGAGTCGGCGCTGGCGACACGGTGAAGACGTCCTCGCGATTGACGATGATCAGCGTCGCGCCCTCGCTGGCGGCCACGTAGGCGGGATCGGCATTCGCCTCGACCGCGGCGGCAAGCTTGCTGGCGATCACGGCAAGCGACTCGACCGCGTAGGTGTAGGAGACGCCGCCCACGGTCACGGTCCAGATGTCGCCCAGCGCCGCGCTGCCGGTGCCGCTGCCCAGGGTCAGGCGCGTGACGGTCGGCGACGCGACCGAGCGCGTGAAGCTGCCGGTCGCCCCGGCTGCCTGCTGGACCCGGGTCGCCGTCGCGAAGCCCGGCTCGCCGGAGTTCTGGATCACCAGCGTGTTGCCATTCACGCTGGCCGTGAAGGCGCTGCCGGCGGCGTTGATCCTGGCTGCCAGGCCTGCCGCAACTTCGGCCAGGGCGACCGTGGCGCGCACCGTGTACTCGTGGGTGCTGGTGACCAGGCCGGCGCCGTCGTTGAAGCTGAGGCCGACCGACCAGATGCTGCCCGCTACCGGCGTGCCGGACAGTTCAAGGCTCTTCGCGTAAGTTGCCACCGGATCCGGACGCAGCGCCGTGGCTTGCGGGCTGATCGAGAAACTGGTTTCTACCGTGTTGCCCGCGGTATTGACGATGATCAGCGCCACGCCGGAAGTGCGCGCGGCCAGGTTGCCGGCGGTATCGGCATTCAACGCAGTGGCCAGCGCCAGGCTGATCGACTCCAGCGTGTCGTCGGCGACCACCAGGTGGCTGAACTGCTTGGTGGTGCCGGCGATGTCTAGCGTCACCGTCCACGTCGTGCCGGCCTGCGGCGTGCCGCTGAGGACCAGCGTGCTGGTGGCTTCGGACGGCCAGGGCGCGTCGAAGGTGACCGTGTAGCCCGAGACCACCGGCTTGAACGCGGTGGAGATGCGGTCGGCCAGGTTTGTCGTCACATCGGCGATGGATGCACCTGCCGCGGCCGGGTAGGTGGCCGCCAGGGCGCCATCCAGGCTGAGGTTCCAGGTGCCGGCCTGCGCCTGCAGCACTTCGAAGGCGGCGACGGTCCAATCCACGCCGAAGATCTTTGCGAAGTTCTGGTCAGGCGTACCGCTGACTTGCGTGGTGCCGTTGGAACCGACCGTGGTGTCGACCCAGAAGTCCACCGCCTGTCCGCTTGTGTCGGTTGCCCAGAGGCGAATCTTGGCATTGCCCGCGATATCGACCATCGACTGGGCGTGGAAGGTCACCGCGCCGACCACGAGGCCGTTGAAATACCCGGCCCAGTCGGCGACGATCTTCGACAGCGCCTTCGATTCGGCAGAGACGTGGAAGCTCCGCTGGAGGACACCCGCCACCGTCGGGTCGAGGTCGATGGAGAGCGTCCAGTCCTGGCCGTCGACCGCGAACCCGCCCAGGCTGACGACAGTCTCGATCCAGCTCAGGTTGCTGCCGGCAAGGCCGACGGCGGACTGGTCCGGGGTGCCGCTGAAGCGCAACACCGACGTGCCAGGCAGGACGCCGCCCACCGTGAGATTGACGCTGAATGCCGTGTCGCGGCTGACGGAGAGGATTTCCTGCGACACCGACAGAACATCCAGGTAGCGCTTGAGGGCCGGGCCGTCGAGCCAGGTGAACTCGAACGGGAACTGGTTCATGCGCGGATCGAAGCCAGGCCGCTCGCCGTAGAGGGCGTTGAGGTGGAAGGCCTCGCGGTCGCTCATCTCGCCATTGCCGTTGGCATCGACCGTGACCGAATTGACCGTACCGTCGGCCTGCGGATCGTTGGTCTCCTCGGGCAGGCGGAAGGGATTGTTGAGGAAGCGCTCGGCGCCGGCCAGCGGCGCGCCTTCGATGGTCAGCGGCCCGCGTATGGCGTTGACGCGTTCTTCGAATTCCGGGAACACCAGGGCGTCGCCGCCGTCGATGACCTTGTCGTCGATCGCCATCACGGCCACCGTTTGCACGAAATTCCATTCACCGAGTTCGGCCACGTTGTCGCCGTCATCCGCCACGAACCGCAGTTGCGGCACCACGGCCGACGCACCGGAAGTGCGCAGGCCATCCTGCGACGGCGGATTGCCGAGGTCGCCCGTACGAGCCAGTCCGACCTTTACCTCGGCGCCGAAGTCCTGGGTCTGCGAGGCCAGAGCATTGCCGATCGTGATCACGCGGCCGCGAACCGTAACGTCGTAGAGCGCCGGGTCGAGCCGGTTGGCCGGGTCGAGCTGGCTGCCCAGCGCGGCGGCGATGTCGGACAGCGTGTCGCCGAACTGCGTCGTGTAGCGCACCACCACGGGCACCGCCACATTGGTCAGGCGCAGCGTCCAGGTCTCGCCGACCGTGACATTGCCCTTCAGTTCGACCTGGAGGAAATCGAACTTGCTGACCGTGGCGCTGATCCGTTCGCGGGTGATTTCGACCTTGCCGCTACCCTCGGCGACCGGCCGCACTTTGAAGCCGCCGCCGGTATTGCTGTCGATGCCGATCGCGACCTCGGCATAGAACGCGTTGCCGGCGACGCTGCTGGTGACCAGGATCTGCGGTGCCTTGGTCCCGATCGGATTGGCGCCCGCGGCGCCAATCTTCAGCGTGGCGGAGAACGATGCCGTGGCGCCGGGCTGGAGGATCAGCAGCCGGTTGCCCTCGGCGGTGGCCTTGAAGCCGGTGCCATTGGCGCTGAGCAGCGCGGCGAGGCCGGCGGCGACATCCGCCAGGTCATCGCCCGCCACCGGCATGTAAGTGAAGGGCGTCGCGACGCCGGAAAGGGCCAGCGCCCAGGCGGTGCCGTTCTGCGGCGTGCCTGTGAACTCGACGGACAGGCCAGGCGTCATCGTCGCGGCGTAACCTGTGGGCTCTCCGACCTCGTCGATAACGGTGTCGCCATCGTTATCCACGCCATCACCGATGATGCCGCTGATACGCTTCGCCAGTTCGGTGGCGACCGTCGTGATGTCGGTGCTGCCGCCGGCATAGACGAATACGTCGCTGTTGGTCGCGTGCAGGTCGGCCAGTTCGGCGGGGGTCAGGACTCCGTTGCCGAGCCGCTGGAATACTGCATCGATGAAAGAATCCACGCTCAGCGTGGTGTCGGTGCCGGTCAGCGTGACGATCCAGTATTCGCCCGCGGCCGACGAACCGCCAAGCTGGATCAGGGCACGATCGGTGGCCACGCGCACCTGCTCGGCATTGCCCTCGCCGAAGCCGGCATCCGGATTGAAGGCCTCGTCGGCGTTGTAGGTCCGGGTCAACGTTGGCAGGACATTGACAATGACGTCCTGCCCCGGCTGTTTGGTGAGGACCACGCTCCAGCTATCGGTCACCGGTGGCTTGTTCAGGTAATCATTGTTATAGGTCAACGTTCCGCCCGGAGCGGCCTCGGATTCGAGGAACAGGCTGGCCGTGATGTCGTAGCGGCTGTCGAGGCCGGGTATTTCATCCCAGGCGTCGAAATTGCCGGTATCGAGGTAATAGGCCTTGGTCTTCGCGTCGTAGTCGGCAATCACCGCGGCCTGGCCGCGGCCCGGTCCCTCCACGACCTGCAGCGTCTTGCCGCGCAGTTCGATGGCGTTCTCGTTCTGCAGGTGGCCCTGCACCGAAAGGATCAACTCGTAGCCCAGTCCCTCCCAGACTCCGGGGAACACGTACTGCGGGAAGAACTTGTCATAGGTGACGATGGTCGAAACGCGCAGCTTGTAGGTCTCCGTGCCGACCGGATTGGCGACCGTGTAGCTGAGCATGGGATCGTAAGGCGTCACGCTGCCGGCATCGACCGTGGTCGAGCCGGGAACATACTGGGCAACGGCAACCACGGTGCCAGCGGAGTTCAGCAGTTCAAGTCGCAGGCTGCGCGTGAAATTCACCGTTTCGAACGTGGGCTTCCAGTAATAGACGGGAATCCAGCCGAAGATGGGGAAGATGTTCAGCTCGAACCTTACAATGCCGAACACGTAGTGGGACACCTCCAGCGTGTAGCCGGTAAGCACGTTCTCGCTGCCGCCGACAAGCCTGGACTTGTCGATGTCGGCCACGATGGTGACGGGTCCGCCGCGCTGGGAAGCGAAGACGATCGGATCGACGCCATGCGGTTCGGGCGCCAGGGTCTTGTCGGTGATCGTGATCTTGGTGCCGCTTACCGCCGCCGTGTAGAAATCGCTATTGCTGTTGATCACCGCGGCGAGTTTGCTTGCCACGGTCCCGAGATTGAGGTCGCCCGGTTCATTCCCGTCCGGCAGGTCCTCGACCTCGTAGGAGAAGGACACGCCGTTGAGCGTGACCCTGAAGAGTTCCTTCTTGCTGAGCTTCTGCGGGGTATCCGCCAGATTGATGACGACCTTGGTGTAGTGGTCGCGCGCGTCGTCGAGATCGAAGCCCACCTCGACGTAGGGTTCGCTGCGGGTCCACTCGAACGCACCCAACACCACCGTATCGCCATCGGTTTCGAGCAGGACGAGCGTCCCGCTGACGGTCACCACAAGGCCTTCATCGCTGGCGGCATCCTCGATTGCCAGCTCGAGGAAGGCCGCCAGGCTACCGGCGGCGGCGAAGTCGGTGCCGACGACAAAGCTGTAGGAATGGGTACCCAGCACAAACGTCCAGACGTCACCATCGGTAAAGTCATCCGGATAACCGCCGACGTCGAGGGCGACGGCCATTTCCCAATTCAGGTCGATGCCGCCGCTGACCACGGCCGTGCCGGCAACTACCGGCGTAGCGACAGCGGGCGTGGTCGCCAGGCTCGAACCCAGCACGACGACCTTGCCATTATGAACGATGGATTCGTACCCGATGCGCGTGCCGATCGTGTTGCTCAGCGATAGTGCGATCGCGTCGAGGCCGGGGTTCGCTCCAAGGTCCACCAGGTAGGTGGCCGCCGCAACGCTCGGCAGATTCACCTGCCAGGTTTCGCCCTCGGCCGCGGAGCCGCCGAGGGTCACGACCGTTGCGGCCTGGCTGGCGTCGCTCAAGACCTTCGCCGGCCGCGTTTCGGTAATCGTGTAGGTCGCCACGGCCGCCCAGTCGGAAGTGCGGGTCACGGTCAGGATATTGCTCGAATCGTTGTAACTGGCGTTGTAGTCCGCATGGGCATGAATCAGTGCCGCGAGATCGTCGGCGGTGGTGTCGAGATCCGTGTTCACCGGCGTGACGAAGGTCGCGCCGATACCGGGCAAGGTCAAAGACCACTGCGAGGCATAGTCCGGGTCACCGTCCGGGGCGTTCGCATCGGCGAAGTCGAAGGTCAGGACGCGATCGGTGGTGGCGGTCGGGGCTTCCGAAACCGAGGCGGCATCGAAGGTTTCGGTCAGGGTCGCGGTGAAGGTACCGGACGACTTGCGAATGGCGATGACGTTGCTCGTCGAATCGTACTCGGCCGAGTACCCGGTCGTCAGGGTATCGGCATTGATGTCGTCGACCAGATCACCCGCAGTGAGGTCACGGGTAAAGCTGGCGGGCACTACATAGTTCGCGACGCCGGTCAGCGCCAGCGTCCAAACGTCGCTGCTCGTAATGTTCCCGATCAGCGAGGTCACGTCCAGGATGGCCATTGCGTTGACCGCCTGCGTGCTGATGGTCCCGGCGGTCACGGCCCGGGTGATATCGAAGGTGATGCCGACGTCACCGACGTTGACGAAGGTGATCGTGCGGTCGCTGTCCCAGACGCCGACGAAGCCGGGCGCCGTGAACTTGGCTGCAAGCTTTTGCGCGAGGGTACTCGGGGTATCGGCAACCAGGACCGGAACTCCGGTCGGAGTCTCGGCGCCAACGGTCAAGCGCCAGACCTCGTTCTGGTAGGCGGTGCCGTCGAGGAATATCGAGACATTGGTCCAGTTGATGTCCTCGATCGCCGGCGTCGTGTTCGCGATCGGCTGCCCGAACGGAGTGCCGCTGATCGTGGCGCTGCCGCGCGGCTTGGCACCGGAGATGCTGATTGCCACCGTCACGCCACCCGTCGAATTGAGTTCGACGATGTCGTTGCTGCCGGGAACGACGCTGACACCCGACAGTGCCAGGGGTTCCGCGATTTTCAGGTCGGTCACGGCGGAACGCAGCGCGGTAGCGATGTCGATCAGGCTGCTGTTGACGCGGACCGGCGCCGTGCTCTTGCCATTCAGGGTCAGGACCCACGTGTCGGCCGCCGTCAGGTCAGCGCTGGCCAGATCGATCTTGACATTGGCGAACAAAATCGCCGTCGTGCCGTCGCCGACTTTTGCGGAAGTCGTGCGCGTTACGGTGGCGGCCGATGCCACCTCGTGGCGCAGCCCGTCGGGCACCGGGTCGGCATCGCCGCTGCCCTTCAGGACGAAACCGGAAGCGGTGTTCTCGATGGTGAGCTTGATCCCGGAGGTGGAGTTCACGCTGACAACGTAGCCGTCGATCTGCTTGGCCGTTTCCGCGGCTTCGATGAGTCGCTCGAACTCGTTGGCGACGGACAACAAGGAGGCACTGATGGTCGTGCCATCGACGAGAACCTCGTAGTCGCGATAGCCGACGCCCAGCGTCCATCTGTCGCCGACTTCGACCGCGCCCGTAAATTCGTAGACGTAACGGGTATAGAACTCGTTGTTGTTGGGGTCGAGAACACTGCCGGTGTCCGGTGCCAGATTGAGTTTGGTCGAGGCAACGTCGAACAGGTAGACGTCCGGGCTGCCGTCGCCCGTCCCGGTGATACGCACATAGGGCGTCGAGGAGTTGATCAAGCCATTGCCGATATTGGGATCGGCGAAGGTAAAGAAGTTGGCGCCACGCTCTTCGTCGGTGGCACCCGAATCGAGGCTCTGGCCGGTATTGTTGGTCGACTCCTGCTCGGAAACCGGTGCCGGCGCGAACACGAACGAATCCTCTGCGTGCTGCGCAACCGAGACGTGCAACTGGTAGTCGACGCCCTCCGGCAGTCCGTCGAGGTTGTACGGATAGACCGCGGTCACCTCGATGTAGTACTTGCCGGCCTGCGTCAGTTGGGTCGTCAGGCGGCCATCGAAGTACCAGGAACTGCCGGAATCCGGATTGTTGAAGAAGGAACTCTGCCCGATCAGGGTCGGCTGCAACGGCAGGTCAGGATCCAGCGGCGCGCGCAACTCGTAGAGCTTGATCGCGCTGACCCAGAACTGCGTGTCGCCCAGATCGAAGCCGTGGTCGATGTCGAAGATTGTCTTGATGCCGTCGTGCACCCGCGCGATGGGCACATCACGCTCGTCGGCGAACCTGATCTCGGCCGCGAGTTCGTCCTTCAACATCTGTTCGGTGATCTCGAAGCCGTAGAAATCGGCGTGGCCGTCGCCGGTGCCGAACACAGTCAGGTGCGGGATGGTGGTCGAATCAACGATATCGGTGCTGGAATTGGAGTTCCACTTTGCCGAATCGAGGTCCTGCGCGAGGAACACCGAGTCGTGGATGCCGATTTCGCGAGCGGTCGCGGTGCCGAAGTCGCCGATGAAGAGGACGGCCTTGGTGGCGGCGCCTTCGCTGACCTTGATGAATACGCTGAAGGGTTGCTGCTCGACGAGCTGCCACCAGTAGACCGGAGTCGGACGCTTGATGGTGAGGTAGTCGCCGCGGGCTTCGGCGTCGTAGGCCGCGGCGAGCGGACCGAGAACGTCGTTGATCTTCGCCGCCAGGCCTGTTGCGATCTGGGCGAAGGTCGGCGTTACGCCGGGCGTATGGGTATAGGTCACAAACGGCGGCGGGGTCGCGGCATCGTTCGAATCCACAAGGTAGACCGTCCAGGTCTGGTCGGCTTTCGGCGGGACCGGCAAGTCGGTGGTGGCGTTGAGGCCAAGGCCGATGCGGAAACGGGTCGTGATCACCTGGCTGGCATAACCCGACCCCAGCCGCACGAGTTCGGTGGGTTCGATGACGTCGGTGGACGCACCGCTTTGCAGGATCAGGACGCCAGGCGCATCGTTGTCCGCGATGGTGACGTCGAGCGAGTCCGGCGCGGTCACTTCGCGGTTCGATCCGGCCAGGTAGGCGAAGGCAAATCCCGGTTGGTCAATGGTGACCGTCGACTGGACGGCCGACGGTTCGTCCTCGGTTGCCGGCTCGATCGTCAGTTCGAGGCTGAAGGTCCCCATGCGTTCGACCGTCATCAGGCGGGTGCCATCCTCCGGCGTCGTTGTGTCGCCGTCGTCGCTCGCGACCACCACCGCGAAACTGTTCGCGGCCACGGCAACAGCGTAGCCGGCGGGCGCGACCAGGTCACGCAAGTCCTCCAGAACGTCTTGCAGCGTCTGGCCGGCGGTAACGACATGGCTGACGCTGGAGATCCAGCCGTCCGCATTCTTCAGGCGCAAAGTCCAGACCTCATCTTCCGCGGGAGTGCCGGAGAAATCGACAGCGATCCGGTCGGGACGGACGCCGGCAACCAGGTTCCAGCCGGCGCCCTGAAGAACCGGGGCGGTCGCCGCGCTGAGCTGGAGTACAAGCTTCGAATAGTGGGTCGCGCTCTTGATGCTGGCATTCGGGCCGATGCCGTCATCCGCCAGCACGGTGCCGCCCACGGCGAAGTCATCCACTTGCGAGGCCGACTCGGCAAGCCTGACGTCGACCGTAAAAGGCGTACCGTCGGTGGTGAACACGATCAGCTTTTCGCCCACGGTCGTGCCGAAGACCTGGCCGCTGCTCTGCAGGTTGGTTCCCTGCACCGCGACACTCACCGCGAAAGCCGCAGCATCGGCGCGGACGACCTTGAACTGGCCGTCGGTCAAGATGTCGCCCGGAGCGAGGTTGTAGTCGCCCAGTGCATTGGCTTGTGTCGCCAGCGCGTTGGCGATATCGGCCAGCGTATTGCCGGCCACGACCTTATAGCTGACCGTGTCGTTGCCCAGGCGCACGGTCCAGACGTCGCCGACTCCAGGTGTGCCTGTCAGCTTCACGGTGGCCGTTGCATACCGGGCGGCAAAGCGCGTGCCACCCTGGTTGATCGCGTCAGCCAGCCCGGCTGCCACGAGGTTGAGCGCCTCGTCGTCGATCTTGCTGGTGTAACGGAATTCGGTACCGTCCAGATTGGCGGTCCACACCGCGCCCGCCGGCGACCTTGTCCAGGTGGCGCCCGGCGGCGGCGTGGTGCCGTCGATATCAATTTCGGCGACGTTCCAGGCCGGGGCGGTGTCCGCAGGAGTGGTAGTGACCACGCTATGGCCGAGCATCGAGCCGGAAATCGCCGCCGTCCCTGCGGAATCGCCCGATACGAGGAAGCCTACGGTGACCAGGCCACCGCCGGACGCAGTGATCGTCAGCACGTTTCCGCTGCCACTGGCGGCAAACACGCTGTCCGCGTCGATCTTGCTGCGCAGGCTTTCTGCTACCTGGGTCACGGTCTGGCCGGCATCGACGACATGGAACCAGGTCCTGCCATTGACCACCAGCGCCCAGACTTCGCCTTCGGCAGCGACGCCACCCAGGGTGACGGTGGGCGACGCGTAGGGAGTGGCGAGGTTGTAGCGGAATGCAGGACCGGTGAGCGTCACCTTGTCGCCATTCGCGGTGGCCACGAAGGGGGAATCGATATTGCCATTGACCTTCGCGGCAAGCCCATCGGCAATATTCGACGTGGTGACGCCGAGGAAATTGTTGAGGTTGTTCGGGATCGCGATCGTCGATGCCGGGATCGTGTGCGTGATGCGCGAGTAATGCGTTCCTTCCAACGCGGTATCGTTCACCGCCTTGACGGTGATCTTGCGCGGAGTCGCCCAGTCGGTGGTGCTGAAGGTGATGGTCGATCCGGCGACTCCAGGGCCGGTGGCGGAAACGAACTCGATCTGGTTGTCGAAGGCGAAATTCACCTGAACGCTGCCTGTTGGCGCCTTGGTCAGCACCACCCAATAGCTGTCTGTGCGCAGCCCTTCCGGCGCTTCGGGACTGACGCCACCGCCCTCGGCGACGATCGGCTCGAAGAATTGCGGGGCCGGAGCGCTGTTGTCGTAGGACGCGATCAGCACCGACGCCGCGTCGTCATCGACCACCGTCGCCACCACACCCAGCACCGCGAGTCCGTCGTAGTCGCCGCCGTCCTTCGCGCTCGAGCCCTGCTGCGTGCGATGCACGATGTTGAAACCGTTGGTGCCCTCGGCCAGCACGTCCTGCGGGGCAAACACGTATACGGTCTGTGGCTCGAACCAGTTGTTGCGGTTGAACGTCAGTTCGAGGCCATCCTCACTAGCCCCCGTGAGGCTATTGACCGAATTCAGCGCAAGGCCCTTGCCGCCTGCCTTCAGGACGCTTTCGCGCAGGGCGACCGCCACGGCTTTCACGGTCACGTTCTCTTCCGGCGCGCGGCTGAGCACGACGCGGTAGCTATTGACCACCAGGGTGCCGCCCAACCCGCTCTCGAATACCCGGATCGGCCCGATGTCGAACAGGACCACCACCTCGGCTTCGTCGTTGTCGCGCACATCGACGGAAACGTCCTTGACGAACACGTTCTTGTAGGCCGGATCATCGGTGGTGGTGGTCTGGATGACCAGTCCGCTATGACCCTCGAGCTTGTTGCTGACCACCGTCACCGAAGTGCCATTGCTGCCGCCGACGTGGAAGGTATCGCTGCCGAGGCCGCCGACGATCTCCAGCGAAACGCTCTCGCTGGTGCTTTCGATGAAGAAGCGGTCGTTGCCCTCGATGGCATCGACCACGATCCGCTCGAGGCCGGTGTAGGTTACGAACAGCCCGGCGCCATACACGCCCTGATCGTTGACCACGAAATCGTCGCCGAACTCGGTGCCTATCACCGTCAGCGTGTCGAACCCGTCGCCGCCGTCGATGCGCACCGGGGCATTGACCGTGAAGGCGATGAAATCGGCGCCCTGGCCCCCGTTGATGTTGGTGAAAGGCGCCTTCGGATCGTTCGGATCCACCTTGACGAAGGCCCGCACGGTGAAGGTATCGTCGTCTTCGTCGCCGAAGAGGAACAGTTCCGCCTTGTTGCTATACACGGTGAAGTTGTCATTCCCCGTACCGCCGAACAGCACGGTGCTCTGGCTGACGCCATTGGACAGGAAGCCGCGAGTGATCTGGGTGGTCTCGAAGTAGTCTTCCTCGGCGAGTCCATTGTCGGGGTTGCGGCCGTCGCGGAAGGACTGGTACACCTGCCCGATCTGGAAGGTATCGACGCCGGCATCGCCGAAGATCGTGGTGGGCGCCAGATTGTCGTCGAGGACGAAGGTATCGTCCCCGGCACGGCCGAAGATCTCCACCGCGCCACTGATGTCGGCATCGTAGTTGATGCGCTCTATGACCCCACCGGGTACGGGAGCACGGTTGGCATCGACCTCCACCGCGGAAACCATGCCGATGCCGACATCCTTGTTCGCCCTGAGAAGGAAGAAGTCGATGTCGTTGGTGCCGTAGATGCGCAGCCGGTTGATGCCGGCGTCACCGCCGGACTGGTCGAAAACATTGATGCGCGAGGAAATCTGTCCGGCGAGTCCGATCTCGTAACGGTCGCTGCCCTGCTGGCCATGCAGCGTCAGTTCGCCATCGATGCCGCTGACGAAGGTCTGCTCGCCCTGGTCGCTGAAGTTGACGCGGATGACGTCGTTGCCCTGGCCGGCGTCGATGGTGGTCGGGCCGGAAATGCTCCTGACGTTGACGACGTCATTCACGCCGTTGACGATTGCCTGCTCGTCACCCAGATCGATGAAGGTAACGCCGGTATGGGTGGAGTCGATGTAGTAGCCGTTGTCGTTGTTGCTCAGCCATATCTTGAGGACATCGAATCCGGTGTAGCCGATGCCGAGGGTCATGCCCATGCCGACGATCTCGGCCGACGAGAGGCGGCCGTTCTCGCGGGTGGTGTCGCCGGAGTCATAGAGCTTCAACGTATCCGCATTTCCGGTACCGGCGTCGATTTCGAGACGGCCGACAATGGCGTTGGCGCTGGAGTCGAAGGCGTCCAGCACCCCGGCTTGCTGGCCAATGTCGCCGGTGGTGGTGCCGACGCGAACGGTGTCGCTGCCGCCGCCGGTCGATAGCGTCAGGTTGCCCGCCATCGTCTCGATGTTGAACACGTCGGCACCGGTACCGCTGCTGATGGCGGTGACCGAACCGTCACCGTGGGTGCTTTCGACCGTGAACACATTGCTGTTCGCGGCATTGCCAAGGTTGATCTGCAGGATCTCCAGCGAGCCGTAGGTGATGCTGCCGCCAATGCCCATCAGCGCGCCCGCCGCCATGAGCGGAGCCGGCGTCCCAATCACGCCATTGGTGATCCTGATGCCGGTGAGCGTTCCCTGGTTCGGGGCGCCGTCACCGGTATCGTCCAGCATCAATTGGTCGCTGTCGCCGGAACCTTGCCCATTCACCGTCAGCAGCGCATTGATCGCGTTCAGGGTGCCGCCGGCATTGGTATCGGGCAGGCCCAGGCCGCCCAGTGCTGCATTGCTGCCGACAAAGATCGCATCGTTGCCCGCGCCGGTGTTCAGCGTGGTGCGGGTGTGCAGCGTGCGCACCGCCAGACGGTCGTCGCCGCCCAGGCTGTTGATCTCGACGTTCTCCACGTGCTGATGGGTGATCGTCAGTCCGTTCGACAATGCGGTTTGGCCGATGCGGATGTCGAGCGCCTGGATGGTCGCAATGGCATTGCCGTCGGTACCGGTGGCCGTCAGCAGGTAGCGGTCGGCCGCATCGGATCCGCTCACCACCAGCCGGTCGCTGCTGTCGTTCGCCGCCGAGCGGATGTCGATGACGGCCCGGCTGTCGAAGGGAACGGTTACCAGAGTGTGCTCGGGGAACAGCCCGTCATTGGCGGCGTTGTCCAGAATCGCCTGGCCGCGCCAGTCGATTACGGAGAACTTCGTGCCACCGACCTGGATGCTGCGGTCCAGATCGTTGACCACGAAGGTATTGTTGCCGGCACCACCGGTTATCTCGGCCTTCTCGAAGATGTGCTTCAGGTTTTCCAGAGTCGCGGTGGCGGCAAAGCGGTCGCCGGCGTCGATGAGTTCGTTGGCGGCATTCTTGCCAATCTCGAAATTCGCGCTGCCGGTGCTGTTCAACAGGTTGCCGATGACCAGCTTGTCGTTATACAGGCCGACGTCGGCACCTGCAGTCTCGACCCTGGCGCCAAGGTTCTCGATCAGCGTGTCGACCTCGTTTTCGTCGGCCTCGTCAATGCGGCCGTCGCCATCGTCGTCTACGCCGTTGCTGGCGCTGGGGCTGTCGTCGAAGAATTCGTCGAGGCCGACGTCGCCGGTCACCTTGTCGCTGCCCTTGCCGCTGTCGATCACGTCATTGAAGCGCGACCCCTTGAGCGTGTCGTCGCCGGCGCCGCCGATGATGCGCAATGCCGCGCGGTCGGTCGCGAGCGCGGCGGCGGTCACTGTGTCGGCGCCGCCTCGGGTAGAAATCACCAGCGCGTCACCCTCGGCCCGGATGCTCTCGGTCACGACGATCTTCGGCAGCCCGGCCAGTTGCACGCGAATCCCGGTAAAGCCCTTGTCGGTGCCATCGGTGTCGGACAAGGTCACATTGTCGCCGTTGCCGTCATGGCCGAGGACAGTGACGACGTCGGCCGCACGGTCGTCGGAGATAGCGAATTTCGGCTGCTCGATCGGCTGACCGCTTTCCGGATCATTGACGAACTCGGTACCGGTGCGCACCACGTTCTTGCCGGCTGAAAGCGCGATGAAGCTCAGGCCCGAGCCGGACATGTAGTCGATCGTGATCCTGTCTGCGCCGGCGCGGGCATCGAGCCGCAGGTCTTCGAAGTTCCGGCCGGTAATCGATCCCGCCAGAGTGCCGGCCTTGAAGTTGGCGACCTTGAAACTGCTGCTGCCCAGTGAGGTGATGAGGAAATCATCCGCAGCCGAACTGCCGACGATCTCGAGCACGTCGTTTTCTGAGCCACCATCCACCGTACCCAGGGTTACATCCGCGTAGTCCCAATGGATCAGGTCGTCGCCGCCGTCACCAAACATCTGGTCGGCTCCGCCGCGGCCGTCGATGTCGTCGCCGTCGGCGCCGCCGCGGATCAGGTCGGCCGCCACGCTGCCGTAGATCTTGTCGCTACCCGCGCCGCCGTCGATTTCGGCACGGCCCTTGCCGTTGTGGATGATGTAGTCCATGCCATCCCCGCCATACAGGAAGGCCGCATTGCTGGCGTCGCCGGTCGCCATGTAGTCGTCGCCGGCATCGCCGTAAAGCCATGCGGTGCCGGTGCCTTCATAGATGAAGACATCGTTGCCATCCCCGCCGTGGAAATCGACGTCCGAGGTCACCCCGTCCTTGACGTAGATGTGGTCGTCACCACCGCCGCCGAAGGCCACCAACTTCTTGACACCCTTGAAGATGGTTTCGCGCCCGCTGAACACGACCCGCAATGTCTCGCCGCTTGCATCCGCGCCGAGGTGCTCGATTGTGTAAAGCTCGTTGCCTTCGCCCGCGGCAAGGCCGCGAATGCCATTGCGGTCACCCATGTTGAGGTACAGCACGCCGTTGGCGTTCGCCGGATTCCAGATACGCGCATCGCCCGTCGGGTTGCCGGCGAGGTAGACCTTCTTCGGCAGTTCGATGTAGCCGATCGTGAAGCTCATCGACACGCTGATCCTGATGAAGAGAATCTTGACGGAGGCATGCGCACTCGCCACCAGCGGCACCCTGCCCTCGCCCGACGCCGTGATGCTGGCGCCGATGTCGACACCGGCGAAGGTGATGCCGAACGCGCGCAGGCTCGCGCCGCCGGAGAACTCGACGAGGAAGAAGTACTCGGTGAGGCCGGGGGTTCCGATCACCTCACGCTCGCCGAAGGCAACGCGGAAGTGCAGGTTGGCGACAAGGCCGAAGCTGCGGGTACCGAGGACGAGTTCGCCGTCCAGGGAAATATCAAAATAGCCCTTGTAGTTGAAGCTCCCGGTTGCCTGCACCGTCATCAGGCCAAAGAAATCCATGCGCGCGTTGAAGGCAACCCGCCACGAACCGACCCCTTCATAGCCGACTTCGAGCACGAACCCGGCCTGGAACTTGAGGACTTCGAGGAACTTCACTTCGCCGTTCAGCGCGATCAGGAAGCTGCCGGCCTGCATGGTCACGCCCGAAAGCGTCCGCGCCGCACCCGTGGTATTCAACTGCAGCTTGCCCGAGGCCTTGATCTTGATCACCTCGAACATGTTGGCGTCGATGCTGACATCGAGCAGCAGTGCGAGACCAGGATTGCTGTCGGTGTAGATCGCCGCGCCGCCTCGCGCGGCCACCGTGATCGGACCGAGCGCGATCGCAATGTCGAACTCGATGGAGAACACATCACGCTGCAGCGTGATCGTGATGCTGCCCGAAGCCGAGGCA
The DNA here is from genome assembly GCA_044359585.1 of Sulfuritalea sp. Taxonomy (GTDB): domain Bacteria; phylum Pseudomonadota; class Gammaproteobacteria; order Burkholderiales; family Rhodocyclaceae; genus Sulfuritalea. The sequence continues at coordinate 16,720 of JBIKLV010000008.1, read as the reverse complement.
AATCCGAGGAAGGTCACCGTGCCATTGATATTGAGCTTGAAGCCGGCCTTGACGGTGACCTGCGTTCCGTCCGCCTTGGTCAGTATCTTCTGCTGCAGCGGCCCGACATAAAGCTCGAGCGTCGCGCCCGCCTCGAAGGACAGGCCGATGTCGCCGCCGAAGCCCGCCTGCAGGCTTAGGTTTGCGTAAACAGCAAAACCATCGACGTCGAGGCGGAACACGGCATCGATGTCGAACTGGCCGATGCCCAGCAGCTTCATCTTGGCCTGCGCCCTGATATCGATCGAGAACGGGTTCGGGCTGAAAGTAAACTCGAAGCGACCGCTGATCTCGACCGCACTGCCGATCTTCAGCATGCCCTGCAGCACAAGGCGGATACCGGGATCGATGGTGATGTCGCCAAAGACGAAGAAGCCGGTATCCGGATCGGTCGCGAGAATGTCCGGCTGGGAACCGGAGTAGTTCGAGTTCTGCTCGCGATTGGTCTGGAAGCTGGTGATGGTCTTCGCCGACGAATAGGAGTTGAACTCGAGCAGGAACTGGCCGCTGATGTCGATGATCCCCAGGAGCGGGCCGCTGGTGGTACGCGCAAGCTGTACCCGACCCATGATGCCGGGGCCCTCGCCGTCGAGGTTGGTATAGAACTGCAGATCGAGGCTGCCCGAAAGCGCGCCGAGGAACTCGATGTTCACGCTCACTGCGCCGGCGATGCGCACGTAGGCATTCAGGTTGACGTCAGTGGCCGCCGTGAAGGAGATGAAGCCGGTCAGCGTGATCGTATCGAACAGCTTGATGCTGCCCTGGATGTTGGCGGAAATGTAGAACTCGGGCGGCACCCCCTCGCGCTTGCTGCCGTCGATCTCCGGCGCAGCGGCGTAGACCGTGACCGTGGTCGGCGCGTCGTCCGGCAGCAGGTCGAGGAAGCTTTGCGGAATCTCGAAAATCTGCTCGCGCAGTGTCGTGTTCAGCGACACCTTCACCGAGCCGCGCAACTCGAAGATGCCGTCCAGTGCCGAGGTCTGCCCGCTACCCTCCGGGCCGTCCGGCGTCGGGCCGAGGCTCAGTTCGAGGTTGAGCATCATCGCGATGCCGGGCAGGCCCGGGCTGGAAAAGTCGGCGTCGAGGATGATCAGGCCGACCGCCTTGCCGTTGAGCCCGAGCAACGGAATCTCGGCTTCGGCCTGGACGAATATCTCGAAGCGATCCGGCGTGATGCGCAGGAAGAAACCTCCGAACAAGCGCACCGCATCGTCCGCGTTCTCGTCCGACGAACCGTTTGCCTTGATCTTCAGCGAGCCGACGATCTCGATGGAGAAGGACTGTGCAGGCAGTTCGAAAGTCTGGCCCTCGGCCAGGAGGTCGAACTTGTTGTCCTTGGTGTCGAACTCGAGGAAATAGGTCGGGCCGAACTTGGTCGCGTTCGCCGCATCGCGGGTGATGATCTTGTATTGCTGGCCGCGGATGATGGTCTGCACCTTGGCGCCGGCGAGGTCTATGGTCTTTATCGAACCATCGGTCTTGTCCTTGTACTGAATACCGTCGATACCGCGATCGAAATCGACGACGCTCAAAGCGGTGGCCAAGTCGGCAGTCCAGGTCGTCGGCAGGGTCACCTCGCCCAGAACGGAGGTCGACAGACCGCTGAGGCCGATGGCAGAGCTCAGGTTCTTCTGGATGACGTCGCCGGGGATGCCCTCAAGGGAGATGGTTTCCGTCTTCGGCGTCGGGGTCGTGTTGAGCTGCAGCATCGCGCTGCCTTCGACAAAGATCCCGTAGTTCTTGAGGAAGTCGAGGTTGGCCTGGATCTTGGCGACGCCCCAGAGTTCGGGCAGGCCCGAAACGGTGCCGCCGGCCTGCAGCACGAAGCGCGCTGCCGCAGAACCGATGTTGCCCAGCTTGATGATCTTGATCGTGCCGTTGGCGTCGAGGGTGAAACGCGCGACCGTCCCGCCGTTCGACAGCACGAAGACGCCGATCTCGAGAGTCACGCCGCCGCGGATGTCGATGATCGGTTCGTCGGTGAAGCCCAGGCCCTGGAGCTTGATGCCACCGGAGATCTCGATGAAGAAGACCTTGCCGACCGCCTGCCCGCCCTGCCCGTTGTCTTGCTTCAGGGTGGAGATGACTTGGAAGCCCTGCTCGGCATCTTGGCCGGGGTTGCCATCCTTGTCGGACCAGTTCGCGCCGGTAAAGTTAACTGCCACCGAACCGTCGACGAAACCGCGGCTGACATAGTAGCGATAGACCGTTTCGTCATCCTCGTCGACGATGCCGTCGCCGTCGTTGTCGATCTTGTCAGTACTGCTGGCGAGGAGCGTCGGCGCTCCCGCCAGCAGGACCACGCCGCTGGCACCACCCAGGCCGGTACCCGACAACGTGAATTCACGCGCCGCATCCTCGAAGCTGGCGCTGTCGAGCGCGACGCCGCCGGCAGTGGTGTAACGCACGTCGATCCAGGTGCTGTTGGTCGCGGCGGCAACGACGACGTCGGGCAGAGACCCCGCTTCGTTCGGCGTGGCGGCATTTGCCGCATCGAGGTAATCGAAGCTGCCGGCGATCAGTGAGAGTTCGAGGGTTCCGGCCTTGAAGGTTCCGGTATACCAGTAGCGGAACTTGGCGCCGGTTTCACCGATCCGGACTGGCGCCTGGCTGTTGTCGAGCGCGAAGGAATCAGTGCCGGATGCAACGACGGTGAACTCGGGATCGAGATCCGTGATGCTCGCCAGGTCGATGCTGTCTGCGCCAGACGGCAGCGGAATGGCGAGGAAGTCGACATCGAAGTAGCCGCGATTATTGAGCAGGTCGGCATCGGTGCTGGAGCCAAGCACCGGATCGGCCAGCGTCGCGGTGAGCATCACCACCGTGAAGCGCTCGTTCGCGACCAGATTGCCGATGGCGCCGGCAGCATCGACGATGCCACCCGTGCCATCGGCATCGACCTCGCCGGGAACATCCACCGCCACGGAGAACACGGAATTGGCGATGAAGGCCACCGTGGCCTCGCCGCCCGCAAAGTCCCCGGACAGGAAGTAGCGGAAGGTGTTGCTGCTGGTCAGGCGCAGCACCGGAAGATTGACCGCTGCGAATGACACTGCGGCACCGGCGCCGCCCAGCGCGAACTCCGCGCCGGCATCGGTGATCGACTCCGCGTCCAGCACGAAGCCGGTAGTCGGTTGGAAACGGATGTCGATGTAGCTGACGTTGGCCGTGGCCGGAGCGGCAACGGCCATGGAATCGGTCGCCGCGCTCACGCTGCCATCGGCAAAGCCGATCTTGCCGCTGAGCAGGGTAAGGGTGACCGCTCCGCTGGCGTGTTTGCCGAGCGTGAAATAACGGAAGGTAAAGGTGTTGCCGGATTGGTTGATCAGGACCGGTGCCTGGGTCCCGTCGAGGCGGATCGTATGTCCGGGGGCGGGATCGATGCTGAATTCAGCATCGAGGTCATAGATGCTGTCGAGGTCGAGAACCTTGCCTGCGGGGAAGCCGAAGGTAACGTCAAGGAAGCCGCGATCGTTCAGCGACGCCATGCCGATCAGGCCGCCATCGGCGGGGCCGGTGACGCTGACGGTGGTGCCCTGCACGGTAAATTTCTGCGTTGTGGCGCGGTTCCCCATGCTGCTGGAGTCAGCCACGGCGTCGGCTTTGACGAGCACCTCCACCATGCCGTCGCCGCTGACCCGGAACTTGTTCGCGTCGATGTAGTAGCGGTAGACGCCATTGCCCAGGACAGTCGCATCCCGACCGCCCATGGCAAGCGGATCGACGGTGCTCATGTCGATCGGATTGATCGGCGTGGGTGGCCCGTTGATGCCATTGCCGCTCAATTCGATTTCCGTATGGTCGGGGACGTCGGTAATCGTGTAGGCGCCGCCTCCCGTCAGCTTGACCGACGGCGTCAGCGCAATGTCGATGTAGCTCGTGCTGGCGGCGACCAGGAGCGACGCGTCGACGGTCGGGCTGGCGGGGGCCGCTTCCACCCAGACGGCGCTGACACCTGCTGCTGATTCGCCGATGAAGGACCAGGATTCGTCGGCATAATTCAGGGTCACGCTTTGCGTGCCGTCAGCGGCGAAATTGCCCGCCACGCGGAAACGGTAGCTATTGGTTTCGCCGATGCGCTGCGGCGCGATTCCCGCTACCAGGGCGATCGTGCCGGTGCCGTTCTTCGCGGCGTTCTGGCCGGTGTAGGCAGCCAGAGAGAACTCCGCACCGGAGTCGATGATCGAGGCCGGATCGATCCGGAAGCCGGCGGGAACATTGTCGAAATTGACCGTGAGCCATTGCGAACTGGTCAGGTTGACGCTCGTCGCCGTCGGCGTCGGATGGTTGTCGGCCTTGAGCGACCAGCTTCCCTCGACAAGTTCGAGAGTTACCGTGTCGTCAGCGCCGACTTCTGACGATGCCGCAAAGGCCCCGGAAATCCAGTAGCGGAAGGTGTAGCTGCTGTCGGGGGTCGTGTCGAGACGGACCGGAGCCTGACCGCTGTCGAGCTTGACCGTACCCAGTCCGGGACCGCTCAGCGTAAATTCCGCGGCGAGATCCGTGATCGACGCGACATCGAGCTGGTAGTCGGTCACGCTGACGGTCCAGGTGACGTCGATGAATCCGCGCCCGATCAGCGCCCCGACGTCGATCCGGCCGCCGGTAGCCGGGGACACGAGTTGGACAGTCGGACCGTCGATGGAGAACTTGCGCGTCACCAAATCCACCACGGATTTGTTGCCGGACGAATCTCGCCAGCCAGTTTCACCCGCATGCGCCGCAAACACGATCTCGATGTTGGTCGGTTCAAAGGCACCTGATGTGACCGTATAGCGGAACTGGGTAATGCCTTCGTTGGCCAGGTGGGTGTACCAGTCGCTGTCGCTCATGCTGCCCTGGAGGATCTCGACATAGCTCGCGGATCCGTCCGCGGCGATGACGATGGCGATCGGCACCGGGTCGCCATCGACCGTGATGCCGCCTGCGGTGAAGGAGAACTCCTGACCAGCATCCAGTATAGATTCGTAATCGAGCGCTGAACCCGGCGTCGCCTTGTAGGTAACGTCGATGAATGCGCCTTGCGCATTCGCGACATGGACGTCGACCGCCGGCCGGTTGGCATTGAATGGTCCTGCCACGTCGGCTCTGGGGTCGACCAGCTCGAAGGAGAAGTTCTGGTTGGCGTCGCCGGCGGCTCCGGAGGAGTCCTGCCAGGCATTGACGACCTTCAGCGTATAGACGCCCGCCATGAAGTTCTGGATGCCCGGGGTAGCCACCTCGGTCGGGTTGAAGAACAGCCGCAGCTTGCCCTCGCCCAGCGATACCCAGGCCTTCTTGCCGGCGCCATCGCTGACCTTGGAAATCGGATCGACCGAGTCCTTCCTGAACAGAGCCGCGCCGCTGGTGGCGAAACTTTGCATGGTCGCGTCATCAATTTCGCCGGTGGCGGAGGAAACCAGGCGAACATCGATATACGGCACCATGAACACCGGAATGGTGGCGACGGTACTGGCCGACTCGGCCTGCCAGACATTGTCCGCATCCTGGTAGGCACCGCCTGCGTAAAACACCTCCGTTCCGTCTGATGAGGTGTAGGACCAGGTTTCCTTCAGCCAAATGATGCTGATCGGGCCGGCAGTTGACGCATCGCCGTTGACCCAGAACCAGAACTTGCCGTCCACCAGCACCGGTGCCTGAGTAGTGTCGAGTGCTACGGGGCTTCCGGCCGCCAGTTTGAACTCCGGAGCGAGGTCGGTCACGCTATCAACATTGAGTGCAGCGCCTGCCACGCCAGCAGGAATGTCGACCAACAGATAGCCGCGACCGGTCAAAGTGCCGGTGCCCATCACGCCGCCCTCATTCGGGCCGACGAGTCGTGCGTAAGGCTTGCCGGTCTTGGGGTCGACCACGGTAAAGGTGGCCTCCTCGCCGGTATTCGGATTGCGGAAGCCCATCTTCAGACGACCGTCGATGGTCAGCAATTGAACCTGATCCGGGATATCGGCAAGGAACAGAACGGTCGCCTCGCCGGAGGCGATCTTGGAAAGATCCGCATATAGCCTGGCGGAGATGCTCAGGTTGTCGGCTGCGAAATTGAGCTTGCCGATGATAAGTATCTTGCCGTCGGTGCTGAACCGCAGGATGACCTCGCCGTTGAAAGTTTCCTTCGAGGCATAGATCGTGAACAACTTCGCGCCGCCGGTGATCAGCATCGGTGAAGTAAATGCGGCAAGGAAACCACCCAGCGAGGGGTTGGCCTGAATCGCGCGGTACTGGGTCACCACCTGCTGCTTGACGCCAGCGAGCCACTGCTCGGCAGACTGTGCGGTCGGCAACTGGAAATTCGGTCCGCGCAGTTCTTCGGGCTTGTCGATCGACGGCAGGGTCTTGAAGAATTCGACGCCCGCCGAGAAATCGTTGATCGCCAAGCCCGTATTGGGCTCGAGCACGATGCCGCCGGGCACCGAAGCGAAGATATACACACCCAGCGGGCCAAGTTCGGAAACGGCGAACTTGATACCGAAGCCACCAACGCCCGCCATGGCAAAGCCGCCCTCGACGCCGATGAAGAACACCCGCTTTTCTACCGGCGTCGTGGTGTCGAAGGTATCGATCATGGAGCCCGTGGCGTCCAACTTGATGATGCCGCCGATCAGGCCCGCATTGATCTCGCCCCCGAACAGGTTGCCCTTGAGCGAGACACCGATCGACGCGATGTCGATGATCGGGAACTGCCCGTCGAGAAGCTTGCCCACGTCGATCTTGACGCCCTCGATCGCTCCCGAGAATTCGAGCCCCGCCATGCCCTGTATGCCGGTGACCGAAGCCGACAGAGTCAGGACGAAGTCGGCAGGATCGTTCTGGATGTCGGCCCAGGTAATGCCGATCTCTGTGATCTTGATCGGCAGCCAGGTGGGCCACTTGAAGCTCTCGCCGGTGGCCGCGCCGACGCTGATGAAGACACCGAAGCCGGGCTTGGTGACGAAGGTGCCGTCGCCGAGGAAGGCAAAATTGCGGCCTTCGCCTCCCAGCACCAGCGAGCCTATCGTCACCTCGGCGCCGACCGAGCGGAAGCTCACCATTTCTTCATTGGCGGCGGCCGACGTATTGATCAGCAGATCGGTGGCGGTGAGCGTGAGAACCGGCCCCAGCGTGATGCGCAGCGTGTCGGCATGGAAGATCAGGCCCTTGACCTTGCCATGTTCGAACTCGAGCGAAACGCGAACAGCCTCGGTATCGGGAACGCCGGGAGCAATGGGTGGTTCGGCCGAGAGTCGGTCGCTGATGATCGCGGAAACAGGCTTGCCAGGCAGGAACCGGGCACCGCCCGAGGCAAAGAAGATCGTCCCGTTGAAGTCAACCGCCTGCCCGAAGGTGACCTTGAAGTTGGTCACGCCAACCCGCAGGTCGTCGAACTCCAGAATGCCGGCGATGCCGATCTTGCCGGTTGCGCCGGAGGTCTGTGACATCGCATTCGGCCCGGTGGCACCCGGCTTGTAGATGAGTTGCGCCTCGCCGATGTCGAACCCGTCGGTATAGACGACCAGGCCGGGACTGCCATCGTTGGGATTGATCTGGCCCGTAATTCCAAATGCCGGGAAGGTGATCGAGGCCTGCTGCACCACGAGCAGGCGCTGCCGCGCCCCGCCATTTTCCGCCGGATCATAGTTCGGGTCCCAGTTGAAGATGATGCCGCTGCCCGTAACCTTCAACGCGTTCGGAATCTCGATATCGAGCCCTGCGATCTGGATGCCGAACTTGCCCGGCACGCTGAAGGCCGCGAGCAGGTTGCCGCCGCCGGTGATGGCAGCCAGCGCCAACTGAATATCGACGGCGATGTCGAAGGTGCCGAGCAATCCGGTCAGTTTTGCCGTGATGCCGCTGCTTGACTGGCTCTGGCCTCCGCCGAAGCTTAGGGATGCCACGTCGACACCGATGGCCACCGTGAGAATCAGCTTGCCATCCTTGAACTGGGTCTTCGCCAGCGTAAGCGACGGTCCCTGCAAGGATAGCGGGCCAAGGGCGATGGCATTGGACCCGGCCGCGGCCGTTTGCAGTGACGAAGAAATGGTGAAGACTTCATCCGTACGGACGTTGCTTACCGCACTGCCACCCGTTCCCACCCGCCAGCTTCCGGCGACGATCTGGACGCTGACCTCGCCGGCGACGAAGGTGTCCTTCGGGTCCACGCCCACGCGCGGCGTCAGCAGGTACCGATAGGTGTTTCCGGAAACATTCAGCACACTCGCCATGACGGTGCCGTCGGCGTTCTTCGCGAGGTTCGCCGATCCGGCGCCCGTAATCCTGAGTTCGTTGCCGTCGATGCTCGCGGCGTCGATGGCGGCGCCCGTCGGGCTGAAAAAGATCACATCGATGTAGCGCTGGGCGTTGAGCGTCTGCAGGCTCGCGGTCGCGCCGTTGGTCGGACTTGCCAGCGTGGCATACGGTTGCGGTGATGGCGCGGCAGTCGCCTGTGCCGGGGTGTAGAGGGTGAAGCGCTCGACCTCGGCCGCGCCATTGGCGCCGCGTGCATCGGACCAGGTCGCATTGACGAAGGTCACGGTCACCGTGACGCCGGTGGTCGACACCGCCGCCTTGAAGGCATCCGTCATCAGGATCGGGTAGAGGAAGGTCCGATCATTGGTGGAATCGACGGACTTCAGCACGCCGCCGTTCTCGACAGTGAGGCCCGCGATCGATGTGCCATCGGCTCTCGTCACCGAGACCAGGAACTCGGCGGTGGCATCGAGGATAGTCGCATCGTTCATGCCGACGCGGTTCGGATCCTGATAGGTGACGGCGAGATAGGTCAGGTCATTTATGCTGACAATCGATGTCGCCGTCGGGTTGGCCAGATCGGCGGTCGGCGCGCGCAGCGACGAGGCCGGCGCGGCAATGGTGGCCCCCTGCCCAAAGATGGAATAGCCGCTGACGCGGATGTCCTCAAGCTGGAATCCTTCAGGGCCGCCAAAATGGAAGCGGGCCGCGCCCGAGATGCCGAATGCCTCCTGCAACCCGCCCGACTGGTTCGGAATGGATATGGCGACGGACGCCTGCGGCATGTCGACGTTGATTCGGCCGCTCGGCGTCCGGATGAAGGACACCGCTCCCGACACGGTAAATATGCCGGCAGCACTGATCGTCAGTGCAGTGTCAGGGTCGATTTCGCCTGCTTCGTTGAAACCGGCTGAGAACTCTTCAGTCTTTGCGGCTGAGTTGAACCTGACCCGGATGGCGGCCTGCTCACCCACCTCGTCGATGAGTCCATCTGCGTCGTCATCCTCGCCGTTCAGGTGAACCGGGACAGCAGCGAGCGGATCAGACGGCAGGATGATCGACTTGTCGAGCGCCTGGCCGGAATTATTGAGCCGCACGGTAATTGAACCGCTGATCGTCAGGCCATCGACACCCACCAAGCTGGCTTCACCGTAGGCATACACCGCATAACGCGCGGGGGTGGTCGAACTGGCTCCAGGCGCCGTGGCCCATTTCACCAATCCGACGCTCGCGTTGGTAACCAACAGGCCCACCGCATCAGGGTTGAGATTGCCCGCATCGTCGCGCAAGGTCTGTCCCGCCGGAATCGAACCGAGGAATATCTCGACATTGCGGGCACCGTAGAGCGTCATCTCGCCCTCGGTCTGTATGGTGAAGTCGCCAGTCAACTCGAAGAAGGGCGGCACCGAGATGGTCGCGTTGAGGATCGCGAAACGAACGACATTTCCCTCTGCCGCCGTAAACTTGATGGCGATATTGGTATTGCCGACAGAGATGGTTTGATTTACCGCCTTGCCTGTCGTGTTGATCTGCAGCAGCACGTCTCCACCGAGGGTAGGCAATCCGGGATCTCCTGTGGTGAGATCCACAGTGACCCTCATCTGGCCGGCGATGCCGTCCGGTCCGAATATGAAACCGCCCTGCCCGTCGAACAGGCCGACCCCGAGCACGCTGACGGTCACATCGGAGGCCGCGATGCGAATGGCCTTCGGCGCCAGTAGCGGGCCACCGGCATCCGGATCGGTCAGTGAAACCTGCTCGAAGCTGAAGTTGCCGCTGAGGACGAATGGATCGGAAACTGCCGCATCGTCAAAAGTGACCCTAAGGTCGATGAATCCAGTCAGACGCAGCGAAGGTCCCTTGGGAACCGACAGGACTTTGGTGTTGCCAAGGCTGTCGATGACGAAGGTCTCATTGACTGCGGCGTTCGTGGTATTGATCTGGACCGCGATATCGCCGCTGATCTCAAGGTTGGCCCCATCGCCGTCGACGACCAGACTGTAATCATTGAGTTCGATGCTCGCCGCCATTCCCTGCTGGGTAATCAGGAAGAAACCTGAGAGGCCGCTGAGTTCGAAGACGGGATCCGCCGGATCGCCGAGCGCGAAGGACAAGTTGGTCATGGCGATCTTGATCACCGACGACCCGTTCGGGCGGAAGGACTGTTCGAAGGAGATGAAACTGGAGAGGGTGATTTCCGCGGTGTCGTCGGTGTCGAAGTCGAGTCCGATGGTGACGTTACCGGAGGCAGCGATGATGCGGGTGGACATGTCGAGGGTGACTGTATTGGTGCCCCCGGTGCCGAAGGTGAATCCGCTGCTGCCGAAGCTGGATCCCGTGGCGCTGAAGTTGATCACGGGTGGCGGAGCGGTCGGGGTCGGGCCGCCCGTATTTGGCACGCTCGCGCCATTGACGGCTACCTGCAAGTTGTTGGCACCCAGGAATACGCCCGGCACGCCAACCAATGAGATGCCATTCGCGCTTGCCCGCAGCGCGTAGTAACTCGACTTGTCGGCAATGGCTACCGGCTTGAACAGGGCAAGTCCGAAATCGAGATCGGTTACTGCCAGACCGATCGCGCCGTTCTCCTCTGGTTCATCGTTCAGATCGAACAGGCCGTCGGCGTTGCTGTCCGGATCGCCGGTGCCGATGAAGGCATTGACATCGCTCGCACCCACGGTCAGTACGCTGACCGTCTTGCTGGTGCCGTTGGTGAGCACTACCGTCTTCGGCGCATCGCTCTTGACGAATTCGAAGTTGCCACTGACGTAAACGAAGTTGTCGATGATGATCGTGACCGCGCCGAACGCCCGGATCACGTTCTCCGTGAAGTCCAGCTTGAGCGACGGAGCCACAAGATCGCCCGCACCGTCAGGATCGAGACCGGTCTGGACGTCAAGGCCGCCTTCCGCCGCAAACGATGGGCTGTTTGCGAGGTCCAGTGCTTGCGGCGCGCCAAGGTTATTCTTGCCGCCGTTGATTTCGATCCCGAGGACATCCGCGCGTATCGTGATGCCGTCGATGCCGATCACCTCCGCCCCGCCGCTGGCCTGGATCGCGTAATAGCTGCTCTTGTCGGTCGCCGTATTGACGGGCTTGAAGAGCGCCAGCGCGAAATCGAGGTTGCGCAGCACGAAGCCCATCGCGCCGTCCGCCAACGGCTCATCGTCGCCATCGATGATGCCGTCCTCGTTGGAATCCACGAAGTACGGGCCGCCCACCCCAACGAAGGCATTGACGTCGCTAGCACCGATGGTCATCACGTTGACCTGTTTGGTGCTGGTACTGCCCTCAATCTTGACCGTCTGCGGCGTTCCGCTCTGGCTGAAGGAGAACTGTCCCGAGAGGTGCAGGAAATCGGCGATGGATATCGTGATGTAACCCGATACCCTGAGCAGGTTGCTTTCGGCGAAGTTCACAATCACGAACTGGTCCGTTGCAGGTCCGGTGGGCGCCTTGAGACCCGCGGCGCTGCCCCAGGCGTCCGGATTCGATGTCGCGCTCGCGAGGAAGTCGATCGACGGCGTGATGGCCACGAGATTCGCCTTGTCGGAAGCCTTGTTGATCGAAATCTGGACACGCCCGCCGATTTCGACACCATCCACGCCGATCAGGCTGGCGCTGCCGCTGCCCGAAAGCGCGAAGTAACTCTTGGTGCTGGGTGGCGCGCCGACGGCTACGACCGGCTTGGCAAGCACGATGGCGAGGTCGTCAATCCCTACCACGACGCCGATCGCGTTCTGGGCAAGTGTTGCGTCGTCGTCAACCAGGTCGTCGTTGTCGCTGTCTGCATCGCCAATTCCGACAAACGCGCGGAGATCACTCGCCCCAAGTGTCAAAACCGACATCTTGGTCGTCGTAGCGCTACCGACTGTCTTGACGAACAGTTCCTTGCGCTGCAATGCAACGCTGCCGCTGACATAAACGAAATTCTCGATCGCGACCATTACCGAACCAGCGACCCGGAACTCGACCGAGTTATCCATCAAGGCAAGGGCGCCCAAGCCAAGATTGAAGCCGTCGGAGGAATTGGCAGCCAGCGCCTTCCAGTCCATTCGCGAACCGTTGCTCGCCGCAACGTTGTAGAAAAACTCAAGATCCCTGATCTTCAGCGTGAACGCATCCGGCAACCCGGTAACGCCGAGACTGTCGATGCTCGCAGCGACGCCCACCCACTTCTTGCCACCCGCCGCCAAAGGCTCACTGACGATCGCCAGGTCGAGGCTCGCGTTATTGACGAAGAAGCCGACCGCGCCCACCGCCTCGAGGCCTTCTTCGAAGGTGCCGGGATTGGTCAAATTCTGGTAGCCGGCCTTGTTGATGGCGCCGTCGACTCCGACGAACAGGTAAGCGCCGGTCAAGCGAATGACGAGCACGTTGGCGCCGGGCACTCCGATCGGAATGTTGATTCCCTTGCTGTCATCTATGGCCATGCCCGACTGCTGATCAATGCTGAATCCGGCAAGCACGATCACGAAGCTAGAGATATTCAGGTAAAGCTGGCCCGAAATGGAAATGTCGGTGGCGCGAGTGATTGCCGCGAGACCGGTTCCGTCGATACCGAACGCATTCCCTGGCAGGGCGGCAAGGGCTGCCCAGTCGAGCTTGCTTGCATCCGCGGCCTTGCCGTTGTAGCGCAATGCGAGGTTGAGAACTTCCAGTTCGAAAGCGTCGGGCAAGCCATGAACACCCATGCCTGCAACGTTTGCCGCGACCCCCATCCAGCTGCGGGTTCCTGTCGCTTCCTTGACGATGATCAGGTCGAGGCTCGCGCCGGTGACGCTGAAGCCGATGGCATCGTCGGTATCGAGCCCGGTGACATTGCCGTCCGCATCCTCGATGAATGCCCCGTTCACACCAACGAAGAAATGCAAGTTCGACAGTGACAGCCGTTGGCCAGTGGCATTGGCCAACGAGATGGTGCCGTCGCTTCCGCTTACACCTGAAAGCTGGTCGTATTCGAACTCGCCGGCGGCGAGAACCGAGCCAAGGATGTTGAGCTTGAGGGCGCCACTGATCGACAGGCCTGCATCGAGGTTGCTAAGGGCAATGGTCTGCGTTCCAACGACAACCGGATCGGCGCCGAAGGTTGCCGCCGACGCTTGCAGGTCAATGGCGGTGGCCCAGTTCAGGCCAACGGGAACGGTTGCCGTCGACAGCGACGAGCCACTAGATACGAAGTCGAGCCGGATCGCCTCGATTTCGATGCCCTCCGGCAGGCCGACCAGTTCGGCCCCCCTGACGTTTGCAAGTATGACGGTATAGGTACGCGCCACGTCGACGCTCTTCGCCACATCGGGATTTGCCTTGATCGTCGCGAAGGTCAAGCGGCCGCTATCCACCTTGAAGCCCGGGCCGCCCGGAACCCCGACGAAGAAGCCGGGCAAGACGGGAGTCCCGACGACGGAGGCCGGTTTGAGCGCGTCGTAGAGTGCTGCATCGGCGGCATTGATGAATCCATCGCCATTTATGTCCGCGGAGCGATCTAGCTCCAGGAACGCAAGCTCGAGCGCCATCAGCTGTGCATCGTTCAGATCCGCGGAGTTGATCAGGCCATCCCCGTTGACATCCACATCCACGGTGCGGATGGTCATCTCGAACGACGCGAATGCTTGAACAACACCAAAGGCACTCAGGCCGAGCTTGCCGGAAATACCGGTGAATTCATCAACGAGCGCGATCGTCTGGCCACCTGCAATCACATCGTCAACCAGCGCCTCGCCAAATTGTCCGTCGTTATCCAGATCAAGCGCCGCGGTCCAATCCAGCGCCGATGGCACCTGCGCAGTGGCAAGCAGCGGAATGGTGCCGGATGCGCGGTTGATATCCACCGAAATGTCTGCGGCAACGATACTGATATCCGACGGCAGGCCAACAAAGCTAGCCTTTCCGAGTGAAGCTGTGGTTGCCATATAGCTGCGATTGTCACCGGCAATGGCGGTCGCATTCGCCCTGACAATCGCCAAGCCTAGCGATCCGTCGGTGACCGCGAACCCTATTGCGCCAGTTGTTATCGGCACCCCTGACGGATCGAGACTCGCTCCCACACCGACGAAAAGGTTCAGGTTCGACAAGCCGATCGTCAGCAAAGTCGCGTCCTGCAGGTCCTTCTCTGCAAGCGAGAACACCCCGTTCGCGTTCTGGTCGATATCCACCGTGCGGCTCGAGAAGTCGAAATCGGCGCTACCGACGATGATTCCGAAGAGATCAAGTACGGCACTGCCTTCAATCGCCATCGCAACGTTCTTGGTCAGTGACGCAAATGACGAAAAGTCGGGTAGCAGACCATCGACGTCGTTCGAGGTTGCCCAGTTGACACGCTCCGTCACAGCAGTCCCGGCGCTGTCAGTTGCGTTGTTTACAAGAACGGTGCCGCTAATCTCGAGGATCAGTCCTTCGATACCGACCAGCGATGCACTCCCAACGGTAATCGCCATGCCCATGTAACTGCTCTTGTCCGCAGGATTCGCCGTTGCCGGCCGCACCAGGCCCATGGCAACACTGCCGCCGGTAATGCTGAAGCCGATGGCGCCACCAAGGTCGATGGTGTCGTCAATCGGAGTGACTGTGCTGTTGTCGTTCAGAGCCGCTCCCACCCCGGCGAACAGATTCAGGTTGGTCAGCGTGACCCCCATGATCGCTGCGTTGTTAAGCGTGCCTGCGGTACCGACGTTGGCGTTCCCGGTCGTGACGGTACTCGTGCCCTGCGCCATCGTGAATCCTGCGGTACCGACCACGAAGCCGAATATATCCAGCGAAGCCTGTCCGGCGATGCGCAGATCGACGCCGCTGGTCAATCCGGCGCTGAAGCCGGGCAACAAGCTCCCGGTTGCTGCGGACCAGTTGATCTTCTGCGCGGCAGGCGTACCGTCGGCTGCGGTTGCCTTGTTGACGGAGACAGTGCCGCTGGCATTGAAATGCAATCCCTCAATCCCGATGAGTGATGCGCCGGCAAGCGAAACTTCAAGCCCGAGATAACTGGTCTTGTCGGTCGGTCCAAGTCCCGTCGGACGCACGATCGCCAGATCCACGCTGCCACCCACGATACTGAAACCCAGCGCACCGGCTGTATCGATGCCATAGGCCGAGACGTCCGTAGGATCTGCCGGAACGGCAAGACCGCCGCCGACGCCTGCGAACAAGTTGAGGTTCGAAAGCGAAATAACCATCACTGAAGCATTGTTCAGTGTGCCGCCGCCGAGTAACGGGTTTCCGGTACCGATCGTCTGCGTTCCCTGGACGATGCTGAACGTCGCGGTACCAACAACGGAACCAAATACATCGAGCGCAGCACTGCCATCGATTTGCAGCGCTACGGCATCGGTCAACCTGGCGCTGAAGGCAGGCATCAGATTGCCCGGATCGTTGATAAGGCTGGTGGCCTCGAACCAGTCAATCCGCTGGGCCGATTCGAGCCCGGCAGCGTCGGTCGCCTTGTTTATCAGTACGGAACCGCTGGCGATGAAGGTCAGGCCATCGACCCCAAGAAGCTGCGCGCCGTCCAGTCCGATTTCGAAACCTGTATAGCTTGTCAGGTCCCCTGCTGCCAGTCCGCCAGGCTTGACGATGGAAACCGAAACGCTGCCGCCACTGATCTCGAAACCGAGCGCACCGCTCGTCACCACGGAAGCACCCGCTGACGCACCGCTCAGGCTGCCTCCAACACCCGCAAAAGCGTCGAGTCCAGTGAGCGATATCGACATGAGGGACGCACCCGCTAGCGTGCCCAGCGCAGCGTTTCCGCTGTTGATGTCGGCCGTCGCCATGGTCATTTCAAAACCTGAAACAGTGACCACAAAGAACCCGAAAGCATTTACCGCGGCGCTGCCGGTGACCTGCAGTTCGAGGGCGGCGATGATGTCCAGGTTGGTGAGCAGGAAGCTCGGGTCGTTGGCGTCGGCCGTGGCCAGCGTCCAGTTCATGCGCGGTGCCAGGTCCAGCGTGGTGATGCCGTCGGTGGCGGCGTTGAGCTTGAGCGTGCCCGAGGCGTACAGCTCGAGTCCGGAGACCCCGATCAGCTGCGCGTCGGTCAGTACCACCGAGACGCCGACGTAGGTGTCGCCCCGGTTGGCCACCACGGCGTCGGTCAGCGCGCCCTTGGCCATCACCAGGCTCAGCGTCACGCCGCTCACGGCAAACCCGATGGTGCCGTTGTTCACCGCCGTGTGCGCGCCGTTGAGGCTGCCACCCGTGCCGGCAAACAGCGCCGCGGTGCCGGTGAAGGACAGCACGTCGGCCCCCGTCAGCGTGGTCACGCCGTCGGTCACCGTCATCGTCGCCAGGTTGAGTTCCACCCCCGTCACGGTCGCCACCAGGGCGCCGCCACCGATGTCCACCGCGGCGCTGCCGGTGACCTGCAGTTCGAGGGCGGCGATGATGTCCAGGTTGGTGAGCAGGAAGCTCGGGTCGTTGGCGTCGGCCGTGGCCAGCGTCCAGTTCATGCGCGGTGCCAGGTCCAGCG
>JBIKLV010000045.1:0-27380 GCA_044359585.1 Sulfuritalea sp. | reverse complement strand
AGCCTTGGCGAAGTCGGGAATGATCCGGTCCACCGGCTTCACCATCAGGTGCACGTCGATCGGCGCGGTGACGCCATGTTTTTTCAGCGCCTCGCAGACCAGCGGGCCGATGGTCAGGTTGGGCACATAGTGGTTGTCCATGACATCGAAATGGACGATGTCGGCGCCTGCGCGCAGCACGTTATCGACTTCATCGCCGAGCCGGGCGAAGTTGGCGGAAAGGATGCTGGGGGCGATCCTGAACTGCTTGGACATGGCGAACTCCCGAAGGTGGATGCGGCGATTCTACCGACCGCGCATGGCCGTGGATTCAGGATTTGTGATGCTGGTCATAAGCCGCAACCGGAGAGGCAAGGACGCCGTGTCGCCAGCGCCGACCTTGTTCCGGGTCAGGCTTCGCCGGGCAGAGCCATGGCGTGCGTCAGGGCAGCCGGAAAATCATGGAGGGACACCAGCCATATGCCTTCACGCGTCGCGTTCAGGGACCCGCCATGCACCAGCATGCGCAGCGCCGTGGCACTTGGCGCGAGCGCCGCCAGCCGGTGCAGGCTGGACAGCATATCGCCCGACACCGTGGCGCCGGATTTGATTTCGATGGCCAGCGGATTGACCGGGTGCTCGAGCAGCAAATCCACCTCCAGCCCTCCTGAATCACGATAGAAGCTCAATTTCGGGCGCCGGCCCCGGTTGAAGTGCCATTTCATTGCCTCGGCAATCACCAGATTCTCGAACAGCGGGCCGCGCAGAGGATGCGCAGCCAGCTGCGACTGGTGGTTGATGCCAAGCAGAAAGCTGGCCAGACCGACGTCATGGAAGTACAGCTTGGGCGAGCGGGTCAGCCGTTTGCGCAGATTTGCATGATGGGGCTGCAGCTGGAAGACGATGTAGTTCGCCTCAAGCAGGGTCAGCCAGGCGCGCGCGGTCGGCTGTGAAACTCCGGTATCCGCGGCGAGGTTGTTCAGATTCAGCAATTGACCGACGCGTCCGGCGCAAAGACGGACGAAGCGTTCGAACAATCCGAGATCGCGGATCTGCGCCAGCTGGCGCAAATCGCGCTGGACAAAGGTTTCGAAATAGTCGGCCAGCATTTGTCCCGGGTCGAGCTTCAAGGCATGTATGCGTGGGTAGCCTCCGGCGTGCAGCAGACGGTCGGGTGCGGCCTCGATTCCGGCCATGGCGAGTTCCTCGATCGAAAGCGGCAGGAGTTTCAGCAAGGCAGTACGTCCGGCCAGCGACTGGCTGACGCGACTCATCACCTCCAGTTGCTGGCTTCCGGTGAGGTAATAGCGGCCGGGTGTCGGCTTCGCGTCGACCAGAACCTGGAGCCATGAAGGCAGATCAGGCGTGCGCTGGAATTCATCGAAAATGGCCCCATCCGGATAGCGCGCGAGAAAGCCCCGCGGATCGGCCAACAGATCGGCGCGGGTATCCGGTGCCTCCAGGTTGATGTAGGGTTTGTCGGGAAAGGTTTGCCGCAGTAGCGTCGTCTTGCCACTCTGGCGTGGCCCCGTCACCGTGATAACCGGGTATTGGTCCGCCAGTGCGACGAGGTGTTTGGTGATCAGGCGATGAAACATGGACTCACTATAGATCATGCAATTTCAAAGTTCAATCTTGAAATAGCATCACTTGGCAATGGCCGAGAGAAATGCCGCGATACGCGGAACCGGCAGGAAGCGTTTGAGCCTGGCCACGCCGGTGGCGACGGCGTCGTGTCGCCACCCGCTACCGTACCGTCCGTCGGGGATGCCGCTGCCGTGTTACCGGCGCCGACTTTTGCCAGGCCGGATCAGGGCAGGCGGCCAGCCGCCACCAGGCGGTTGAACAGCGTGCCCTTCGACAGCCAGACCACCTGGTCGTCGAAATTGGTGCCTTGCTGCGCATTGACGAAGGCGCGGTCGGCGGCGGTGGTCGAACGCGGATTCGGATTGTGGGTTTCGTCCGCTCCGGCGCCGCCAGTTCCACCGTTCTTGCCGAGGGAATAGATGACCGCGACGGCATCCTGTGCAAGGCGGAACGAGGGATGGCAATACATCGAGGTCGTATCGGGCGCGGTGACGACCGGCGGGATGCGGACTTGCGCACCGCTGTTGCAGATTTCCAGGTCGGGAATCAGGGCGGTGATGCCGGCGGTCTTCATGCCCGAACCGGTGGTCAGCGCGCTGGTATTGGCGGTACTCACCGCGTAGCGCACCCGGTTGTCGACGTTGCTGCCCCAACCGTCGATCAGGTAGCCGCTGCCATCGACAGGGGCCAGGCCGACGGTGGCGGCGGGAAAGAAGCCATCATGGGGATGATTGCAGACGCCGCCGCCCACGGGGTCCTCCACGCCGTTGCTGGTGCTCGACGCCGGGCAGGGCAGGCGATCGTTGGCCATGGCGAAGCCGAGCAAGGCGTCCCGTGAGTCGCTCAACAGTTTCTGCGTATCGCCGTAGGAGCGCACATCCTGTTGCGCCGAGAGCGGCAGCAGCATGCCGCCCAGCAGCAAGGCGACGATGAACATCACGATTGCGAGTTCGACCAGCGTGAAGCCGCGCTGGTGGAAAGTCGGCGCTGGCGGGACGGTGTGGAACATTCGTCGTGTTACACCGCGCGTGCAAAAGGTTCGATCATGTCGGCGGTGATGGCTTTTTCAACCACTTCGCCGTTCTGCGTCACGATCAATGGAGTGCCGGTGCGGGCCGCGATTTCCCTTGCACGTTGGCCCGCTCGAACCAGGGCGGCCGGCGCAGCGCGCATATCGGCGTCCTTGAGGTGGGAAACGGGTATTGGTATGGCGATGGTACTCAAGTATTTTCTCCTTCGTCCTGCAGCAGCGGTATTTCGCCGCTATTGTCGAACAGTAATCATGAATCGACCCGCGACCGGTAAACGGAATGAAAATTCAAGCGTCCGGCATCAAACCTGCGACGTATTGTATCTTCCGGCACGTTGTGCCCGCCTTGCCGTACACGTGTTGCGACACGGGCAATGGCTTCGTCGACCGATCCCAGGGAAAGAAATATCAGTTTGACAGTGTAGCCATTTCCCCGCCAGCCATCGATCATGCGGGAGTAGGTCACGCCGGACAGAGTGGTTTCGAATGCGAAACTGGTGCCAAGAGCCGCATGGTTGGCGATCTCCCTCAGCATCAAGCGCCCGGCACGAAAGGCCGCAGCCTCGGGCTGGAAGGGCGAAATGCCGGCGGCTATCAGATCGGCATTGACGAACACCGGACAGTCGCCCTCGTTGGGCAGGAACTCGCGAGCAAATGTCGTCTTGCCCGCGCCGTTGGGGCCGGCGATGACGACGATCTTCTTCTGGGCTGGCATTCTGCTAATGAAAAGTTATGCTAAGCGGTATCCCTTGGGACGGCGCTGGCGGGACGGCGATCTTCATGGCAGCCATGTAGTGGCCCGGTCGGTGATCTCGATCAATTGGCCGCGCGCGGTGGTGTTGCTGGTGGTGGGCCGTTCCGAGGTGGTGAAGCCGAGGCGAAGATTGCGGAATGAAGGTCGGTAGCACATCGTGTCGGAGCCGCAGCGTTGGCCATTGGGGCAGGCTTGTCCGGTCAATGCACAAGGCGCCATCTGTTCATCGTAAATCGTCGCGCTATTGGAGACAAGGGGCTTGAACGTCGCATCGAGCACGCTCATGGGCCGCGTCGTGTTGGCCAGCGCGATCTGGCGCGGCGTCAGGGCCTTGGGGGCGGCGACGGCCGGTGCCATGCTGCCCGGCGCGGCTGACAGTTCGAGGTCGAAGCGATAGGTGTCGGGGCCGGTGACGGTGATCGCGTGGGTGCCGTTGAACTCCGTCGGCACTGCGCCGGAAATGACCACCGAGCCGCCGGTCAGGCCGTGGTTGGCGGAGGTCACGGTGGCCTGGTCGGTGGTTGCGAGGTTGAGCCAGGTGATCGCGGAAATGTACGGTCCCGGATTCGGGCTGGCGGTCGGGAAGTTCACGGTGAACTGGTCGGCACTGTGGCTCCTGATTGTGTACTCGCCGTTGTAGCCGGTGGGAACCGCATCCCGGATGACGACGGTATCGCCATCACTGAGGCCATGGCCCGCCGCCGTAACGGTCAAGGTGGGCGCCGAGCCGGGGTTGTAGGTCATGGCCGAAATGCTCTTGGCGGATTGCGGTTCGATCCAGAACTGCACCTGGACTGCCGTGGTGCCATCCTTGGCGTCGATCGGCTCGGTGAAAGTGCGGGTCACTTCGAGGCGCGCGTGGAACTCGCGTTGCGAGGCGTCGGCGCCGCCCATGCGGTCGAGCGGTGCGATGCCGGGGATGATGGCCGGGTTGGGAACATAGGGCAGCACCGGCGCGGGATTGCGCGGCCCCGGGCGCGGCGAAGGATCGGTGGGCATGGGCGTGCTCGGCGTAGTGCCCGAGAGGTCATCGGCCTGGTCATGGACGTTGTCGTCCTGTTTGGCTTGGCTCAAGGCTGCGCCATAGCCCCAATAGACGATGGCGACATGGCTGCTGTTGTCAAGGCTTTGCTTGGTAACCGGATAGAGCGGGCTGTCCTCCCAGCAGCTCGTCGTATAGCAGGGGTCGTTGCGGCCGTTGCGCAGGGTGTCGCCTCCCTCGGAAAAGATACAGGCGGGGAATCCGTTGGCATCGAAGGTGGGCGAGTTGCACTGGCGCGAGGTGTCGAATTCGATCGCTAGCTTGGGTGCCTCGATATAGGGCGTGGCCGCATTGCCGTTGTCGCCCGAATAGCCGAGGTGCTGCCGCGCGGCGCCACAGGCATTGGTGCCATTGCGGTCGCCGTCGATCAGGGCAAAGGTGAAGCCCTCGCCGACGCGCCGGATGCGGAAACGAAAATAGCTGCGCAAGCCCGAACCGGCGGCCTGTATCTCGGGCGTCCAGGCACAGGCGAAGAGCGCGGAGGCGGAGGCGCCGTAGCTGGACTCGTCGCCCGCGCTGCCCAGGGTCAGCAATCGCGCGCCGGGGTCGTAGCTTGCCAGGGCGATACTGCCGGCATCCGTCGCCACGGCCGGCGCGACGACGGTCAGGCTGGCTCCGGACGGAATGCAGCGCACGATGTCCTGGCTGGCGGTTTGCGTTGCCGACGCGAGCGCGCTTACCTGTGAAAACTGGGTGGGCCCGGCAAAGTTCAAGGCCCCCGTGGTGATGAATCCGGCGAGGTTGCTGCCTTCGAAATAGTTGGCCGGCACATTCCGCTCGGTGGCTGTGCTGCGTGTTTGTCCGCTGCCGCGCTGGCTGGCGAAAATAAGGACCCCGGGGCAGGAGGTCGTCGTGTCGTCTCCCGCCGCCGGCGTGTTTTTTGTATCGGTCACGCTAAAGGGCGCTGTGGTCTGCCGCACGACGAAAATCTGGTCCGAGTAATGGCTGAAATAGCCACGCGGATTCTGCGTGTCGTCGTAGCAGGTGCTGGTCGGAATACGACCGACAGTCTTGTCGGCCGGCGGCGTGAAGCCGGCAAGTGCAACGGGCGCATAACTGCCACCCGCCGCTACCTGGTCGCGCAGACACGTGGTCATGCGCTCCAGCATGGCGTTGATGTCGGTGCGGAAACTTGCCGACTTGCGCAGCGCGCCGAACAGGTCGTCGCTGGTCAGCGCCAGGCCCTGGTCGTTGGCGACCGTGGTGCAATTTGCGCTGCGCTGGCATTTGCCGTGCAGGATGTTCGCTCCGTCCTTTTCGACGCTGCCCTGGATTGTCACCGCAACCGGCGTGACGCTGGCGTCTACGCTGCGATTGCCGGCGAAATAGACACTGGATCCGCCCTGCACGGCGGCGATTGACGGATCGAGGTAGTTGGCGGGATTGTAGTTGCCGCCACACTGGCTCACATCGTCGCCGGGAATCGCGGATGCGCTGCGATCCTGCCCCGCCAGCGGCGGGCCGGGTGCGAAGATGATCGCCACCGGGCGATCGTGGGGGCGGTTGGCGAGCGCGCTGGCGAGGTCGGAAGACGTGCCGCCGGCAACGACGACGTCGATCTGGCCCAGTGTGTCCCAGTTCATCGTGCCGGTATTGGTCAGGCTCCGGTGGCTGCCGGAAACGATATACCACAAGCATTCTCCATTGCCGCCCCGCAGGGGTTCCGTGCCCAGCGTGCGCCAGGGAAAGCGGCCAATGTAGGTATGGCCGGTCACCAGTCCGGCAGGATTAAGCTTGGCGCAGCCTTCGCCGGGGCAGGGGGAGTTCACCAATACGCTGTTCTGGTTCTGCGCTTCGCCGAGGTCCGGCATCGGGAGGTAGCCGTAGACGCTGTCGGTCCCGGTGGCGGCCTGATATTCGCGGTACTGCAGGGCATAGCCCAGAAGGGCATCGCGTGCCTGTGTGAGGGCCTTGTCGGTTTTCTGCTGCGTGTTCGCACGCAGGATTTCCGGAGACAGGTTGCTGATGAAAAAGTAGAGGCCGCCGATGGTCAGCAGCGCGATCAGCGTGATCAGCACGAACCCTCGACTGGACCGTGGCGCGGCACGCCAGTTGCGCCGATGGAGGCTATTCATGGAAACACCTTCACGGCTTCCAATAACCCGCGTCTAACGCGGCCAAGGCTCGTTCGAGAACGACGCGGTCGGCGATGTCCTTGTCGCGCGAGGTTTGCTTGGTGAGCAGCAGGCCTTGCAGGTTGATGGTGTGCACCGGGATGCCGTCGAGGTCGATGGTTTCCGCATACTGCCGCAGAGATTCGTAGGTTTCGCCGCAGGCGTTTAGCATGAGATCGACGACGAAGGCATCGGCGACGCGAATATTGTCGCCTTCGTCGAACCAGTTCGGGTCGATGTCGCGGGCAGCCTGGTCGGGCAGCACAAGCAGCGCGTCGCGGATCTTCTTCCCGGCGGCAGGATTGGCTGGAACCAACAGGTCGATGTCGGTCGTGGCGCGGTGGTAGCCATGAGCGAACAGGGCGTAGCCGCCAATCAGCAGGTACTCGGCGCCGTGCTCGTTCAACGCCAGAACGAGCGCCTTGAGGTCATCGAAGGTGGCGGGACGACTGTGCTGTTCCATCAGAGGGGGTCGATTTTGCGACGCGCCCTGGCGATTGCCGCCATGCCCTCGGCCAGGCAATCTGACTGGTGCTGGTTGGCTTCCGCGTGAGTCCGGAAGCGATGGATTCCCTTCGGGATAAAACCGTCGCTGCCGCTTGGCAGGCGATGCATCTCGTCGTTGAATCGCGCGCCTTCCGCAAGTTGGGCGGCCGAGGCTGAAAAGCCAATGATTGGCTGCCGGCGATGTCCCACGGTACGCATGATTCTCTCGGCGCGGCTCAGAGCTTGTGAAGAAATCGTTGCGAGCGGGCCGCAGCGGGGTGCGGCCGGAGCGCAGCTACCGGAATGTAAGTTTCTGTAAATGAGGATAGCGAGCACCGCCCAAGCCCCGATCCGGCACGCGCAGTAGATTTATTCACAAGCTCTCAGCGCGCCGTGTCGCGGTTGCCGGGCGTCACCACCACGCCACCCCCGAGGCGGGTATCGCGTTCTCCCGTGGCCCGGTTCATCGCTTCGCCGACCTTGAGCCTGGCCGGCGCTTCCTCGCCGGGCGCCAGCAGGGCGCTGCCCGGTGTCTTGGCCGAAACGGCGGCACTGACGCCGGTGCGGCCGCCGTCGTTCTCGTTCTGCGCCTGGCGGTTGATCCAGATGGTGGACTTGCCGCTGGAGCGCTGGACCACGCCGTCCAGGCTCATGGTGGTGCCCTGCAGCGTCTGCGCTTCCTGGACGTTGTGGGTACGCTGGCGTTCCAGCGCGAGGCGTCGTTCCGGAGTGAAGAAGAGGCGACCCAGATCGGGCGCGTCGGCGGCGCTGGCGGGGGCGAGCAGGGCCAGACAGGTCAGGCCCGGCACGATCCGGAATGCGATTTTCATTTGCCGTCCTTCAGCGTGATCCATTCGAGCGTGCATTCGGCCTTGATCTGGGCGCTGTTACTGCGGTCGGTGGTGCTCGACGGTAACCGCTGAATGGTGCAGGAACGGATCTGGATCAACGCCTGCACGGCATTTCGAATATCCTCGATGAGGCGGATAAGTTCGGCCTCGTGCAGCAACTGGGCTTGCAGGCGCATCTGGCTCGACACGAACTGGAGGCCTCCCGCAGTCGGTCCGCCGGGAAGGATTGCGCTCTCCACGGGGCGCTGCGGCGTGAATTCGTAGTCCAGGCTGAAGATGCGGCGCGCTACCTTGATTCGGGCAATGGCTTCGATCCAGTCGAGGCGATGTTCCGGCCCGATGTAACCACGTGCCTGCAGCGCCTGGTAGCGGTCTATCTTGTCTCGCAGTTCGGCTTGCTCGTCGCGGGCACGTGCCAGTTTGGTCTGGATGTCCGTGCGTGCGGCTGTGGCTTCCTTGAACGCCTTTTCGCCGCTTTTTTTCATCTGCAGCGCCGTCCAAACCGAACCGCCGCCGACCGCGCCCATTAGCACGAGGAAGGCGATGGCCCATTGCAGGCGCTTGAAATCCTTGGCGTCCAGTTTCATGGCGAAGTAGGTGATTCCTTGGCGGACAGTTCCCGAACCCGAATGCAATGCGGGTTCGGGCGGGCAGGTGAGTCGCCGGCGGGACAGGGACAAAGGCGGCTCATGAGTTTCTCACAGGGCCCGCGCGATGCGCATGGAGAATTTCGGCACGGCGGCAGGCTGCGCCTTGCTCGCGTCGCTGGCGCTGCGCAGAGGCTTGTCAGATTCGATGTCGAAGGGGCGGCTGAGCACTTTTACATCGGTTTTCGGATCGCGCAGGCGTATGGCGAAATTCTCGATCAGTTCGAGTTGCGCCCGCTGGTCGCTGACCAGCACCAGCGGAAGTTGGGCTTCGAGTTCAAGCACCATCCAGCCCGTCCCCACCGCAGGGGTCACGGGAGGTGGAGCGGAGGTGCCCGATCCCGCGCTGGCTGCTGCCGGCGCCGCCGTGTCGAGCACGTCGGTCATTTTCCAGCTGAGGCGCACGAGTTCGATCCGCGGGCTCTCGTTCATCGCTCGGCCCAGGTGCGCAAGCAAAGGCTGCATGCCCGGCATGCGCTTTTGCAGTGCTTCGTAGCGTGCGGTCAGCGCACGCAGGTTATCCGGGGTCAGGTTGATCTTCGGCAGGCCTTCGATCAGGCCGCTGTAGCGCTGGGTATCAGCGGTGGTGGCCATCCGGATGGTATCGGTCCGGTCCTGCACTTCCTTGATTTCCAGGGCGGACTTGCCGGCGAACAAAAGACAGCCGGCGAGTATCAACCAGCCAACGCTGGTGAGCGCCGAGCGGATCTGCCACAGCTTGTAGAAGCGCGTCTGCTTCGCCGGTGCGAATTGCTGGGGCGGCGTCTTGGTTACCAGGCAGTGGATGAACAGCTTGTCGGCGCTGCTGTCCTGGGGAAGGTCCTTGAGGCCCAGCTTGCGTGCGGTGGGCGCCAGATCGACGAACTCGAAATGCAGCTCGCCGGTGCTTTGGCAGTATTCCTGCAAAGCCGGCATCTGTCCGCTGTGGGCGAGGATTACGGTGCGCAGCGTTGAACCCCGCGGCAATTGGCGCTGGGCAACCAGGTACTGGAATATCTTCGCCGACTCGTTGGCGCATACGCGGCCAACTTCCTCGACGCTTTGCGTGGCCAATTGCGAGAGGCGTGAAAAATGCAGCTTGCCGCCGTCGATGAAGCTTTGTCGCACGCCGCCACGCGTCAGGGTGACGAACAGCACCGGCCCGCCATCGCCGAGGAACTGGGGGCCGCATCCGGCAAGCACCAGCGGAATCGAATAGACGCCCGCCAGCATTGCCTCGGCGGCGTCCAGCGCGTCCAGCCAGGGTGTGAACGATTCGATGCGGGTCAGCGCGGCGAAAAGCATCTTTTCGTCGCGCCGCCCGCTGGTCGCCCGTCCCAGCGAGATGGCGGTCGCCAACGGTGTGTTGTAGAAATACTGGCTCAGCCGGCGCTGCAGCAGGGCGGCGCGGTCGCTCCCCTGCACATAGGGCAGATCTTCCAGCTGGAAGCCCTCGTCGCCTGTGTCGGCCAGCAGGTAGAAAAGGCTGGAGCGATGCTTTTTCAGATAGCTGGCGAAGGCTTCGATGCCCACCGGTTCCGGGCTGAACTCGCCTTCGACCTTGATCCGGCCCCCGTTCCAGTGATGCGCGGTAAGCGAGGACCCGTCGAGCAGGAGTATGCGTCTGGCGGTCATCAGGTCTTCATCTTCGTAATGATGTCGTAAATCGGCCCGAGCACCGCGATCATGATCCAGCCGAGTATGAGCCCGATGGATACGGTCATCACCGGCTCGATCATGGCCTGGACCTTTTCGATCGACTCGCGCACATCGCGATTGTAGAAGTAGCTGACGTTCGTCAGCGCCGTATCCAGGGCGCCGGTGTTTTCACCGACGCGCAGCATGCGCAGCACCAGCGGCGGGAATATGCCGGCGTTCTGGAAGGCGACGGTCACGTTCTGTCCCTCGGCGATGAAGCCGCCCACCCTTTCCAGTCCTTCCCGTATCACCAGGTTGCCGACCACTGCCTCGGTGGCCTTGATCGAATCGAGGATGGTGATGCCCGATGAGTACATCATGGCGAACACCGAGGAAAAGCGCGAGAGGATGATCTTGCGCAGGATCTCGCCGATATAGGGAATGCGCAGCTTGAAGTCGTCGAATCGGTAGCGTGCCGCCTGGCTGTTCTTGACCAGGAAATAGACCACGGCGACCACGACGGCCGGCAGGCCGATAACCACGAACCAGTAGTTGACGAAGAATTCGGAAGTGGCGATCAGGATCTTGGTCTGGGTCGGTATTTCCTGGCCCATGTTGCGGATGAAGCCGGCCATTTTCGGCACCAGGTAGATCATCATGAAGAACACGATGGCCACCACCACGGTGCCGAGGAAGGCGGGATACATGATGAGCTTCTTGGTGTGGGCCGCGAGCTCGTCCTGCCACTTCAGCGATTCCATGAGGTTGTTCAGCACTTGCGGCAGGGCGCCGGTTTCTTCGCCGGCGCGAATCAGGCTGACCATCACTTCGTCGAAGGTCCGGGGATGTTCGGCGAGTGCCTGCGAGAGCGTCTTGCCGCCTTCGATGCTTTCGATCATTCCCGCGATGACTTCGCGAAAGCGCGGATTTTCGATGGAGTCGCGCAGGTCGGTCAGGCTTTCGATCAGCGAGACGCCGGCCCGCGCGAGCTGTTCCATGTGGAAGCAGAAGTTGATCAGTTCCGGACGGCTGATCTTGCCGTGATTCATCAGGCCGCCCGATTTCACCGGATCGCCGTTGATGAAGTCGAGTTCCATGCGCTTCAGGCGCATTTCGAGGTCGATCTGGTTGATCGCCTCAAGGCGGCCCAGGACCATGCGGCCCTGGCCGTTCATCGCCTTGTAGGAGTAAAGGGCCATGAGGGATCCGCCGTCGCCGGGCTTACATCCGTTCGGTCAGGTCGATGACCCGGCCGACTTCCTCGATCGAGGTGGAACCGTCCAGCACCCGCCGCAATCCATCGTCCGCCAGGGTGCGGAATCCCTTTTCGTGCGCCATGTTGCGAATCTCGCGTTGCGGCGCGCGACGACTGATGAGGTCATCGAGGTCGTGGTCCAGGCGCAGCATTTCCATGATCGCGATGCGGCCGCGATATCCCTGGTAGCCGCAGTGGTCGCAGCCCGCCGCACGATAGATGATCGGTGCCGGCTGGCCGCTGACGACGCCGATCAGCTTGCATTCGTGCGCTTCGGCTGGATAGGGTTTGCGGCAGTGGGTGCACAGGCGGCGCACCAGGCGCTGGGCGACGATGCCGATGATGTTGCCGGCCATGATGTCCGGCAGCACGCCGATGTCGAGCAGGCGCGGGATGGCGCCGAGCGCCGAGTTGGTGTGCAGCGTCGAATAGACCTGGTGGCCGGTCATTGCCGCGCGAAACGCCATCTCCGCCGTATCGGCGTCGCGGATCTCGCCGACCAGGATGATGTCCGGGTCCTGGCGCATCATCGAGCGGATGCCATTGGCAAAGTCGAGCTTGGCGGATTCCGCGACCGATGTCTGGCGGATCATCGCCATCGGGTATTCGACCGGGTCTTCGAGGGTCATGATGTTCACGCCCTCTTCGTTGATGTGGTTCAGCACCGAGTAGAGCGTGGTGGTCTTGCCGCTGCCGGTGGGGCCGGTGACGAGGATGATGCCTTCCGGGCGCGCCACCATCAGTTTCATCAGGCTCATCTGCTGGTCGTCCAGCCCCAGCCGGTCGAGCGGCACGATGCCCTTCTGCCGGTCGAGGATGCGCAGGACGATGTTTTCGCCGTGGATGGTCGGTTGCGCGGCGACGCGGAAATCGACGGGGCGACCGCTGATGTTGATCGAGATGCGGCCGTCCTGCGGCGCGCGCGTTTCCGCGATGTTCATGCCGCTGATCACCTTGATGCGCACCGCCATCGCCGCCCAGTAGGTTTTGTGCAGGGCGCGGATCTGGCGCAGTATGCCGTCGATGCGGTAACGGATGCGCAGGAAGCTCGCCTCAGGTTCGAAGTGCACGTCGGAGGCGTCGTGCTTGACGGCGTCGGTGAGCAGCGCATCGACCAGGCGCACCACCGGCTGGCTGTATTCGTCGAGCGAGGCCGACAGGCTGCGGTAGTCGACCTCGCCGGTTTCAATCTCGTGCAGGATGCCGTCGATCGAGAGTTCGTGGCCGTAATACTGGTCGATGGCGCGGGCGATTTCCGATTCGCCGGCGATCAGCGTATCGATCAGCAGTTCCGGATGGATCAGCGTGCGCAGCTTGTCCAGCGCGACGATGTCGTTCGGGTCGGCGATGGCTATCTTGAGGCGCTGCTCGCGTTGCGAGTAGCTCAGCGCAAGAAACATGTGGCGTTTGGCCAGTTCGCGCGGCACCATGCGCAATGCATCGGGATCGATGATCGACTTGGCGAGATCGACCGACTTGTGGCCCAGCGATTCTCCGAGCGCATCGCGCAACGTGGCTTCGGAAACGAAACCCAGGGCGACCAGCAACTTGCCGACCGGCTGGTTGGATTTCATCTGCTCGAGCAGCGCAATCCGTAGCTGGTCCTCGCTGATCACGCCTTGCGTGATCAGGATCTGGCCAATGGGGCGGCGAGTGGCGGGGGAATTCATACGGGGTTCATTATCCCGCATCTGCCGGCTTGGGCAAGCCCTTGTAGCGCGACCGCAAACTGAGGTGGAAAGCTTCCAATATGGCTCCGCCTGAGGTTGCGGCGTATCGAGGGTTTCAAGCCGCTGCGGCGGGCTTTCCGATCAGGGCTGCAGCGTTTGCAGTCTTGCTGCGGCCTGTGCCTTGTCGAATCCTGCGGGACGATTCTGCGCGGCGGCGATGGCCTGGCCATAGTATTGGGCGGCCAGCTTGTTCTGGCGCAGGTGCTCCAGGCTTATCGCAAGGTTGTAAAGGATGTCCGGATTGTCGGGTTCCGCCGTATGCGCGCGGAAATATGATTGCTGGGCGTCATTCCAGCGGCCGTGGCGGGCATAGAGATTCCCCAGGGAAAAATGCGGCGCGGCGAGTTCCGGTTGTGCCGCAGCGAGGGTCTTCAAGCGGCTTTCGGCGGTGTTGGGGTCGACCTGGCCGCGACTGTTGATCAATGCCGCCTGTGCCACCGTATCCTGCGGGTCGGCTTCCGCGATGCGGCGATAGAGCTGTTCGGCTTGTTCCGCACGCCCCTGACGCATGGCGATTGCCGCCAGACCATGCAGCGCGTCCGAATTGCGCGGGTCGGCTTTCTGTGCGCGTTCGTATTCCTGTTGCGCTGTCGCCAGATCACCGCGATTGAAGGCGTCAAAACCTCTGATCAGGGCCGGATTGACCTTCAGCGGCGCCCTGGTTACCCGGATCGGACTGTCGTCGTTCTGCGGTGGCACTGCCGCGGTTGCAGGTCGGCGAACTCGCGCGACGGGTTTTGCTGTCGTCGGCGCTGCATCTTCTTCATCATCGTCGGGTGCACGCTTGCTGGCCAGGGGCGCCGTAACGGGCGCCGTCGGCGCAGCGGCGAGCGGTGACGCCACGGAAGTCGGCGCTGGTGACACGGCGGCCGGCGCTGCGGCAGGGGCTTGCGGAGCCGTTGCCGCGATCGGGGCGGTGGGCGCCGGCCCGCGACTGGCGACCAGTGATGACTTCGGTTGCAACTGCCACCAGAAGTAGCCGCCGATGCCGCATACGGAAAGCACGGTTATCGCGCCGATGACAACGGCAAAGCCTTTGCGCGATGCAGGTGTTTCGGCTTGCTTCGCGGCAAACAGGTTCTGTGCCGCGGACTTGTCGGCCGGCGCGGAAGTATTCTTGTCGGCCTGCGCTTTTCGCGGTTCCGCTGCAGCGATCGCCAGCGGTCGCGGCGAACTTTCGATGGCCACCGCCTGTGGCGTCG
This sequence comes from Sulfuritalea sp., assembly GCA_044359585.1. Classification (GTDB taxonomy): domain Bacteria; phylum Pseudomonadota; class Gammaproteobacteria; order Burkholderiales; family Rhodocyclaceae; genus Sulfuritalea. The sequence goes on along the minus strand of JBIKLV010000045.1, from coordinate 13,086 downwards.
GGGTCGCAGCTTGACCGGATTTCAGGCGCACGGCCGCCGCTTGCTCCGCTTCGGCAAGGAATCGCGCGTCGAGTTCTTCCAGGTGGGATGACTGCGAGGGAGGCTCCGGAGTCGGTGTGGCAATGCCGGTCGCGGGAAAACTTGCTGCGGAGTCGGTGAAACTCGGCTCGACGAGTGGCTTGAGAGTCAGCCCACCGACAGCGTCCGCAGCAGGCGGCTCGCCGCCAGCACCCTCACCCTGGCGTTTTGCCAGTTCGGCCTTCTTGAGGGCATCCATCAGCAGGCTCATCGCGTGCCTGCTCCCTCGGCGTCAAATTGTCGCGCCTGGCGAGGGGTGTCCGCAAAGAAATCCTTGGTGGGCAACTGGCCGCGGAAACTCCGATAGTCGCCGTCGATGCTCGGGTCGCGAATGATGGTGGGCTTCAGGAAGATGACGAGTTCCGTTTTGGTGCTGGAATCGTTTCGATTGCGAAAGAAGTTGCCGATGCCGGGAAGGTCGCCCAGGCCTGGAACCTGATTCGTGGTGTTGCTGACCCTGTCTTCCATCAGTCCGCCCATCACCGCCACTTCGCCGTCGGACAAGCGCAGCATCGATTCCATTTCGCGGGTCTGGATCTCCGGAACTCTGTTCACAAACGCCAGGCCCGGAGTGGGGTCGGGCTTGCCCTCACCCTTTTGGCTGGAAATGGTCGGCCGGACGTTGAGCAGGATCGTCCCGTTCTCGCTGACCTGGGGCGTTACGCTCATCACCAGTCCTACCGATACCGACTGCGCAGTCGACGTGATGATGCTGACCGTTCCCGTGGCGGTGGTGGTCGTGTCGTTCTTGATGTTGAAGTAGACGACGTTGTCGACCACTTTAAGCATGGCTGTCTGATTGTTCAGCACGCTGATCTTCGGGCTGGACAAGACTCGAACCTTGCCGAAATTCTCCAGCAGATTAAGTGTCGATGACAAGCCGAGCCCCGGCGCGACAAAATTCAGCAGAAACGCAAACGCGCCCGGGGGGGTGGCAAAACTTCCGGATGCCGTGGCGAACGGGTCCGGCACTGCACCGGCTACAAGGCCGGTCGGATTCTGTGCCAGGGAAAAACCGGCCTGCGGATTTCCTGGGCGCAAGGAGCGCAAACTCTGCCAGTTGATCCCCTGCTGGTATGCATCGCTCAAGGTGACTTCCGCGATCGTGGCTTCGATGATCACCTGGCGTCGGGCGCTGGAAAGCACCATGTCCAGATATTCCTGGACTTTCTCGTGCTGTCTGGATGTGGCGCGAACCACGACGACGCCTGCTTCCGGGTTGACGATGATCGACGCGGCTTCACGGAAAGTTGTCCGCTTGACAACGGTGGTGCCCTGTTGCTGGAGGCTTGCCGGATTCGGGCTGCCGGCCAGGTTGGAGGTGGTTCCACCGGACCGGCCGGAGGTGCCTTGGCCGCCTTGGGCGCCGGTGCCCGTGGTGGCCTGCTGGTCCGAGCGCTCGATCACGGTCTCGCTGGAACCTTCGGGAAGTATCTTGTCGCTTTCGCGCAGGATGTCCTTCAGGTTCTTTTCCAGTGATTGCCAGAAATTGTTCTTGGCGGTGCTGGAAACAGTTGTGCTGGAGTTGTTGCCGCCACCCGCCGCCGCGCCACCTGTGGCGCTGGTGCTGGTCGATGCGATCTGCGTGTTGATCGATACAGAACCAGTCAGGTCACGCGACATATTGACGTAGTCGACCCGGTAGTTGCGCAGAAAGGGCGAATCCGGCATCACCACCAGGTTTGGGCCGTCGAGTTCCCAGCGCATGTCGACTTGCTTGGCGACCCTGGTCAGGATCTGCTGCAGCGTCTGATCGATCGCATTGATGGTGACGATGCCGTTGATGCCGGGATGGATGTCAATGTTGAGTTTCGCGTCGCGCGCCAGAGCAAAAAGCAGATCCTGTACCGGAATATTGCGAACCACGACCGAGTAGGACTCGGTTTTCGCGCTGGCCTTCGGTCGTGCGAGGCTGACCGTGGCGGCAACCGGTTGCGGAATTCCCGGATTCGGCGCGACCTGGGCTTCGGCGCGGATGTGGCCAGTGGAAGGCACTTGCGGCGGAAGGCTGCCGCATGCTGAAAGCATCAGGCTGGCGACGAGCGCAGCAGGGAAAGGCGGGATCAGAAGTGGGCGCAAACGAATCCCCGATCAGGAAGAAAAGCCAATCTTAGGATAGCACATTATGTATACACGGCAACTCAATGATTTGATTGGGAGCATAGGTGCGTAACCGGTGTTGTGAATTTGCACTAGCGTAACCGCAGCACCTGGCGGGGGTAGGGTTTGCTTGCCTTCAGCGATTTGGGCAGGTTGCGCAGCGCCATGGCTGCGGCCGCACCGGTTGCGTAGCTGCCGTAGGTGACACCAAAGCGGGGCGCTCCGCTGAGTTCCGAAAAATAGACATGGACATTGCCGATTTCATTGTTCTCGCGCTGAACGCGGTGCAACAGCGCCTCGATTTCTCCATGCCGCCTGGCGTCCGTGTCATACACCTGAACGAACCAGTGGTCGTTCGGTACCTGCTCCAGCCAGGCGCGACCGGCTTCGAGGCGCTCCGCGGTGAGGGGGCCCACCTTCGGCAAAGTCGCCGGTGCTTGCGTTGCGCGCCCGGTTGGCGCCGTTCCCGCGACGATCGGCGACGGGGTGGGTGGCGCTGAAATCGGCACTGCTGACGGGGAGGCTGGCGTTGTGAGCGCTGCTGTTGCCGGCGGGTGAGCAATCTGGGGAGACCCGGCGCCGGGCCCAGGCGTGGAAGCTTCCGCAGTCGCGGGGGATGGATTCGATGCCGGGCCGCCTTGGGTGGGGGGGGTGGAGGTGCCGGGGGGCTGGGCAGGGGCTGCGGCGACAGGTGGGCTGGAAGTGTCCGTCGATGACGGAACCACCGGAACCGGGTTGTTGCCTGTTTGTGCTGATAGCAACCAGATGATGGCAGCGGCCGCGCCGATGGCGAGGGCAGCGGCAATCCAGATGTTTCTGGTGTTGCGGCCCATTTTCCCGCCATAAGCGGCTTCGCTGAATTCGGAGTCACGGATCGCCGCCTGGACCTCCTTGGGGCCGATCTGGTGGCTGCCAGAGGAAAAGGCCGCGAGCAGCGCCTTGTCTGCCAGGATGTTGATCCGGCGGGTAAGGCCAAGCGAACTGCGCTCGATCATTTTCAGCGCCGGCGGCATGAAGATGCTCGGCCCGCGATAGCCTGCGGCACGCATGCGGAAGTCAAGGTACTGGCTGATGTCGTCGCGCAGCAGGGGTGTCAGGCCGAAGTTGTGCGTGATGCGTTCCTTCAGTTGCCGCATGTCGGGACGGGCAAGGACGTCGTTCAGTTCGGGCTGGCCGAACAGAACCAGTTGCAGCAGTTTGTGGCGGTTGGTTTCGAGGTTCGACAGGAGGCGGATTTCCTCGAGGGTTTCCGCTGGCATCGCATGGGCTTCGTCGATCAGGACCACGACTTGCTTGCCTTCGCCGAACGACGCAATAAGGTGATCCTGGAGGGCACGCATCACTGCAGAGGTCCGGGCGTTTTCGGCGATGCTCAGGCCAAGTTCGTCGGCAATGGCAAAAAGAATGTCGTCGCGCGAGAGCGAGGGGTTCGCCAGATAAATGATGGTGACGTTTTGCGGCAGGCGTTCCATCAGCACCCGGCAGAGCATGGTCTTGCCGCTGCCGACTTCGCCACTGACCTTCACTATGCCTTCGTCGTGAGTGATCGCGTAAACGAGCGCATCGAGCGTCGCGCCGCGATTGGCCCCGTCGAAGAAAAAATCGGTATGGGGCGTGATGCGGAAGGGTGGCTCGTTGAGTCCGAAATGTTCGAGGTACATGGCGTCGGTCGTTCGGGCGGGACGGGATTCCGGTCAGAAAAGGCTGCGATTGGGGCCGGGCCGCTTTTCGCGGGTCAGGGCATCGATGCGATTGTAGAGCGTGGTTCGATTTACGCCGAGCAGTCGCGCCGCCTGGCTCATGTTGTTGTGCGCCAAATGCTGTGCCGCCTCGATATAGGCTTCTTCCCAGAGTCGTAGCGTGGCATCCAGATTGAAATCGTGCCGGGTCTGAAGGTCGTTCAGCGCGATTGCCATCAGTTCCGCCCTTCCGGCCGGTGTCTGCGTCGCACCGATGCTACTCGTCAGAGGGTCGCTGCCAACGTCGAGTTCGGCTTCCAGTTCATCGACGCCAATCTCCCTGCCCGCGTATTTCGTCGTCAGGCGAATCGCGATGTTGCGCAGTTCCCGCACGTTCCCAGGAAATGGGTAGGCAAGCAATCGCTTCGAGGTGGCCGCCGCCAGGCGAAACGGCTGCAGGTTGGCCTGGGTTGCATAAATCGAACGGAAATGTTCCAGCAGGAGGATGCGGTCGTCGCCGAGGTCGCGTAAGGGCGGGATCGAAATCGTGAACACGGACAAGCGGTGGTAAAGGTCGGCGCGAAAACGCCCTTCTCGAACCTCTTTCTTCAGGTCTCGATTGGTGGCAGTCACGATGCGTGCCGAGGACCGCCGCGCCTGGGTTTCGCCAATGCGCTGAAACTCGCCGTTTTCAAGAACACGCAGCAATTTCGGCTGCAAGTCCAGTGGCAGTTCTCCAATCTCGTCGAGGAACAGCGTTCCGTCCGAGGCGTCCTCGAAATAACCTGCGCGAGGCCCGCTGGCACCGGTAAACGCGCCCTTGGCGTGGCCGAACAGCGTCGCTTCCACAAGATTGGGCGAAATGGCGGCGCAATTGAGCGCCAGATACGGCTTGGCGGCGCGCTCCGAGAGCCTGTGCAGAGCGGCGGCCGCGAGTTCCTTGCCGCTGCCGGATTCGCCCTCTATCAGCACCGGGAACGGCGACCGGGCAAATTGCCTGAGTTGCGCGCGAAGCTTTTGCAATGGTTCGCTGACTCCGATCAGCCCATCGGCAACTTCGGTAGATGTGTCTCTAAAAGACAACACTCTCTTTATCAGCTTGCGCAGAATTTCCGGGTCGGCCGGCTTGGCCACGAACTCGGTCGCACCCAGGGTTCGCGCATGGCGGGCATTGGGTTCGTCGCTTTGCCCGGAGAGGACGACGATGCGGGTTTCCGGAGCGTGGGCCAATATGTCCGCGATCAGGGCAAAACCTTCATCCGGTCGGTGTGGCGTGGGGGGGAGACCAAGGTCGATCAGCGCCAGCGCCGGAGAAAGATTCCCCTCGCGCAAAAGCTTGACTGCGTCGTTCCGGGTGGCGGCCGTGCTCACGGCGTATTCGCGACCAAGAAAATACCCGAGCGCATCCGCGATGAGGGGGTCGTCATCGACGATTAGAAGTCGTGTTTTGTCGGGCGGTGTGTTCAAGGCTTGCGGCGCGGTCGATTTGATCGAACCATCATAAATCGAATCGTGGCTGAAAATTTCAGTTTGTGAAGGGCGTTTATGGGTTTCTTCGGCAATTGTCCCGTCCGACGCTGAGGGCGATTCTGCTAAGATTCAATGTTGCGAATCCAGCCGGAAAACCTACCGGCGTCACAATGCCACCGGACAACCTTGTCGAAATCCGCGATCTGAACTTTACCTACGACAACCGGCCGATCCTGACTGGAATCAACATGACGATTCCGCGCGGCAAGGTCGTGGCGGTGATGGGCAGTTCCGGTTGCGGCAAGACTACGACCTTGCGCCTGATCGGCGGGCAACTCAAGCCGACGTCAGGCGAGGTAAGGATAAACGGACAGGTGGTTCATCAACTCGACGCCGATGGCCTTTACGGCCTGCGCCGACGCATGGGGATGTTGTTCCAGTTCGGCGCCTTGTTTACCGACATGTCGGTGTTTGACAACATTGCTTTCCAGATGCGCGAACATACCGATTTGCCTGAGACCGTGATCCGCGACCTGGTTTTGATGAAGTTGAATGCGGTGGGATTGCGCGGCGCCCACGACCTGATGCCGGCGGAACTCTCTGGTGGCATGGCGCGCCGGGTTGCCCTGGCTCGCGCCGTCGCCCTCGATCCCATGCTGATCATGTACGACGAACCGTTCGCCGGCCTCGATCCGATTTCCCTGGCGATCATCGGCGACCTCATTCGCAAGCTCAACGATGCATTGGGGGCAAGTTCCATCGTGGTAACGCACGACGTGCAGGAGTCGCTCAAGATTGTGGATTACGTCTATTTCGTGTCTGCCGGGAAGATAGTTGCTGAAGGTTCGGCGGAAGACATCAAACACTCGAAGGTGCCTTACGTGCATCAGTTCGTCTGGGGTGAGGGCGACGGTCCGGTGCCGTTCCACTACCCGTCGCGCCCCTACGGCGAGCAACTCATGGAGCGAGCCGCACGCCATGGATAACGGCCTGACCCGGTCCTTGCGCGGCCTCGGCCAGAAGGTGACCTCGCGCATCTGGCGTCTCGGTTATGCCAGCCGCTTCTTTCTGGCTATCTTGCTCGGCTCGGGCACCGCGTTGCGGCGAATTCATCTGACGCTGCGCGAGATCTACTTCACCGGCGTCCTTAGCCTGATCATCATCCTGGTGTCGGGTCTCTTCGTCGGCATGGTCCTCGGCCTTCAGGGCTACGATACCTTGCAGCGCTACGGTTCGACCGAGGCACTCGGCGTCCTGGTGTCGCTGTCGCTGGTGCGCGAACTGGGCCCGGTGGTCGCGGCCCTGCTGTTCGCCAGTCGCGCCGGATCGGCGATCACGGCGGAAATCGGCATGATGAAGGCTACCGAGCAGTTGTCGGCCATGGAAATGATGGCTGTCGACCCGATCGCCCGCGTGGTGGCGCCGCGATTCTGGGGCGGCGTGATCTCGATGCCGCTGCTGGCGGCCCTGTTTTCGGCGATGGGCATTTTCGGCGGCTATCTGGTCGGCGTGCAATTGATCGGCGTCGACGAGGGGTCGTTCTGGTCGCAGATGCAGGCGTCGGTCGATTTCCGGGAAGACATCCTCAATGGCGTGATCAAGAGCTTCGTGTTCGGCATCATCGTAAGCTGGGTGGCGGTGTTCGAGGGCTACGATGCCGAACCCACTGCGGAGGGGGTGTCGGGTGCCACCACGCGCACAGTTGTAACATCGTCGCTGGCCATTCTGGCAGCCGACTTCATTCTCACCGCCTTCATGTTTACAGGGACATGACATGAGCCGCACTACACTTGACCTTTGGGTCGGATTTTTCGTTGCCGTCGGACTGGGGGCGCTGCTGTTTCTGGCGCTGAAAGTAGGCAACATGGCGTCATCCAGCAGTGGTGATACTTATGCAATTCAGGCCAAATTTGATAACATTGGCGGCCTGAAGGTGCGGGGCGCAGTAAAAAGCGCGGGTGTCGTCGTCGGTCGGGTGGCGGAAATCCGGTTCGATCCGGAGGCCTATCTTGCTGTGGTGACCATCAACGTGGATGCCCGCTACAAGTTTCCGCGCGATACGTTTGCAACGATCAACACGTCCGGTTTGCTGGGCGAGCAGTACATCGGGTTTGAGGTGGGTGGCGATACCGAGATGCTAAAAGCGGGCGATACGATCAAGAAAACGCAGTCGGCAGTGGTTCTGGAGAAATTGATCGGCCAGTTCATGTTCAACAAGGCTGCCGAGGATGGCGGCAAGAAGTAGTCAACAGGTGCCTGAATAGAATGAATAAAACGCTCCCATCCCGTCTTAAGTCGGCAACCTTCGCAGTGCTGGCGGCCGGCATGCTGGCCGGATGCGCCAGTTCCGGCAACCCCAAGGATCCGGTCGAGGGTTTCAACCGCGCCATGTTCGCCTTCAACGAAGGGCTGGATTCGGTCATAGTGAAGCCTGTTGCCACGGGTTATGAAGCGGTTCTGCCGTCCCCCGTCCGGACCGGAGTCACCAACTTCTTCGGCAACATTGACGACCTGTTCATTGGCGTTAACAACTTGTTGCAGGGAAAGATCCCGGAGGCGTTCAGCGACCTGGGGCGGGTCGTGATCAATACGACGATCGGCTTGCTCGGCGTCCTTGACATTGCCACGGATGCTGGACTGGAGAAGCACAACGAGGACTTCGGCCAGACGTTTGGTCGCTGGGGCGTCGGCAACGGTGCCTATGTGGTGATCCCTATCTTTGGACCGCGTACGGTGCGTGACACGGTAGGTCTGATTCTGGACGTGCAGGCGGATCCGGTGGCGAACCACAGGCCGAAGGGTGAGCGCGATTTTGCCCAGGTGCTGCGAGCGGTGAATGGTCGCGCCAATCTGCTGGCTGCCGACAAGGTTGTCGAGGAAGCCGCGCTGGACAAGTATTCCTATGTACGTGACGCCTATCTGCAGCGTCGGCGCAACCTGATCCATGACGGCAATCCGCCTCGTGAGCCGGAGGCGAGTCTCGATACCGATCGCTCCTTGTCGGCCGATGCCGGATCTGATGAGTTGCGTGCCGAGCTACCCTCAACTGCAGGAGCCGTTCTGGCTGTTCGTACGGAATCCGTCGATACGAAGTAGTCCAAAAATCGGGGCACCTGCCCCGATTCCGAAATCCCGGGAACCCACATGAAATACCTGTTTGCACTTTTCAGCGGCCTGCTGATTGCCGCGACGCCGATGGCGCAGGATGCAGCTGCTCCGGATGTCCTGATCAAGACGGTGACCAACGAAGTACTTGATATTGTCCGCAAGGACAAGGACATCCAGTCGGGGAACACGCGCAAGGCCATCGAACTGGTGGAGGCGAAAGTACTGCCGCACTTCAATTTCATCCGCATGACCCAGCTGGCGCTGGCTCGTGATTGGCGTCAGGCCAGCCCGGCCCAGCAAAAGGTGCTGGCCGACGAGTTTCGTCACCTGCTGGTTCGCACTTACTCCAAGGCGCTGACCGAATACAAGAACCAGTCCATAGGATTCAAGCCGTTTGCCTTGAAGGCCGGGGAGACCGACGTCAGGGTTCGTACCGAGATCATGCAGTCCGGCGCTGGCAAGAACATCGAGTTGGACTATTTCTTGGAGAAAGCCGCCTCCGGTTGGAAGGTTTATGACATCGAGGTCGGCGGCATCAGTCTCGTAACGAATTATCGCGAGTCGTTCGCCGCCGAGGTACGCAATGGCGGCATCGACGGCCTGATCAAGTCTTTGCAGGCAAAGAACAAAACCGGCGAGGCGACGTCGGTCAAGAAATGATCCGAATCTCCGGCGATTGCGTCGAGGTCTCGGGTCCGATGACCATGGCTGGAGCGCGCGCCTTGCTCGCCGAAGGCGAGGCGGCTATCGCCGGCGAGGCGTCGGCCTTCGATCTCAAGGCGGTTACTGAAACAGATTCGTCCTGCCTGGCGGTGGTTTTCGGCTGGACGCGTGCGGCCATGGCGGCCGGAAAGTCCCTGCGCGTGTTGAATCCGCCGCAAAGCCTGCTGAGCCTGGCCGCCGTTTACGGCGTTGCCGATCTGCTCCCGCAGGGCTGAGATTCCAGTCGTTTCAACCTTCGGATTGGCGTGATGTCGGTCGCGATCCGCATTCAGCAGGTCTCCAAATCCTTTGGTGCCGTTCGGGCCCTGGACCGGGTCGACCTCGCGATCGAACCCGGGGAATTCTTTGGCCTGCTGGGCCCCAACGGCGCAGGCAAGACGACGCTGATTTCGGCACTGGCCGGACTGGTCCGCCCGGACTGCGGCTCGCTGAGCGTGATGGGCCACGACGTTCAGTCAGACTATCGCGCGGCGCGCCGCCAGCTCGGCGTGGTGCCCCAGGAACTGGTGTTCGATCCGTTCTTTACCGTCCGCGAGTCCCTGAAGATCCAGTCGGGATACTTCGGCATCAGCGACAACGACGCATGGATCGACGAGATACTGGAGAACCTCGGGCTAACGCCGAAGGCTCATGCCAACATGCGCATGCTCTCGGGCGGCATGAAGCGCCGCGTGCTGGTGGCCCAGGCCCTGGTGCATCGTCCGCCGGTGATCGTGCTCGACGAGCCGACCGCCGGCGTCGATGTCGAGTTGCGGCAGACTTTGTGGGCGTTCATCCGGCGCCTGAATGAGGCCGGCCATACCATTGTCCTCACCACGCATTATCTGGAGGAGGCCGAGAGCCTGTGCAGCCGCATCGCGATGCTCCAGGCCGGTCGCGTCGTTGCCCTCGACACCACGGCCAACCTGTTGCGCCGCTTTTCCACCCATACCCTGCGCCTGCGCTGTCGTGGCGAAATGCCGGCGGAACTGGTCCGTGGCGCGGCGCAAAGCGGCGGCTGGTGGTCACTGCCTTTCGATCGCTACGAGGACGTGGAGCTGATGCTGGCGCGCATACGCGAGGCCGGCTGCGGCATCGAGGACCTGGAGATCGGCAAGCCCGACCTGGAAGAAGTCTTCATTCGCGTGATGCAGGGCGAGACGAAGGGTGCGGGTCGCTGAAGATGGGCAACGGCTTTTCCACGCTCCTGTACAAGGAAGTGCTGCGCTTCTGGAAGGTGGCGTCGCAGACAGTCGCGGCGCCGGTGCTCACCGCGCTGCTCTACCTGCTGATCTTTTCCCATGTGCTGGAAGGACACGTGAAGATCCACGGCGTGGCCTACACGTCATTCCTGATTCCCGGGCTGGTGATGATGTCGGTATTGCAGAACGCCTTTGCAAATTCTTCGTCGTCGCTGATCCAGTCCAAGGTAACGGGAAATATTGTCTTCGTCCTGCTGCCGCCGATTTCCTATCTCGAATTCTTCGCCGCCTACGTTCTTGCCGCGGTCGTGCGCGGCGTCGTCGTCGGGGCCGGCGTCTTGCTGGCCACCTGCTGGTTCGCCCCGCTGGGTTTTGTCGCGCCACTGTGGATCATCGTCTTTGCCCTGATGGGTGGGGCCATCCTTGGCAGCCTGGGCGTGATCGCCGGCATCTGGGCCGAGAAATTCGACCAACTCGCGGCTTTCCAGAATTTCCTGATCATGCCGCTGACGTTCCTTTCGGGCGTGTTCTACTCGATCAATTCCCTGCCGCCATTCTGGCAGCAGGTGTCGCACTGGAACCCGATCTTCTACATGATCGATGGTTTTCGCCATGGCTTCTTCGGCGTATCCGATGCCTCGCCGTGGCACAGTCTTGCCGTGGTCGCAACGTGCTTTGCGCTGCTGACCGCATTCACCCTGAATCTGCTGAAGCGCGGCTACAAGCTGCGCGCCTGAGGAGTATCAATCATGCTTGACCCAAAACAAATCGAAACCTGGATCGCCGCCGGCTTGTCGTGCGAACATCTTTCGGTTGACGGCGACGGGCAGCATTTTGCTGCCGTCATCGTCAGCAGCGAGTTTGCCGGACTCAATCGCGTCAAGCGCCAGCAGCGCATCAACGCGATCCTCAAGTCGCGCTTCGATTCCGGTGAATTGCATGCCCTGTCGATGCAGACGCTGACTCCCGAGGAATGGAAAGCCAATGGATAAGCTGCTGATCGCCGGCGGCGTCGCCCTTTCAGGCGAAATCGCCATATCGGGCGCGAAGAACGCGGCACTGCCTCTGCTGTGTGCGGCGCTGCTGACCCGCGAGCCGGTGACCTTCACCAACGTGCCGCACCTGAACGACATCGGCACCATGCTGAAACTGCTGGCGCAGATGGGCGTAACGGTGACGCGAGAGAGCACGAAAGTCGGCGCTGGCGACACGGTTACGCTGGATGCTTCCGGTTTGAACAACGCGGTCGCACCCTATGAGATGGTGAAGACCATGCGCGCGTCGATCCTGGTACTGGGGCCGCTGATTGCCCGCACCGGCGAGGCCAGGGTCTCGCTGCCCGGAGGCTGTGCCATTGGCGCGCGGCCGGTGGACCAGCATATCAAGGGGCTGACGGCGATGGGCGCCGAGATTGCCGTCGAGCAGGGCTATGTCCATGCCCGCGCCACCCGGCTGAAGGGTGCGCGCCTGTTCACCGACATGGTTACCGTTACCGGCACCGAGAACCTGATGATGGCCGCCTGCCTGGCGCAGGGCGAAACCGTGATCGAGAACGCGGCGCGCGAGCCGGAAGTGGTAGATCTGGCCAACTGCCTGGTGGCCATGGGCGCGCGCATCTCGGGCGCCGGCGGCGACGTGATCCGCATCCAGGGTGTCGACGCGCTGCACGGCGCGACGCATCGCATCATGCCCGACCGCATCGAGACCGGTACCTACCTGTGCGCGGCGGCGGCGACGGGTGGCGAGATACGGCTGACAGGCGCCTCGGCCGCGTCGCTCGACGCGGTGATCGACAAGCTGATGGATACCGGTTGCGAGATCGTCGCCGAGCGCGATGCGATCCGCATCAAGGCGCCGCGACGCCTCGCCGCCGTCAGCATCCGCACCGCGCCCTATCCGGCTTTCCCGACCGACATGCAGGCCCAGTTCATGGCCATCAACGCGGTCGCCGAAGGCACCGCCGTGATGCGGGAAACCATTTTCGAGAACCGCTTCATGCATGCGGTGGAGTTGATCCGGCTCGGCGCCGACATCAAGATCGACGGCAACACCGCCTTCGTCACGGGCAAGCCGACGCTGGATGGGGCGACCGTGATGGCCACCGACCTGCGCGCGTCGGCCAGCCTGGTCATCGCCGGACTTGTGGCGCAAGGCGAGACATTGATCGAGCGTATCTATCACCTCGATCGCGGGTATGAAGGGCTGGAGCAAAAGCTGGCCGCTTTGGGCGCCAACATTCGCCGGGTAAAATAACTGCATGAGCGGAATCACCATTGCCCTGTCAAAGGGCCGCATCTTCGAGGAAACACTGCCCCTGCTGGCGGCGGCGGGCATCGTGCCGGTCGAGGATCCGGAAAAGTCGCGCAAGCTGATCATCGCCACCAACCGCGACGACGTGCGGGTGGTCATCGTGCGCGCTTCCGACGTGCCGACCTACGTGCAGTATGGCGCCGCCGACCTCGGCATTGCCGGCAAGGACGTATTGCTGGAGCATGGCGGCACCGGGCTCTACCAGCCGCTGGATCTCAAGATCGCCAAGTGCCGCATGTGCGTCGCGGCGCCAGCCGGATTCGACTACGAAGCCGCCGTTCGGCGGGGAGCGCGCCTGCGCATCGCCACCAAGTACACCACGGTGGCGCGCGAGCACTTTGCCGGCAAGGGCGTGCATGTCGATCTGATCAAACTCTACGGTTCCATGGAACTCGCGCCATTGGCCGGGCTGGCCGAGGCCATCGTGGACCTGGTTT
>JBIKLV010000137.1:0-7992 GCA_044359585.1 Sulfuritalea sp. | reverse complement strand
GGTCGAACTGCGGACTACGGCCTGGGTTTGCATCTTCTCCATGCCGAACAGCCAGTCGCCATAGAAGGCGGTCGCCGTCTGGCGCAAACCGAAGAATGCGGCAAGGATGATGAACAGGGTGCCGAGGCTGTCGCCCAGCGCGGGCGAGAATCCCAGAGCCGGCAGCACTGTCGCGTGATACCAGTCGTGGGCGAGGAACACCAGGAGTGCGGCGGCGAAGGCGACCGCGGCAACCGTCGCCATGGCGCGGCGCATGATCAGGTGGGAGTCCATCAGCGGATCACCAGTTTGATGGTGCCGAGCAGTTCGTCGGCGGTGGCGGGCTTGACCAACCAGCCGGAGGCGCCGGCGGCCTTGGCTTCGAGCCGCTTCGATTGCTGCGATTCGGTGGTGAGGAAGAGGATGGGCATGAACTTGTAGTTGGGCAGGGTGCGCACTTCCTTGATGAACTCGATACCGTTCATGCCCGGCATGTTCAGGTCCGTGATCAGCAGGTCCACCTTGATCCCGCTCTTGAACTTGGTCAGCCCCTCGGCGGCGTTGCTGGCTTTTTCGACGGCGTATCCCGCCTTGGTGAGGATGTTCGAAATCGACAGCAGAATCGTTGCCGAATCGTCCACCAACATGATTGTGCTCATAGCGTCTGTCCCTGTAGTGAGGCCGTAGAAGCCGGCTTGGGTATCCAATCCCCTGGCAGATTTACCCGCAGGAATGATCTCAAAGGGGGCGGCGCTTGTTTATCCGTGAATTACGCGACAAACTGCGGAATCTACGTAGCCAGCCGCTGCAGGACGGCCCTGCGGCAACTGCTGCAGTGCGGCAGGCGGTCCCGGCAAAGCCTTTCCGGTCCTGTGTTTCCGGCGTTCGGCTGTGCTCCTCCGGCTTCCTGCCGGTCCGTTTCCGCGAGCGGTTGCCGGCAGCATGCGTTGCCCGACTCCGGCCGGTTTGCCGTTATGATTGCGACCTATCGCTGCGCGCCGGACGGTCTCGATGCCAGGCGCGCGACTCCGGACGGGATCAACATGCTATTGATAATCGGCTACGTCATCATTCTGGCGGCTTCGCTCGGAACCTATGCGGTCCACGGCAGCCTTGCCGCGCTTTGGGTGCCGATGGAGTACCTGGCGATTTTCGGCCTGACCGTGGGCGGCTTTGTGGCGGGCAACGGCATGAAGACCGTCAAGGCGACGATCGGCGCCTTGCCCGGGGTATTCAAGGGTTCGCACCTGAACAAGGTGCTGTACATGGACCTTCTGGCGATGCTGTTCGAGGTACTTGCCAAGGTGCGCAAGGAAGGTCTCATGTCGATCGAGAACGACATCGAGAACCCGCACGAGAGCCCGATTTTCACCAAGTATCCGGTCATCGCCGCCGACCACCACGTGATGGAATTCACCTGCGATTACCTGCGCATGATGGTGGGCGGCAACCTCAACGCCTTCGAAATCGAGAACCTGATGGACATCGAGATCGAGACCCACCACCAGGAAGCCCATGTGCCGGTGCACGCGATCGCCAAGCTGGCCGATGCCACGCCGGCCTTCGGCATCATCGTCGCCGTGATGGGCGTGGTTAACGTGATGGGGTCGGTCGGTGCGCCCCCGGCCGTGCTGGGCAAGATGATCGGCGGCGCGCTGGTCGGCACCTTCCTCGGCATCCTGCTGGCCTATGGCTTCATTGCGCCGGTGGCGGGCCAGCTTGGGCAGAAGGTGGAGGAGGAGGGCAAGATCTTCCAAGTCATCAAGACCGTCCTGCTTGCGAGCATGAACGGCTACGCGCCCCAGGTGGCGGTCGAATTCGGGCGCAAGGTGCTCTATTCTGGCGATCGCCCGCGATTCATCGAGCTGGAAGAAGACCTGAAAGCGCGCAAGGGAAAGTGAGGCACGCGCCCCTTTCCGGTGAGGCCATCAAATGAGCGCCCTGCACGGCAGCCCGAAGGGGCGCAAGTCACCACAAGGAGCCGCGCAGCGGCGAACCATTGTCACCCCCTCGCTTGGCGAAGGGGTTGAGGGGAGGGTGCTCCAATGAGCGACGATACCCAGCAACCGATAGTCGTCAAGAAGATCAAGAAAGGCGGCGAGGCGGCCCATGGCGGCGCCTGGAAGATCGCCTACGCCGACTTCGTCACGGCGATGATGGCCTTCTTCATGCTGATGTGGCTGCTCGGGTCGACAGCGAAGGGTGATCTGCAGGGCATCGCCGATTTCTTCCAGAACCCGCTCAAGGTGTCGATGGCCGGTGGTTCGGGATCGGGTGACTCGTCCTCGCTGATCCAGGGCGGAGGCAAGGACCTCACCGCCACGGTCGGCCAGGTCAAGGCCGGCGACATCGAGGCGCCGCGCAAGACCATCAACCTGCAAAAACTGAAGGCGGAGTTCGAAAAGGCGGAGCGGGAGCGCCTGGCAGGGCTGAAGGCTGAACTGGAAGCCATGATCGACGCCAATCCGACGCTCAAGCAGTTCAAGAGCCAGTTGCTGCTAGACCTGACCAGCGAAGGCCTGCGCATCCAGATCGTCGACGAAAAAAACCGTCCGATGTTCGATTCGGCCAGCTCCGAGGTGAAGCCCTACACCCGAGTCATCCTGCGTGAAATCGGCAAGACGCTGAACAATGTCGAGAACCATATCAGCCTGTCCGGCCATACCGACGCCACGCCGTTCGCCGGCGGCGGCCGCGATTTCAGCAACTGGGAACTGTCGACCAATCGCGCCAATGCCTCGCGTCGCGAACTGGTGGCCGGCGGCATGACGGACCACAAGGTGATGCGCGTCGTCGGCCTGGCGTCGACCGTGCTGTACGACAAGCAGGACGCCTACAACCCGATCAATCGACGCATCAGCATCGTGATCATGAACAAGCGCACCGAAGAGGCGATCCTCGCCGACGGCAAGGTCACGGAAATCGAGGGCGCACAGGACCTCGACGCGGCTGCGCTCGCGCCGCAGGCCACGGCCGCCCCGGCGCGCTGACCCGGCAGAAATGCCGTCACCGATATACCCGCAGGTAACCTGGAACCCACCATGACCGATCCCGTCAGCAGCACCGAACGCCGCGCCAATCTCCATCTGCGAGTCGTCTTCGTCGAAGCCTACGACCTGCTCGCGCCCTTCTTTGATCCGGCCAACACCTGGGGCGGCAAAACGCACGAGCACCTGGCCTACCGTGCCCTGCACGAGAGGTTCCCGGACATGTCGGGCGATGATGTCTTTATCTTGGTAACCGCCGCAAAGCGCGTTTTTGGCAGCGGCGGCAAGCCGGCGAGCCCCTAGCCTCCGCAACGTCCTGGCCGGATGCCGGCGGATCCATTCAAAGCGGTCCATTTCGCGCCCTTTCCTGTCGGCTCATGGCCCCGCCTGCCGGGGGCGTTTGTTAGTATTGCGCCATGCCACGTCATTGCCCCCCGTTGTTTCCGTTTCGCCTCGCCCCGCCCGGCCGCCGGCCTCGCGACCGGGGGCTGAACGATTTCCTGCATCGCGCAGGAGGCGGGCAATGATCGACTTGGCTGCGCTGGGTCTGCGCGACTACATCCTGATCGCTGCAGTGCTGGTCGGGGGCTACCTGCTGCTGTCGCTGCTGCCCTTGCTGCGCATGGCGGGCAAGCGGCGTGCCGCGACTGCGGAGCCGGCCTCGACCGACCAGCCGCAGGCAGTACCCGACGAGCCGGTCGTGCCGCGCGATGAGCCTCGCCACGAGCCGCGCTTCGCCCGATTCGCTCCGCAGTCGGCCCCCGGCGACGATGGGCACGGGGCGGGCGCCGGTGATTTCTCGCGCGAACTGGCGGCGTCCAGCCGCGATCTGGAAATCAAGCGCCTGCGCCAGGAGATGGATCAGGTGCTGGCGAACATGACACGGCTGTCCGAGGAAGTCTCCGCCATGCGGGCGTCCCGCAATGTGTCGCCGCAGTATTCCGAAGCCATGACGCTTGCGCTTCAGGGCGAAGCGCCGGAGGGGATAGCCGCGCGCTGCGGGATTTCGATCGGGGAGGCGGAGCTGGTTGCCGCGCTGGCACGCGGCAAGACCAGCGACGGATTTGATGAGGCCGATGGTGGCCGTTACACTGACAACGGATACCGACATGGATGACGGAATGGAAAACCCGCAGGCGAACGAGGACGACCTCAAGAAGCGTTTGCTCAAGCGCACCGCATTGGCGCTGGTCGTGCTCGCCGGCCTGATCGGCAGCCTTGCGGTATTCGACCGGCTCAACGAACCCGACCCGGAGCCGGCGAAGCTGGCGGTGGCCGCTCCGCCGGTGGCGCCACCGGTCGTCGCTCCTCCGGTGACGATGGCGACTCCCGACGTACCGAAGGAACCGGCGCCCGATCCGGCCGAGAGCGTTCCCGAGCGCAGCGCGACGGTGGAGGCTGCCGCCCTGCCGCCCCTGCCTGCGGAGAAGCCTTTGACTCGTCCTGGCGCCGTGCGCCAGGCCCACCTGCAGCCAACCCCGCCGCGCGTTGCGCCGGAACCTCGTCCGGAGCCGGCGCGGGATCGCCCCTTCCGTCCGCTGAGCCAGACCGCCGAGCGTCCATTCGCGGTGCAGGTGGGCGTGTTCAGCAATACGGCGAACGCCGAGGAGTTGCGCGCGAAGCTCGAAAAGCAGGGCATTCCGGTCACCATCGAAACGCGGGTGCGGATCGGGCCGTTCGCCACCCGTGCCGAAGCCGATGCGGCGCGCGGCAAGCTGAAGGAACTCGGGATTGCGGAGAGCGTGCTGATTTCGATGAAGGGCCGCAAGTCCCCCTGATACGTTCCTCGCAGGGGCCGTACAGGACTGCCCCGGCTTCCGTGTCAGTCGGGTCCGGTGCGGTGAAGCAGTGCTTCGGAGGTGGCCTCGTCGAGGCCCAGGCGGCGCACCAGCGTTTCCTGGTTGAGGTGGAGCAGATCGCGCAAAGCCTTGAAGTCATCGGGCAGGGCCGCGTCGTCCCAACCGTTTTCGGAATGCCGCGCCAGGTCGACCGCGAGTTTTACGTTGCGTACGCGCGGGTTTTCCGCCTGGCGATGGTCCAGCAACTGCGCCAGCAGCGCCGGCAGTCGCCAGGCGTCGGTCAGTGCCAGCTTGAGCCGGAACAGCGAAATGCCGTAGATCTGTTCCTGTATTGCAGCCGTGCGCTTGTGCGGTTCCGCGCGCTGCGCATCGCGAACGCGGACCGCCATCCCCGGCACGTACAGCCACATCATCAGTTCGGCGACGTCGTTGAGCAACGTGGCCAGTGCGATCTCGTCGACGTCCATGTCGCGCCGCAGGACGGCCCATTCGTGCGCCCAGTGAGCCGCGCGCCGCGCGCGGTTGATGGTCTTGAGCAGGCCAAGAAGTGCCTGCGGATGGTCGTGCAGGCGATCCTCGACGATGGGCAGGTTCTGGAAGTCGCGGAAGAACGGCGAAACCCCGATCATCATGATCGCCCGGTCTATGGTCGTGATGTCGGTGATCTGGCGCTGCCGACGATGGAGGTCGATGTAGTCAAGCACTCGCAGGGTCAGCAGCGGATCATGCAGGATGACCGCCGCCAGCACCCTGGCATTGGTATTGTCCTCGTCCAGTCGCAGGCGCTCGATCTCGTTGACCGAGTGCCGCAGCACAGGCAATTCCGCCTGGCCGAAAATGGCCAGCCAGGATTCGGCTTCGGGTAGCGGCTGTTCGTTCATCGTGTGGCCGGGGAACTGGACGAGGTATCAGTTTTGGAATGTAGCAGGTTCGGTCGGCAATTCAAGGGGCGCCGGGTCCGACGGGTTCCGGCCGGAGGCGCCGGGATGCGCCGGGAGGCTGGATTGCAGCTTGCCCACCCGAGCCGATAATCAGAGTTGCACGTTGAATTTGAACGGGTGGCCTATTGAAATGGAAAATGGTCGGTGTAGTGTCGGGCACGACTGATGCTATGTCCCTGGGTATGCCTGAAAAGTCGAATTCGGAAATCGAGATGTTGAGCTCGCGCACAGGATTTGCCGATTGGCGGCAATTCTTGCCGATTCCTGGCGGTCCGGCCGGGAAAGCTGCTCGTGGCTCGCTGGAGAAATCGTAGTGGCAATCATCAAACAAGCAAATTCTGCAGTTCAAGCCGGGGAGCAAGCGCTGGAACATGCGCGCGAGTGCCATCGCGACGGCAGGCTGGAGGAGGCCGCGGGGCTTTATCAGGCCATTCTTCAGGTCGAACCAGGACATGCGGAAGCGAATCACGGGTTGGGAGTCTTGGCGGTGGCCGTGGAGCAGTTCGAGGCAGCGCTGCCGTACTTTGCGGCTGCGCTGGATGCGGAACCGCAGCGCGCAAGCTTTTGGTTGAGTTACATCGACGCATTGTCCAAGGCCGGGCAACCGGATGCCGCGCGTGATGTGCTTGTTCTGGCGAAGCGGCAGGGTCTCGCAGGGGAGGAGGTGGACGCCCTGGCACTGCGTCTTGCTGTCGGGCCACCGATCGTCGGGCAGCCAGTTATCGCACATCGGCCGGAAGCTGGCGGTTCGCCGAAAATAGCAGCGGTGAAGGCATCGAAGCATGCGGTGAAATCCGCCAGGAATGCCTCGCATCAGGCGCGGCAGCCAAGCCAGCATGAAATCGATTTGCTGGTGAAGCTGTATGGCGAAGGGCGCCAGGCAGAAGCCATGGCCTGTGCCCGGGAGATGACTTCACGTTTCCCCGCGCACTGGATCGGCTGGAAAATGCTGGGCGTGCTTCTCCAGCAGTCCGGACGCGACGCGGAAGCCCTGGTGCCGATGCAAACGGTAGTGAAGCTATCGCCCCGGGACGCCGAGGCACACAACAACCTGGGCATCATCCTGAAAAGTCTGGGACGCCTCGAAGAGTCGGCGGCGAGCTATCGGCGAGCCCTGAAAATCAACAGCAGTTATGCGCAGGCCCACGGCAATCTGGGCGCGACGCTTCATGAGCTAGGCCGATTGGACGAGGCCGAAGCCAGTTATCGCCAGGCGTTGAAGATTGACCCGAATTACGCCAAGGTGCATCGCAACCTGGGCGCGGTTCTTCATGACCTGAAGCGTCTGGACGAGGCCGAATCCTGTTGCCGGCGCGCGCTGCAACTCAACCCCAATGTCGCCGAGGCGCATTGCAACCTCGGCAATACGCTGAGGGACATGGGACGACTGGGAGATTCCGAAGCAAGCCTCCGAAGGGCGCTCGAGATTTCGCCGGATTCCGTCGACGCCATGATCATGCTGGCGCTGACGCTGAAGGCCCTGGACCGACTGGCGGAAGCGGAGAGCTGGGTTCGCCGGGCCCTGGAAATCGCGCCGGATAGCATCGATGCGCATCGCCATCTGGGGGATGTCCTGTACGTGATCGGACGAATGGACGAGTCGCAAGCCAGTTACCTGCGGGCACTCGAGCTGAAGCCGGACGACTTCAATGCCAACTGCAACCTTGGCGTTGTCTATTGGGATTCAGATCGCCTGCTGGATGCCGAAGCAAGTCTGCGGCGAGCGCTGGAGGCAAACCCGAAAAGCGCACCGGCATTGAATATCCTCGGCGTCATACTGATGGACGCGGGGCGCCTCGTCGAAGCGGAGGCAAGTTTGCGCCGGGCACTGGCCATCGAGCCTGAGGCGGCGGACATGCATGACAATCTGGGAACCATCCTCAACAACCTGGGCCGCATGGAGGAGGCAGTAGCCTGCTATCGGCGGGCGTTGGCGATCAAGTCCGAGTATCCCCATGCGCACAGCAACATGCTGCACTGCCTTACGCTGATAGCGGAAATCGATGCGCAGACTTTGTTTGCGGAGCATCGGCAATTCGGGATCCGGTATGAGACTCCGCTGCGTTCCCGGTGGCCGGACTTCAGTGGAACGAGGGATCCCGGGCGCACCCTGCGCGTTGGTTTTGTTTCGGGAGACCTGCGCAATCATGCGATCGCTTATTACATCGAACCGATCCTGGCGAAGTTGGCAGGTCACGCACAAGTGTCACTCCATGCCTACTCCAACTCTGCGGTTGAGGATGAGGTCAGCAGGCGCCTCCGGCAGTACTTTGTGCAGTGGCGTCA
>JBIKLV010000007.1:0-84085 GCA_044359585.1 Sulfuritalea sp. | reverse complement strand
CGGCGGGGCTGAACGAATTCTTTTCGCGTGTGGAACGTCACGAACGGCAATGGGGATTGCCGGTGGCGGTCGCGATGGAAGGCTACAACGGATATGCACGACCGCTGGATGAGCGTGTGCTGATGAACAGCCATACGGGTCTACCATCGAAATTATCGCGAATGATGGAAGCGTGTGGAAGCCGCACGCAGCGTAGCGAAGTGCGGCTTCCACACGCGGCAGCAGCGGAGTAGGATTGGCACCGACGGGGGTGTGGCTCTTGGGGTCCGTCGGAGTATTAGCTGATTCACTCTGAATTGCCGCCCCCGTCATTCGCATCATCCGTAGCGTCTTCCGGGATGGTGCCGATTCTCTCCAGAATAGTGGCTCTGCGCAGTAGACGAGACGTTCGGATGGTGAACCGCCCGATCTTGATCGAAGGGAGTCGCCATGAATCCTGAACTGCGAGTGGCCGTCGATGTGGGATGTACCCGACATCGCGTAGCCGTGGGTTTGTCCGAGGGAAGATTGCTGGATGAATTCGACATCGGACACGATGCGGCGGGGCTGAACGAATTCTTTTCGCGTGTGGAACGTCACGAACGGCAATGGGGATTGCCGGTGGCGGTCGCGATGGAAGGCTACAACGGATATGCACGACCGCTGGATGAGCGTGTGCTGATGCACGGATACCGCTTGTTCAACGTCAACAACATGAAGCTGGCGCGCTTCAAGGAGATCTTTCCCGGGCCGGCGAAATCCGACCCGATCGATGCGCGCAAGATGCTGGAAATGTTCAGCCTCAAGGACAAACTGCCGCTGGCGCGCGAGGCGCTGCAAGAGGTGGCGCCCGTACCCCAGATCAATGTTCAACTCAAGGCGCTTACCCGGCGCCGCAAGCAACTGGTCAACGAAAGAAGACGTGTCAGCTGTCGCCTGCAGACCGATTTGCAGGCGGTGTGTCCAGGCTTGCTCGATATCACGGGTGAAGCCGACAACCTGTGGTTCCTGAATTTCCTGACCTGCCGTGCCGACCTGACCAAGCTGAAGACAGTGCGCGAATCTTCGCTGCTGGCACTGCAAGGGGTGGGCAAAGGTTACGCGGGCAAAATCAGGCTTTGGCAAAAGCAGGCCACGTTCTCCGCGACAGTGGCCTGGGTCGGCCCGATGATCGTCGAGGACGGCAAGCGACTGCTTGAGTTGCGCCAAACCATTGGCGTGCTGCAAACCCAGATCGACGGCTTGGCCGCTCAATCCGAGATGGCATGCCGGATTGACACCATCCCAGGGTTCGGCCGCGTTTGCTCGGCAGAGCTCGCCGGGGAGATTGGCTCGCTGCAGCGATTCAGCGGAGAGTCGAGCCTTGCGCTTTACGTCGGGATGGCGCCGTTGAACAACAGTTCGGGGGCACGCTCGGGCAGCAAGCCGCCGCGCCATGTCAATGTTCGGGCCAAGGCGGCGATGATGATCGCCGCTGCACAAAATGCCGCTTCCGTGCCGGATTCCAGGGCCTTCTATGACAAGAAGCGGTCGCAGGGGAAAACCCACAATCAATCCTTGCGCGCCCTCGGGCGTGTTCTCGTTCGGATAATTTGGTCCATGCTCAAACACTGCCGTGACTACCAAACCGTTTCACCAACAAAAAACACTTGAAAATCTGGGAGGGATGTTCAGCGTCGAATTGGTTTCGAACTCAACGGCTATGGATGGAATCATCCGAACAGTCACCCCGTCCTCAACCCCAGTATCTCCCTCGCCTCCCCCGCCGTCGCCGGCCGCCTTCCGTAGCGGTCGCACACATCCACGATCTTCTTCACCAGCTCGGCATTGCTCGCCGCCAGCCGCGTCGGGTCGAAGCGCAGGTTGTCTTCGAGGCCGGTGCGGCAATGGCCGCCGGCTTCGAGGCACCACTGGTTGACCTCGAACTGGTGGCGCGAGGTGCCGGCGGCGACCCAAGTCGCGCCGGGCAGCACCTCGGCCAGTTCGCTGCGCAGGAAGTCAAAGACGCTGCGCCGCACCGGCAGGGCGTTGGCGATGCCGAGCACGAACTGCACGTGCGGCGGGTTCTTGAGCAGGCCCTTCTTCACCAGGTTGGCGGCGTTGTAGAGCATGGCGAGGTCGAAGACCTCGATCTCGGGCTTGATGTCGTTGTCGAGCATGGTCTTCGCCAGGCCCTCGACGAAGTCGGGCGGGTTCTCATAGATGCTGGCCGGGAAGTTCACCGAGCCGGTGGCGAGCGAGGCCATGTCGGGCTTGAGGCCGAGCATGGCGCCGCGCGCGGCCAGCTCGCGGCCGCGGCCACCGGTGGAAAACTGGATGATCATGCCCGGGCAGTGCTTGCGCACGCCTTGCTGCACCTGGGCGAACTTTTCCGGGTCGGAACCGGGCGATTCGTCGGCATTGCGCACGTGGATGTGCACCAGCGAGGCGCCGGCTTCATAGGCCTCGTGCGTGGATTCGATCTGCTCGGCGGGGGTGACGGGCACGGCGGGGTTGTCGGCCTTGCGCGGCACGGCGCCGGTGATGGCGACGGTGATGATGACGGGCTGGGTCATGGGCGGGCTTCCTTGGTTCAGGCGCGGGCGGCGGCGCTGCTGCGTTTGGCGGTGGCGGCGCGTGCCGGCTTGGCGGTTCCGCGTGCAGGGGGTTTGGCGGATTTTGCCGGCTTCTTCGCTGCGGGCGCGTCGGCAACCGATTCGGCGGCGGCCTGCGCCACCATGGTGCCGGCCATCGCCGTGGCGGCGCGGCGCAGCGCGGGCAGGAAATCCATGCAACTGCGCAGGGTGACGCGCGGCGCCGGGCCGTGCACCGCCACCGTGGCGCAGACGCGCCCGGCGCCGTCGGTGACCGGCACGGAAACCGCCACCGAGCCTTCGAGGAATTCGCCGACGTCGGTGCCCATGCCTTCGTTGCGGATGCGGCGCAGCGCCTTCTGCAATTCCTCGGGATCGGTGATGGTGTTTTCGGTGAAGCGGCGGTAGGGGCCGGGGCCGAGCAGGGTCGCCACCTGGCGCTCGCTCAACTGGCTGAGGAAGAGCTTGCCGCTGGCCGTGCAGTGCAGCGGCACGCGCGAGCCGGCGGCGAGATGCACGCGCACCGGCGAGGAGGTCTCGACGCGGTCGAGGTAGAGCACCTCGTTGCCGTCGAGCATGGTGAAGTTGCAGGTCTCGCCGATCTCGGCCACCAGCTGCTGCAGGATGGCATGGCGGCGCGCGCGCTGCGGCGAACGCATCATCACTTCCAGCGCCAGCCTGGATAGGCGCACGCCGATGCAATAGCGCTTGGAGGCCGGCTCGCGCTGCACCAGCCCGCCGCGCTGAAGCAGGCCGAGGATGCGGAACACGCTGGGCTTGGGCAGCCCGCACAACTGCGTCAGCTCGTCGAGCGAGAGCGGGCCGTCGGCGTGGGCGACCAGTTCGAGGACGCCGAAGGCCCTCAGCGTCGAGGAGTCTTCCGTTACCCGGGGCGCTTGTGCAGGCATGGTTTCGATCCGCTTTTTTTGGAATCTGCTAAGGAATCACTGAACAGATACCTACCGTTCGGGCTGAGCTTGTCGAAGCCCTTGGAATACGGGCTTGCGTTTCGACAGGCTCAACGCGAACGGTCTCAATGAGTGCTTCCATAAGTAATCACAGAATCGCCCGTCACACCGGCGGAGGCCGGTGTCCAGCGACCTGCATCTTCTGGATTCCGGCTTTCGCCGGAATGACGATTCGACATTGGCTCCGCCTTATTCGGCTATCTGCATTGCTTTGCAGGATTTCGTTTAACGAAATTCTCCATTTCATTATTGCAATACTTCAAGTTTCGTGCAATCATTTTCTGGAACGAATAATTTCAATAACGGTGATCGGGCCATTTCGCCATTGAGGCGGCATGGATACCGAACCCGACCGGTGAGGAGCAGCTGTTGAGCAACACGGCATTCAGCTATCAGGATTTGCTGCAGATCGTCGACCTGATCAAGACGTCGGCGCAGTTCAACGAATTCCACCTCTGGGGGGGGCAAAGCCAACTCCACCCCCGCCGGGGCCACGCGGCGCCACGTCCGGCGCCCGCGCCGGCCGCAAGCATTCCCACCTCGGCGACTCCCGCCGCTCCTCCTCCTCCGGCAGCTGTCGCGGAGCCGCACCGTAGCGCACCTCTGGCCTACCCGGCCGGATCGGTGCTGGTCAAATCGCCGATGGTGGGAACCTTTTACCGCGCTCCGGAACCGGGCGCGCATCCCTTCGTGGAAGTCGGCGCCCGCGTCACGGCGGAAAGCATCGTCGGCATCGTCGAGGTGATGAAGCTGATGAATTCCATCCCGGCCGGGCAGGCCGGCGTGGTCACCCACCTCCTGGTCGCCGATGGCGAGCCCGTCGAGTACGGCCAGGTGCTGATCGTGATCGAACCGGGCGGCGCCGCGTGAGTCAGGCCGCCCATCCGGTCACGGGCAGCGGGCGCCTGCGCCGCGTGCTGGTGGCCAACCGCGGCGAGATCGCGCTGCGCGTGCTGCGCGCCTGCCGCGAGCTGGGCCTGGAAACCGTGATCGTGCATTCCGAGGCGGATGCCGATTCGCTGCCGGTGCGCCTGGCCGACCGCGCCGTGTGCATCGGCCCGGCGCGCTCGAACCAGAGCTACCTCAATGCCGAGTTCATCGTTTCGGCGGCGCTGATCCACCAGGCCGACGCCATCCACCCCGGCTACGGCTTCCTGTCCGAGAACGCCGATTTCGCGCGGCTGTGCGAAATGGAGAAGATTGTTTTCGTCGGGCCGAAGGCCGACGTGATATCGCAGATGGGCGACAAGGTGCGGGCGCGGCAACTCGCGGCGGAAGCCGGCGTGCCGACCACGCCGGGCTCGGCGGGCAAGCTGCGCGATGCCGCCGAGGCGGCGCAACTGGCGGCGCAGATCGGCTACCCGGTGCTGCTCAAGGCCGCGGCCGGCGGCGGCGGGCGCGGCATGCGCGTGGTGCGCGAGCCGGGCGAACTGGCCGACCAGTTTGCCGATGCCGCACGCGAGGCCAAGGGCGCCTTCGGCGACGATGCGATCTATGTCGAGAAGTACCTAACGAACATCCGCCACATCGAGATCCAGGTGCTGTCGGATGGCGAGACCGTGCTGCACCTGGGCGAGCGCGACTGCTCGATCCAGCGCCGCAACCAGAAGCTGCTGGAAGAAACACCCTCGCCGGTGCTGGACGGCGTGGTGCGCGCGCGCATGTGCGATGCGGCGGTCAAGCTGTGCCGCCATGTCGGCTACACCAGCGCGGGCACCATCGAGTTCATCCTCGATGCGGCCAGCGGCGAGTTCTATTTCATGGAAATGAACACGCGCATCCAGGTCGAGCACCCGGTGACCGAGATGGTCAGCGGCATCGACCTGGTCAAGGCCCAGCTCGAAATCGCCGGCGGCAAGCCGCTGGCGTATGCGCAGGAGGAGATTCGCTTCGACGGTCACGCCATCGAATGCCGCATCAACGCCGAGGACAGCGAGCGCGACTTCGCCCCCTGCCCCGGCGCGATCACGCGTTACCACGCGCCGGGCGGGCCGGGCATCCGCATCGATTCGCACATCCATGCCGGCTACACGGTGCCGCCCTATTACGACTCGCTGCTGGCCAAGGTGGTGAGCTGGGGCCGCAATCGCGCCGAAGCCATCGCCCGCATGCGCCGCGCGCTGCACGAGATGGAAGTCGGCGGCATCAAGACCACCATCCCCTTCCACCTCGGCCTGCTGCAGCACGAGGCCTTCGTTGCCGGCAAGGTGCATACGCGCTTTGTCGAGAACGAACTGCTGGGGGCGCGGGCGTGAGCGAACAGCGCTTCGGGCTCATCGACGTGACCTTGCGCGACGGGCACCAGTGCCTGTGGTCCACGCGCATGACCACGGCGATGATGACGCCGATCATCGAGCGCATCGACGTCGTCGGCTACGAGTACATCAACATCCTCGGCGGTGCGGTGTTCGACGTTTGCGTGCGCTTTTTGCACGAGAACCCCTTCGAGCGCGTCGGCCTGCTCTGCGAGCGCTTCGCCACGCCCTGCGACGGCCTGACGCGCGGGCAGAGCCTGTACACCTTCGAGCTGTTTCCCGACGACGTCGTGGCGCTGAATTCCTTCGCGCTGGCGAAGCGCGGCATCAAGGTGCTGACGGTCTACGACGCGCTGAACGACAACCGCAACATCGAATCCTCGGTGCGCTCGGGCCATGAAGCCGGGATGCAGGTCAATGCCATGATGACCTACACCCTCAGCCCGGTGCATGACGACGCCTACTACGTGGCGCGTGCGAAGGAACTGGTGGCGCTGAATGTCGAGTTCATCTCGGTCAAGGACCCGACCGGCCTGTTGACCCCGGAGCGGGCCAAGACGCTGTTCCCCGCCGTGGTGGCCGCCGCCGGCAAGATCCCGGTGCAGCTGCATTCGCATTGCCAGTCGGGGCTCGCGCCCGAGGTGTATTCGGTGGCCATCGAAAGCGGCTTCCGCTACGGCTACACGGCCTCGCGGCCGCTGGCCAACGGCGCCTCGCTGCCGGCCACCGAAGACGTGGCCGCGCGCGCCGAGGCGCTGGGCCGCGCCACCGGCATCCACATGGCCACGCTGGAGGAAGTCTCCGGCTACTTTGCCTGGCTGTGCGAACGCGAGGGTTTGCCGCAGGGCAAGATCATGCAGTACGACCCGGCACTCTATGAGCACCAGGTGCCCGGCGGCATGATCTCCAACCTCAAGGCGCAGCTGCAGGTGATGAAGATGGAGCACCGCCTGCCGGAAATCCTGGAAGAAGCGGCGCAGGTGCGGCGCGACCTCGGCTACCCGATCCTGGTCAGCCCCTTCGCCCAGTACATCATCACCCAGGCGGTGATGAACGTGGTGCAGGGCGAGCGCTACAAGACCATCCCCGACGAAGTGCGCAAATACGCCATGGGTTATTACGGGCGGCTCGCCGCCGAGCCCTCGGCCGAATTCCTCGAACGCGCCAATCTCAAGCCCGGCGAACTGGTCAGCGAGCGCCCCGGCGATCACGTCGCGCCGGGCCTGCCGCGCCTGCGCCACGAGCTCGGCGCCGGTGCCAGCGATGAGGATTTGTTGCTGGCGGCCTTCTATGGCCCCGAGCTGCTGGTGCCGCTGAAGAAGCCCCAGCCTGACTACCAGTTCCGGACCTCGCCGCTGTACGAGCTGATCCGTTACCTGGGCAACAAGACGGACATCACGGGGGCGAAGCTGAATTTCGCCGGCACGGAAATCGGGTTCAGCCGTTAGGGGAAAACTGATGAAGTCCGTTCGCGTTGAGCCTGTCGAAACGCAGGCCAGTCCAAGCAAGGGCTTCGACCATTCGACAGGCTCACGGCTCAGCCCGAACGGCAGGCACTTGTTCAATGTTTCCGGATATCGCAGCACGTCGTACCCATCGCAACAACCACAAGAGAGAGGAGAACGGCAAATGACAACTCAAGGACCACTCAAAGCGCTGCGGCGCCTGGCCGGGCCCATCCTGGCCGCCGGTGCCCTGGTGCTCGCCGCGCCGGCGCTGGCGCAACAGAAGGCCACCGATTGGGGCTGGCCGCAGCCCTACGAAAAGATTTCGGACAAGTCGGTGCAATGGCTCAAGGACAAGGGCTGGTGGCCGCTGCAGATCGCCTTCCAGCCGCCCTGGTCGGGCCAGAATACGATCAACCTGGTGATGGACAAGCAGGGCCTGCTGGCCAAGCGCGGCATCGAGGCCAAGCTGCAGGCCTTCCCCTCGGGCCCGGCGATCAACGAGGTCATGATCTCGGGACGCTTCCAGGTCGGCAACGGCGGCAACTTCCCCTTCACCTCGCTGGTGGACAAGAACATCCCGATCAAGGCCATCGCGGTGATCAACGTCAACCTGCTGCATGCGATGGTGGTGCCCAACGATTCGCCGCTGAAGAGCCTGCGCGACCTCAAGGGCAGCAACCCGGCCGCGACCGTCGGCATCGTCACCGGATCCTCGGCCGAGTTCTACTTCCAGATGTCGGCGGCCTACCACGGGCTGGAACTGGGCAAGGACGTGATCCTGAAGAACATGCCTCCCGGCGAGCAGATGGCGCTGCCCAAGGGCCTGGCCGGCGTGGTGCCGTGGGACCCGACGCCGACCATCATGGTCGAAGAGCGCAAGAACGGCCGTTTCCTCGATACCAGCTTCCCCTACAACGTGTATGAGGGCAACTTCTACGTGCGCCAGGAGCTGATCGACAACGTGCCCGACGTGGTGCAGGCCTTCAACGACGCGGCGGTGGAAGCCACGCTGTGGACGCGCCTCAACCCGGAAGCGGCGGTCAAGTCGATGCAGGAAGACCCGAACCTGAAGAACTACTCGCCGGAGATACTGCTGCAACAGGTCAAGGCCTACAACAACCTGTACAAGCCGACCTACATGTATCCGCTGGCCGAGTTCTGGGGCAAGGCCAACGAGCCGATCTTCAACTGGCTCTACCAGCAGAAGCGCATCCAGCGTCCGCTGAAGGCTGCCGACTTCGCCGCCGCGGTGGACAAGCGCTTCATGGACAACACCTTCGCCAAGCTGGGCTGGGCCATCCCGAAGGTGCCGCCGTTCATCCCGGCCAACTGGTCGGGGCAGTTCGACAAGATGCCCTACCCGGAGTACTCGACGCCGGTGAATACCAAGACGCCGCAGGCCTTCCCGGAAAAGGGCGACCTGGTCAAGGCCTGGACCTTCGGCGGCAAGACGTACACCCCGTAAGCGCATAGCCCCGGACGCGGTCTGCCGCGTCCGGGTTTGTTTCGTTTTGAATAGCTCGTCACACCGGCGGACGCCGGTGTCCAGCGACTTGCCTCTACTGGATTCCGGCGTTCGCCGGAATGACGATAGGGCAGGTGATCGGTAATTCATCAGGCATTCTGGGAGGAATCTAATGACCACAGGCGTCACGTCGAAGCCGCGCCCGCCCGGGTTGCTGGCGAGGACATTCGGCAAGATGCGGCGGCTGACGCTGATGGCCGTGCTGCTGTGCATCTGGGAATACGTCAGCCTGCGCGTGCTCGACTCCACCTCGCGCGTGCTGCTGCCGCCGCCGACGCTGATCTTCACCGCGGCGTGGGAGCTGATCAGTTCCGGCGAACTCTTCCGCCATGCGCGCGACTCGCTGAAACGCGAAATGGTGGCCTTCCTGTGGGCCAGCATCTCGATCCCGATCGGCATCGCCATGGGCTGGTTCCGCATCGTGGACGAACAGCTCGACGCGATCATGGAAATGTTGCGGCCGATCCCGCCGCTGGCCTGGATTCCGCTGTCCATCCTGTGGTTCGGCATCGGCGACGCGCAGAACCAGTTCATCATTTTCCTCGGCATCTTCTTCCCCATCCTGCTCAACACCATCAACGGGGTGAAGGGCATCGAGCCCAACCTGATCCGCGCCGCGCGCTGCCTGGGCGCCAGCGAAACGCAGATCCTCTGGCGCATCGTGGTCAAGGCAGCGCTGCCGCAGATCTTCACCGGCATCCGCATCGGGCTCGGTGTCGGCTGGATGGCTCTGGTGGCGGCGGAACTGGTCGGCGCCAACTCCGGCCTCGGCTTCCTCATCAACGACGCGCGCACGGTGCTGCGCACCGATTACATCATCGTCGGCATGGCCTCGATCGGCGTCATCGGCCTGCTGCTCGACCAGGTGATTCGCGAGATCGGGCGGCGCATGCTTCCCTGGTCACGCGGAATGGACCGATGACGTTCATTCCGCGTCGACCGGGAGCCCCGACGATGAAACACACGAAAAGCAAACTGAAGGCCCACCCCTCCCATCCTCCCCTCGCGGGGAGGCTACTATTCGGCTCGCTTCGCTCGACGGCCACCTGTCGCCCTGAACGAGTTATCCCCGTTAGGGTTCGGCAAGGAAGATCATGAGCAACCTGACCGTTGAAAACGTCACCAAGATCTACCCCGGCCACAGTGCCGACGATGAGCCGGTACTGGCGCTCGACGACGTCAGCTTCCGCGTCGAGGACCACGAGTTCTGTTCCGTGCTCGGCCACAGCGGTTGCGGCAAGACCACGCTGCTGACCATGATGGCTGGCTTCGAGCATCCGTCGATGGGCCGCATCCTGGTCGACGGCAAGCCGGTGGGCAAGCCGACCTGGCAGCGTTCCGTGGTGTTCCAGGATTACGCGCTGTTCCCCTGGATGACGGTGCATGACAACATCTCCTTCGGCCTGGAAATGAAGGGCCTCCCGGCCGTCGATCGCGAGGAGATCATCCGTCGCCACATCGAGCTGGTCGGCCTCGACGGTTTCGAGAACCGCTATCCGCACCAGTTGTCGGGCGGCATGAAGCAGCGCGTGTCGATCGCCCGCGCGCTGGCCGTCGATCCCAAGGTGCTGCTGATGGACGAGCCCTTCGCCGCGCTCGACGCGCAGAACCGCGCGCTGATGCAGGAAGAGATGGGGCGCCTGCTGGCCAACGCCGACCCGGTGCTGCGCAAGACCATGCTGCTGGTCACCCACAGCATCGACGAGGCGGTGCTTCTCTCCGACCGCATCATCGTGCTCACGCGCCGTCCCGGCCGGGTCAAGGCCAACATCGAGGTCAAGCTGCCGCGTCCGCGCGACGAGGATAGCCCCGACTTCGCCAAGCTGAAGAAGAAGATCCGTGACCTTATCCACGATGAATTCGAGCACGAACATTGAGCTCAGTGTTGAAAGTCGGCGCCGGCGGTACGGCGAATGACACTGTCTTTGAGCCTGCTCGGAGCCCTGGCCATCTGCGGCCTCGGCGGCCTGGTGCGCGGTGCGACCGGATTCGGCGGCGCGATGGTAATGACGCCCGTGCTCTCGGTCCTGCTCAGCCCGATCG
The DNA here is from genome assembly GCA_044359585.1 of Sulfuritalea sp. Taxonomy (GTDB): domain Bacteria; phylum Pseudomonadota; class Gammaproteobacteria; order Burkholderiales; family Rhodocyclaceae; genus Sulfuritalea. The sequence goes on along the minus strand of JBIKLV010000007.1, from coordinate 73,294 downwards.
CGGCGGTGATCGCCGCACTGCTGCTGGAAACCTTCGCCGCCTTTCCGATGCTGCGCGACGCCGCGCGCAAGGCGCACTGGCGCACCATCCTGCCGATCTGCGCGGTCGCCTGCCTGACCGCGCCGCTGGGCGCCTACCTGCTGTCGACCCTCGACCCGCTGCTGGCGCGCCGCGCGATCGCGGCAACGGTGCTGGTGTTCGCGCTGGTGCTGCTGACGGGCCTGCGCTATCGCGGCAAGCAGCGGCTGGGTACCTCGATGGCGCTGGGCGCGACCAGCGGAGTGCTGGTCGGCGCGACCAGCGTCGGCGCACCGCCGGTGATCCTCTACCTGCTCGCCAGTTCCGATCCGCCGGACGTGACGCGCGCAAATCTCACGCTGTTCGTCACCATCATTTCGCTGGCGGCGCTGGGCGCGCTGCTCTGGCGCGGCATGCTCGACGGCCCGAACGGGCTGATGGCGCTGCTGTTGAGCCCGCTCTACCTGGGCGGCGTCTGGCTCGGTTCGCGGCTCTACGGCAAGCTCGATGCCGCCCTGATGCGGCGCTGGACGCTGATCTTCCTGATCGTGGTTTCCAGCGTGGTGCTGGCGCTGTGACGCGGGGACCGCGATGAAGCTCGCCGGCAAGGTGGCCGTGGTCACCGGCGCCGCCAGCGGCCTGGGTGCGGCGATCGCCCGCGCCTATGTCGCCGCGGGCGCCCGTGTCGCCATCGCCGACTTCGATGCCGAGGCCGCCGAGCGGCTGGCGGCCGAGCTGTGCGCGGCGGGTGGCGAAGCGGGGGCGGTGACGATGGACGTCACCAGCGAACTGGCCGTGACGCAGGGCATCGATGCCGTGGCCGATGCCTTCGGCGGCATCGACATCCTGGTCAGCAATGCCGGCTTCCAGCACCTCGACACCATCGCCGACGTTTCCTTCGACAACTGGAAGCGCATCCTCGCCGTGCATCTGGACGGCGGCTTCCTCACCACGCGCGCCGCGCTGCGCCACATGTATGCGCAGGGTCGCGGCGGCAGCATCATCCTGATGGGCTCGATCCATTCCAAGGAAGCCTCGGTCAGCAAGGGGCCGTATGTCGTCGCCAAGCACGGCCTGCTCGGCCTGTGCCGCACGGTGGCCAAGGAAGGCGCGGCGCACGGCGTGCGCGCCAACCTGATCTGCCCCGGCTTCGTGCGCACGCCGCTGGTGGAAAAGCAGATCCCCGAACTGGCCGACCGCATGGGCATCAGCGAAGCGCAACTGATCAGCGACGTGATCCTGAAGACGACGGTGGACGGCGAATTCACCACGGTGGCCGACATCGCCGAGGTGGCGCTGTTCCTCGCCGCCTTTCCGTCGGCGGCATTGACCGGGCAGTCGATCAACGTCAGCCACGGCTGGAACATGGGATGACCTGCGAATGAGTTCGCCGGGCTACGACTTCGTGATTGTCGGCGCCGGTTCCGCCGGCTGCGTGCTGGCCAACCGCCTTTCCGAAAGCGGCCGCCATTCGGTGCTGCTGCTCGAAGCCGGCCCGCCTGACCGCTACCTGTGGATCCACATTCCCATCGGCTATGCCAAGACCATGTTCCACCCGGTCTACAACTGGGGCTATTACACCGACCCCGATCCCCACATGAACGGGCGCAAGATCTACTGGCCGCGCGGTCGTGGGCTGGGCGGATCGAGCTCGATCAACGGCCTGATCTACGTGCGCGGCCAGGCCGCGGACTACGACGCCTGGGCGCAGGCCGGCAACGCCGGCTGGGGATGGAAGGATGTGCTGCCCTACTTCATCAAGAGCGAGCACAACACGCGCGGCGCCAGCGAGTACCACGGCAGCGGCGGCCCGCTGTGGGCCTCGGACATCGGTGAAAAACATCCATTGATGGAAGCCATCATCCGCGCCGCCAACGAGCGCGGCGTGCCACGCAACGACGACTTCAATGGCGCGAACCAGGAAGGCGTCGGCTACTACCAATTGTTCACCCGCGAGGGCTGGCGCTGCAGCACGGCGGTGGCCTACCTCAAGCCGGCACGCGGCCGGCCGAACCTTCGCGTCGAGACCGATGCCCATGCCACCGGGATCATTTTCGAGGGCGCGCGCGCCGTGGGGCTGCGCTACCGCAAGCACGGCCAGGACCACGAGGTGCGCGCCGCGCGCGAGGTGGTGCTGTCCGCCGGCGCCCTGCAAAGCCCGCAACTGCTGCAGTTGTCCGGCGTCGGCGACGCCGCCCGGCTGCAGCAACTCGGCATTCCGGTCACCCACCACCTGCCCGGCGTCGGCGAAAACCTGCAGGACCACCTGCAGTTGCGCCTGATGTACAAGGTGAAGAAGCCGATCACCACCAACGACGACCTGCAATCCTGGTGGCGCCAGTTCAAGATGGGCATGAAGTGGATCACCCAACGCAAGGGGCCGCTGGCCATCGGCATCAACCAGGGCGGGCTGTTTACGCGCATCCTGCCCGAGTCGGCCACGCCCGACATCCAGTTCCACTTCGCCTCGGTGTCGGCGGAAATGGCCGGCGCCAAGCCGCATCCCTGGTCGGGCTGCACGTTTTCGGTATGCCAGTTGCGGCCGCAATCGCGCGGCACGGTGTTCGTCAAGTCGCGCGACCCGATGCAGGCACCAGGCATGCTGCCCAACTACCTGTCGCACGACGCCGACCAGCGCTGCGCCGTAGCTTCGATCAAGTACGCGCGCCACCTGGCCGCCGCTCCGGCGCTCGCCGACTACATCAGCGAGGAATACCGGCCCGGCCCGGCCACCGGCAGCGACGAGGAAATCCTCGACTGGGCGCGCAACTACGGCGCCACGATCTTCCATCCGTCCGGCACCTGCAAGATGGGCGACGATGCGCTGGCCGTGGTCGATGCGCGCCTGCGCGTGCATGGCCTGGCCGGCCTGCGCGTGGTCGACTGCTCGATCATGCCGACCCTGGTGTCGGGCAATACCAACTCACCGGTGGTGATGATCGCCGAGAAGGCCGCCGACCTGATCCTCGCCGACCAGGCCGCTCGCTGAGCACCAGGCCGCCGCCGCCGGCCGATCCCGAAACTTTCCGGCATCCGCGCGCGCCGGCGTCGACTGGCGGGATAATTCGGCTTCGATGCCGAAGGATGTTCCGATGTTCGCCCGATCCACCCCTTTCCCCGCCGCCGGGCCCGCCCTGCCGTGACGCGCTTGATACTCGCCCTGATGTGGCTGCTGCACTGGCTGCCGCTGCCGGTGCTGGCGACGGTCGGGCGCGGCTTCGGCTGGCTGCTTTACGTCCTGGTGGGTGAGCGGCGGCATGTCACGCTGACCAACCTCGGCCTGTGCTTTCCGCAGTTGTCGCCGGCGCAAAAGTCGGCGCTGGCGCGACGGCACTTCGCCGCCTTCGGCCGCAGCATCGTCGAGCTCGGCGTGTGGTGGTGGGCCTCGCCCGAGCGCATCCGGCGCCTGGTGCGCCTCGAAGGCGGCGAACAGCTCGCTGCGTATCGCGACAAGCCGGTGATCCTGCTGGTGCCGCATTTCGTCGGCATCGACGCCGGCTGGATCCGGCTGGCACTGGAGCAGGGCCTGGTGGCGATCTACACCCACCAGAAGAACCGCGTCTTCGAAGCGGCGATGAACGGCGGCCGCCTGCGCTTCGGCAACTGCGAGCTGGCCTCGCGCCAGGAAGGCACCCGCAAGGCGCTCAAGGCAATGAAGGGCGGCCGCTACTTCCACTATTCGCCGGACATGGATTACGGCCCCAAGGAATCCATCTTCGTGCCCTTCTTCGGCGTGCCGACCGCCACCATCACCGGCCTCGCGCGGCTGGCGAAGCTGACCGGGGCAACGGTGATCCCGCTCGTCACGCGCATGGAATCGCGGGGTTGGCAAACTCGTTACGTCGCGCGCGTCGGCGCACCGTTGACGGACTTCCCCGGCAGCGACGAAAGCGCCGACGCCCGGCGCATGAATGCCTTCATCGAGGCGGAAGTCCTCCAGTCGCCTGAGCAGTACTACTGGCTGCACAAGCGCTTCAAAACCCGGCCGCCCGGCGAAAAAGGGCTTTATTGACCCTCAATTGCGGAAAGTCGGCGCTGGCGGCACGGCGTATGCTCGGCTGATGCACATTCGGTTCACCAAAATGCACGGCCTCGGCAACGATTTCGTCGTGCTCGACGCAATCAACCAGGCGTTCGTGCCGACGCCGGCGCAGGCGCGCTGGCTGGCCGACCGCCACTTCGGCGTCGGCTGCGACCAGTTGCTGGTGGTCGAAAGGCCGACCACGCCCGGCGTCGATTTCCGCTACCGCATCTTCAACGCCGACGGCGGCGAGGTCGAACAATGCGGCAACGGCGCGCGCTGCTTCGTGCGCTTCGTGCATGAGCAGGGCCTTACCGACAAACGCGAAATCCGCGTCGAGACGAAGTGCGGCCTCATCGTGCCGAAGCTGGAAGCCGACGGTCAGGTCACGGTGGACATGGGCGCGCCGCGCTTCGCACCGGCCGAGATACCCTTCGACAGTGGCAGCGAAGCGATCGTGCAGCCGCTTGAGGTGGATGGACGGAGCATCGACATCAGCGTCGTCTCGATGGGCAACCCGCACGCGGTGCAGGTGGTGGCCGACGTCGATGCCGCGCCGGTCGCTACCAGCGGCCCGCTGATCGAAGCCCACCCGCGCTTCCCGCGTCGGGTCAATGCCGGTTTCATGCAGGTGGTCGACCGCCACGCGATCCGCCTGCGCGTCTACGAGCGTGGCGCCGGCGAGACCCTGGCCTGCGGCACCGGTGCCTGCGCCGCCGTGGTGGCCGGCATCCGCCGCGGCCTGCTCGATTCGCCGGTGCGCGTCACCACGCGCGGCGGCGACCTCTCCATCGCCTGGGCCGGCGGCGATGCAGCGGTGCTGATGACCGGCCCCGCCACCACCGTATTCAGTGCCGAAATCGAATTGCCGGACAACCTGTGAAAGCCATGACATGAAATCAGAAGACGTCGCCCGCTACCTGCACGACCATCCCGAGTTCTTCGACCAGTATGCGGAGATGCTGACCCTGGTCACGCTGCCCGATCCGCACAGCGGGCGAGCCATCTCGATCACCGAGAAGCAGCTGTTCAACCTGCGCGACAAGGTGCGCTCGCTGGAGGCCAAGCTGGTAGAGCTGATCGGCTTCGGCGAGGAGAACGACTCGATCTCCGACAAGGTGCACAGCCTCGCCGTGGCCCTGATCGCCGCTACCGACCAGGCCGGCGTGCTGCGCGCCCTGTATTCCCACCTCGGCGGCGCTTTCGCCGTGCCGCACGTGGGCCTGCGCCTGTGGGGCGCCGGGACGGGCGAGGGCCGCGAATTCGAGGCCGTGGCCGATTCCGTCAAGGCCTTTGCCTCCGGGCTGCACCGCCCCTACTGCGGCAGCGTCAACGGGCAGGACGCGGCGCTCTGGTTCGGCGACGCCGCGACCCACCTGCGCTCGATGACCCAGGTGCCCCTGCGCGAAGGCGACGGCATCTGCTTTGGCCTGCTGGTCATGGCCAGCGAGGAACCGCATCGCTTCTACCCCGAGCTGGGCACCCTCTACCTGGAGCGGATCGGCGCCATGGCTGCGGCGGCATTGCTGCGCGTCGCCGCGTGACATGGCTGACGCTTCGGTCGAGAACTTCCTCGCCGACCTGAGCGTTCAACGGCGGGCCAGCCCGCATACCGTGGCGGCCTATCGCCGCGACCTGGTCCGGCTCGTGGCGCTGGCCGCCGACGGCGATCCGGTCGCGCTCAAGCCGCCGCAACTGCGGCGCGGCCTGATGGCTTTGCACGCGCAGGACCTGGCGCCGCGCTCCATCGCCCGCACCCTCTCGGCCTGGCGCAGCTACTACGCCTGGCTGGCGCGGCGCGGCGCGATCGAACTCAATCCCGCCGACGGCCTGCGCGCACCGAAGCGCGCGCGCGGCCTGCCCAAGGCGCTCGGCATCGATCAGGCCGCCGCCCTGCTCGACGTGCCGGCGACCACGCCGGAAGACGATCCGCTGCTGGTGCGCGACGCGGCGATGTTCGAACTCTTCTACTCCTCGGGCCTGCGCCTGGCGGAGCTGGTGAGCCTCGACTGGCCCGGCGGGCTCGACCTCGATGCCGGCGAAGTCACGGTCACCGGCAAGCGGCGCAAGACGCGCACGGTGCCGGTCGGCGGCAAGGCGCAAATCGCGCTGCGCGCCTGGCTGGAGCTGCGTCCGCGCTTCGCCGTGGAGGGCAGCGTCGCGCTCTTCCTCGGGCGTCACGGTACGCGCCTGATGCCGCGCCAGATCGAGTACCGGCTGGCGCAATGGGCGCAGCGCCAGGGCGTCGGCGTGCACGTGCATCCGCACATGCTGCGCCACTCCTTCGCCTCGCACGTGCTGCAGTCCTCGGGCGACCTGCGCGCGGTGCAGGAAATGCTCGGCCACGCCAGCATCGCCGCGACGCAGATCTATACGCACCTGGATTTTCAGCACCTGGCGAAGGTGTACGACAGCGCGCATCCGCGGGCCAAGAACAAGTGAGCGAAGGCACCGGCGGCGCAATCCGGGCGGCGGCATGAAGCCGCATCACTGGCCGTGGACCTTCGTCATCTTCACCGTGCTGGGCGTCGCGCTGCTGATCGTCGGCATCGCCGCGCTGGCGGGAATGCTGCGCGGCGTCCATCCGCTGTTCGGCGATGAGATGGCGGGCTGGACGCTGATCGTCTCGGCAATCGCCAGCTTCCTGACCGGGGCGTTTCCGCTGGTGCTGCGCCGGTTGGCCGAGCGCGAAGGGGCCTGATCGCGGTTGCGCTGGCGGGCAGCGCTAAGCGCCCGCCAGCGCCCGCAGCCCGAGCAACACCGCCATGCCGGCGATGAAGGGCAGCCAGGGATTGCGCCACAGCACGGCAGCGGCCACCGCGGCGATGATGCCGGCGAACTTGGGATTCAGCGGCGCGAAGTCGCCGGCGACCACCAGCACGTCGGGCGCCACGATCGCCGCCAGCGCGGCGGCCGGGGCGTAGCGCAGCGCGCGCTGGACCACCGGTGGCAGGCTGACGCGGTTGCCGAGCACGATGAAGCTGGCGCGCGGCAGCGTGGTCGCGAGGCCGATCAGGACGAAGGCGAGCCACAGCGTCGCGTCCTGGCTCACGGCGCTTCCTTCCTGGCATGCCAGTGCTCGGCGGCAAAGCCGGCGCCGATTCCGGCGACGATGCCGACGATCAGGCCCAGGCGCAGCGGCATGCCGCGCAGGATGACCGAGGTGGCGCCGCCGACCATCGCCGCGACCAGCATGGGGCGCTGCTTCGCCATCGGGATCAGCAGCACCAGCAGGGCGATGCTGGCCATGAATTCGAGCGACCAGTGCTTCGGGATGGAACCCGCCGCGAAGACGCCGACCAGGGCGAAGACCTGCCACAGCAGCCAGGACCACAGCGACGGCGCGAGGAAGTAGCCCAGGCGCCAGCGCGCGTCGTCGACCTTCAGCATCTTTTCCATGCTGTGGGCGAACACGCCGTCGGTCAGCAGGTGGCCGCAGATCCAGCGCGTCGGCGTGCCGACGCCGCGAAAGCCGTCGGCGATGGCGGCGCTGAAGATCACGAAACGCAGGTTGAGCGCCAGCGCGGTGACCACCATCAGCCACAGCGGGGCGCCGATGGCGATCAGCGGCAGGGTGCCGAGCTGGGCGGTGCCGGCGAACACGATCACGTTCATGCCCATGGCCTGCAGCGGCGTCAGGCCGGTGCTGATCATGGCCATGCCGGTGACCATGGCCCAGGGGATCAGGCCGACGGAGAGGGGCAGGAAGCCGAGGAAGCCCTCGCGGGCACCGGCGCGGAACGACGAAACGGACATGGTTAAAGGCGGGGACGGAATTCGCGCCATTTTAGAAACATTCCGCGCCGTTCCGCCGGCGACCGGAGGAAGTCCCTGTGGGGCGCCGACTTTCGAGCCGCCGCCCTTGGCGGAGGCCGGGCAATGCCCCGGATGCGCTCCGGCCGGACCCCGCGCCGCAACGCCGTATCGCAAGGGAGTTCTTGAAATCGCCGGAAGCATTCATAATGCGGCTGATGAGGACATAAGCAGATATTTTCAACACACCGCAAGGGGAAAAAGGAATGGCTGCAGGCAAATCCAAGATCATCTACACGCTTACCGACGAAGCGCCGCTGCTGGCGACCTACGCGTTTCTACCCATCATCAAGACGTTCGCCGCACCGGCGGGCGTCGATGTCGTCGGTTGCGACATCTCGGTCGCGGCGCGGGTTCTGGCAGAGTTCTCCGAGTGCCTGACCGCCGAGCAGAAGGTCCCCGACAACCTGGGCGAACTGGGACGCCTGACCCAGGACCCCGACACCAACATCATCAAGCTGCCGAACATCAGCGCCTCGGTGGGCCAGTTGATTACCTGCGTGCGTGAACTGCAGGCCAAGGGCTACAAGATTCCCGACTACCCGGAAGACGCGAAGACCGACGAGGAGAAGAAGCTCAAGGCCCGTTACGGCAAGTCCATCGGCAGCTCGGTCAACCCGGTGCTGCGCGAAGGCAATTCCGACCGCCGCGCGCCGCGCGCCGTCAAGGAATACGCGCGCAAGAACCCGCATTCGATGGGCGAGTGGAAGCAGTGGTCGCAGACCCATGTCTCGCACATGCACCACGGCGACTTCTACCACGGCGAGAAGTCGATGACCTTGGACAAGGCGCGCGACGTCAGGATGGAACTCGTCACCAAGAGTGGCAAGACCATCGTGCTCAAGCCCAAGCTCAGCCTTCTGGCGGGCGAGATCATCGACAGCATGTTCATGAGCAAGAAGGCGCTGTGCGAGTTCTACGAGCGCGAACTGGAGGATTGCCGCGAGTCCGGCGTCCTGTTCTCGCTGCACGTCAAGGCGACCATGATGAAGGTCTCGCACCCCATCGTCTTCGGCCATTGCGTCAAGATTTATTACAAGGACGCGTTCGAAAAGCACGCCAAGCTGTTCGACGAACTCGGCATCAACGTCAACAACGGCATGGTCAACCTCTTCGACAAGATCAAGACCCTGCCGGATTCGCTGCGCGAAGAGATCGAGCGCGACCTGCACGCCTGCCAGGAGCACCGCCCGCGCCTGGCGATGGTGGATTCTGCCAAGGGCATCACCAACTTCCATTCGCCCAACGACGTCATCGTCGACGCCTCGATGCCGGCCATGATCCGCGGCGGCGGCAAGATGTGGGGCGCCGACGGCAAGCCCTACGACTGCAAGGCCGTGATGCCGGAATCGACCTTCGCCCGCATCTACCAGGAGATGATCAACTTCTGCAAATGGCACGGCAACTTCGATCCGAAGACCATGGGCACCGTGCCCAACGTCGGCCTCATGGCCCAGCAGGCCGAGGAGTACGGCTCGCACGACAAGACCTTCGAAATCCAGGAAGACGGCGTCGCCAACATCGTCGACATCGCCACCGGCGAGGTGCTGCTGTCGCAGAACGTCGAGCAGGGCGACATCTTCCGCATGTGCCAGGTCAAGGACGCCGCGATCCGCGACTGGGTCAAGCTCGCCGTCACCCGTTCGCGCCAGTCCGACACACCGGTGATCTTCTGGCTCGACCCCTATCGCCCGCACGAAAACGAGGTCATCAAGAAGGTCAACACCTACCTCAAGGAGCATGACACCTCGGGCCTCTACATCCAGATCATGTCGCAGGTGCGCGCCATGCGTTACACCCTGGAGCGCGCGAGCCGCGGCATGGATACCATCTCGGCCACCGGCAACATCCTGCGCGACTACCTGACCGACCTGTTCCCGATCATGGAACTGGGAACCAGCGCCAAGATGCTGTCCATCGTGCCGCTGATGGCCGGTGGCGGCATGTACGAAACCGGTGCCGGCGGTTCGGCGCCCAAGCACGTCCAGCAACTGGTCCAGGAAAACCACCTGCGCTGGGATTCGCTGGGCGAATTCCTCGCGCTGGCCGTGTCGCTGGAAGACCTAGGCATCAAGACCGGCAATGCGAAGGCGAAGATCCTGGCGAAGACGCTGGACGACGCCACCGGCAAGCTGCTCGACAACCGCAAGGGCCCCTCGACCCGCACCGGCGAACTCGACAACCGCGGCAGCCAGTATTACCTCGCCACCTACTGGGCGCAGGAGTTGGCGGCGCAGACCGAGGACAAGCAGCTGCAGGCGCATTTCGCGCCGCTGGCAAAAACGCTGGCCGCGAACGAGCAGAAGATCGTCGAGGAGCTGAAGGTCGTGCAGGGCAAGCCGGTGGATATCGGCGGCTACTACATGCCCGACACGAAGAAGACCGAGGCGATAATGCGTCCGAGCCCGACCCTGAACGCGATAGTGGACGCGGCGCAAGCCTGATCGTGCAGCAAACGGATCCGCCCGCGCGGCGGATCCGCCTTTTCACCCCCGACCGTCCTCCCCCATGCCCCTGAGAATCGCCATCAACGGCTACGGCCGTATTGGCCGCTGCTTTCTGCGCGCCTTGCAGGAGTCGGCGTTGCGCGACCGGCTGAGCATCGTGGCGATCAACGAGCCGGCGGACATCGAGAGCATGGTGTACCTGACGCGCTACGACTCGACCCACGGCCGCTTTCCGGGCGAGGTCGAACAGCGGGAAGGGCAGATCTGCATCGACGGCCGGTGCATCCCGGTGTCGCACGCACGGACGCCGGAGGGCGTGGACTGGCGCAGCCTGGGCGTTGATCTGCTGATCGAGGCGTCTGGCAGCTATTCCCGTCGCCATGAACTCGAAGCCTTCATCGCCGCCGGCTGCCCGCGACTGTTGCTGGCCCATCCCGGCCACGGCGCCGCGGACGTCGATCGCACCATCGTCTTCGGCAGCAACCACGCGTCGCTGGCCGGCGACGAACGCATCGTTTCCGCGGCATCGTGCACCACCAATGCCGTGGTCCCGGTGCTGGAAATCCTCGATGCGGCCTTTGGCATCGATCACGCCATGATGACCACGCTGCATTCGGTGATGAACGACCAGCCGCCAATCGACGGCTATCACCATCCCGACCTGCGCCGCACGCGATCTGCCATGCAATCCATCATTCCGGTCGCTACCGGGCTGGCCCGGGGCGTGGCGCGCCTGCTGCCGCACCTGGCCGACCGTGTCGAGGCCAAGTCGATCCGCGTGCCGGTGACCAACGTCTCGGCCATCGACCTGGTGGCGACGCTGGCACGCGCCACTACGGTCGATGCGATCAATGCCCTGCTGCGTCGTGCCGTCGATGCCGGCCATCCCGGCCAGCTCGCCCACACCGGCGAGGCCCATGCCTCGATCGACTTCAACCACAACCCGCATTCCGCGATCATCGACCTGACTCAGACGCGCATGAGCGGACCGCAACTGGCGAGCCTGCTGATCTGGTTCGACAACGAATGGGGCTTCGCCAACCGCATGCTGGAACTGGCGGCTTTCTGGAGCGAGCGCCTGAGGCGCTGATTACGTCCTATCGGGGCTGCGCCAGATGCCCCTCGGCCAGGGCCAGGTGGTAGATGCGCAGGGCGACCTGCGCATCGTCGGCGGCATACAGCATCTGGCGTTCGTTGAGCCGCGGGTGGGCCCAGTTGGACGTGGTGATGCGCTTGGATTTCTGCATGCGCCGGCCCAGGTAGCGGGCGACGGCGGTCTTGGCGCCCATGGTTTGCTTGGGCTTTTCTCCGGGAAGCGCGCGCGACAGGTCGAGCACGTGGCGGGCTTCGATGCCGAGCTTGGCGCTGAGTTGCGCAAGGTCGCTGCCGAGGCCGAATCCAACCTTGAGTATCCGCGTCGATTCGAGGATTTCGCGCAGGCCTTCGCGGTCCAGGCCGGCATTGACGGGAAACAGGTAAACCCGGCGCTCGGTGGCCAGTTGCACCAGGTGCGGCCCGGTGGATACCTCGCCCTTGGCGAAGGTCGGTTTCGCTTCCGTGTCGAAGCCGAGCACCGTTTCGGCGAGCAATGCCGGCCAGGCCTCGGCCGCCGCCGCAGGCGTATCGACCAGCGCCACGTCGGCGATATCGATGCCCTGATAGAGCGGCAATTCGACGACGGGCGGGTTTTGCGGGGAAGTATCCACGTGGTAAACAGGGTCAGCGGGGAGGGCGTGGGAGAACGCGGGCAGCAAGTCTATAGGATCATTCGCCCAACTCAGTCTACAATTGCGGTCTCCCTCCTGCATGAGTTCCACGGTATGTCCGAAACCGCTTTCTGCTACCACTGCCGTCAGCATCACCCGAAGACGGAAATGCGCCAGATCGAAACCAAGGCCGGCAAGCGCTGGCGCTGCATCCGCAGCATCGAGGCGACCCGCCAGGGACAGGCTGCGCGCGAGGCCTACGGCCGCCAGGTGTCCGAGATGAACAAGTCCGAGGCGCAAAGCCGGGCCCGGTTGGCCAAGCCGATCGTCGTCTGACGGTCGCGCCCGTTCCGCCCGCATCCGTCGATGGTGCTGCGCGGAACCGCCCTGCTCCTGCTGGCCGCGCTGGCGGCCTGCGCGCCGCTGCCGCCGGGTGGTCACGTCCAGTGGGTGCCGTCGCCCAACTTCGACCAGCGCCGGCCGAACTTCGTCATCCTGCACCAGACCACCAGCGACAAGGTCGCCAAGGCGCTCGCCACGCTGACGGATCCGCAACGCAAGGTAAGCGCCCACTATCTGATCGGCCGTGACGGGGCCGTGCTGCAGCTGGTCGATGAAGGCGCGCGCGCGTGGCACGCCGGCGACTCGCGCTGGGGCGCCATGGGCGACCTCAACTCCGCCTCGATCGGCATCGAACTCGACAACACGGGCGTCGAACCCTTCGCCGGGCCGCAGATCGACGCCCTGCTGGTCCTGCTCGGCGAACTGCGCGAGCGCTACCGGATTCCGCCCGAGAACGTGCTGGCCCACGGCGACGTGGCGCCCACGCGCAAGGTCGATCCGAGCCGATTGTTCCCCTGGCGTCGTTTGGCACAAGCCGGCTTCGGCCTCTGGTGCGAGTCGCCGCCGCCCACCGCGCCGGAAGGCTTTGATGCGTTGCTGGGGCTGCGCGCGCTGGGCTACGACATCGCCAATCCGCCCGCGGCGCGCGCCGCCTTCCGCCGCCATTTCCTCGCGCAGGATAGCGAGGGCGACCTGGAGCCTGCCGCGCAAGGCCTGCTGCATTGCCTGCTGAACCAGAAGCGCGCAGCGGCGCCGCTCACCGGCATGGCAAACTGACTGACATGAAAACCGCCTACGCGCAGATACCCGCCTACATCACCAAGGACGGTTCCGAAATCCGCGAACTGATGCATCCCGCGCAGCATGGCAATCGCCTGCAAAGCCTGGCCGAAGCCACCATCGCGCCGGGTTGCCGCACGCAACTGCATCGCCATGCGCGGACCGAGGAGCTGTACCACGTCACATCCGGTAGCGGCCTGATGACCTTGGGCGATGCCCGCATGGAAGTCGGCGCTGGCGACACGGTGCTGATCGCACCCGGAACGCCGCACTGCATCGAGGCGCTGGGCGCCGAGCCGCTGACCATCCTCTGCTGCTGCACGCCGCCCTATTCGCACGAGGATACGGAACTGCTGGAGGCGCAGGAACCGCCGGCATGAAAGTCGGCGCCGATCCTAACGCTCATGGCAGCGAGAGCCACCCGCCGATGATGAAACACGCGAAAGGCGAATTAAAGGCCCACCCCTCCCGTCCTCCCCTCGCGGGGAGGCTATTGATCGGCTCGCTGCGCTCGATATCACCAGCGACTCATCCGGTTGTTTCACGGTAAGGTGACTCAGCGTGCGGCTTTGCCCAGTCCCAGCTTGAGCGGCACCTCATGGTCCTCGCCGGCTATCTTTTCCGTCGCGCCGATGCTGACGCGCTCCACCGGTGCCTTGGCTTCCTTGAGCACGGCCAGCGTCGCGTCGCCGCGCGCCTGCGCCAGTTGCTGAAGGCGTTCGTCGCTGATGGCTTCCTTCTCGCGCAGGCGCTGGAAGAGTACGGCATGGAAGTCCGCGCCCTTCAAGGCGCCGACTTCGCCCTCGTTCAACTGGCGCGGCGGGCGCACCAGGCCGGTCAGGCGCGACATCATCTTGCCGGTCATGCTCTCTTCGAGCTGCCCGGGATTGGCCTCGCGGAAGCCCTGCTTCAGTCCGGCCAGCTCGGCGGCCCCGAAGCGGTCACCGAACAGGGTTTCCAGCGCCGCCTGGATCGCCGGCGAGCGGGTTGAGATCGGCCCGGGATCGCCCTGCGCGTCGATCTTCTGGCCGCTCTTTTCCAGCAGCGCGCGGCGTAGCTGAAGATCCTGCAGGGCGATGCGGTCGGCGGCGTTCCAGGTGCCGCTGATGCTGAGCGCCAGCGCCGGCCGCTTGTTCAGCGCGCCGGCCAGTTTCACCAGCTTCTCGCGCTCGGGCGGCGTCAGGCGTCTTGCGCCGGCCTCGAAGGCGATGCTGTCGAGCTTCTCGTCGCCGCCGCCGAACAGGGCGCCGAGGGCGCGGAAGGGCGCGGTGACGATCTTGGTCAGGACGTTGCCGATCACCTTCCAGACCAGCGCGCCGTAGCTGAACTGCGGGTCGTCGAGGCTGCCGGTGATCGGCAGGCCGAGGTCGATGCGGCCATCGGAATCCTCCAGCAAGGCGATCGCCAGGTCCAGCGGCAGATCCTTGGCGGTTGGGCTTTCGACGCGTTCGCCGAGCACCAGCTTGTCGATCACCACCTTGTTCTCGCTTTGCAGCTGGCGCTTCCTGATGTTGTATTCGAGGTCGAGCGAGAGCTTGCCGGAATCGATGCGGCGCCCGGCGAAGGTGGCCGAGTAGGGTGTCAGGCGCGTCATGTCGAGGTTGCGGAAGATCAGCCGGATCTCGGTGAAACCGGTCGGGTCGAAGGGGTCGATCTGGCCCACGGCGCGCGCCAGGCCGTAGTCGTCCACCTCGCCGTCGAGTTCGAGCTGGCCCGCTGCGCCGGGGCGCGAGGACAGCCCGGCGATTGAACCGCGCAATTTGTGGATGCGGGTGGCGAAGGGGAAGAACAGTGACTCGTCGGCGAAATCGAGGTCGCCATCGCGAAAGCGCAGGCGGTCGATATTCACCAGGAAGGCCGGCTCGGCCTTCATGCTTGCCGCCGTTGCAGGAGTCGGCGTCCCACGGGGACTTCCGTCGCTCGCTGACGCGACGGTTGTTGAGGGAGGAGCGTCGGCCCTGGCGTCGCCTGCAACGGGTGGCGGAGTATCCGCCTTGCGCAGGATGCGCTGGAAGTTGGTGCTCTTGTCCTTGGCGATAAGGAGCTGCGTGTCGAGGCCGTCGAGCAGCAGTTCGCCGATCTGCAATTTCTGCGGTGTGGCCTCGAGTTGTTTGGTGCCGAGGTACTTCCAGCCGAGAAAGACCTTGTCGGTGCCCGCCTCGTTGAGCCGCAGCGCGTCGATCGCGAGGCTTCCCTTGTAGCCGCTGGCTTTCGCATCGTGCTGGATTCTGCCAGCGGCACTGATGCGACCTGCGGCGAGATCGAGCGCCGCGTATTTCCCGATGAAGGCTTGCGCCGGTGCCAGAGCAAGGTCGTCAAGCTTCAACTGCAGGTCGACGGCCGCCGTCGCCGGCACCAGCGTTCCGTCGACCGCCAGGCGTCCGCCGCTGGCCACGCGCACCCCTGCCTTGAGCGGCAAGGGCCGCTCGAGTTTTTCGCTGACGCCGGAGGTTTCGACCGAGATTTCTTCGAGCCCGACCCGCAGCGCCGGCTTCATCGATTCGTCATTGAAGGCGACGCCGAAGCCGGAGAGGACGACACGCTCGACCGCATAGCGCCAGGGCGCGGGCGGCGCGCCCGGTGGCGTTGCGGCGGGTGCCGGCTTCGCGGCGGGCGCGTCCGGGGCGAGCGCCTTCAGTGTCGCCAGCAAGTCGATCGCGCCGCCGGCATCGCGGCGCAGGGCAAGGCGTCCGCTGCTGAGCTGGACCGCACCGAATTCCGCGCTGCGCTGCGCGAGGTCGATGCGGCTCGGGGCCAGCGTCAGTTCGGGCAGCGAGAACAATGCGACACGCTGCTTGCCCGCGCCGGACTCCAGGCTGGCATCACGCAGCGTCAGCGACTGGAATGCCAGTTGCTGTGTGGCGAGGTCGAAGCGCCCGCCGCCGAGCGCCAGAGCGCCGACACCGATAGCCGGCGCGCCGGCCGCCTTCGGCTTGCGCAACGCGAGCCTGGCGAGTTCCACCGTGAAGGGTTCCAGCACGAAGGCCAGCTTGCCGCCGGCGATGGCGAGTCGATAGTCGAGCGCCAGGCTGGCGACGCCCTCGGGCGGCGCGAAGCCCAGTTCCGGCGGCATGTGGGCGCCCAGCAGCGGCCCCAGCTTGCCGAGATCGATGCCGCGCAGGTCCAGGTGCCCGCGCGACCCCGGCGGGTTCAGCGTGGCTTCGCCGGACCATTCGATCTGAGCGCCGAAGGCGGTTTTCGCGGTGATCCTGAAGGGCCCGGAATCGTCGGGCCGCGTCGAAATATCGGACAGTTCGAGGTCGAAGGCATCGATGCGGCTGACGAAGGGCGGTGTACTGCGCTGGTCGGCGATGTCGGCCTGGGCGCCGGTCAGCGCGAGATGACGGATCTCGATGCGCGGCGGCGGGGTATCCGCTTTCTTCTCGTCCTTGCCGGCGAAGGCTGCCAGCAGTCGGCTCCAGTTGAGCGGTCCCTGCGCTCCGTCGCGCAGGATCACGCTGGCGGCCAGCCCGTCGAGCTTGAGTTCATCTATCACCACGGAGCGCGAGGTGACGCTGGAGATCGAGATATCGACGAAGAGTTCGCGGAAGGCCAGCAACGGAGCGCCTTCGGGATCCTCCAGTTTGAGCTCGCGCAGGCGCAGGCTGAGCGCCAGCGGATTGATCTCGGGCTTGGCGAGGCTGAGCCTGTGGCCGCTCTTCTCGGCCACGATCCTTTGTGCCTGCGACTGCAGGATTCCCGGCAGCGCCAGCCAGGCGAAGCCGAGCAGGAAAACCAGGATGCCGGCGGCTACCAGGGCCGCGCGGCGGATCCGCGGGTGGAGGGGTGTCATCACTTTGTCCTAGGGGGTTGCCGACTTAAAAATGATCTTGCCAAGCCTAGCAGGAATATTGGATCCGGATGATCCCCGGCCGGGGCGCGATGGCTAGGTGGCCATGCGCCGGCGCAGCCATGCCTTGCGTGCTTCTTCGAAGATCCACATCAGGGCGGCGCCGGCCAGCGCCAGCGCCCAGACATCCATACCGAGAGGCGCCGTGCCGAACATCCAGTTGCCGGCCGGCGTGTAGATGATGAACAGGATCACGCCGAGCTCTGCTGCGAGCGCCATCATGATGTAGCGATTGTCGAACAGCCCGACCGAAAGCGACGACTTGGACGGATGGCGGCACAGGATCACGTTCATCATCTGCATCACCACGATGGTCGCCAGGCAGGCCGAGGTCGCCTGCAGGTAGAGCGGGTCGGCGCGATCGAGGCTGACGCCGTATTGCCACCCTGCGGCCCGCAGCACGAAAAAGAACACGGCCATCGCCGCCGCCGCTTCCAGCATGCCGAGGAACAGGTAGGCACGGACCATCATGCCCCATGACAGCAGGCGCTCGTTGCGCGCCCTGGGCGGCCGCTGCATGATCGCGGGATCGGGTTTCTCGGCGCCTAGCGCGAGCGCCGGCAGCATGTCGGTGCCGAGGTCGACGGCGAGGATCTGGATGATGGTCAGCGGCAGCGGGATGCGGAACAGGACGAAGGCGAGGTAGGGCACCATCTCCGGAATGTTCGAACTCAGGATATAGGTGAGGAACTTGCGGATGTTGTCGAACACCGCACGCCCTTCCTCGATGGCGGCGACGATGCTGGCGAAGTTGTCGTCGAGCAGGATCAGGTCGGCGGCTTCCTTGGCCACGTCGGTGCCGGTGATGCCCATGGCGATGCCGATGTCGGCGGTCTTCAGCGCCGGCGCGTCGTTCACGCCGTCGCCGGTGACGGCGACGATTTCGCCCTTCTTCTGCAGGGCCTGGACGATCAGCATTTTCTGTTCGGCGGCGACGCGGGCGAAGATGATCTCCTTGGCGTCGAGCGCGAGTTGCAGATGCGCCGGCGAGATGGTGCGCAGTTCGTCGCCGCTTATCACCACCGGCTGTTCGGACTTGACCAGGCCGATCTGGCGCGCGATGGCCAGCGCCGTATGTGGATGGTCGCCGGTGACCATGATGATGCGTATGCCGGCCGTGGCGCAGCGCGCGACGGCGTCGGGCACTTCCGCGCGCGGCGGGTCTTCGAGTCCGACCAGGCCGGAGAGGATCATGCCGCGTTCTTCGTTCGGCATGCCGTCCGCGACGGCGCAATGGGCGAAGGCCAGCACGCGCAGCCCGGCTTCGGCCATCTGTTCCTGTGCGGCGAGCAGGCGCGTTTTTGCCGCCGGGTCGATGGGTACCGGGTCGGCTTTACTCGCGGCATCGAACTGGACGAAGTCGCAGACCTCCAGCACCGTCTCCGGCGCGCCCTTGCAGTAAAGCATGTGGCCCTGTGGCGTATCGCATAGTACCGACATGCGCTTGCGGTCGGTATCGAACGGGATTTCGTTGATCTGCCGGTGGTCGGCCAGCGTGCCCGCAACCTGCCGTCCCATGGCGGCCAGCGCCACCTCCATCGGATCACCGAGCAGCTTGTCATCGACGATCTTCAGGTTGTGGCACAGCGCGGCATTGACGAACAGCTCGCGGTTGTTTTCGGTCAGGCCGGGTTGCGCCGCCAGGTCGTCGACGTCGAGGAAGCCGCCGCCCAGCCACAGGCGCTGCACCGACATGCGGTTCTGCGTCAGGGTGCCGGTCTTGTCGCAGCAGATCGTCGTCGTCGAGCCCAGCGCCTCGACGGCCGGCAGGTGGCGCACCAGGGCATTGCGCCTGGCCATGCGCTGCGTGGCCATGGCCAGCGAGAGGGTCACCGTCGGCAGCAGGCCTTCCGGCACATTGGCGACGATGATGCCGATGGCGAACAGCAGGTTTCCCCAGGTCGGCAGGCCCATCGCCTGACCGATGAAGAACAGCGCCACGCCCATGCCGGTGGCGAGTGCCGCGACGATGCGCGACAGGCGCGCAATTTCGCACTGCAGCGGCGACGGGCCGGTGCCGACCGTCTGCGTCAGGTGGGCGATGCGGCCGAACTCGGTACGCATGCCGGTGGCGTAGACCACCGCCCGCGCCTGGCCCGATACCACCGAGGTTCCGGCCAGCACAACGTTTTTGGCATACAGCGGCGAACTCTCCGTGCTGGGCTCGATGGTGCGCGCCTTGGGCAGGGATTCGCCGGTCACCGTCGCGGTGTTCACGCGCAGCGCGAAGGCTTCGATCAGGCGGCAGTCGGCCGGAACGAAGTTGCCTTCTTCGAGCACCACGATGTCGCCGGGAACCAGCTCGGCGGCGAGGGTTTCGACGATGGCCCCGTCGCGCAGCACCTGGACCTTCTGCGGCAGGAGCTGGCGCAGCGCAGCCACGGCCTGCTCGGCGCGGTACTCCTGCCAGAACGAAAAAATGCCATTGACGATGATGACGCCGACGATGGCAATGCCGAGCCGCGACATGCCCTGTCCCGGGTCGAAGTATTCGGCGACGAAGGCCAGCAGCGCGCCGATCCAGAGGATGATGGCGAAAAGGTGGGTGAATTCGCGCGCGAAACTCAGCAGCAGTGGCTCGCGCGCGACTTCTTCGACGTGGTTCGGGCCGAATTCCGCCTGGCGACGCCGGGCTTCGTCCGCCGCCAGCCCGTCAGCCGTGGTCTTCAGGCTGGCAAGCGCTTGTGCTACGTCGAGGCCATGGATCTGCATGGCCTAGCCCACCCTCAACCGCCGCTGTGCCGCTGGCGCGCTCGCGATTGCGGCAGTCCAATCATCGCTTTGAAAACAGTTCTCACGGCGGGTACTCCCGGGGTCCCGCCCGCGGCATCAAACTGCCGTGGGCCGGGCCAGGAAACTCTGGATTCGGCGCCAGGCCTGCCAGCCCAGGAAGGCGCGACGTCCCCAGCGCCAGACCCGGCTGGGTTTGGCTACCAGCAAGGCGACGGTGGTGGCGACAACGACCTGCGGATGGGCGCTCAGCCAGTATCCAGCGTCGACCGCGAGGTCGGCCCCGGCTAAAGCCGGTCGCAGCCCCGTGGCGTGGCGCCCGAAATCGGCGCGCAGGGATTCGCCGGCGATTTGCAAGCGCTGTTTCTTCAGCGCCAGTTCGAGCGCGGCGGGATTCATCGCGGGCTGCCCGTATCGCCCTGCGCCAGGGCGTCGCGGTCCTTCGCCAGTTCGGCGAGGCTGCCCTTGAACAGCGTCGAGCCGGCCCTGGCATGGTTCATCGCCACCAGCAGGGTGGCGATGCCGGCGCCGAGGAACAGCGCGCTGAAAATACCCAGCGCCAGCAGGCGGTGGCTGTCCCAGAACAGCACGGTCAGGAACACGGCAAGGAACACCAGTCCTGCGCTGAGGCAGATCAGCGCGATCGCGCCGTAGGTGACCAGCGACAGCAGGCGCAAACGCTCCTCGGCGAGTTCGACGCCGAGCAGCCGAAGGCGGTTCTGCACCAGCGCGAGCGAGGTGCCGAACAGCCCCTTCAGCGAAGCGAACAGACCCGCCCGGGAGGCTTCGCCGCCGGGGGTGCCTTCGCTCATCGGATCAGCGGCGGCCGATCAGCAGGCCGGCAATGAAGCCGATGCCGGCGGCAACGCCCACCGAACGCCAGGGGTTGTCGTGCACGTAGTCGTCGGCGGCGCGGCCCACCAGCTTGGCCTTGTCGACCACGGCGGCTTCGGCTTCGGCCAGCTTGATCTTGGCGGCGGCGAGGCGGTCCTGCGTCCGCGCGCGGATTTCGGCGATCTTCTCGCCGGCCTGGCCGGCCGTGGCGCGCAACAGTTCCTCGCTGTCGGCAATGACCAGCTTGACGTCTGCAATCAGTTTGTCCTTGGTGACTTCGCTCATGTCGCTCATGTGTTCCTCCTGAAGTGTTCGAAAAAGGTAATCGAGAATTCTAGGCTACATATTTTGCTGCGGCGCTGCAATGATCCAGATCACATCATGTCGAATTCGTAATCGATGGTCAGCGGCGCGTGATCCGAAAAGCGCTGTTCCT
This sequence comes from Sulfuritalea sp., assembly GCA_044359585.1. GTDB lineage: Bacteria > Pseudomonadota > Gammaproteobacteria > Burkholderiales > Rhodocyclaceae > Sulfuritalea. Next base: position 52,317 of record JBIKLV010000007.1, on the reverse strand, counting down.
TGTAAACACTGGCCTGCCGGGCGGTCGCCGCCAGGCCCGGCGTGGCGATCTGGTAGTCGATGCGCCAGCCGACGTTTTTCGCCCACGCCTGGCCTCGATTCGACCACCAAGTATAGGCTTCGCCGGTGGCTTGGGGCAGCAGTTTGCGATGGATGTCCACCCAGCCCAGGTCGTCGAAGGCCGACGACAGCCAGCTTCGCTCCTCGGGCAGGAAGCCGGAGTTCTTCTGGTTCGACTTCCAGTTCTTCAGGTCGATTTCGCGGTGCGCGATGTTCCAGTCGCCGCACAGCAGGATCTCCCGTCCCGACTTTCTGGCCTCGCTTGCGAGGCGTTCCAGCCGGGGGCGGAACTGGTCGAGGAAGCGGAACTTGGCCTGTTGGCGATCGTCCGAACTGGAGCCGGAGGGCAGGTAGAGCGAGACCACCGAGAGCCTGCCGAAATCGGCCTGCAGGTAGCGTCCTTCGGCATCGAACTCGGCATTGCCGAAACCCTCGACGACGCGGTCCGGCTTGCGGCGGTAGTAGATGCCGACCCCGCTGTAGCCCTTCTTTTCCGCGGCGTGGAAGCAGGCACCGTAGCCGGGCGGTTCGCGCAGTGCCGGCGTCAGGTCGGCCAGTTGCGCCTTCAGTTCCTGGACGCACACGATGTCGGCCCGCTGCGTCGCCAGCCATTCGAAAACGCCCTTGCTGGCGGCGGAACGGATACCATTCAGATTCAGACTGAGTATTCGGAGCATGTGCCTGTGGATGTAGAATGCGCGCGATGAACGCGAACGCCGACCGTGTCGCGGCCAACGACCTGAGCCGCGAGTTTATCGCCTTCGCCTGCGAGCTGGGCGTGCTGCGCTTTGGCGAGTTCAAGACCAAGGCTGGGCGCATGAGCCCCTACTTTTTCAACGCCGGCCTGTTCTGCGATGGCGCATCGCTGGCGCGGCTCGCGGGCTTTTATGCGCAGCGCGTCCTGGCAGCCGGCGTCGGCTTTGATGTACTGTTCGGGCCTGCCTACAAGGGCATACCGCTCGCGGCAGGCACCGCCATGGCGCTGGCCGGCCTCGGCCGCAACCTGCCCTATGTCTACAACCGCAAGGAAGCCAAGGATCATGGCGAAGGCGGCACCTTGGTCGGCGCGGCGCTGCAGGGGCGCGTGCTGATCATCGACGACGTGATTTCCGCCGGCACCTCGGTGCGCGAATCCGTCGAACTGATCCGTGCCGCCGGCGCCACGCCGGCCGCCGTACTGATCGCGCTGGATCGCCAGGAACGAGGCCAGGGCGAGCTTTCGGCGGTGCAGGAAGTCGAACGGAACTACGGCATTCCCGTGATCAGCGTTGCGAGTTTGACCGATTTGATCGATTATCTGTCCGGCCATCCGGAACTTGAAAGCAAGCTGGCCGCCGTGCGTGACTACCGCCTTCGTTACGGCATCGACTGATGCCCAAGAATACCTCTCCAGGGAGAACCCCCATGCGCCTGATTTCCACACTGCTGTTCGCTTCGACCACCCTGCTGGCCATGGGCGCCTCGGCCCAGATGCGGATTTTCTGCTGCGATGATGCCAGCGGCCGCAAGGTCTGCGGCGATTTTCTGCCCGAAGCCTGCCAGGGGCGTGCCTACGAGGAACGCGACAATCGCGGCTTCGTCTCGAAGACGGTCGAGGCGCCACTGACGCCCGAGCAGCAGGCGCGACGCGAGGCCGAAACGCTCAAGAAGGAGGCGGATGCGAAGAAGGCGGCCGAGGAGCGGCGCCGCTCGCTGGCGCTGCTCTCGACCTACTCCAGCGAAAAGGACATTACTTCCGCGCGCGATCGCGCCCTGGCTGAAATCGAGAAGAACCGGAAGGAATCCCAGTTGCGGCTGGACGAAGCCAACAAGCGGAAGAAGAAGATCGACAGCGACAAGGAGTTCTACAAGGGCAAGCCGCTGCCGGAGGACGTCAAGGCGCAGGTTCGCGACAACGAGAAGGAAATCGCCGCCCAGCAGTCGGCAATCGCCACCAAGGTGAAGGAAGCCGACGAAGTGCGCGCCAAGTTCGCCGAGGAGCGCAAACGCTATCTGGAACTGACCGGGAAGAAGGGCGCCGAGCCGGAACCCGCAACGCCGGCGATTCCGCGCACCGTGATACCGGCCGGCGTCACGGCGCCGCCCGCTGCGGCACCCGCACCCGCCGCTCCGGCCGCGGTACCGGCAGACAAGCCCGCCAACGACAAGCCTGCCGGAAAGAGCTGATCAGGCGCCGAGTTTCTTCTTCAGCAGGTCGGTGACCTGCTGCGGGTTGGCCTTGCCCTTGGTGGCTTTCATGGCCTGGCCGACCAGCGCGTTGAAGGCCTTTTCCTTGCCTGCGCGAAATTCCTCCACCGATTTCTGATTGGCGGCGAGGACTTCATCGACCAGCGCCTCGATCGCGCCGGTGTCGGTGATCTGCTTCAGGCCCTGCTTATCGATGATTTCGTCGGCACTCGCAGCTTCGCCGTTCCACAAGGCCTCGAACACCTTCTTGGCGATGTTGTTGGAGATCGTGTTGTCGGCGATGCGCTGTATCAGCCCGGCCAGTTGTGCGGCGGAGATCGGTGACGCGTCGACGTCCATGTCGCTCTTGTTGAGGCGCGCGGCGAGCTCGCCCATGATCCAGTTGGCGACGGCCTTGCCGTTTGCCGCGCCGGCGACGGCCACGGCCGCAACGTAGTAGTCGGCCATCGCGCGCGAGGCGGTGAGGATCGCCGCGTCGTAGGCCGAGAGGCCGTATTCCGCCTGGAAGCGCGCCTGCATGGCCTGCGGCAGTTCGGGCAGCCCGGCCTTGACTTCAGCGATCCAGCTGGTGCCGATCTCCAGCGGCAGCAGGTCGGGATCGGGAAAGTAGCGGTAGTCGTGCGCGTCTTCCTTGCTGCGCATGGCGCGGGTTTCGCCGGTGTCCGGGTCGAACAGCACCGTTGCCTGGCGGATGGCGCGGCCTTCCTGGATCTCGTTGATCTGCCACTGCACCTCGAAATCGATCGCCTGCTGCATGAAGCGGAAGGAATTCAGGTTCTTGATCTCGCGCCGTGTGCCCAGGGGCTCGCCGGGGCGGCGCACCGAGACGTTGGCATCGCAGCGGAAGCTGCCTTCCTGCATGTTGCCGTCGCAGATGCCGATCCATTGCACCAGCGCGTGCAGCGCGCGGGCGTAGGCCACGGCTTCAAGCGAGGAACGCATGTCGGGTTCAGTGACGATTTCCAGCAGCGGCGTGCCGGCGCGGTTGAGGTCGATGCCGCTCTTGCCGTGGAAGTCTTCGTGCAGCGACTTGCCGGCGTCTTCTTCGAGGTGGGCGCGGGTCAGGTGCACGAACTTCTCGGTTGCCGTATCACCAGCGTTGCCGACGCCCCGAAGGAAGTCCCCTTGGGGGACTCTCATGCTCAGCCCGCCGCCCTGTACCACCGGAACCTCGAACTGGCTGATCTGATAGCCCTTGGGCAGGTCGGGGTAGAAGTAGTTTTTGCGCGCGAAGATCGAGCGCGGCGCGATGGTGGCGCCGACGGCGAGGCCGAACTTGATGGCACAGACCACGGCTTCGCGGTTTAGCACCGGCAGCACGCCGGGCAGGGCGATGTCTACGGCATTGGCCTGGACGTTGGGCTCGGCACCGAAGGCGATGCTGCTGCCGGAGAAAATCTTCGACTTGGTCTGTAGCTGGGCGTGGGTTTCAAGTCCGATCACCACTTCCCATTGGGCTTGCCGGTTCATTCTGCTGCTCCTGCCAGTTGCGGCATCCGCAGGTGCCAGTCTGTGGCCTTCTGGTACTGGTGCGCTGCTTGCAGCATTTTCGCTTCGCCGAACCAGCTGCCGATGATCTGCAGGCCTACCGGCATGTGATCCTTGCCGAAACCGCAGGGCAGCGACATGCCGGGCAGGCCGGCGAGGTTGGTGGAGATGGTGTAGATGTCGGAGAGGTACATCTGCACCGGGTCGGCGCTCTTGGCGCCGAAGGCGAAGGCCACCGAGGGCGACGTCGGGCCCATGATCACGTCGCAGACCTTGAAGGCTTCTTGAAAGTCGGCGGCGATCAGACGGCGAATCTTCTGCGCCTTGAGGTAATAGGCATCGTAATAGCCGTGGGACAGCACGTAGGTGCCGATCAGGATGCGGCGCTTGACCTCGGCGCCGAAGCCCTGGGCGCGCGACTTCGAATACATGTCGTTGAGGTCGCCGTACTCCGGCGCGCGATAGCCGTAGCGGACGCCGTCGAAGCGCGACAGGTTGCTCGATGCCTCAGCCGGTGCGATCACGTAGTAGGCCGGCACCGACAGCCCGGAATTGGGCAGGCTGACCTCGACCGTGGTGGCGCCCAGCTTGCGGTACTCGGCGAGCGCCGCTTCCACTGCGGCACGGACGTCGGCATCCATGCCATCGCCGAAAAATTCTTTCGGCAGGCCGATGCGCATTTGGTTCAAGGGCTTTTCAAGATCGCGGGAATAGTCCTCCGCGGGGCGTTCCAGCGAGGTCGAATCGCGCGTGTCGAAGCCGGCCATGGCGGTGAGCAGCAGCGCGCAGTCTTCGGCGCTCTTCGCCATCGGTCCGGCCTGGTCGAGGCTGGAGGCGAAGGCGATCATGCCGTAGCGCGAGACCGCGCCATAGGTGGGCTTCAGCCCGGTCAGGCCGCACAGCGCCGCCGGCTGGCGGATCGAGCCGCCGGTGTCGGTGCCGGTCGCGGCCGGCGCCAGGCGGGCGGCGATGGCGGCGGCCGAGCCGCCCGAGGAGCCCCCGGGGACGCGGGAGCTGTCCCAGGGATTCTTTACCGGGCCGAAATACGAGGTTTCGTTGGACGAGCCCATGGCGAACTCGTCCATGTTGAGTTTGCCCAGGGTAACCATGCCGGCGGCGGCGAGCTTTTCCACCACATGCGCGTCATAGGGTGAAATGAAGTTCTCCAACATGCGCGAGCCGCAGCTCGTGCGCCAGCCTTTCGTGCAGAAAATATCCTTGTGCGCCAATGGGATGCCGGTAAGCACCGTGGCGCCAGCGCCGACTTTCAGGGACGTGTCGGCAGCCTGTGCCTGCGCCAGCGTCTTGCCGCGATCCAGCGCGATGAAGGCGTTGAGGCCGGGATTTAGCGCGTCAATGCGGTCGAGGAACAGAGTCGCCAGTTCCACGGCGGAGACCTTTTTCGCGGTAAGTGCGGCCCCAAGCTCCTTGAGCGAGGCGTTGATCAGGTCGCTCATTCGATGACTTTCGGCACGAGATACAGGCCCGCCTCGGTTTCCGGCGCCACCGCCTGGAAATCGTCGCGGCGGTCGGTTTCTGTGACTACGTCGGGGCGCAGGCGCTGCACCACATCGACGGCGTGGGCCATCGGCTCGATGCCGGCGGTGTCGACGGCCTGCAACTGCTCGATGAAGCCGAGGATGCCGTTCAACTGGTCGCGGGTGGTTTCGAGCTCCGCGGGGGAAAGTTCGATGCGCGACAAAAGGGCGATGCGGGAGATGTCTTCCGGGCTGAGGGACATGGCGAGGAGTGGGGTGGATAACGTGGAGCCCAACGGAAACAAGGCGGTTCGCTGCCTGAATCGACGGGCGCGATAGGTTATCATATGCGACCTTTTGGCTACGGTCGCCGTGCGTGACGCCGGCGAGCATCCGCGTCAGCCAACACTGACAATCGATTTCAGCCCCAGCCTTCCCGAGGCGGGCTTCAACACTGGGACCACGATGTTCGGCTTTCTCCGCTCCTATTTTTCCAATGACCTCGCAATTGACCTCGGTACCGCCAACACGCTGATTTACGTGCGCGGCAAGGGCGTAGTCCTCGATGAACCCTCGGTTGTCGCCATCCGCATAGAAGGCGGCCCCAACGCCAAGAAAACCATCCAGGCAGTGGGCAAGGAGGCCAAGGGCATGATTGGCCGCAACCCCAAGGAAATCCAGGTCATCCGACCGCTGAAGGACGGCGTGATCGCCGACTTCACGGTGACCGAGCAGATGCTCAAGCAGTTCATCAAGCGCGTGCACGAGTCGCGCCTGTTTTCGCCATCGCCGCGCATCATCATCTGCGTGCCGTCGGGCTCGACCCAGGTCGAGCGCCGCGCCATCCGGGAATCCGCGCTGGGTGCAGGCGCATCGCAGGTGTACCTGATCGAGGAGCCGATGGCAGCCGCAATCGGCGCCGGCCTGCCGGTGTCGGACGCCACCGGATCGATGGTCGTCGACATCGGCGGCGGCACCACCGAGGTCGGCGTGATCTCGCTGGGCGGCATGGTCTATGCCAATTCGGTGCGCGTCGGCGGCGACAAGTTCGACGAAGCCATCATCTCCTACATCAGCCGCAACTACGGCATGCAGATCGGCGACAACAGCGCCGAGAACATCAAGAAGCAGATCGGCTCCGCCTTCCCGGGCGCCGAAGTGCGCGAGATGGAAGTCTCCGGCATCAATCGCGCCGAGGGCATTCCGCGCAAGTTCACGATTTCCTCGAACGAAGTCCTTGAGGCCCTCTCCGAGCCGCTCAACCAAGTGGTGAAGGCGGTCAAGGACGCGCTGGAAAAGACCCCGCCCGAACTCGGTGCCGACATCGCCGAGCGTGGCCTGGTGCTGACCGGCGGCGGCGCCTTGCTGCACGATCTCGATCGCCTGCTGACCGAGGAAACCGGCCTGCCGGTGATTGTCGCCGACGACCCGCTGACCTGTGTCGCCCGCGGCTCCGGCATGGCGCTCGAAAAGATGGACAAACTCGGCAGTATTTTTGCCAACGAGTAAGCCCGGCCCCGTGTAGCTTGCAAGCTGGCCCCGGGCCTTGCCGTACGGGGCCTTCCCGGGTCCAATTCTTCCGAGGGCGCACCTGCCTTGATGTCAGTCGTTGGCCATGCACCGCCACCCTTCTTCAAGCGGGGTCCGGCACCGCTCGTGCGGCTGGCTTTCTTCGTGTCACTTTCGCTGGCCCTGCTGATCGCCGACCTGCGTTTCCACACCCTGGAATGGGTGCGCCTGGCGGTGGCAACGGCGGCGTGGCCGCTGCAGCGCGCGACCGGTATGCCGATCGACGCCGCCGGCGATTTCGGCGCCTACCTGTCGCGCCAGGCGACGCTGCTCAGGGAAAACGAGGAGTTGCGCCGGCACCAGCTCGGCACCGCCAACCTGCTATTGCGCCAGGACCACCTTGAACGGGAAAACAAGCGCCTGCGCGCGCTGCTCGAGATGAGCGAGCGCCAGCCGGTCGAGGGGCGCATCGCCGAGATCCTCTATGCCGCGCGCGATCCGTTTTCGCGCCGGGTGATCATCGACAAGGGCAGCCAGCAAGGCATCGCGCCGGGTCAGGCGGTGGTCGATGACGTTGGAGTCATCGGCCAAGTGACTCGGGTGTTTCCGCTGACCTCCGAAGTGCTGCTGCTGACCGACAAGGATCAGGCGATCCCGGTCGCGGTGCAACGCAACGGCCTGCGCGCGGTGCTGGCCGGCGCCGGCTCCGGAATGATGGAACTGCGCTTCCTCGCCGCGAACGCGGAGGTGCAGGTCGGCGACGTCCTCGTCACTTCCGGCCTCGACGGCGTCTACCTGCCCGGCCTGCCGGTGGCCAAAGTGGTGAAGATCGATCGCGACAGTTCCCACTCCTTCGCCCGCATCACCTGCGCGCCGCTGGCCGGCGTCGAACGCCACGGACTGGCGTTGGTGCTCGGCGACCGCCGGGCGCTGCCGCCGCAACCCGACGACGTGCCGGTCACGCCCGACCAACCAACGCGCGGCAAGCGCGTCAAGAAGAAAGTTCGTTAGCATGAAACAGCACATTTTTCTTTGGGGAATACATCGAGCGCAGCGAGCAAATCAGTCGCCTCCCCGTGAGGGGAGGATGGGAGGGGCGGGACTTTATGCCGCTTTTCCCGTGTTGCATCATCGGCGGATCGTTCTCAACGCCATAGGCGTTAGGGTGCTCTGATGCAACCCACACACTCCTCGCGCCGCATCCTGTTGCCGGTCAGGAACTGGTTCATCGTGTTCACCCTGCTGGTGGCACTGGTGCTGAACCTAGTGCCGTTCGGCCGCCTGCCCGGCATTCCCGACTGGGTGGCCCTGGTACTGGCCTTCTGGTGCGTGCACCAGCCGCTGAAGGTCGGCATGGCGGCGGGCTTTGTGCTGGGCCTGGCGATGGATGTGGCCGACGCCAGCGTCCTGGGCCAGCACGCCCTGGCTTACGTGCTGCTGGCGTTTGGCGCTGCCGGCTGGTCGCGGCGGGTGCTGTGGTTCCCGCTGGCGCAGCAGGCCTTGCACGTATTGCCCATGTTCCTCGGCATGCAGTTGGTGATGATGGTGACGCGCATGATCGGTGGCGCCGAGTTTCCCGGCGTGCTGTGGTTCCTCTCCAGCTTCACGGCGACCCTGCTGTGGCATCCGGTGACCTACCTGCTGCTGATCCCGCAGTTCCGGCCGGAAGACAAAGACGTGCATCGGCCGATTTGACGTGAAATACATTGTACGGAGTCCCCTGTGATGGACGCGCGCAGCGCGCCAATTGATACCCCCCCGCGAGGGGGGATGGGGGGCGGGCGACCAATTCGCTTTTGGTTCCGGCCGCTGCGCTTAACGCCGATGATGCCGGCGTTAGCCTCCACCGAAACTTCGTTTTCGCGTGTTTCGCCTTCGGCGGGTCGCGCTGGGTACCATAAGCGTTAAATGGAATTCAAGAACCCCCAGGAGGAACTCGAACGCTTCCGTTCGCGCCTGGCGGTGGCCGGCGGCTTTGTGCTGCTCTGCTTCACCGTGCTCTTCCTGCGCTTCGTCTGGCTGCAGATCGTGCAGCACGACTACTACCAGACCCGCGCCGAGGACAATCGCATTTCGCTGGTGCCCATCGTGCCCAACCGCGGCCTGATCATCGATCGCAACGGCACCGTGCTGGCGCGCAACTACTCGGCCTATACGCTGGAGATCACGCCCTCGCGCGCCGGCGACCTGGAAAAAACCATCGACGGTCTGGCCACGATCATCGAAATCGAGGCCAAGGATCGCCGCCGCTTCAAGAAACTCATGGACGAGAGCAAGAGTTTCGAGACGCTGCCGATCCGCACCCGGCTTTCGGACGAGGAAGTGGCGAAGTTCATCGCGCACCGCTATCGCTTTCCCGGCGTCGAGATCAAGGCGCGCTTGTTCCGCCAGTATCCGGGCGGCGCCTATGCGTCGCACATCCTCGGTTACATCGGCCGTATCACCGACCGCGACCTGGAAAAGATCGAGGCACGCGACGACGAGGCCAACTATCGTGGAACCGACCATTTCGGCAAGACCGGACTCGAGCTGCGCTACGAGTTTGACCTGCATGGCATCAGCGGCCACGAGCAGGTCGAAGTCGACGCCGGCGGCCGTGCCGTGCGTACCCTCACGCACACGCCGCCGATCGCCGGAAACCAATTGACGCTTACCGTCGACGCCGAACTGCAGCGCATCGCGGAGCAGGCCTTCGGCGACCGCAAGGGTTCCCTGGTGGCGATCGAGCCCTCGACAGGCGGCATCCTGGCCATGGTCTCGGTGCCCAACTACGACCCCAACATGTTCGTCGACGGCATCGACACGCAGAACTGGCGCGAGCTCAACGAGTCGCCGAACAAGCCCATGGTCAATCGCGCCCTGAACGGCGCCTATCCCCCGGGGTCCACTTTCAAGCCCTTCATGGCGCTGGCGGCGCTGGAAATTGGCAAGCGCCGGCCGGAGCAGGCGATTTCGGACCCTGGATTCTTCAACTTTGGCGGCCACCACTTCCGCGACGACAAGAAGGGCGGGCACGGCATGGTGGACATGTACAAATCCATCGTGCATTCCTGCGACACTTATTACTACATGCTGGCCAACGACATGGGCATCGACAACATCTCCGCCTTCATGGGCCGCCTGGGCCTGGGGCAGCGCACCGGGATCGACATCGACGGCGAATCGGAAGGCGTGCTGCCATCGCAGGAATGGAAGAAGAAGCGCTTTCGCAAGCCCGAGCAGCAGAAGTGGTACGCCGGCGAAACCATCTCGATCGGCATCGGCCAGGGCTACAACGCCTACACGCCGATCCAGCTGGCGCAAGCCACGGCGATCATCGCCAACAACGGCGTGATGTTCCGTCCGCACCTGGTCAAGTACGTCACCGATACGCGGACCGGTGAAAAGCGCCTGATCGAACCGGAGCCGCTGCGTGACCTGAAGCTAAAGCCGGAACACATCGAGGTGATCCGCCACGCCATGGTCGGCGTGAACAAGGAAGGCACCGGCGCGCGCGCATTTGCCAAGGCCGAATACGTCGCTGCAGGCAAGACCGGTACGGCGCAGGTATTTTCATACAAGGGCGCCGAACACAAGACCGAGAGCATGGCGGCCCACCTGCGCGACCACGCGCTGTTCATCGCCTTCGCGCCGGCTGACAAGCCGACCATCGCGCTGGCGGTGCTGGTGGAAAACGGGGGCTTCGGCGCCCAGGCTGCCGCGCCGATCGCGCGCCAGGTGCTCGACTACTACCTGCTCGGCAAGAAGCCCAAGGCACCGGCGCAGCCTGACGAAGCCGCCATCGAGGAGGACGCGGAATGAATCGCGGATCGGGCATCGCCGCGCTGCGCGCCTGGGGACAGAAGCTGGTCGCGCCGATCGACGGCCCGCTGATGCTGATTGCGGGGCTGCTGCTGGTGCTGGCTGTCGGCATCATGGCAAGTGCCTCGCCCGAGCGCATCAACGCCCAGCTGATCAACGTGGCCATCGCACTGGTGGTTATGCGCGTCCTGGCCCAGATCCCGCCTCAGCGCCTGATGCACCTGGCGGTGCCGATCTACGTCGCCGGGGTTCTGCTGCTGATCGCGGTCGCCCTGTTCGGCGACGTCTCCAAGGGCGCGCGGCGCTGGCTCAACCTCGGCTTCATGCGCGCGCAGCCTTCGGAATTGATGAAAATCGCCATGCCGCTGATCCTGGCCTGGTTCTTCCAGCAGCGCGAAGCCATGCCGCGCCTGCGCGACTACGGCATTGCCGCCGCGCTGCTGCTGCTGCCGGTGGGCCTGATCGCGCGCCAGCCTGACCTGGGAACCGCCATCCTGGTAATGGCCGCGGGCTTCTATGTGATCTTCTTCGCCGGCCTGTCGTGGAAGATCATCATCGGCATGGCGGTATCGGCGATCGCCGCCGCGCCGCTGGCCTGGAACCTGCTGCACGACTACCAGCGCAACCGCATCATCACGCTCTTCGATCCCGAAAAAGATCCTCTGGGCAAGGGTTTCCACATCATCCAGTCGACCATCGCCATTGGCTCCGGGGGGGTCTTCGGCAAGGGCTGGCGCGCGGGTACCCAGGCCCAGCTCGAGTTCATTCCGGAGCGCCATACCGACTTCATTTTCGCGGTCTATTCTGAAGAATTCGGCCTGTTCGGTAACTTGTTGCTGCTGGTGCTCTACGCACTGCTGATCGGCCGCGGGCTGATGATCGCCGCCAACGCGGCAACCTTGTTCTCGCGCCTGCTGGCCGGCGCGGTGACCATGATTTTCTTCACCTATGCCTTCGTCAATATGGGCATGGTGGCCGGCATCCTGCCCGTGGTCGGCGTGCCGCTGCCGCTGGTCAGCTATGGCGGCACGGCGCTGGTCACGCTGTTCATCGGCATCGGCATCCTCATGTCGATCCACGGCAATCGGATGCTGGTGCAGAAGTGATCCGCCTTGCGCCGTTGATCTTGGCCCTGGCGCTTGCCGCCTGTGGCACCCAGTCGCCACGGCCGGCAAGCGACCGCCCCGAGGGGCCCGGAATCGCCGTGCCGCCAGCGCCGTCCGCAAGGGATACCGCCCCCGGCGCTGTCGGAGGCACAACTTCCGCAATGGCAAGGAAGCCGGCATCGCCGGTGAAGTTCGGCGGTGGCTACAAGGACGACGGACCCGGCGACAACCCGCCGGATGTCGATGCGATCCCGGATGCCGTGCCGAAGCCGGAGCCGCTGCATCGCTTCGCCAACAACCCATACTCGGCGCTCGGCCGCGACTACGTGCCGCGGCGCGAGCACAAAGCCTATGCGGGGCGTGGCATCGGCTCCTGGTACGGCAGGCGCTACCACGGGCAGAAGACGTCCAGCGGAGAAATCTACGACATGTACGGCATGACGGCGGCGCATCCCATATTGCCGATACCGTCCTACGCGCGCGTGACAAATCCGGCCAACGGCAAGTCGGTGGTAGTGCGCATCAACGATCGCGGGCCCTTCCATGCCGGGCGCGAAATCGACCTGTCATGGACTGCCGCTGCCAAGCTGGGCTACGTCGGCCTGGGCAGCGCCCCTGTCGAAGTGGAAAGCGTCCTGCCGGGTCAGATGCCCGCCGCTGCGCCGGTTCCGGCTCCCGCCGCGCCGCGTCGCGAGGACGAAGAGGATCCGATTGCGAAAATGGCGGCGGCCGAACCCGAGCCGCAGCTGCCGCAACTGCGGGACGAGCGCGGCCATTTCCTGCAACTCGGGGCTTTCGGCAACCGCGACAACGCCGAGGCCTTGCGCGCCCGCCTGGGGCGGGAACTCGGCGACCTCGCCGGCAAGCTCGTGGTGCAGTCGACCGGCAAGCTGTTCCGCGTCCAGCTCGGTCCCTGGCCTGATGTTGCTGCCGCGCAACTTGCCGGCGGGCGCCTGCGCGAGAGCCTGGGCATGAATCCGGTGGTCGTGCAGCGCTAGCCGTCCCGGCCGTTGGCGCTGCCCAACTTATAATCACTCCCCTTCCGCGTTTCGACACACTTCATGCGAATTTTCGTTCTGCTTCTCACCTTGCTGGCCGTTGCCGCCAGCCATGCCCAGCCCCTTCCCGCCCCGACCCTGAGTGCGCGAGCCTGGCTGTTGATGGACTATGCCAGCGGCCAGGTGCTGGCCGCTCAGGAGCCAGACCTCAAGCTGGAACCGGCCTCGCTGACCAAGGTGATGACCACCTACCTGGTCGCCGAGGCGTTGCAGAACAAGACGCTCTCCCTGACGCAGCCGGTGACGGTGTCCGAGCGCGCCTGGCGCACCCAGGGGTCGCGCAGCTTCGTGCCGGTGAACAAGGGCGTGTCGGTCGACGACCTGTTCAAGGGCATGGTGATCCAGTCGGGCAACGACGCGTCGGTGGCGCTGGCCGAGGCCATCGGCGGCACGGAAGACCAGTTCGCCGCGATGATGAATCGCACCGCGCAGCGGCTCGGGCTCAAGGACACCAACTTCCTCAACTCCAGCGGCTACTTCGAGGGCCCCGCGCCGACCCATTACTCGACCGCGCGCGACATGGCGAAGCTGGCGGCGGCACTGATCCGTGACCATCCGGAAACCCATGCCCTGCACGCGATGAAGGAATACACCTACAACGGCATCCGCCAGCACAACCGCAACCGCCTGTTGTGGGCCGACCAGACGGTGGATGGCCTCAAGACAGGACATTCCAGTGCGGCGGGCTACTGCCTGATCGCCACCGCCAAGCGCGGGCCGCGCCGGCTGATCAGCGTAGTACTGGGCACCGCCTCGGAAGAAGCCCGTGCCCGGGATTCGCTCAACCTGCTCAACTGGGGCTTCACCGCCTTCGACACGGTCAAGCTCTATGACAAGGGGCAGGCGATTTCACAGCTGCGGGTATTCAAGGGCGCGCAGAACACCGTCGGCGCCGGCTTCGCAGAGGATTTCGTGATTTCGATTCCGCGCGGCGCGACGGACAAGGTCGGCGCCCAATTGGTCAGCCGCCAGCCGCTGCTGGCGCCGATCGCCGCCGGCAGCCCGGTCGGCACGCTGCGCCTCACCGTCGCCGGCCAGCCCTGGGGCGAGTATCCGGTCGTCGCCCAGGCCGAGGTTCCGGCCGCCGGAATCATCGGCCGGCTGTGGGACGACATCCGGCTGTTCTTCCAATGACGGCGAAAGTCTTCCTCAACGGACAGTGGCTGGCGGCCGATGCGGCCAATGTCTCCGTCATGGATCGCGGCTTCCTCTTTGGCGACGGCGTCTATGAGGTGATCCCGGTCTATTCGCGGCGGCCCTTTCGCCTCGAGCAGCATTTGCAGCGCCTGCAGCAGAGCCTTGACGGCATCCAGCTGGTCAATCCGCATGGCATCAACGAGTGGGTCGGTTACGTCACGCAACTCGCCGGCGAGGCCGAATGGGAAGACCAGTCGATTTACATCCAGGTCACGCGCGGGCCGATGGCGGTGCGCAATCACGCGTTCCCCAAGGAGGTGAGGCCGACTTCGGTGATCCTCGCCGAGCCGATGACCACGCCGCCGGCCAGCCAGCGCGAACAGGGCATCGCCGCGGTGTCGGCCGCCGACATCCGCTGGCTGCGCTGCGACCTGAAGACCACCTCGTTGCTGGCCAACTGCCTGCTGCGCCAGATGGCCGTGGCCGCCGGCTGCGTCGAGACCGTGCTGTTCCGCGACGGCTTCCTCACCGAAGGTTCGGCATCGTCGATCTTCGTCGTCAGGGACGGCGAGCTGCTGGCGCCGATCAAGAACCACCTGATGCTGCCTGGCATCACCTATGACGTCATCCTCGAACTCGCCGCCAGCCATGGCCTGCCGTATCAAGTGCGCGACATCAGCGAGGCCGAGACGCGATCCGCCGACGAACTGTGGATGTGTTCCTCGACCAAGGAAGTGCTGCCCATCGTCACGCTCGACGGCAAAAGAGTCGGCGCTGGCGGTACGGCGGGACCGGTGTTTGCACAGATGTACGCCTGGTACCAGGAGTTCAAGGCGACGGTGATGCGGGCCGAGTAATGGAAAAGCAGAGCCTGCTCGAATTTCCCTGTGACTTCCCGCTCAAGATCATGGGCGCGAACGCCGAAGGTTTCGCGCAGTCGATTGCTGAGCTGGTGTGCGTTCATGCGCCCGACTTCGATCCGGCAAGCATGGAAATGCGACCCTCCAAAGCCGGCAACTATCTGTCGTTGACCTGCACCGTGCGCGCCACTTCGCAGGCCCAGCTCGACGCGCTGTATCGCGGGCTGACCGCGCATCCGATGGTAAAGGTCGTGCTGTGAGCGCACCGATCCTGCGCGAGCTCGGCCGCGTCGACTACGCGCCGACCTTTGTCGAGATGCAGGAGTTCACCGCAGCGCGCAGTGCCGAAACGCCGGACGAACTCTGGCTCTGCGAGCATCCGCCGGTGTTCACCCAGGGCCTCTCGGGCCGACCGGAACACCTCCTGGCCGACATCGGCATCCCCGTGGTGCAGATCGATCGCGGCGGCCAGATCACCTACCACGGTCCCGGCCAGGCCGTGGTTTACCTCCTGCTCGACCTGCGCCGCCGCGAGTTCTCCGTGCGCGGCCTGGTTCATCGCATCGAACAGGCGGTGATCGACCTGCTGGCGGAATACGGCGTCAACGCCGCACGCCGCGACGGCGCGCCGGGCGTCTATGTCGGTGCCGCCAAGATCGCAGCGCTGGGCCTGCGCATCAAGCACGGCTGCAGTTATCACGGCGTCTCGATCAACATCGACATGGACCTCGCGCCCTACGACGCGATCAACCCTTGCGGTTATGCGGGCATGGCGGTGACCCAGTTGAGTGCGTGTTCTCCACAATGGCGCCCCGGCCTGGAAGCTGCGATAGTAGGCAGGCAGCTGGCCGCGCACCTGGCCAGACAACTGGAAACGGACTACAAATGACGACCAAGCAGAAAGGCGAAGCCAAGACCGCGCGCATCCCGATCAAGGTGGCGCCGGCCGAGACCACGCTGAAGAAGCCTTCGTGGATCCGCGTCAAGGCCGGCAACAGCGCCGCGCGCTTCGGCGAGATCAAGCAGATCCTGCGCGAGCACCAGCTGCACACCGTCTGCGAGGAAGCCACCTGCCCCAATATCGGCGAGTGCTTCGGCAACGGCACGGCCACCTTCATGATCCTCGGCGACTTGTGCACCCGCCGCTGCCCCTTCTGCGACGTCGGCCACGGCAAGCCGCTGCCGCCCGATGCGGAAGAGCCGGAGAAGCTCGCGCGCACCATCGCGGCGATGAAGCTCAAGTACGTCGTCATCACCAGCGTGGACCGCGACGACCTGCGCGACGGCGGCGCCCAGCATTTCGCCGACTGCATCGCGAAAGTGCGCGAGTATTCGCCGGGAACCAAGATCGAGGTGCTGGTGCCTGACTTCCGCGGCCGTCTGGAAATCGCGCTCGAGATCCTCGCCGCCACGCCGCCCGACGTGATGAACCACAACATGGAAACCGTGCCGCGCCTCTACAAGCAGGCACGGCCCGGCGCCGACTACGCGCACTCGCTCGAGTTGCTCAAGGCCTTCCGGGCGCGCGTGCCGAACGTTCCGACCAAGTCAGGCCTGATGGTGGGCCTTGGCGAAACCGACGAGGAGATCCTCGACACGCTGCGCGACCTGCGAGCCCACGACGTCGAGATGCTGACCATCGGCCAGTACCTCGCGCCCTCCGGCCATCACCTGCCGGTGCTGCGTTACGTGCATCCCGATGTGTTCGCCATGTACGCCCGCGAGGCGGAGGCGATGGGCTTCACCCATGCCGCCAGCGCACCGCTGGTGCGCTCCTCCTACCACGCGGACCAGCAGGCGCACGGGGCCGGTGTGGCCGGAGCGACTTAAGCCCAGTCGCCGCGCAGGGCCGTAACATCGGCCTGCAGGCGTTCTGGCTGAGCTTCCGCAGCCGATACTGCGGCACCCATAACCAGTTCGATCCTCGAAAACACTCCGCGGCGGAAGGGCTTGGTCATCGCCGGGCCGTGCTTGCGCGAGAAGAAGCTGCCCCACAGGCCGCGCAGTGCCATCGGTACCACGGGCACCGGGTTGCGCGCCAGTATCCGCGTGATGCCTGGGCGGAAAGGGTTGATGCTGCCGTCGGCAGTGATTTTGCCTTCGGGAAAGATGCCGACCAGGTCGCCGGCGTCGAGCGCCCGGGCGACTTCGTCGAAAGCCCTGTCCATCATCGCCGGGTCCTCCTTGGCCGAGGCGATCGGAATGGCCTTGCTGGTGCGGAAAACGAAGTTGAGCACCGGCCAGCGGAAGATGTGGTGGTCCATCACGAAACGGATCGGGCGCTTGCAGGCGGCCATTATCACCAGCGCATCGACGAAGCTGACATGGTTGCAGACGATCACCGCCGGGCCGTCCTCCGGCACCTGGTCCAGCTCCTGCACGCGAAGTCGATACACCGTGTGGATCAGCATCCAGATGATGAAGCGCAGCAGGAACTCGGGCACCAGGCCGTAGATGAACAGCGCGACCGCCGCGTTGCACACGGCGGCGACCGCGAACAGCATCGGTATGGTCAGGCCGGCGGCGAGCATGCCGGCGGCGGCGAGCGCGCCGACCACCATGAACAGCGCGTTCATGATGTTGTTGGCGGCGATGATGCGTGCGCCGTGCTCGGGGTTGGAGCGCTGCTGAACCAGGGCGTAGAGCGGCACGATGAAGAGGCCGCCGAAGATGCCGATCAGCGCCAGGTCGAGCAACACGCGCCAGGTCTGGTCGTAGGCCAGCAGGCCGATCGCTCCCAGCGGCGAAGGCGAGGGCGCGGCGGGCGATGCCAGCGCCAGGTCGAGCGCGAACAGCGTCAGGCCGATCGAACCCAGTGGCACCAGTCCCAGTTCGATGCGTTTGGCCGATAGCTTCTCGCAGAGCAGGGAGCCGACGCCGATGCCGAAGGTGAAGGTGGCCAGCAGCAGCGTCACCGCCGTCTCGCTGCCGCCCAGCACGTTCTTGGTATAGGCCGGGAACTGGGCGAGGAACAGCGCGCCGAACAGCCAGAACCAGGAGATGCCCATGATGGAAAGGAACACGGTCTGGTTCTCGCGGGCGAAGTTGATGTTGCGCCAGGTCTCGGAGAAGGGATTGGCGCTGATTGCAAGAGTCGGCGCTGGCGGTACGGCAACCGGAATCGAGCGCGAAGCAACATAGCCGCCGATGGCGATGGCGAGGCCGACGATGGTGATCCAGGTGGTGCCGTCGCCGCTGCCGGCAAGCAGGCCGCCGAGCAGCGTGCCGAGCAGGATGGCGACGAAGGTGCCGGCCTCGATCAGTGCGTTGCCGCCGACCAGTTCTTCGCTTTTCAGGTGCTGCGGCAGGATCGCGTACTTGACCGGGCCGAACAGCGTCGAGTGCAGGCCGAGCAGGAACAGGGCGACGAACAGCACCGCCAGGCTGTGCACGAAGAACCCCGCGCCGGCTACCAGCACGATGCCGATCTCCAGCAGTTTGACCATGCGCGCCAGCGCGGCCTTGTCGTACTTGTCGGCGAGTTGCCCGGCGGTTGCCGAAAAGAGGAAAAAGGGCAGGATGAAAATGCCCGCCGCGAGGTTGGCCAGCAGTTCGGGCTTGATCGTGGTCCAGTTCGCCGCCTGGAAGGTCAGCAGGACCACCATGGCGTTCTTCAGCACGTTGTCGTTCAACGCACCGAGGAACTGGGTGACGAACAGCGGGACGAAGCGGCGCGCGCGCAGCAGGCCGGATTGGTTGCTCATGAAGGTGTCCTTTGCGGATTCAGGGCGAAGTGGCGGATTCTAAGTCGTTTGCATGTTGGCCCGGGGCGGCATGCCGGACGGCGGCAATGTGCGCAGGCGCAGCGGCGCACCGCCGAGTCCGGAGCGTTCCAGCCAGGCGAACACCGAGTCCACCGTCACCGTATCGATCTGTCCGCCCATGCGGCGGCCGAAAGGATGGTCGTCAAAGGCGATGTGGGCGGTGGCCACGCGTGCACCGAGCCGCTTCAGCGGATCGATCTGCAAGGTGGTCGGCCGATAGTCCTGCTGGCGCAACCAGTTGCGCGCTGCGGTACGGCTGGCGACGGAAGGTTCGGCCAGCATCGCCAGGGTTTCGATCGCCCACTGGTTGCTCTGCTGGTAAGGGCCGGACCATGGGTAGGCGAGCATGTTGTAGCGCGGCTCGTGCAGCACACTCAGTAGATTGTCGTCCTTGAGCCGCTCGACGATGCGTGTCGCGATGCCTGCCTTTAGCGCGACCACGCCGGCCTCGTGCAGGTAAAGGCCGTCGCCGAAGAACTCCGCGAGGCCCTGGCGATGGAGCGTGCTGCGACCGCTGCCGCACTCGTTGAGCTTGTGCACCACGCGCCAGGCGCCGTGACCATTCACCGCGGCGTCGTCGCGATAGGCGATGCCGAGGTGCGAATAGCGCAGGCCGTACTGGCCCAGGTCCTGTCCGGCGCGGGCGATCAGCAACACCTTGCTGCCGTCGCGCTGTGCCATCTCGTCGAGTTGCTGGGCGACGCTGGCGGCCAGCGCGAGATCGCGACGAATCGAGTCCAGCGTCGGGCGGCGCGCTTCGCAATTCTGGCCGGCGTACGCCGGCACGGCGAGGCAGGTCAGCGTCAGCGCGGCAATGGCGGCGCAGAGGGCACGCCTGATCTTGTCGAAGGCGTTCATCAGCGGATCCTTTCGTTATGCAGCAGGGATTCGCCCAGGGCGTTGGGCACCAGGCAGATCACCTCGCCGGCGACCGACAGCAGCCAGCCGGCGGCGATCACGGTGACCGAGATCGCGGTCCCGGCCACCACCAGCGACGCGGCGGCGGCCTGGCCGGTGAAGCGCAGGCTGGCGGTGACACCGTCCGAAGCGCGGCGCAGCAGCCAGACGGTACCCGCGGCCGAGGCTTCGACCGCCACCACGGTGAGCACCGCGCCGGCGCTGAGGATCATCACCGGCGCCGCGCTGAGCACGGCGATGGGCAGCGAGAGGGAAAGGCTCGACGCGGCGCTGGCGTCCGATGCGCCGCCATGGGCGCGGCCGGGGCCGGCGAACAGCGCGGCGGTCGGGGCGAGAGCGAGGCCGCAGAATGTGCGCAGGGCGTGGCGGCGTGAAGTATCGATGGTCATGATGGTCTCCTTGTTTGTCGGGTTCAGTGGTTGGCGACGGCGATGTCGGCGGCCGACTGGGTGGTGGCCACGTCCTGGCCGCGCTCCAGTCGATCGGCCTCGTAGGCGTCGCGCAGGGTCTTGGCCAGGGTGAAGGCGGACGAGATCAGGTAGAGCCAACTCACCATCAGGTAGGCCTTCCAGGTCGGGTTGATCTCCATGCGCCACAGGCCCCAGGCGGTCAGCGCCATCGACAGCGCGAAGCCGCCCCAGACCACCAGCGACCACATCGGCGTGTCGGAGGGCGAGGCGACGTTGTCGCGCACGTACTTGGCCAGCACGAAGGCCGACGAGAGGCAGAAGAAATAGCCCATGACCATGAAGGCGCGGTCGAGGTCGCCGCCCGGCAGCCAGGCCAGTCCCGTGCCGCAGACCAACAGGGCGATGCCGAACGAGATCCAGACCTGCAGGCGCCAGGCGCCGGTGTCGCGTTGAATGATGCGTAGCGTGTTTTCCATGATGTGCTCCTTGTGGTTGTGTGAGGTGACGGACGCATCATGGGCAAGGCCGTTCGACGGTACAAGCAAGGGCGACGATGTGCTTTAAAGCGTGACTTGTAGTATCGTTTCAAGATACTTTTTCAACGAATCGCCCATGTCATGAGCACCACCGCCGATCTGATCTCGCTGCTCAAGCACGAACTCAAGGCCGCCGGCATCACCTATGCGGTGGTCGCCGAACGCCTCGGCATGGCCGAATCCAGCGTCAAGCGCATGTTCGGCAAGGGCGGTGACATGCCGGTGTCGCGCATCGACGACATCTGCCGCATCATCAACCTGGACTTCGCCGACCTTGCGCGCCGCGTCGCCGATACCCAGCCGCTGATGCTGGAACTGACGCTGGCGCAGGAGAAGGCGGTGGTCGCCGACCGCACGCTGCTGGTGGTGGCGATCTGCGTCATCAGCCAGGTGCCGGCCGAGGAGATCCTCGCCACCTACGATCTGACCGAGGCCAAGCTGGTGAAGGCGCTGACGCAGCTCGACCGCATCGGCATCATCGACCTGCGCCCCGGCAATCGGTACCGGTTGAAGGTGGCCAAGGGCTTCCGCTGGCTGCCGCAGGGGCCGGTGATGGAATTCTTCCGCAAGGAAGTGCTGGACGACTACTTCGCCGGCGGTTTCGACGGCGAGTCGGAAATGCTGATGGTGGTGCACGGCGAAATCGGCCGGGGGCTGGCCAATTCCTTCCGCGAACGGCTGATGCGCGTCGGCCAGGATTTTTCCAACCAGCACCTGGCCGACCAGAAACTGCCGGCCGATCAGCGCCGGCCCTACACCATCGTCATCGGCATGCGCTCATGGCTGATGGCGGCGCTGGCCGACATGCAGCGGCGCAAGCCGGGCGCGGTGCTCGCACCCGGTAAGCCAGACGGCCGACGATGAGGGCGGCGGCAAGCGTGGCTAACAGGTGCTTCAGCGTGTGGCCGGTGACGGGGCCGATCGCCGCGGCGATGGCATGGTCATTGGCCTCCGTCAGCTTGGCGATGATGTAAATCGCCAGGGCGCCGCCGAAGGCCAGGCGATCGGCGGCGGGTGCCTTGTAAATCCACTGCCACAGCGGGATCAGCAGGATCGGCAGGCCCTGCAGCAGCAGGTAGGGACGCAGGTCGCCGGCGCCGGCGAGATCGGTGAACCGCCACCAGGCAACGCTTGCAACCGCCGCCAGGGCCAGAAGGCCAGTCATGGCCCGGCTGTCGCGCCTGCGCACGTCGCCCAGCACGCCCGCCAACAGGCCGGCGCAGGCCAGGGCGATCGGCAGCCGATCCCAGACCAGACGCGCGTTGTCCGGGGCGAGGTGGTACCAGGTCGAACCCAGCGCCGTGAGGAACAGCCCGGCGAGGAAGAGTCTGTAACCGGCAAAGCCATGGCACAGGTCGGGATGCGCGCGGTTCGGCGCCAGCCTCATCCAGCCCCAGAAGGCGGCCAGCGCAAAGCCGAGGTTGGAGGTCACATCACAGAAGTCGGGCACGCCCCAGACCAGCGACTGGTCGGCGAAGTCGTGATAGGCGTCAGGTTGGTGAATCGGGCCGTGGAACAGGGCAGCGGCGGCTAGCAGCAGCGTTATGGCCGTCGGCAGGTAATGCGAAAGCGATTTCATGGCGTTCTCCAGGGTCAAGGTGAAGCCAGAATGCGGACGGGCCGCGGTGCGGTAAAGCGAAACCGCCGAAGGCGCGGCATGCGAACTGAGCGGTATCGACCGGCAATACCGCCGGGCCAAGTCATTGCTGACGGCAGCCAAGGCAAATGCAATAATGCCAGACAATAAAACGGAGGAGACCCAAATGGAAAAGTCCTGGATCAAGCACTATCCGGCCGGCGTGCCGGCGGAGATCGACCCCACCCAGTACGAGACTGTGTCGCAGGTGCTGGAAGAGGCGATGAAGAAGTACGCTGCGCGCACCGCGTTCATCTGCATGGGCAAGTCGATCACCTACGCCCAGCTCGACACGGCGTCGCGCTGCCTCGGTGCCTGGCTGCAGTCGCGCGGCATTGCCCCGGGCGGGCGCGTCGCGATCATGATGCCGAACATCATGCAGTACCCGGTCGCGGTCGCCGCGATCCTGCGTGCCGGCTATGTCGTGGTCAACATCAATCCCCTGTACACACCGCGCGAGCTGGAGCACCAGCTCAAGGACAGCGGCGCCGAAGCCATCATCATTATCGAGAACTTTGCCACCACGCTGGACAAGGTCATCGCCAATACCCCCGTCAAGCACGTGGTAGTCGCCGCGATGGGCGACCTGCTCGGCGGCCTCAAGGGCATGCTGGTGAATTTCGTGGTGCGCAAGGTCAAGAAGATGGTGCCGGAGTTCTCGCTGCCGGGCGCTTTCCGCTTCAACGACGTGGTCTCCCTGGGCGCGGGCTTGCCGCTGAAGCCCGTGGTGCGCAATCGTGAGGACGTCGCCTTCCTGCAATACACCGGCGGCACCACGGGCGTTTCCAAGGGCGCCACGCTGCTCAACCGCAACATCATCGCCAACATGCTGCAGGTCGAGGCCTGGATGCAGCCGGCGATCAACACCCATACGGAAGAACAGAACAACTTCGTTTGCGCGCTGCCGCTGTACCACATCTTCGCGCTGACGGTGTGCAACATGATCGGCACGCGCACCGGCTCCTGCAACCTGCTGATCCCCAATCCGCGCGACATCCCCGGCTTCGTCAAGGAGTTGTCGACCTTCAAGTTCAACGTCTTCCCCTGCCTCAACACCCTGTTCAACGCGCTGGCCAACAACCCGGAATTCGCCAAGCTCGACTTTTCGACGCTGAAGATCAGCCTTGGCGGCGGCATGGCCACACAAAGGCCGGTCGCGGAGCGGTGGATGGCGCTGACCGGCAGCGCGATCGTCGAGGGCTATGGCCTGTCGGAAACCTCGCCGGTGGCCACCTGCAACGTCGCCACGCTAAAGGGTTTCACGGGAACCATCGGCCTGCCGGTGTCCTCTACCGAAATCGCCATACGCGACGACGACGGCAAGGACGTGGCACTGGGCGAATCCGGCGAGATCTGCATCCGCGGCCCGCAGGTGATGGCCGGCTACTGGCAGCGCCCCGACGAGACCGCCAACGTGATGACCGCCGACGGCTTCTTCAAGTCGGGCGACGTCGGCATCATGGACGAGACCGGCGCCACCCGCATCGTCGACCGCAAGAAGGACATGGTGCTGGTGTCCGGCTTCAACGTCTATCCGAGCGAGATCGAGGAAGTCGCCATGAAACATCCCGGCATCATGGAAGCCGCGGTGATCGGCGTGCCCGACGAGCATTCGGGCGAGGTGCCGAAAATCTTCATCGTCAAGAAGGATCCGAACCTCACCGAGCAGGACGTGCAGAATTTCCTCAAGGAGCAGCTTACTGGCTACAAGCGGCCGAAGTACGTCGAGTTCCGTGCCGACCTGCCGAAGACGCCGGTGGGCAAGATCCTGCGCCGCGAATTGCGTCCGAAGTAAGCTTCAAGCTCGTCGGCCGCCGTCCATCCGGGCGGCGGCCGTTTCTTTTCAAGGAGTGTCCGAACATGCGTCCCTTATTTGCCCTGCTCACCGGCCTGCTGTTGGCCACCTCCGCCCATGCGCTGAGCCTGGCGGACATTTCCGGCAAGGACGCCGGCGGCGGCCTCAAGGAAGCGCTGACCCAGGGTGCCGCAAAGGCGGTCGACCTGCTGGGCAAGCCGGACGGCTTCCTCGGCAATCCGAAGGTGAAGATCCCGCTGCCGGAAAGCGTGCAAAAGGTCGAGGGCGTGATGCGCGGGCTGGGCATGGGCAAGCAGGCCGACGAACTGGTCAATGCCATGAATCGTGCGGCCGAGGCCGCCGTGCCGCAGGCCAAGACCCTGCTGGTGAACTCGATCAAGCAGATGTCGGTGCAGGATGCCAAGGGCATCCTCTCGGGCGGCGAGGATGCGGCGACGCAATACTTCCGCCGCACCACCTCGGGCCCGCTGGGCGAGAAGTTCAAGCCGGTGGTCAAGCAGGCCATGGCGAAAGTGAAGCTGGCCGAAAAATACGACCGGCTCGCCGGCAAGGCATCGAAGCTCGGCCTGGTGCGCGAGCAGGATGCGCAACTGGAAACCTACGTGACGCAGAAGACGCTGGACGGCCTCTACCTGATGATTGCGGAAGAGGAAAAAGCCATTCGCAAGGATCCCGCCGGCGCCGCCGGCAAGCTGGCGCAGAAGGTATTCGGCGCGCTGAAGTAATTTTGCCTCCGCCGGCGCCGGATTCAAGAGTCGGCGCTGGCGGTACGGCGACATAACCCATGGTCAAGCTCAATCCGGCGCAGCAGGAAGCCGTGCAGCACCTCGACAGTCCCTTGCTGGTGCTGGCCGGCGCCGGCTCGGGCAAGACGCGCGTGATCACGCACAAGATCGCCTGGCTGGTGGAGGACTACGGCGTCAAGCCGAGCCAGATCGCGGCCATCACCTTCACCAACAAGGCGGCCAAGGAGATGAAGGAGCGTGTCGCCAAGCTCATCGGCGGCCGCGCCGAGGGCCTCATCGTAAGCACCTTCCATGCTCTGGGCGTGCGCATCCTGCGCCAGGAGGCGGGCAGGATAGGCCTCAAGCCGGGTTTCTCGATCCTCGATGCGGCGGACACGGTGTCCCTGTTCCAGGAACTTGCCGGCAATATCGACAAGGCCCGATTGCGTGCGCTGCAGTCGCGCATCTCGCTGTGGAAGAACCAGCTGCTTGAACCGGAGGCCGCGCTGGCGATTGCGGCCGACGAGATCGAAGCCGCCGCGGCACAGCTCTATGCCGCTTACGAACGCACGCTGCGCGCCTACCAGGCGGTGGATTTCGACGACCTGCTGCGCCTGCCGGTAAAGCTGTTCTCCGAAAACGACGAAGTGGCCCAGCGCTGGCGCAGCCGGCTGTGGCATGTGCTGGTGGACGAATACCAGGACACCAACCGCGCGCAATACCGGCTGCTGCAACTGCTGACGCAAGGCCGCGATTCCTTCACTGCGGTGGGCGACGACGACCAGTCGATCTATGCCTGGCGCGGCGCCGACAGCGAGAACCTGCGCCTGCTGAAGGAGGACTATCCGAGCCTCAAGGTGGTCAAGCTGGAGCAGAACTACCGTTCCACCTCGCGCATCCTGCACGCCGCCAACACGCTGATCGCCAACAATCCCAAGCTGTTCGAGAAGAAACTCTGGTCCGAACACGGCCAGGGCGAGGCGATCCACATCCAGACCTGCCGCGACGGCGACCACGAGGCGGAGTGGGTCGTCTCGCGCCTGTCGGCCCATCGCTTCGAGCGGCGCACCAAGTTTTCCGACTACGCCATCCTCTATCGCGGCAACCACCAGGCGCGCGCCATCGAGCAGCAGCTGCGCGCGCAGCGCATCCCGTACGTCATATCCGGCGGGCAGTCCTTCTTCGACCGCGCCGAGGTCAAGGACATCACCTGCTACCTGCGCCTGCTCTCCAACCAGGACGACGATCCGGCCTTCATCCGCGCCGTCACCACGCCCAAGCGGGGCATCGGCGGCACCACGCTGGAAGCGCTCGGCCGCGCCGCCGGGCGCCGCCACCTGAGCCTGTTCGCCGCGATTCAGGCGCCGGGCCTGGAGACCGAGCTCAACGTCAAGCAGCGCACGTCGCTGCGCGAATTCGGCGACTTCATCACGCGCATGGAATCGCGCGCGGCGAAGGAACCGGCCGGCACGGTGCTCAACGACCTGGTGCGCGCCATCGGCTACGAAAGCTGGCTGTTCGAATCGCTGGAGCCACGCGAGGCCGAAGGCCGCTGGGCCAATGTCAGCGACCTCGTCGCGTGGCTGGAAAAGAAGGGCGTCGAGGAGAACAAGAACCTGCTCGAACTGGCGCAGTCCGTCGCGCTGCTGTCGATGCTGGACCAGAACGACGGCGAACAGGATGCCGTCCAGTTGGCGACGTTGCACGCGGCGAAGGGGCTGGAGTTTCGCCACGTCTTCCTGGTCGGCGTCGAGGAAGGCCTGCTGCCGCATCGTGACTCGCTGGAGCCGGCCAAGCTGGAGGAAGAGCGACGCCTGATGTACGTCGGCATCACCCGTGCCCAGGCCAGCCTGACCGTCAGCCACTGCGAAAAGCGCAAGCAGGGCCGCGAACTGATGGTGCGCGAACCTTCCCGCTTCATCGTCGAAATGGGCGCCGCAGTGGCCTCGTCCGCGCAGCAGCGCAACACGGTGCCCGAACCGGATGCCGCGCGCGCCCGCGCCAGCGCCCTGCGCGCGATGCTGGCAGGCAAGCGCTAGGAAGGTTTTGCCGTATCGCCGGATGCGGCGATACGGGCTTCGATCTCGCCCAGTAGGTGTTCCAGCTTTTCCGCCAGCAGGTTCGCTATGGATGCCGCGTCCGGACTCGCCGCGTGCGCGGCGGTCTCGGCGCGGCGCGCCAGCACGTGCAACTCGTCGGCGAACAGGCTGGCACTCGCCCCCTTGATCGAATGCGCGACGAAGGCGAGGCGCTCCATGTCGGCGCCGGCCAGGGCCTCCCGCAGTTCGACCAGCGCGGCCGTCTGGCTGCTGACGGCGATCGCCAGCAATCTGGGCAGGAAGCCCGGGCGCTTGGCGTGCATCAGTTCGAGCCGCGCCAGATCGAACGCCGCGGCGTCGGGCGCGGGTACGGCGTCAGGCAACTCGGCGAGAACTTCCGGCGCCGCCGCCGGCCGGGCATCCTCGTCGAAGGCGCGGCGCGCGTGATGGCGGACTATGGCAACCAGGCTGTCGATCTCGATCGGCTTGGTGATGGTGAACCTCATGCCGGCGGCGCGGCATTTGTCGCGATCCTCGTTGAAGGCATAGGCGGTCTGTCCGACGATGGGAAGGTCCGGGTCTATTCCGCCTATCCGGCGGGCCGCCTCCAGCCCGTCCATTTCCGGCATCTGCACGTCCATCAGCACCAGGTCGAAACCGACCACAGCGGCTTCCACCGCCTGCACCGCCAGTAGGCCGTTGCTCACCAGCGTGAGTTGGGCGCCCTCCTGGGTCAGGATTTCCTCGAGCACCAAGCGATTTAGTTCATTGTCCTCGGCCGCCAGTATCCTTGCCCCGACCAGGCGTCGGCCGGTGGCCGCCGCTGACCAGATCGTGGACGAATCCCCGTCCTTCCCTGCCACCACCATGCAGGGCAGGCGGAACTCGAACTCGCTGCC
Organism: Sulfuritalea sp.; assembly: GCA_044359585.1. Classification (GTDB taxonomy): domain Bacteria; phylum Pseudomonadota; class Gammaproteobacteria; order Burkholderiales; family Rhodocyclaceae; genus Sulfuritalea. The sequence continues at coordinate 24,891 of JBIKLV010000007.1, read as the reverse complement.
CTTGCCGGGCGTGCTCGTCACGCACAGCTCGCCACCCATCAGCGCAGCCAACTGGCGGCTGATCGCCAGGCCGAGTCCGGTTCCGCCATACTTTCGGGTAGTGCTGCTGTCGCCCTGCTCGAAGGGCGAGAACAGCCTCTCGAGCTGCTCCGGCGTCATGCCGATCCCGGTATCGGTAACGCGGAACACCAGTTGTCCCTCGCGCAGAGCCACGCCAAGGCGCACCTCGCCATGTTCTGTGAATTTGACTGCGTTCGACAGCAGGTTCAGCAGGACCTGGGAAATCCGCAGCGGATCGCCAAGAAAGGCCGCAGGCAGGCTGGCATCCTTGTCGGCGACGAGTGCCAGCTTCTTCTCGCTGGCGGGCAGTGCCAGCGCATTGAGTGCTTCGTCGACCACCTGGCGCGGATCCACCGCGATGGCTTCGATGGAAAGCTTGCCGGCCGCGATCTTCGAATAATCCAGCACTTCGTTCACGATCGCCAGCAGCAGCCGGCCGGATTCGAGGATTCGCGAAAACATCCGCCGCGAATGCTCACGTCCCGCGGACTCGCGGTGGCCGATTTGCGCCAGGCCCAGTACGCCATTGAGCGGCGTGCGGATTTCGTGGCTCATGTTGGCGAGGAACTCGCTCTTGATGTTTGCGTCACGCTCCGCCGCTCGACGCGCCTCTTCCAGCCGTACACGTGCCAGGTAGTCCTTGCGGATCAGCAGTTCGCGCCACCAGCCAATCCCGCCGGCAAGCAGGAACACGGTCGCGACGTGATAGGCCCAGTAGGCGAACATGCCCGGCTGCGCGGCGACACCATGATGAACCGCGAACAGGAAAGCGCCGAGGACGACGGTTCCGTAAGGCAGGGCGATGCGGAAGCGCAGGCCGAGGATGACAAAAATGTAGAATTCGATGAAGGTGAAATTGAGCACTCCGACCCATGAGCGGAGCCCCATGCCACCTTCGTGGTCGATTCCATGCAGTATCCAGAACAGGCTCAGCGCCAGCGTCACCAGCATCCCGCCCATCACCGGTTGCCAGTGCTCCCGAGCGTGGCTGAAAAACGAGTAGGCGATCGCGGCGCAGAGGATCGGCACTGCCACCGTGAGCCGGAGGAGGTTTGCGGCGGCGTCGGGAAAGGCCAATCGATCGACCAGGTAATCGCCGAAGATCAGCAACAACCCGACGCCGAGGCTGGCCTGGGCAAACCGATAGTAGTAGTCGATGTAATAGGCGTCGAACTGTTTTTCGAGTCGCGCGTCCCTGAAGCCCGGAAAGAAGCCCAGGGAAATTCCGTCGATGCCATATGCATCGTGCGCGGCAATGCCGGTGGGCGCGGCTCCACTGGGGCTTTTCGGTTCCATGAGCGGTTCTTTGCTCATTTCATTGACCTCGCCATGTCGCGGTTGCAACCGCTGATGTCGGCTCCGGCAGGGCGCGAATCGATTCGCCGGGACAGGCAGCCGCCACAATTATGCAGGCTATGCACAAAGTAATAGTCCATTGATTTTGAATGGATTAGCTTAGTCTCGTGGCGATGCAGGGCCTTTGATCCAGATCATCGATCGTGTTTTGCGCCAGGTCCGTCGGCGGCGGTACACGGAGGTCGCCAGTGCCGATCGCAAAGCAAAAGGGACCGCAAGCGGTCCCTCTCAGAAGATGCCGGCAGTGGGGCCGGATTACTTCTTCGCGGCGGGTTCCTTGAAACTGGCGCCCGACTTGTTCGCCATATAAACAATAGTCCGGGCCAACTCGGCATCGTTGGCGTCCGAGGCGCCTCGCGGCGGCATCGCATTCTTGCCGGCGATCGCCGATTTCATCAGGCCATCGAGGCCCAGCGCGATGCGTGGTGCCCAGGCCGCCTTGTCGCCCAGTTTTGGTGCATTGGCCACGCCGGCCTCGTGACAGGCACCGCAAACTGCCTTGTAGATCTGTTCGCCGCTGCGGCTGCCCGCCGCCGCCGCACCTGTCGCCGCGGCCATTTCCACCCGGGACACCGGTGCGATGCGCGCGGCGACGGATTCCTCGTCGCCCTTGGGACGGCCGCCCATGGCGAAAGCACTGACGGAGAGTACGAATACGCCCGCCGCAGCGAGGGTACGGCTATTCAAGTGTGCCATGAGCATCTTCCCGAGAGAGTCGAACAGAGGGCGAGATTATAGCGGAATCGCCCGCCGGCATTGGACGCAGGCACCCGAAAGCGCTATGCTTCGCCCCCTCCGCGCGCTCGTAGCTCAATGGATAGAGTATCGGCCTCCGAAGCCGAGGGTTGTGGGTTCGATCCCCGCCGAGCGCGCCAGATTTTCGTTTCGTCGATCTTCGCTACGAGCGAATTCCATCCCCGACAGTTCCCGATGCGGATTGCGTTGCGCCCGATGCGGGTTCAGCCCAGGCTGCGCTCCGGACTCTTGAACACCTGTTTGCGGTGCCAGTCGAGAAACTCGGGCTGCGGCATGTAGTCACGACTCTGCGGCAGGATCAGGCTGGCGCCGTGATACGCCAGTATTTTCTCGGCCGAGTCGTCGCTGCCGTTGAGGTGTTGGCTGAAGATCATCTGGTAGCTGTCGGGCAGGATGGTGAAGGCGCCGAGATCGAACACCTTGTGGTGCAGGGAGCACAGGGCGATGCCATTGGGAACGACGTCCGGGCCCTTCGCCTGAAACCATTTGATGTGCGCCGCTTCGAGCCCGATCGGCTGGTGCCCCAGGCGCAGGTTGTGGCCACAGACACCACAGCGGTACTGGTAGGCCAGCAGCACCTTCTCCCGAAACGCCGGATCGCGCCGCCGCAGCTGTTCCACCGTTGATGCCGCTTCTGTCAGGTGCGCCGGCAGGCCCACCGCGGCGAGCACATCCGGGCGGATCGACTCCGGGAAATGGGCGTCGACGATGCGCCGGGCGATGGTGGCGACCAGTTGCGGATCGCGGATCAGGGCCTCGCGCACTGCCGTCGGGAATCCGCCACGAACATGGTTGGCGCGAAGTTCGCCCAAGGTCGGTGTCGCCGACGGTGGTCGGGTCAGGATGGCCGGGGGTCCCTCGAGTCGCCACAGGCCATCAGTCTGCAGGTGCCAGAAGGGATGGTGGCGGGAACTCCCCGATCCATCCGGGCCGAACTCGTCGAGCAAGGCTTTCAGGTGAGGTTCTGCCTCGTTCCAGTCTATCGTCGCCGTATCGCCAGCGCCGACTCTTGCGAGCGCGTACAAGACCAGAAGCGGTTTGTGCACCGCGCGCTGGTCGCCGCGCTGCCAGACCCGCATGCGGTCGAATGCCTGGAGGATCTCGTCGCGTGTCATGGCCAGTATTTCGCCTTCTCCGGCAGCACCCAGCGCACGCCGCCGCGCGGATCGCGTCCGTCGCCGGCATAGCGCGGGATCAGGTGGATGTGCAGGTGGCCGACGGTCTGCCCGGCGGCGGGACCATCGTTGATGCCGATGTTGTAGGCGTCGGGACGGAGCTCGGCGTCGAGCCTGGCCTTGGCCTCGTCCAGCAGGCGCAGCATGTCTTCGCGTTCGGCGGCAGTGGTCTCGAAAAACGAACGGACATGCCGGCGCGGGATGATCAGCGTGTGTCCGGGCGACACCGGAAAGCCGTCGGTGATGGCGGCGGCGAGGCTGGTTTCGCCGACGATGCGCGTCGGCGCGATGGTGCAGAACGGGCAAGGGCGATTCATTGGGGAGGGTCTGGGTTCGTGTCACGTTCCCGATGGGTGGAAGCGGCCGCCGTGACCCCGGATCGCTTGCTCAACGGTTGCCTTCCAGCAGCCGGACCAGCGCATGAATGGTGCGATTGACCGGCGTGGCGATGCCCAGTGTCGCGCCGCGTCGCAACACGTAGCCGTTGATGTGGTCTATCTCGCTTTTCCGGCCGCGGGCGACGTCGTGGGCGGTCGAGGATTTCTGCGTCGCCATCGAGATGGCAATGCCGGCCACGGCCGCACGTATCTCGCCCGGCACCGCGACGCCGTCGGCCTGCGCCACGGCGAGGCACTCGGCGACGATGTCGTCCATCACGCCGGCGATGCCTTCGCCCGGTGCGATGCGGCCGTAGGGCAACTGGGTGATGGCCGAGAGGCCGTTGTAGACGCAATTGATGATCAGCTTGGCCCAGAGGGCGCCAGCGACGTTGTCGGAGATCGTTACCGGCACGCCGGCCAGGGCGAATTCGGCGATGACATCGGCGCCGCGCGCGAATGGGCCGATCACCAGTTCGCCCCGTCCGTGGTGGCGCAGGTGGCCCGGGCCTGCCATCTCGGTGGCGACGTAGACCACGGCCGGATGCACCGGCCGCCCCAGGGCCGCCTGCAGCCGTTCGGCATTGTCGTAGCCGTTCTGCAGGCTCAGCACGATGGCATCAGGTGAGAGATGCGGCGCCATTTCGGCGGCGGCCTGCAAGCTGTCGGTCGATTTCACGCAGCACAGCACCATGTCGGCGCCGGCGATGCTGGCGGCGTCGGTGCGCGCCGTCACCCTGACGTGCTCCTGGAAACTGAGGGTTTCCATGTAGAGGCCGTCGCGATTGATGGCATCGGCATGCTGCGGGCGGCCGATCAGCACCACATCGCGGCCGGCCCGCGCCAGCATGCCGCCGTAGAAACAGCCGACGGCGCCGGCGCCAAGAACGGCGGTCTTCATGGCCTCAGCGATCCAGCTTGGCCGCGGCGAAGCGCGCCGTGACGGTGTCCATGCTGCCGATGTGCGCCACCAGCCATTCGCCGACGCCGATTTCCAGCCAGTGGCACAGGGCGCCCAGGTCGCCGTCCTGCTTCCAGCGCTCGATGCGCTGGATCATGTCGGCCAGCACGCCGTCGTGCTCTTGCTTGTGCACTTGATACACGGGAAAGCCGGTTTCTCGCATCACCTGCTCCTCGTCGGCGAAGTGGCGCACGGTATGGGCGTGAAGCTCGTCCAGCATGACGTCGATGCCGGCCGTGGTGCCGGCGGCGATTCGCGCGAGCAGCTTCTCGCGCAGTTCGGCGAACTCCTGATGATCGCGATTCATGAAGTCGAGCGCGACCTGCGGAAAGGAAAGGCGATGGGTGTTCATGGCTGGCGTGTTTCCTTGCTGGCCCCGTGCCGGACAGGGCAAAACAATCAAAGCGCCGGACCGGCGGATCGGCGGCGTCGGTGATTCTAGTATGGGACGGCCCGATCGCATCGCGCGCGCAGCCAGGGAAGGAGTTCGTATTGCTTCGATGTGCAATGGCTGCGCAGTGCAGGCCACTGGCATGGTTTCATCCCTGGCCCGGGAGAGCGGCGTCCTCCGTCACATCGGTGTGGAAGAATGAGATGAGTTCCCGCAACTCTTCCGCCAGGCAACCCATTTCCTCGGCGGTGGCGGCCAGTTCTTCGGAGGCAGAGGCGTTCTGCTGGGTAGCCTTGGTCAATTGCCCCATGGCGCCGTTGATCTCGCCAACCCCGGTGTTCTGTTCCTCGCTGGCGGCCGCGATCTCCCGCACCAGCTCCGAGGTCTTGTGGATGCTGGGCACCATTTCGTCCAACAGTGTGCCGGCCTGTTCGGCCTGCTTCACGCTGGATCCGGCCATTTGCCCGATCTCCTGCGCGGCGATCTGGCTGCGCTCGGCCAGTTTGCGTACCTCGGCCGCGACCACGGCGAAGCCTTTGCCGTGCTCGCCGGCACGCGCTGCCTCGATCGCCGCATTCAAGGCCAGCAGGTTGGTCTGGTAGGCGATGTCGTCGATGATGCCGATCTTGCCGGCGATGGATTTCATGGCGTGGACAGTGCTCCTGACGGCATTGCCGCCTATCCGCGCCTGTTCGGAGGCGGTGGTCGCCATGCTGTCGGTGACCCTGGCGTTTCCGGTATTTCGCGTGATGCTGGTGGACATTTCATCGACGCTGGCGGAAGTTTTCTCGACCGTTGCGGCCTGCTCACTGGTGGCCAGTGCGATCGTCTGGGCCGTCGCCGAAACCTGGCGATTGGCGTCGGCCAGCGAATCCGCCGCACCGTGCACGGCGTCGATGACCTCGACCAGTTTGTTGACCATGACCTGAAACGCGCCGATCACGCGGCCGATTTCATCGTTGCCAACCTTGCTGCCGGGTTCGGCCGCCGCGAGCCTGCCCTTTGCCAGCGCTTCCGAAACCTTGCCCAGCCACAGCAGGGGCGGGACAAGCCGGCGATACAGCAGCAGCATCAACCCCAGCGCAAACGCGACCAGTCCAAGGTTCGACAACTGGATGGTCACGGCCAGTCGCCCAACCGCGATGTCGAGCTGGGCCATCGCTGCTTTCTGGGCATCCTCGACGCCGTCGACCAGGCGGTCGACGTTGCCGGCGACTCGCTTTGCCGTGTCATCGAGGCCGGTATCCGGCCGTTTCATGATCGCGTTGCCTGCAGCTCGACCGTCGTTGATGTAGGCCTGTGCCGTGTCGACGCCGATGGCGTAAAGCCGGTCGATCTCCGGGTCGAGCGCAGCAATCTCCGCCCGTCGCTGCGGCAACAATGCCGCGAGTTCTTTCAGCTGCTTCTTCGCCTCGTCGCGGTTCTCTCGACCCTCGTCGATGGCGGCTGTGTCGCCCGACGCGCCGGCATCGGTCAGAAATTGCTGGATCTGGATGGCGTGGAAGCGCACATTCTTGGCGACCGCCGTGGCGCGGGCCAGGGCATCGCTCAGCGCGGAGGCGTCACTGACCCGGTCGATCTGGCGCTGGGTCAGCGCGAACAAAACTACCAGCACCAGGAGCAGGGCAGCCCCGGTGGCCAGCAGCGTGAATTTCAGCGTGACGGATCGATTCATTGTCTTTTCCTGCCTCTGTGCAAGCCTGCCGAATGGCGGTCTTCGATGCTTCGTCGTTGGGCCGACCGCAACATCATCGCGCCAGGACCTACAGTTCTAAACCATCCCGTCGGCATCGACCATTTGATACTCGGCCGAGGCCTCGCACCATTCGTAGTTATACGTCGGCGCCCCAGTATTTGCCGCAGGTGCCGGTATCGCGATGTGTTGCGCGGGTGATCCGGAAAAGTGCTTGCGGATCAATGTATCCGGAAGGCGCGATCTATGACTTTCGAGTGAATAGACGTGTCCATCAGGTTAACTTCCGGGCGCTGCCGGCGATGAACTGCACGGGTGCGGTGCGCTTCACGAATAGCAAGGACGCTGCCGACCCTCGGGGGGGCCGAGTTTCTCCTGCCTAGCGGCGTCGAGCGGCATCCAGCTTGTCTGTCTTGAAAAATTCCATCAATTCCTGGAGCTGCGCGGCCTGGCTGCCCATTTCTTCGGCCGTGGCCGCCAGTTCCTCGGAGGCCGAGGCGTTTTGCTGGGTGGCCTTGTTCAACTGTCCCATGGCGCCGTTGATGCGGCCCACGCCGGAATTCTGCTCCTCGCTGGCGCTGGCGATTTCCTGGACGAGTTCGGAGGTCTTGCGGATGTCGGGGACCATGGCATCGAGCAATGTGCCGGCATGTTCGGCCAGTGCGACGCTCGATCCGGCCAGCTGGCCGATTTCCTGCGCGGCAACCTGGCTGCGCTCGGCGAGCTTTCGCACTTCGGCGGCAACGATCGCGAAGCCCCTGCCGTGCTCGCCGGCGCGGGCCGCTTCGATTGCGGCATTCAAGGCCAGCAGGTTGGTCTGGTAGGCGATGTCGTCGACGATGCCGACTTTTCCGGCGATCGATTTCATGGCGTCGATCGTGTCCTTCACGGCCTTGCCGCCTTCGACCGCCTCGGCCGAGGAATGGGAGGCGATGGCGTCGGTGGTCCTGGCGTTTTCGGTAGTCCGGTCGATGGCGGACGACATATGCTCGATGCTGGTGGTCGTGTCCTCGACGCTGGCCGCCTGTTCGGACGATGCCTGCGAAAGCGTTTGCGCCGTAGCCGCCACCTGCTGCGAGGAATTCACCAGCATGTCCGCGCTCTGCCGCACTTCGCCGATGATATGGGCGAGGCTCTCGCTGGTCTTGCGAATGGCATAGAGCAGGCTGGCGTGGTCGTTCTTTGCCAGCTGGATGTCGTCGGTAAGGTTGCCTTCGGCGAGGTGATGCATCACCTCGACTGCATAGTCCGGCTCGCCGCCGAGCACCCGGCGCAGGAAGCGCTGGATGGCGAAGGCAAGCAGCGCCAGCAGCGGAAGCGAGACCAGCGCGGCAATCAGCACGCTGGTCTTCAGGAAGCTGCTCGCGGCTGCTTCCACCTTGTCCAGCGAGATCTTCATGCTGACCGCCCCGAGCGGGGTGCCGACCGCGACCTGGTGGCAGGTGGTGCAGTCCTTGCCCAGGTAGCTTTTCGATGCCAGCGCCGGCTTGATCACCCGCAGGTAGCTGCCGTACTTGTCGTCGTGCTCTTCCCGCAGGATGTCCTTGCCGGAGGCGATCGCCTCTTTTTCCAGCGCATCCGGCGCGCGTCCCGTGCCGGGGCCGAATGTCGCGACGAGGACGTCGCTGCGCACCACGGCGAGATCCTTCATCACCGCGAGTTCCTTGATCTGGTCGAGGAAGACTTCGCGCTGGCCGATGGTGCCGGTGATCATCATCCCGGTCAGCCCGGCCATGGTCATTTCGTGGATGCTGCGCGCCACGTCGCCGGCCTGCTCGATCGCATTGGCCCGATTGACCCGCGATTGCCACGCGATGGTACCGGCCAGCACCAGTGCCAGCATCAGGACTACCAGCGCCGTGAGTCGCTGCCAAACCGGGAGGGTGGGGATTCGAAGCATGGGTTTCCTTACCGGCCCTGCGACAGGCCGAGCCGTGTTGTCGGCGGCAGTTTGAAGAACGCCATCAGTTCCTGGAGCTGGGCGGCCTGGCCACCCATTTCCTCGGCCGTGGCGGCCAGTTCCTCGGACGACGAGGCGTTCTGTTGCGTAGCACGGTTGAGCTGGCCCATGGCGCCGTTGATCTGCGTCACGCCGGCCGACTGTTCCTTGCTGGTAGCGGCGATCTCCTGCACCAGCTCGGAGGTCTGCCTGATGCTGGGCAGCATCTCCACGAGCGAATCGCCGGCCCGTTCCGCCGTCCTGACCGAGGCCCCGGCCAGTTCGCCGATTTCCTTCGCCGCAACCTGGCTGCGTTCGGCCAGCTTGCGCACTTCGGCGGCGACCACGGCGAAGCCCTTGCCATGCTCGCCGGCGCGCGCGGCTTCGATCGCGGCATTCAGGGCCAGCAGGTTGGTCTGGTAGGCAATGTCGTCAACGATGCCGATCTTGTCGGCAATCTGCCGCATGGCGTCGACGGTTTTCTTCACCGCGTCACCACCTTCATGGGCTTGCCTTGTCGCCTTGGTGGCCACGGTGTCGGTGGCATTGGCATTGTCGGTGTTCCGGGTGACCGAGGCCGTCACCTGCTCGATGCTGGCAGTGGTTTCCTCCACGCTTGCCGCCTGCTCCGACGCCGACTGCGACAGCGCCTGCGCCGTGCCGGACACCTGGTTCGACGCGTTCGCCAGCGTGTCCGCGGAGTCCCTGACCTCGCCGACGATCTGCTCCAGCTTGCCCACCATCTGCTTGATTCCGTAAAGCATGCTGCGCTGGTCGGCGGGCCGCGTTTCGATCGCGACGGCCAGGTCGCCCGCGGCGACACGGTCCACCACCGACGAGAGATCGCGGGGATCGCCGCCGAGCTGGGCCAGCACGTTGCGCACGATCAGCAGCGCCGAGCCGATGCCGACCACGGCGACCAGCAGGCCGAGAATCATCATCCAGCGCGTCGTCGCGTCGAACGCCTGTTGCATGCGCGCCGAGGCGGCGCGGGTGCCGGCGAGGTTGATCTGCGCGAGCTTCTGCAGGCTTTCCTTGAGGCCCCTGTCGGCGCCGACGATGGACTGGTCGATCTCGTTGGAGTTCCTGCCGGCGGCGCGCATGTCCGCCGCTGCGGCGATCGCCTTGCGGTAGGCGACCAGCCCGTCCTCGATCTGGCGCAACTGGAGGGCCTCGTCAGCGCCTACCGCGCCCGCCTTGCGGTACTCGGCGACCGCTACCCCGATGCGGTCCATGTCGCCGCCAAAGCGCGTCGCGTAGTCCTTGCCCCGCAAGACGAAATTCTTGAAGTTCTGGATGCCCTCCTGCAGGCCGACGATCCCGGCGGTGATCGCCTCGCGCTTGCGCAGCGTTTCGGACTCGAACTGCCGCCAGTCGCCGGCGATGCCATTGACCCTGGTAAAGGCGGTGGCCGCCATGACGAGCGCCACGGCGATCACGGCGCCGAAGCCGAAGCCCAGCTTGGCCGACAATCTGAGTTTGTTCCACACGTTGCGGCCACTCCTCGTAAGCGCCGATTCGACGTCGGCCGACATTCGCCGAGATGAACTCCAGCCGGCCTGGTTTCGGCGGCCTTCGATGCGTCGCGCCAACTCGGCGCGTCGATTACCAAATTGGATACCCTTCGGGCATTTGCCGCCATGCGTAGTTATACGGCCGCACCTCCGTAATCACCGCAGGACACGGCTGGAGCGCCGCGCGAATGAAAGTTTCAAGCCTAAAGCAAGTGCGCCCGCTCGCCTTGATCGCCAGCCGTCGGGCCATGTCGACATCACAGAAATTCTGCGCGCCGGTGTCATCCGCGCGCAATCCGGAAAATGTTTTCCGATCAATGCCCGCGCTGGCATCGGGCTATGACTTTCGGCCAAACCGGCGGCGGTCGCGGTCGTCGCGCCGTATCGCCGGCGCCGACTTCTGGCCGGGGCGGCCAGCCTCAGATCAGGCGCAGGCCGCGCAGCAGGACGATGCCGGCGCTGGTGGTGACCAGCGAGCCGAGCGTGGTCAGGGCGATGATGTTGGCGGCCAGCGCGGCGTTGCCGCCCATCGCCCGCACCATCACGTAGCTGGCGGCGGCGGTCGGCGCCGAGGACATCAGCAGCAGCACGCCGAGCTCGATGCCGCGAAAGCCCCAGAGGATGCCGCCACCGACGAACAGCACGGGCACGGCGAACAGCTTGCCGGCGGCAGCCAGCAGGGTGTCGCGCGGGTCGTGGCGCAGGCTGCGGAAGTCGAGCGCGGCGCCGGTGCACAGCAGCGCCAGCGGCAGCGTCATGTTGGCGAAGTACTCGCCGGATTGCAGCACGATGGCCGGCAGGCGCAGGCCGGAGATCGACACCGGCAGCGCCAGCACGATGCCGATGATCAGCGGGTTGGTCGCCACCGAGCGGAGCACCGGCGCGATGCCCTGCTGAGCGTGCAGGGAGCGGTTCAGCGTCACCACGGCGAGGATGTTGAACAGGATGGTGACGATGCCGACGTAGAGCGAGGCGGCGGCGAGCCCGGCCTCGCCGTAGGCATTGACGCAATAGGCGAGGCCGACGATGGCCATGTTGGAACGGAATGCGCCCTGCACCACCACGCCGCGGTCGGCCTCCGCGCGCACGGCGACGCTGCCCAGCAACTCGGCGAGCCCCCAGGCCACCACGGTCGCCATCAGGCCGAAGCCGATCAGCGCGAGGTTGGCCGAGGTGTCGAGGCGGGTCTTGGCGACGCTGATGAACAGCAGCGCCGGCAACGCGACGTTGAACACCAGCCGGCTGCCGACCTCGATGAAGGCTTCGTTGATCATGCCGATGCGGCGCAGCCAGGCGCCGAGGCCGAGGATCACGAAGATCGGGCCGGTGACGGCGAGCGAGAATTCGACGGTGGCGAGGAAATCCGAGAACACGATGCGGCGGGGCTGCCTTGGCGCGGGGCGGGCGAGTATGGCACAGCGCCGCGCCGCGCCAGGCCCGCGACCTTATGCGCCGTCGACGTGGTTTGCCACATCCGCGCCGCGCACCGCCTTGAAGCGCGCCAGAGTGCGTTCGCGCGCCGCCGCATGGTCCACCACCGGCGCCGGGTAATCGCGGCCGATGACGACCCCGCAGGCGGCCTGTTGCGCCGCGTCCATGCGCCACGGCGCGTGGATGAACTTCGCCGACACCGCGGCCAGTTCCGGCAGGTAGCGGCGGATGAAGCGGCCCTCGGCATCGAATTTCTCCGACTGAGTCACCGGGTTGAAGATGCGGAACCAGGGCTGGGCGTCGCAGCCGGTGGAGGCGGCCCACTGCCAGCCGCCATTGTTGGCGGCAAGGTCGAAGTCGAGCAGTTTTTCTGCGAACCAGGCTTCGCCCAGACGCCAGTCGAGGCCGAGGTCCTTGGCGAGGAAGCTGGCCGCGACCATGCGCAGGCGGTTGTGCATCCAGCCGGCCTGTTCGAGCTGGCGCATCGCCGCGTCGACCAGCGGGTAGCCGGTGCGCCCGGCCTGCCAGGCGGCGAGCAGCTCGGGCGCGTCGTCCCAGCGCAGGGCGTCGAAGTCGGGCTTGAAGCATTGCGTGACGACGCGCGGGTGGTGCCACAGGATGGCGTGGTAGAAGTCGCGCCAGATCAGTTCCGACAGCCAGGTCGCGGCGCCGCGACTGGACTGCGCCTGGGCGTAAGCGGCGAGCTGGCGGATCGAGATCGTGCCGAAGCGCAGGTGGGCGGAAAGGTAGGAGCAGCCCTTCAGCGCCGGGAAGTCGCGCTTGGCCGCATAGTCGTCGATGCGCTCGGCGAAGTCGCGGAACATCGCCTGCGCGCCGCTCATGCCGGTGGGCAGGCGCAGCGCGGCGAGGTCGCTGGCCTCGAAGCCCAGCTCCTCGAGGCGGGGCATGCGCGCGCCCGCGTGCACAGGGGCCAGCCGCGCAGCGTAAGGCTCGACGGGAAACGGATCGAGGTCGGCCGGCAACAGGCGGCGCAGCCAGGCGTTCTTGTAGGGCGTGAAGACCGAAAAGGGCGTGCCGCCCTGGGTCATAACCTCGTTGCGTTCAAAAATTACCTGGTCCTTGCAGTCGATCCAGCAAGAGTCGGCGCTGGCGAGACGGCGTGCGACCTCGGCATCGCGCGCGATCGCCGTCGGTTCGTAGTCGCGGTTGGCGACCACCGCGGCGACGCCGAGTTCGGTGGCAAGGCGCGGGATTTCCTGGCGCGGATCGCCGTGGCGCACGATCAGGCCGCCGCCCATGGCGCGCAATCCCGCATCCACCTCCTCGACCGCGCGCAGGATAAACTCGACGCGCCGGTCGCGGCGCGGCAGGTGGCCGAGGATCGTCGTATCGAAGACGAAGGCGCAATGCACGCGCTCGTAATCGCGCAGCGCACGGTGCACGGCGGCGTGGTCATGCACGCGCAAGTCGCGGCGAAACCAGACGAGGGCAGCGGGCATGGGGGTTTTGGGGAGGGTATGCGCGGGCACGGGCCGACAGATTACAATGGCGCCACAGCCATGGAAACCATCAGCCTCGCCAATCACTTCCTGATCGCCATGCCCGCCATGGCCGACCCGAATTTTTCGCGCACGCTGACCTACATCTGCGAACACAACGAGGATGGCGCCATCGGCATCATCGTCAATCGGCCGATGGACATGAACCTCGCCGGCCTCTTCGACCGGGTCAGCATCCAGCTCGACGACGGCGAGGCCGAAGCGCGCTTCGGCGGGCTGCCGGTGTATTTCGGCGGCCCGGTGCAGACCGATCGCGGCTTCGTCCTGCACCGCCCGGCCGGGAACTGGCAATCCTCGCTCAACGTCAGCGAGAAGATCGCCCTCACAAGTTCGCGTGACATCCTGCAGTCCATGGGCAGCACCGGCGAACCCGCCGAAGTGCTGGTCAGCCTCGGCTATGCCGGCTGGACCGCCGGCCAGATCGAATGGGAGCTGTCGCAGAATTCCTGGCTGACCGTCGAAGCCGATCCCGGCATCATTTTCATGACCCCGCCCGAAGAACGCCTGCCGGCCGCGATGCAGCTGTTGGGAGTGGATTTCGCCAGGCTCTCGGACGTGGCGGGACATGCCTGAGGCTGGCGGGGCGGTACTCGCCTTCGATTTTGGCCTGAAGCGGATCGGCGTTGCCATCGGCATGCAACTGGAATCGGGAAGCATTGGCGCGGCGCGGCCGCTGACCACGATCGACGGCGAAGCCAGCGACGCGCGCTTTGCAGCGATCGCGGCCCTGGTCGCCGAATGGCAGCCGCGGCGCCTGCTGGTCGGGCGCCCGCTCAACGACGACGGCACGCCGAACGACATGACCGCGCGCTGTGAACGTTTCGCCAACCAGTTGCGCGGACGCTTCCGCTTGCCGGTCGATGCCGTCGACGAACGCTTCACTTCGACCGAGGCCGACGCGACGCTGCGCGAGCGCGGGCTGGACTGGCGCCAGCGCAAGCAGCAGGTCGACGCGGAAGCCGCGCTCGTCATCCTCAACAGCTGGTTCGAGACCCATGCCAACACCCATGCAACTGCCTGACGCCGAAGCACTCTGCACCGCCCTCGCCGAGGCCATGCGGCCGCGCGTCGATCCCGAGCGCACCGCGCTGGTCGGCATCCACACCGGCGGCGTCTGGGTGGCCGAGCGCCTGCATGCCGCGCTGGGCCTCAAAATTCCTTCCGGTTCGATGGACGTGTCTTTCTATCGCGACGATTTCAACCAGCGCGGCCTGCATGCCAACGCCCGCTCCTCGCACATTCCCTTCGACGTCGAGGGCGCCCACGTGGTGATCGTCGACGACGTGCTCTACACCGGGCGTACCATCCGCGCCGCGATGAACGAACTGTTCGATTTCGGCCGCCCGGCCCGCATCGACCTCGCCGTGCTGACCGACCGCGGCGGCCGCGAACTGCCGATTGCGCCGACCTTCTGCCCGCATGCCATGAGCCTGCCTGCGGCGCAGATGCTGGCGCTGGAGCGCGCGGTCGACGGCGGGCTGTCCTTCCGGGTGATGGAAAAATGAATTTCATGTCCGCTGGCGGCAATCCGCAGCTCAACAAGCATGGCGAGCTCAATCACCTGCTGACCATCGAAGGCCTGCCGCGCGAGGTGCTCGAGCGCATCCTGGATATCGCCGCGCCCTTCACCGGGGTCGCCGAGCGCGAGGTGAAGAAGGTGCCGCTGTTGCGCGGCAAGAGCGTGTTCAACCTGTTCTTCGAGAATTCGACGCGCACCCGAACCACGTTCGAGATCGCCGCCAAGCGCCTGTCCGCCGACGTCATCAACCTCAACATCAGCACATCTTCCGCCAACAAGGGCGAAACCCTGCTCGACACGGCGGACAATCTCGCCGCGATGCAGGCCGACATGTTCGTCGTGCGCCATGCGTCCTCCGGCGCGCCCTACCTGATCGCGCAGCACCTGGCCGCCACCGGGCGCGACCATATCCATGTCGTCAATGCCGGCGACGGCCGCCATGCGCACCCGACGCAGGGCCTGCTCGACATGTACACCATCCGCCACTACAAGAAGGATTTCCGCCAGCTCACGGTCGCCGTGGTCGGCGACGTGCTGCATTCGCGCGTGGCGCGCAGCCAGATCCACGCGCTGACCACGCTGGGCGTGCCCGAAGTGCGCGTGATCGCGCCCAAGACGCTGCTGCCGACCGGCATCGATCGCCTCGGCGTGCGGGTCTTCAACGACATGCGCGAAGGCCTGCGCGGCGTCGATGTGGTGATGATGCTGCGCCTGCAGAACGAACGCATGCAGGGCGCGCTGCTGCCTTCGACGCAGGAGTACTTCAAGTCATGGGGCCTGACGCCGGAGAAGCTGGCGCTGGCCAAGCCCGACGCCATCGTCATGCACCCGGGGCCAATGAATCGCGGCGTCGAAATCGACTCCGCCGTCGCCGACGGCAGCCAGGCCGTGATCCTGCCGCAGGTCACCTTCGGCATCGCGGTGCGGATGGCCGTGATGGCCATGCTCGCCGGAAACTCATGAGTACCTTCCCCCCAGCCCCTGCCCCACGACTGGCATTGCACTGCCAGTCGGCTACGGCGGCGCAGAGCAGTGCTCTGCGAATTCCCGCCTACGCCCCGAGGAAGGGGGTGACTTTGGTTCGCGGGCGATGCCCGCTCCGTAGTGTTGGCTGGCTGCCTCCTTGGGGCGGCCCGGCGGAGGCAGCATGAAAATCCACATCAAGAACGGTCGCCTGATCGACCCCGCGAGCAACACCGACAAGCCGCTCGACCTGTTCATCGGCGCCGGGCGCATCGTCGGCATCGGTACGGCGCCGGCCGGCTGGGGTGTGGATGGGGCCAACAGCGTGCTCGACGCGAGCGGCTGCATCGTCTGCCCCGGCCTGGTCGACCTCGCGGCACGCTTGCGCGAGCCGGGCTTCGAGTACCGCGCCACGCTGGAATCCGAAATGGCCGCGGCCGCCGCAGGTGGCGTCACGCGGCTGGCCTGCCCGCCCGATACCGACCCGGTGCTGGATGAACCCGGGCTGGTCGAGATGCTGACCCATCGCGCGCGCCTGCCCGAATTTGCCCACGTCCATCCGGTCGGCGCGCTGACCACGCAACTCGAAGGCAAGGCGCTGACCGAGATGGTTGAATTGAGCGAGGCCGGCTGCGTCGCCTTCGGCCAGGCCAATCGTGCCATCGTCGATACGCAGGTGCTGCTGCGCGCCATGATGTACGCGGCGACCTTCGACTTTCCGGTCTGGCTGCAGGCGCAGGACCCCTTCCTGGCCAAGAAGGGCGTCGCCCATGACGGCGAAGTTGCCGCTCGCCTGGGCCTCGCCGGTATTCCGGTGGCAGCCGAAACCATCGCCCTGGCGACCATCCTGCACCTGGCCCGCGAAACCGGCGCACGGGTGCATGTGACGCGGGTTTCCTCGGCGGCGGGCGTCGACATGATCGTCGCTGCGCGCGCCGCGGGCATCGGTGTGACCTGCGACGTGGCGATACACCACCTGCACCTGTGCGAGGTCGATATCGGTTTCTTCAACGCCCACGCCCGGCTCGACCCGCCGCTGCGCTCGGTGCGCGATCGCGATGCCCTGCGCGCGGGACTAGCTTCGGGCGCGATCGACGCGCTGTGTTCCGACCACACGCCGGTCGATGACGATGGCAAGCAGATGCCTTTCGACGAGGCGGAAGTCGGCGCCACCGGACTCGAACTGCTGTTGCCGCTGACCCTGAAATGGGCGCGGGAAATGAAGTTGCCGCTGACCACGGCGCTGGCCCGGGTCACTTCCGATCCGGCGCGCATCCTCGGCGTCAAGGCCGGCAGCCTGGCCGTCGGCAACGCCGCCGACATCTGCGTCTTCGATCCGGTGGCGGAATATGCCGTCACGCGCGAAAGCCTGCGCAGCCAGGGCAAGAACACGCCCTTCCTCGGCATGGAGTTTCCCGGCCGCGTGCGCTACACCCTGATCGACGGCCACCTGGCCTTCGACGGCACGCTCGCCTGGTAGTTGCGGGCCGTACGCGCCCGCGTTGCATCGGAGTCCCTTGCCGCCATCCGGTGCCGGTGTGAAATATGTCACACCAAGGCCCGAACGGACTATCACCGAATGCCGCCAAGGTCCGAACGGGCTATTGCCGAATTTCACGTCGCGCCTAGGATGTCGAGCAAGGGCAGTGGAAGCGTTTCGAGTCGGAAGAATTCCGCACCGCCTGAACATCCCGACAGACAGGAGGCGATCATGTCCCAATCTCGCGATTTATCGGGTCCAGGCTACGAAGGCCGGGCCTTGCACCTTGCTCGGTACCTGACCGACGACGACAGGACGATCGATCAAGCCTACCGTTACGGAGTGCCGACACGCCAACCGGATACCGCGCGCAACCTGGACGAAATCGGTCACGCGGTGAACGTCCGCCAGGTCCCGGATTTCTGGAAACCCTGCGAAGACTGGACCCTGGACTGAGTCCGGTCCGGCGGCGCGACCGGGGCCACTCCGACCGCGCCGCCGTTGTGGGCGAATCCGCGTCAGCTAGGGGAGCACCACCATGAACATGCTGCTGGCAATCGACAACGAACCGATCCGTTCGCGCGCGAGCGCGATACCGGGGCTGCGCAGGCTGGCCGAGACCGTTGGCCAGCACCTGGCTGCCGGGCGCAAGCGCGACGCGGCGCTCTTCATGCGCGAACAGCGCCTGGCGCCGATCGCCCTGGGCTTCGTCGCCACCTGCCTGGCGCGGCAGGGCGTCGATCAAAAGGATATCGAGGCCGTGCTGTTGCACTGAGCCGAGCCTGCCGGCCTGGCCTCCGGCGTCACTCGCCGATCGCGAAAACCCGTTTCACCCGCGCCGCATCGACGCCGCCCACGCGTACCCGCTTTGCCCGCGAGGACTCGCCGCTGAGCAGGTCGACCGCCGCCTTGGCGACACCGAAGCGGTCGGCAAGGAAACCGATCAGGCAGGCATTTGCCTTGCCATCGACCGGCGGCGCGGCGAGGCGGATCTTCAGGGCTTCGCCGTGCAGTCCGGCGATCTCGGTCTTCTTCGCGCCGGGCTGGATGTGCAGGCGCAGGATCACGCCATCGCCGTCGGCGGCCAGCCAGGTCATTGCATCAGGATCAGGGGCATCACGCTGTGGCGCAGGCCGGCGATCACGAACAGCGCGATCTGCAGCACCAGCAACAGGGCCAGCGGTGACAGATCCACGCCACCGACGGGCGGAATGAATCGGCGGAACGGCCGCAGCAGGGGGCGCGTCAGGGTATTGAAGACATCGGCCAGCGGCGCATGGGGATTGACCCAGGAAAACACCGCCGACACCAGCACCGCGCCGAATATCAGGTAGAGCCCGAGTTTGGCCACTTCCAGCAGGGCCAGCGCGGCTACCACGAGAGTCGGCGCCGGCGACACGGCGGCGAGCACGCCGCTGAAGCCCAGCGCCACGCCCTGGTTGGCCACCTGCCACAGCCAGGCCAGCAGCAGGCTCGCCATGTCGAGGCCGAACACGCCGGGCACCAGTCGGCGCACCGGGCGCACCATCCAGTCGGTCACGGCGACGACGAACTGTCCGAGCGGGTTGCGGAAGGGCGTGCGCGCCCATTGCATGGCGAAACGTACCAGCAGCGCCAGCGACAGAAAGCCGCAGATGCTGTCGAGGACGAAGAGGAGGATCTGCACTAGCATCGAAGGCTCCTATGGAAGCGCTGAACTGGCCGTTTCACCGGCCAAAGCCGGTGTCCAGCCCCAGGGTTGTTCTGGATTCCGGCATCCGCCGGAATGACGATATGACACTTGGCCGCCGTTCCCTAACGCTCATGGCAGCGAGAGCCACCCGCAGAGATGAAACACGCGAAAGGCCAATTGAAGGCCCCCCACCCCCATCCCCGCCCCGGGGCGGGGCTACCAGTCGGCTTGCTGCGCTCGACTGTCACACCTTGCTCCGAATTGTGTTGTTTCACGTTAATCCTTGCCCAGCACGTCGCCGAGTTCGCGACCGCGCGCGTCGGCGGCGAGGATGCCCTTGCCGATGGCGTCGGCAATGCCGCTGGCGGCGAAGGACAGCAGCGCCGCCTCGGTGGTGCCGCCCTTCGAGGTCACCCGTTCGCGCAGGGTGGAGATCGACTCGCTGCTCTGCTCGGCCAGGCGCGCGGCGCCGATGAAGGTTTCGATGCTCAACTGGCGCGCGGTGGCCGCGTCGAAGCCGAGCCGGACCCCCGCGGCCTCCATGGCTTCGAGGAAATAGAAGACATAGGCCGGGCCGCTGCCGGACATCGCCGTGACGGCATCCATCTGCGCTTCGTCGTCGATCCAGACCGTGCGGCCCACTGCCTGCAATACTTTCTCGGCATTGGCGCGCCCGTCGCGGTCTACGCTCGGGTCGGCGCACAGCGCCGTAATGCCGGCGCCGATCAGCGCCGGCGTATTGGGCATGGTGCGCACCAGCTTGCCGTAGCCGCCCATCCAGCGCGATATGTCGGCCATGCGCAGGCCGGCGGCGATGCTCACTACCAATTGCGTGCCCAGCTTGCCGCGCAGCGGCGCGACGGCCTCCCGCATCTGCTGCGGCTTGACCGCCAGCACCAGCACTTCGCAGTCCAGCGCGGCGGCATCGACCGCGCCCGTGCAGCGCACGCCGAAGGTTTCGGTGAGCTTCTCGCGAGACTCGGCGAAGGGCTCCATCACCTGGATGCCGGGGGCGGAGAAGCCCTGCTTGCGCAGGCCGCCGATCAGTGCGATGGCCATGTTGCCGCCGCCGATGAAGGTGATTTTCATGTCGTCGTCTCCGCCGGGCCGTCCCAAGGAGACGACCTGTCAATGAGTTGGAGCAAGCATTGCTTGCGAACCGTAGTCATCCCCTTCCTTGGGAAGGGGGGTGGGGGGAAGGTCATTTCAGTCCCGTTGTCCGAAAATTGCCGTGCCGATGCGCACGATGGTCGCGCCTTCCATTATCGCCGCTTCGAGGTCATGGCTCATGCCCATCGACAGGGTGTCCAGTGCAAGGCCGGTGTCGCGATTGATCGTTTCCAGCGTCCGGCGCAACTGGCCGAACTGGCGGCGTTGCAGTTCCACGTCGTCGGTGGGCTCGGGTATCGCCATCAGGCCGCGCAGCCGCAACTGCGGCAGCGCGCCGATGGCGACCGCCAGTTCGCGGGCTTCGGACGGCACGCAACCGCCCTTCGACGCTTCACCCGAGACATTCACCTGCAGGCACACCTGCAGCGGCGCCATGCCCGGCGGGCGCTGTGCGGCGAGCCGCTGCGCGACCTTGAGGCGGTCGATCGAATGCACCCAGGCGAAGTGCTCGGCCACCGGCCGTGTCTTGTTGCTTTGCAGGGGGCCGATGAAGTGCCATTCCAGCGCGCAATCGGCCAGTTCGGCGGCCTTGTCGAGCGCTTCCTGGACGTAGTTCTCGCCGAAGGCGCGTTGCCCCGCGGCGATCGCATCGCGCAGGCTGGCGGCCGGCCAGGTCTTGGAAACCGCGAGCAACTGCACCGAGTCGGCCGCGCGCCCGGCGGCAAGGCAGGCGGCGGATATGCGCGCACGCACGGCTTGCAAGTTGGCGGCGATTGATGTCATATAGCGTCTGCAAAGTATATCGCACCCCAACTTCAGGAAAGCGCTCATGGACATCACCGAACTGCTCACCTTCGTGGTCAAGAACAAGGCTTCCGACCTGCACCTTTCCGCCGGCCTGCCGCCGATGATTCGCGTCCATGGCGACGTGCGCAAGATCAACCTGCCGCCGATGGAACACAAAGACGTGCACGCGATGATCTACGACATCATGAACGACGGCCAGCGCAAGGTGTACGAAGAGATGCTGGAGTGCGACTTTTCCTTCGCGATTCCCAACCTGGCCCGCTTCCGCGTCAACGCCTTCGTCCAGAACCGCGGCGCCGCCGCCGTGATGCGTACCATTCCGTCGAAGATCCTGTCGCTGGAAGACCTCAAGTGCCCCAAGATCTTCGAAGAGCTGGCCGACCAGCCGCGCGGTCTGGTGCTGGTCACCGGCCCGACCGGCTCGGGCAAGTCGACCACGCTGGCGGCGATGGTGAATCACAAGAACGAAAACGAGTACGGCCACATCCTCACGGTCGAGGACCCGATCGAGTTCGTCCATGAAACCAAGAAGTGCCTGATCAACCAGCGCGAAGTCGGGCCGCACACGCTTTCCTTCAACAACGCGCTGCGCTCGGCGCTGCGCGAAGACCCGGACGTGATCCTGGTCGGCGAAATGCGCGACCTGGAAACCATCCGGCTGGCCATGTCCGGCGCCGAAACCGGCCACCTGGTGTTCGGCACGCTGCACACCTCGTCGGCGGCCAAGACCATCGACCGCATCATCGACGTCTTCCCGGCGGCGGAAAAGGAAATGATCCGCGCCATGCTGTCGGAATCATTGAAGGCGGTGATCTCGCAGACGCTGTGCAAGACCATGGACGGCACCGGCCGCATCGCCGCGCACGAAATCATGGTCGGCACCCCGGCCATCCGCAACCTGATCCGCGAAGCCAAGGTGGCGCAGATGTATTCCGCGATCCAGACCGGCCAGCAGTACGGCATGCAGACTCTCGACCAGAACCTGCAGGACCTGGTCAAGAAGAAGGTCATCTCGCCGGTCGAGGCGCGCAGCAAGGCCGCCAATAAAGACAATTTCCCGGTCTAGCGACCGGGAATTGTCCTTGTGGCAATTAAACACCCGCCCCTCCCTTCCTCCCCTCGCGGGGAGCCTACTAGGCAGGGCCGCTGGCGCGGCCAATCAAAAGCAATAACCGGAGTGCACCATGGAACGCGATGAAGGCTTGAAGTTCATGTACCAGCTGCTGACGATGATGATGCAGAAGAAGGGTTCCGACCTCTTCATCACCGCCGGCTTTCCGCCCGCCATGAAGATCGACGGCAAGATGACGCCGGCCACTACCCAGCCGCTGTCGCCGCAGCACACGCAGGAACTGGCGCGCGCCATCATGAACGACAAGCAGGCCGCCGAATTCGAGGCGACCAAGGAATGCAACTTCGCCATCTCGCCGGCCAGCATCGGCCGCTTCCGCGTCAATGCCTTCGTCCAGCAGGGCCGCGTCGGCATCATCATGCGCACCATCAACGTGCAGATTCCCGAAATGGAAGACCTCAAGCTGCCGCCGGTGCTGAAGGACGTCTCGATGACCAAGCGCGGCCTGGTGCTGTTCGTCGGTGGCACGGGCTCGGGCAAGTCGACCTCGCTGGCGGCGATGATCGGCTACCGCAACCAGAACAGCTATGGCCACATCATCACCATCGAGGACCCGGTCGAGTACGTGCATGACCACCGCAACTGCGTCGTCACCCAGCGCGAGGTCGGCGTCGACACCGACTCCTGGGAGATCGCGCTGAAGAACACCCTGCGCCAGGCGCCGGACGTGATCCTGATCGGCGAGATCCGCGACCGCGAGGTTATGGAACACGCCATCGCCTTCGCCGAAACCGGCCACCTGGCGATGGGCACGCTGCACGCCAACAACGCCAACCAGGCCATCGACCGCATCATCAACTTCTTCCCCGAGGAACGTCGCGCGCAACTGCTGATGGACCTCTCGCTCAACCTCAAGGCCATCGTGTCGCAGCGCCTGATCCCGGTCAAGGAAGGCAAGGGCCGCGCTGCCGCGGTCGAGGTCCTGCTCAATTCGCCGCTGATCGCCGACCTGATCTTCAAGGGCGAGGTGCACGGCATCAAGGAAATCATGAAGAAGTCGAAGGAACTGGGCATGAAGACCTTCGACATGGCGCTCTTCGACCTGTTCGAGGAAGGCCGCATCAGCTATGACGATGCGCTGCGCTTCGCCGACTCGATGAACGAGGTCCGCCTCATGATCAAGCTGCACAGCAAGGAATCGCAGGACATGGATCGCAACGCGGGGATCCAGCATCTGGATATTGTCTGACGGGCGCCGTCATTCCGGCGCACGCCGGAATCCAGCACCTCGACATCGTCCAGTAGATCGTTCCAGCAATGTGATTCCAGTCAACCCGTTCGGCCTGAGCCTGTCGAAGGCCGGCCGTGGCAGGCCAAATGCGGTTCGACAAGGCACTTCCGAGCAAAGTCGAAGGGCTCGCCGCGAACGATAAATGCTTTCCGGAACGGATTGCCAGGCGCCCCGGCGCGCCGCGGCGGAAACCTTCCCCGTGTCCGCGGGTTCCCTTCCGCGCGGAATGACGATTCGGCCCCCCGCCAAACCCCCTGAATCGCCACCAACCTGTCATTTCTGACAGTTACATATCGCCTGCAAATTGGGTAGGCTCGAAGCGTTCGGTTGCGGCGCGGCCGGGTCGCGCATTCGCGCACGGCTGCTGGGGCCGGACGGACTCGCGGCTCGCGCGGCACGAAAGTCGGCGCTGGCGACACGGCGGCAAGCGGTGGCAAAGCAGCGGGAATCCGGGAGGAGGTCAGGCAATGGGCAATGTCGGACACATGAAGGCCGCTATGGCGGATTGGGGCGCATGAGCGCGGCCGCGGCGAATCTCCATCTGGTGGCGGAGGGCGACCCGCTCGCCGCCGACGCGATGACCGTTCGCCTCGGCGCCGGCCTCGGCCTGCCCGACCTCGCCGTCGGCGCCAGCGACTGCGGCCAGTACCTGATGCTCACCTGCGGTGGCGAACTCATCGCCCTGATGGGCGCCATGGGTAGCGACATCGAGACCGTCGAATTCGCCGACGGCAGCCGCTACGGGGTGGCGGAACTGATGGATCGGGTGGCGGGGTGAGGGACGGGGGGGGGGCGGAAGGGACAGATGGTTTTCGAGATTTGAGGAGAGAGAAATGATAAGGAATGTGATGCTGATGTTGACCCCTTTGGTTCCTTTAGTTATCGGGCTGCTTTGCGCGGCAGTGCCTGCCGCACAAAGTGCAGAAAGATACACGCTGGTCAATGGCAAGAAGAATCCACTCTGCCAGCGATTCGGCGAGTATCTGGAAAAGGTAACCCGGAAAAACGATCCACCCAACTGCCAGACCGAGTTTGGGGTGGAGTACCCGGAGTTTGCCGGGATGTCGTGGAGGGAAGTCGAGCCTAAGGAGCATCCTGATCTATCCGTGCAGGCGTATCGCTACTTGAACTACTGGCCGTGGGATAGGCCTGAACGCGGAGGCTTGACCAACCCAAGGGACATTCTTGACGGCGTGGAACTTCAACACCGTCATGGTTGGTGGCGCATGTGGCTGGCGGAAGTCGACATCGATAACGACGGCCGGCGGGACAAGCTGCTGCGGATCGAGGACGGTCGCTGCGGAGACCGTGATCGCACCAGCCCCCGGCCGTATGACTGGCAGGTTCCCGTGATGATCCTGAACGAAGCCCGAACCGACATCGATACGGTGAAGTCGGAATTGATTCTCGGCGCATCGGTGATTCCACCGTTTCCACCCTACTACTTCAAAGGCATACATGGTATTCGCGGGGAAGTCTATGACGTCTTTCTCGCGGGGAACACCACCTATTTTCAACGATGGGAAGACGACTGGCCGATTGTCGTCGCCAAGCACTATGACCATCGCTACGCCGGTGTCACCGTCTATCGCATCCAGCGCGGCAAGACCGAAAAGGTTTGCCGCTTCAAACTCAAGAAACTGAAGAACTGAATTCCAGCCAAGGAGATTTGCCATGCCCCAGATCACAGCTCATCCCGTAGCCGACTTAGCTAAAGTAGCTAAAGGGGTCTACCATCGAAATTATCGCGAATGATGGAAGCGTGGGGTAGCCGCACGCCCCGGAGCGCAGAGCGGCGTCCCCA